>NZ_JAIVLB010000011.1 GCF_020524495.1 Bacillus stratosphericus | reverse complement strand
TTGCTTTTAATATTGGTGATAAGCAGGACACAGACTTTATCTTAAACACACTTGATCAGCTCCCAGCACTGCCTAAGAACTGCGTGTTACATAGCGATCAAGGTTCTGTGTATACATCTAAACTATCGGCAATTGGCTGTATAAAGGTGTTTTGATCCCTGTCTCAAAAACGGGGGTCAGTCCCAGATGGCGGAGCTTTTTTATTGGACATACGCTATTTGACGAGAAAAATTTTCTGTGGTAACATACGTTAGTACTTTAATTATCTACTACATTAGTAAACTAAAGGATTTTGGAGGTTTCATCATGAATGCAGTTGTGATAGCAGTTGTTTTAATGTTGATATTAAGCCTGCTACGGGTCAATGTAGTCATTGCGCTAGCACTTGGCGCTTTAGCGGGTGGCCTTGTAGGCGGATTAGGTCTTGGAGGAACGGTTGAAGCCTTTACTGACGGACTCGGCGGAAATGCGACAGTTGCGATTAGTTATGCGCTCTTAGGTGCATTTGCTGCTGCGCTGACGAAAACAGGTCTTCCAGATGCCATGGTTGAAGGAGCAGTGAAGCTTCTAGGAAAAGATGGCGATTCAAGAAGAAAAACATTATCAAAAGTGCTCATCATTCTGGTTATTTTGATCGTATCGTGTTTTTCACAAAACGTCGTTCCTGTTCATATTGCTTTTATTCCAGTTTTAATCCCGCCGTTATTAAAAGTTTTTAATGAACTTCAAATTGACCGCAGACTGTTAGCATGTGTGATGACTTTTGGACTCACTGCACCATATATTTTACTTCCAGTCGGCTTTGGGCAAATCTTTCAGGGGATACTTCGCGATAACATGAAAGAGGCTGGACTGACAGTTCAATTAGCAGATATTCCATTTGCGATGCTCATTCCTGTAGGAGGCATGGTCCTCGGGCTGCTTGTTTCACTTTTTGTGTATCGCAAGCCAAAAGTATATGAGAATCGTGATATAACGGATGTAGAAAAATCAGCTTATACGAAAAAGAGCTTGTTCTTTGCTGTTCTTGCTATCCTTGTATCACTAATCGTTCAACTCTATTTATCTCAAAGCCTTGGAGTAGAAGGAATGATCTTCGGCGCACTGGCAGGACTTCTTGTCCTGTTTGTCACAGGCATGATGAAACGGGATGAAGCTGATGCGCTCGTTACCTCTGGGATGAATATGATGGCATTTATCGGTTTTGTGATGCTTGTAGCCGCTGGATTTGCCAACGTATTAACGAAAACAGGGGATATTGAAGAACTAGTCAAAGCATCTTCTCAGCTCATCGGAAACAGCCAAAGTGTAGCAGCGATTTTGATGCTATTGGTTGGTATGCTAGTGACAATGGGCATTGGATCATCGTTTGCCACTATTCCAATTATTACAACCATCTTTGTTCCGCTTTGCATGCACTTAGGCTTTAGTCCACTGGCAACTATTGCAATCATTGGTTCAGCTGCCGCTGTAGGTGATGCAGGTTCACCTGCAAGTGACAGTACCCTTGGACCGACATCTGGCCTGAATATGGATGGACAGCATCACCACATTTGGGGTACATGTGTGCCGACATTCGCCTTTTATAATGTTCCGCTTGTCCTGTTCGGCTGGCTTGCGGCGATTATCCTGTAACATGAAATGTTTTACGCTGAAAAGAAACAAAAGGCTAAAATATAGATCATTTTAGCCTTTTTTGATATTTAGGAAGCAGTTTGTTCTTTTCGAAAAGATGTGGCTTTTGAAACAGAGCGATAAATTTTAGGTGCCAGCATTGCAAGTAAAATGGTGAAAGCATAATCTTTTACCATAAACCAGATCATGAAGAACCACGTTGTTTGATAAGAAATCGGTGCATTCAGCCAAACATTTAACGCGATGTACATATAGGTTGTCCCGATCACATACATCACGGTCGTTCCAGCAATGGCTGCAAGCAAAAAGTGGCCAAAGCCAGGGTGTTTTCTTTTTTCTAGAATGAATCCGGCAAGCCAGGCAGCAGGAATGTACGATAACACAAAGCCGCCGCTTTTGCCTAAAATGACACCAAACCCTGCTGAAAATTGTGCGAATACAGGTGCTCCAGCAATCCCAACTAAGGCATATACAATCATGGCTAATGCGCCAAGCCGTCTGCCAAGCAAAAGACCAGCAAGGACACAAAAAAACGGCTGCATCGTGAGTGGAATTCCGCCGACCTGTAAAAACGGCACGATCGATGTGATATTTGCACCTATAGCCATTAGTGCGGCAAACATTCCGACTAGCACAAAGTCAGCAGTTCTTGTCTTCTTTTGCATGATGTTTCCCCCTGTCTTAACTGTACAAATAGATTAAGGGGAAGAGAAACTTTTGTCAACCTTTATTATTTTTTGGTTAACAATAAAACCCGCCCATGTAAAGGGCGGGTGGCATATTAAGCTTCTGTCATAAAAGACGTATCAATTGCTTTACTTACAGGCACGTAATCATAGCCTAGATCACGAGCGACGGCTTCATATGTGATATGTCCGTTCATGACATTGACCCCTTCTGCGATGGCGTTGTTTTCTTTGATGGCTTTTGCAGCGCCTTTATTTGCAATTTGCAGTGCGTAAGGAACGGTGACATTTGTTAAAGCAACAGTTGATGTTCTCGGAACCGCACCTGGCATATTGGCGACGGCATAATGTAAAATGCCGTGTTTTTTATAAGTGGGCTGATCATGTGTTGTGATATGGTCAACTGTTTCCACAATGCCACCTTGATCAATGGCTACATCGACAATGACGGAACCAGGCTTCATTTGTTTCACCATTTCTTCTGTCACAAGGGTTGGTGCTTTTGCCCCTGGGATAAGAACGGCGCAAATGAGAAGGTCTGCCTCACTGACTGAATCTGCAATGTTGACGGGGTTAGACATTAACGTTTTCATTTGATGACCAAACTGATCGTCAAGTTGACGCAATCGTTCCGCATTTAAATCAATGAGAGTTACATCTGCGCCAAGTCCGATAGCCATTTTCGCTGCATTTGTTCCAACAACACCGCCACCTATAATGGTCACTTTTCCCCTTGATACCCCTGGCACGCCTGCGAGCAAAATGCCTTTTCCGCCTTTTGTCTTTTCTAAAAATTGTGCACCGATTTGAGCGGCCATTCTGCCTGCCACTTCTGACATAGGTGTTAACAGGGGAAGGGATTTCCCGTCTGTTACCGTTTCATAAGCAATGGCTGTGACGCCTTTTTGTTTTAATGCTTCAGCCAAGGAGGGCTCTGCTGCGAGATGCAGGTACGTAAATAAGATGAGACCTTCTCTGAAATACGGATACTCTTCAGATAATGGTTCTTTAACCTTCATAATCATATCAGAAGATGACCACACATCTTTTGCCTGATCAAGAATCTCTGCACCAACAGATACATAATCGTCATCAGTGAATCCGCTTCCAGAACCAGCGTTTGTTTCAATTAAAATCTGGTGTCCAGCAGAAAGCAATTGAGAAGCTGCTCCTGGTGTTAATGCCACTCGGTTTTCATTGTTCTTTATCTCCTTCGGAATGCCGATGATCATATTTATTTCCTCCTATGTTTGTCTATTGATATTGTATGTATAGTGTATCCTGAAAGTTTAGAAAATTCTTCGGTTGAAACAAAAAATAAAAAAACGCCTCTTTGTGAAATTTCACAAATAGACGTTTTTTAGCTTCATATCAAGATAAATGGTCATTTTCTCATTCATGTTTTTTAAATCTATTTCTGCAATGTCTGTAATCCGCTTCAGTCTGTAATTCAAGGTGTTGATATGAATGTTTAACTGCTTTGCGGCAACATTGGCATTGCTGTCACAATCAATAAACCGTTCAAGGGTCTCGACTAGGTTAGAATGATGCCTTAGGTCGTAATCCTCCAGCTTTGATAACGAGTAACTGGAATAAGACGAGCTCTTTCGTTTTTCAGCAAGCACATCTAAATATTGATAAATGCCAAGTTCAGAAAAACTGTTTAACCGTTCCGTTTCAACAGGGAAGCGTTCTTTTGTTTTTAATACAGCAAGTGCTTCTTTATAGGAGGGCTGAATATGAGTGATATGATCATAAATTCCGCCAATGGCCGCCTGAACGTGATGGATATGATAGCGGTCAGACAGTTGCTGAAGCATGCCGCTTGTGAATTGTTTAATATCCTGAAGCGGGTGCTCCGTTTTAGGTGCGACAAGAATAATCAATTCGTGAAAATCAACAGTCGTTAATAGCACCTGCACTTGCTGCGTTGTTTCAAGCAGATAGGAAAGCTTTTTTTCCGTCTCCTCTGTGAGTTCGTCGCGAAGACGAAAGATGATAATGGCATACGTATCCGGGCATCTCATGCCAAGTCTCAAAAATAGGTCAAGCATCTCACCCTTTTCGTGAATATGACCTGTGAGCATCTTCCAAAAAAGCTCCTGATTGCGTTCTTCTGTTTTCGTTTTTCGAATTTGTAAATTGAGCAATTTGTTTTTAACGGCATGTGCGGCCATCTTGAGAAGGTCCATGTCTTCTTCTGAAAAAGGCTGCGTTGATTCAATAGCCCAGATAAATCCAAGCACCTCTTTGTCCTTCCAGATCGAAATGGAGACTCTGCTAGAAAGACCCACTTCGGCAATTTGGGGTACACGAAGCGGTTCCCCTGTTTTAAGGAGTGTAGGAATAATGCCGTCCTTCCAAAGGCGATTAATGACTTTTTCCGGTACACGGCGGGAGATAATGGTAGAAGTTCTAGCGGGATCAGTGAAATCATTGTGTGTACTATATGCTATTAATCGATGATGAGTATCTTCTATAGTAATAGGGCAATTGAGCACATCACTAATTTGATCTGCCACATCCTCTAAACGATCAAGACTATACTTAAACGGATCTATCTTTTTTGTCATAAAAAACCCCTGCTTTTTCGAATATTTCACGTACTTACATTATGAAGAGAATCAGGCTCGTAAATCAATAACAAAATGTCATAAACTTTAAAAAACAGAAAACTTTAGATCTGAGCACATTGGTTATGAATGAATACTAATAGTACAATCATAACGTAGTAAAAAATAAATTAGCGTGCGTGCACTTATTAAGAATATATGACCGAAAAACTGTTAAATACTAGATTAAGAGCGAAAAACAACTGATGGTGCCATTCAATCTGTTCAGAAATAGAGAGAAGATGCAATTCCCGTGCAATCAACTGGATTAACTCACCTTGTGAAAGCGTCTCAAGAAGAGCTGATTAAAGAGTTTGAAGCTCAATACTTGAAAGACTATAAAAATAAGATGACAGCCTTGCTGGCAAAGTTAGCGGTGAAAAGGGAAGAGCTAATGGATGCGGACAGGATACACTTCATCAGCATTATATGTTAAACCTTGTTATTCCGGTTTTTCTGAGTCATGTATTTGCCGAACAGACTCAATCATTCAAAGGGAAGAAAACGATCGTTCATCTTTCTTCTAGAGCGGCCAAAAATCCATACAAAGGATGGAGTGATACTTTAGCACAAAGGCAGGGCTTGATATGTTTATGAGGACTTTACATGAGGAACAGCAAGACGAGGCACACCCGAACACGACTTTTTCCTTTTCACCCGGCACGATTGATACAGATATGCAGGAAGAGATTAGAAAGTCATCAAAACAGGATTTCGAACAAATTGAATGTTTTCAGAAATTATATGAAACAGGCACGCTGAAGAGTCCAGATGCAGTGGCTGGTAATTGGCTCGATCTTTTAGCAGATGATCCAGCTGGTGCTCCGCTCCAGTACTCGTCCTTCCTAGACTTCAAAGGTTTTCAATCACGCTGAAAAGAAGACAAGGGGCTAAAATAAAGCTCATTTTAGCCCTTTTGTCAACAATCTAAAGCAGTTATAATGACTGCTTTTTTCGTATTGTACAAGCAAAGACAGCTTACGTGGCATAAGCTAATTTTGCAACTCATATGAAGTATGACAGAACATTTGAGTTTCTTTTCAGAATATGTTAGGATGCTTAAAATATAGATAAGGAGGGGTTTCCATGAGAAAGGTTACATTAATGGATGTTTATACCCATCCAGTCGCTCAAAAATATTTAAATCGTTCAGGAAAAGCCCATGCAATTGCTTGTGCTTATCATGCATTCAAACTGGCGATGCAAGCAGGAATTAACCCAGACCTTGCTGTGAAAGCAGCACTCTTGCATGACATTGGTCACTATGAATGGTATACAGCAGGTGGAGAATGGGATTACGAGACATATAGACGAAATGATATTCATGCGATTAAAGGTGCAGAGCGGGCACACAAGCTGCTCATACGACTCAGTGAGGAACCAAAAGCAGCCAAAGATATTGCGCTTGCGATTCTGCTTCACACAGATTCTTATTTGCCAGAGGGCGACCTGCATAAGAACACACTCCAGCAAATTGTGAAGAAAGCAGATGAAATGGATGAAGAGCCTGGCGGACACCATCACTACAGACAAATAGATGAATCATTGGCAATGAAAAAAATTGCTGAATTGGATCAGAAAGTGCAGCAGGCACTTCAGCCGATGAAACGCTCTGTTTAGTAGGGAATGTCTCCATGAATCGTTCCATGCTGATCCACATACAATGTGCGAATAACGGTTCGGTTAAACGCAGATGTTCCTGACGCAGTGAGTCCTGTGTAATGCACCGTGACCGAATAAGCACCTTCTTTGTTCAATTGAACATCTGATGAAGAACTCGTCGTTTTCAGTGGATGATCTTTTTTTGCATCTTTAAAGTAAATGGTTTCTACTTTTTTGCTTAATTGTTTGATCAGACTGCTAGAATGTGTTGATGCATCTCCTGATTTCGCTGCTGCCACTTTAATTTCTTCATTTAATGGTGAATCATAGGAAACAAGCAGTAAATAAGGAGCCTTTTTTCCTGAATTTGATCGAATCGTCCATTTTCCAGGAACGGGTTTATTGATTTGCACATGGTGTGAATATGCGCCTTCATATGGGAATGATGCTTCCGTTGTCTTAAGTTTTGTTAAGACATCTCCAGTTGGGGAGACAATTTCCAGCTTTGCTTCTTGCCTTGTATTTAACCACTGAATCGATAAGCCATTCGTTCCTTCCTCTACATAGAACTCCTCTGTTTTATCCTTTTCATTTTCCCCGCCTTTTACATAAACGTCTGTATTCAGCTCAGTAGAGGCTGGATCATGTTGTTTCGGGTCATCTTCATTTTCAGTATTTGCGATGTTTGCTAGTAGATGGTTTTTGAACACTGGGAACATGATTGTGCCGTTTTTGATCGAAAAGTGATCCCATTTTCCCGTTAAGATATTGTTTGCATACGATAACCTTGTGCTGCTGACCGTGACGGCGCCGTCGTTTGCACCAAAGCTCTTTAAGTACATGCCGCCTAAATACAATACACTGCCAAAAGTTCCCCATTCTGAACCAGAATAGGTGACATATTTATTTGGGAACGTCTCTAGCCGGTCGGTTTCACTTCGAAAAGCGGCCATGGGACCCGTTTGTAAAGAATAGAGCGCGTGGCTTTTTTGTCCAAGAATTTGCGCAAGCCAACTACCGACTTTGCTATACGCTAAATCGGCTAACGGCGTTCCGTAATGAGGAGACCCGAGTGTGATGACTTTATCTACATATGGATGGGCGTTGTAATAGACAAGTGCAGATTGTGTATCCACCCCGCCTTTACTATAACCGATTATAATGAGTTTTCTTCCGAAAATATCATAAATCTCTTTTAGCTTTTCGGCTAATAGTTTACCATTCTTTTTCATGTCCTGATCTGGATACAAATCTATGAATGCGCTTTCGTATCCATTCAGAACAGCCTGTTTTGCCATATCGTTTCGATCAAACCATGTGGAGGAGGAGCCGTTAATGCCATGAACAAAAACAAGTGGGGGTTTTGCCTCGTCTTTTTGAACCGGCTCTTCCCCTTTAAACCACTTGCCTGGTGTTCCAGGTTCATCTCCAATTGTGCCTGCATACGCATAACTTGCAGAGGATAGAAAGAGCATAACAGTAACGATACAGATTAATTTTTTCAAGATCATTCACCTCTTCAAATAATTTAAGTTGTTGGCAGCACCAATCTATTATACTTCTAAAAAAAGTAAAAACATACAATTTGTAAAAATGTAGTACTAATGTTTTAGGTTTGCCGATTGACATTCACATGGGTCATTGCATACGCTGTGGGTAAATACACAAGTAAAGGGGCAGATAGGATGGCACAACAAGGAAGTCCACAGCTTGTTTCATTAGTTGATCCATATGTTTATCAAACATTGCAGAAAGTGGTCGGTATGAGGTTGATTGTTCAAACAGTGAAAGATACAGTACGTGGAAAATTGAAGGAAGTCATGCCGGATCATATTGTGATTGAAGCGGGGGCAAAATCAGTGTTTTATGTGAGAATCCAGCAAATCGTGTCGGTGATGCCTGATCACAGTGAAAGAGTGTAAAAAGCAGATGCATTAGTATCTGCTTTTTTCATGCTTACAGAATGTATATCTGGAAAAAGTGCTTGATATACCAATTGTTCTTTATTTTTCAAAAAATATGGTTCTAAAACGATAAGCAGTTGACAGAAGGTGGGGGGAATAGTAGTTTTTAATAAGAACAATACGTAATAGGAGGAGCATATTTGTTAAAATCTAAAGTCCATTTTTGGACATTCCAAATACTACTTGTTTTACTCATTGTGTATGTATCAACAAAGGTTTCGTTTTTGTTTCGGCCGATTATTTTATTTGCGTCAACACTGTTTGTCCCCATCTTGCTGGCAGGGATTCTCTTTTTTATCTTTAATCCAATTGTGCGAATCCTGTCCAAGAAGATTCCTAGGACACTCGCCATTCTGATCATTTATCTTCTATTCATCGGACTCATCACCTTCATTGTCAATGTTGCTGGACCTGTCATTGTCATGCAGGTGGGTGGACTGGTCAAAAGCTTCCCTGGTTATGTGACGGACATGCAAAAGTTTATTAACGACTTCTCGCATTCTAAAACATTTAATTGGATGATGAACCAAGATTATGTGTCTGTCTCCAAATTTGAACAGACGATCGTTTCGACATTAAAAGATTTACCAGAAAATATTGCATCAAGTATGTCTGCTGTGTTTGGCGTGATTACGAATATTGCACTTGTAGTGATCACGGTTCCATTTATTTTATTTTATATGCTAAAAGACGGGCATAAGTTTCCGGACAAGCTTGTTCAGTTCTTGCCAATGCCTTACCGCAAGGAAGGACTGAAGATCTTCAAAGAATTAAACGACACGCTTGCTGCTTACATACAGGGGCAAATTGTTGTATGTTTATTTGTTGGAGTCGCTTGCTTTATCGGATATTTATTAATTGGTGTGAAATATGCGCTCATTCTTGGCATTATCATTGCTATTACAAACGTCATTCCGTATCTTGGGCCTTATCTTGGCGCAGCGCCGGCTGTGCTCATTGCCTTTCTTGATTCGCCTGGAAAAGCGGTTGTGACAGTGATTGTGATTCTTGTCGTCCAGCAAATTGATGGAAACGTGATTTCTCCATTAATCATTGGGAAGCGTCTCAACACACATCCATTGACTATTATCCTGCTATTAATTGGCGCAGGGAGCTTTGGCGGAATACTTGGCATGATCTTTGCTGTCCCTGTTTATGCGTTGCTCAAAGCCATTACACTAAATATTGTGAGATTGATTCAGCTTCGTCAACGTTCTCGAAAAGAACAGCATTTAAACGTTTAGGGCAGACGCACAACTTTTCCCTTTTTGCATAAGATGGCTCACATAAGCAGATAGGGAGGAAAGCAAGATGCCTGCGATTGTTGGACCCATTCATATTGAGATATTAGACGGGAACGGTGCCGCTACTTTCGGTGATGTTCTGGCCATCGCTCCTTTGGCCGTCAATCACTCTAGCGGCGGTGCAGGAGCCTTTAATTCAGGTGATTATATGTCCCTCACAAGTAATCCAAATGCCACCATGCTATGGGACTTTTCACTGTTTAACCAGCCTCAATCATTTAATGCATAGAAAAGCAGCTGATGATATGTTGGATATACACGGATTTTTGTGCTGGGCATATGATGAGGAGAGTAAAGGTGGTGGAAAGATGCCAGCGATTGTTGGGCCTATTCATATTGAGCGTGTGATTGGAAACGGTGCTGCACAATTCGGTGATGTGTTTGCCATTTCACCAAAAAGTGTCGATCGCTCTGCCGGAGGTTCAGGCACCTATAATGCAGGAGACTTTGTCCAATTCTTCAGTAGTCCAAACGTCACGTTTGTTTGGGATTCAAACCTGATTGGTCAGCAAAAGAGCTTTAATGCATAGTCAGCTTTGAAAGGGACTCCTTTTCAGAAGCTGTCTTTTTTTATGGTACAATGGATATGGAAGTAAGAAGAAAAGAGGTGTGAAAAGAGTCGAATGAAAATAAGAAAAGCACACATCACAAGCAGCCAACAAAAAACCTACAATGTATATTTACATGAAAATAAAAAAGAATATAAAACGCTTGTCGCTGTACCTGACATTGAATGGAGCATTTCCATTGCATATGAGGACGAAAAGAGGCAGCTTGAACAATCACTTGAACATTCCTTAATGGAAAGAGTGGAAACAGACGAAGCCAGTGAGCTCGCACAAAAAATTGTGCACTGGGTTACAGAAATGTAAATTCAGAAACTAGGAGTGAAAGCAGCGATGAAAGAAGAATATGTTGATTTTTATTTGCAGCAAGGGATATTTGGACACGCTGAAACAAAACCCGATGAACGAAGAATGTTTCTCGGTTCATTAAGAGAACGAGCGCTTCTGGTCCTGACAAAGGGACAGGTATCAAGAAATAAACCGTATCAAGAGATAGAGCAAGTATTGAAGGCCAATCGACAAGCTACGGTTCTTTTAAATGGTGAATTGTCCTATGCTTCTTATTCTCAATATGTCAAAATGGCCAATGATGCTGGCTGCTCTTTTAAAGTGGTGAATCATCACGAGTCACACTCTCCTTTTGGTCTTGTCATAGAGGTGCCAGATGCGATCAATCAAGAGCACATCTATATAGAAGATGAGCTGTTTCAAAAAGCTTTTTCTCGTGAATCTGTTGAATAGGTTTCCCTAGTGAAATGATTAGGCTATAATGATTCAAAAGAGCATAGGGGGGAGATGCGGATGGGCAAGGCATTGATTTGTATTGATTATACAGTTGATTTTGTTGCAGACGATGGAAAACTAACATGCGGAAAGCCTGGACAGGCGATTGAACCTAAGATCACAGAGATCACTTCTTCATTTATCGATGAAGGGCACTTTGTTGTCTTTGCGGTCGATCACCATGAAGAACAAGATCCTTATCATCCAGAGACAAAGTTATTTCCGCCCCATAATATTCGCGGGACAGAAGGAATTGAACTTTATGGAAAGTTAAGTTCACTATTTCACACGTCAAAATATGCAAAACATGTCTACTATATGGAAAAAATAAGATACTCTGCTTTTGCAGGAACTCAATTAGAAATGAAACTGCGCGAGCGTGGCATCACTGAACTTCATTTAGCCGGAGTGTGTACCGATATTTGTGTACTTCATACAGCTATTGATGCGTACAATAAAGGCTTTGAGCTTGTGATTCATCAGAATGCCGTCGCGAGTTTCAATGAAGTAGGGCACGAGTGGGCGCTTTCTCACTTTGAGCATACGCTTGGTGCGAAAGTGGTTAAGTAAGGGAAGGAGAATGGAAGTTGGAGCATCGGTTTATTGACGACAGTTTATCACTACATACAGATCTTTATCAAATTAACATGGCAGAAACGTATTGGAGAGACGGCATTCATGAGAAGAAGGCAGTCTTTGAACTCTTCTTTAGAAAGCTTCCATTTGACAATGGCTTCGCTGTATTTGCTGGTTTAGAGAAAGCGATTGAATATTTATCTGACTTTTCCTTTACCGAAAGCGATCTTGCTTATTTAAAAGATGAACTTGGTTATAAAAGCGATTTCATTGAATACTTAAGCCAGTTGTCCTTTACAGGTACACTTCATTCAATGCGGGAAGGAGAAATTGTTTTTGCCAATGAACCAATTATGCGCATCGAGACAACGCTTGTTGAAGCGCAGTTAATTGAAACGGCCTTGCTCAATATCGTGAATTTCCAAACGCTGATCGCAACAAAGGCGGCACGGATCAAGGGAATCATTGAAGATGAGACAGCATTAGAATTTGGAACAAGACGCGCACATGAAATGGATGCAGCGATGTGGGGAGCAAGAGCGGCACTGATCGGTGGATTCCAGGCAACAAGTAATGTTCGTGCAGGGAAACGCTTCAATATCCCAGTATCAGGGACACATGCCCACGCACTTGTACAAGCATATCGCGACGAATATACCGCATTTAAAAAATACGCTGAAACGCATACAGACTGTGTCTTTTTAGTGGATACGTATGATACCGTCAGATCAGGTATTCCGAATGCGATTAAAGTAGCAAAAGAATTCGGAGACAAAATCAACTTCATTGGTGTCAGACTTGATAGCGGAGATCTTGCATACTTGTCTAAAAAAGCGAGGGCAATGCTGGATGAAGCGGGATTCCATGAAGCAAAAGTCATTGCATCAAGCGATCTTGATGAACATACCATCATGAATTTAAAAGCACAAGGCGCAAAAATTGATGTGTGGGGTGTTGGAACGAAACTGATCACAGCATTTGACCAGCCAGCCCTCGGTGCAGTATATAAGCTTGTGTCTATAGAAGAAAACGGCAAAATGAACGACACCATCAAAATTTCATCCAATCCAGAGAAAGTGACAACACCAGGCCGTAAGCGTGTGTACCGCATTATTAATCAATTAAATCATCACTCTGAGGGAGACTACATTGCTCTTGAAGCGGAAGATGTACACAGTGAAGATAAGCTGAAAATGTTCCATCCCGTCCATACATTTATCAGCAAGTTTGTCACAAACTTTGTGGCAAAGGATCTTCACGTCCCAATTTTCGAACAAGGAAAGCTTGTGTATGATAATCCCGATATTCAAACGATTCAAACCTATGTGCAGGAAAGTCTCGGACTTTTCTGGGAGGAGTACAAACGAATCAGCAAACCAGAAGAATATCCAGTCGATTTGAGTCAAAAATGCTGGGATAATAAGATGCAATTCATCCATGATGTGAAAAATAAAATCAAAAAAGAGCTTTATGAAAGCTAATTGTAGTAGAGAAGGAGATCATCAAGTCAGGTGATCTTTTTTATTTTGACCGGTTCAAATGATCCATACCGCAATCATTTGATATACTACAATTGCACTGGATGATTTCTTTCTCAATGGAACAATTTTAGTGAAAGGTTGTTTGATGAAATCCTCTATTGCATTGATATTTGAAAAATTGATTTTATGAAGACAACATTGGAAGAACGAAGAGACATTTTGAATACATATAAGAAGTATCGACTTTCCTTGTAGAAAAAGTGGAAACCCGGAAAGAATATGAAGAAGCCCTAGAAGCTTTTTTTAGCGAGCCGCACGTCATTTTAGGACGACATGATCGACTATTTTTCATGCGTATCGTCAGCTTTTAAATGAGCTGGGCAAGGAAGCCGAATATTCAGACAGTGACACATTTTATTGAAAGTGAACTTTCGGTTTCATATCGATTATTCTGAATTCGGGTGGCATGAGACGTCTTGATTAAATTAAAAGTATCCGGCAGGCGATTATTCTGCTTGGATTTAATGAGATTCGGTGCCGGATCTTTATCCTTTCCTTTAAATGATGATGAATGTCAAATGGTAATTTCTGTTATGTAGAAGCGATTGAATGGTGTCATAAAATGTTTGAACCTTAAAAAAACCGCTCATGTCAGAGCGGCTTTTCTTTGTCATCCCCACTGTAAAAGCAGAAAAAGCTTGCTTGAAGTCATAGATAAATAGATGCGAATGCCTTCTGGACTAAAGCGGATATCAATATTGCTTTTCACCCCGATTTGCTTCAGCATTCTGATGACAATTGTTGTATCAGCGCGTTCAGCAGCCTCCATCATTCGCTTGGCAAACGAAAGCGAGCTGGAAATCTGTTGTGTAATAAGTGATGCGTCAGCAACGAGCCGGGCTGATTCCTTTGCGGATCTTTGAAACGAGTGGGCATCCACTGGAGGATAGGTCATAGGCGCACGTGGATATGCGCTCCGCATTGCGGGAACCTGCAAAGGAGGATAAGGAACATAGTGAAACATATGATCGCCTCTTCTCTCATAAAGTGAAATTGGACGGATATCTGTTCTAAATGTATGTAGAAAATCAGAATAAAGAATCAAAATGGTCTTTCTATCTTTGTAAATTCATCATAAAAATAGGTACTTCTGCGGTCAATTTCGGTGAATGTCGCCAAAAAATTGCGGTGTCTACTGTAGAGCCTGTCGTCTGACCTATGACATGAAAAACCAAGAGAATAAAAGGAAGCGTATGTTCTGTTGTGGGGGATCTTGACGAATGATTCCTTTTCTTGTCGTAAAAATGACGCATTTCCTTTAAAATTGAGATAAAAGTACGAGTTGAAAAGTCAGAAAATGATGAAAAAAGACCTATTGAATTTTGCGGTATCACGCACACATTTTGTGCATACTTTTCGGTGAAAAAATACTCAATTGCATTTACACTATTAGTAACAGATCAAATACTTATGACCCAATCACCATACACAAATACATTGATCTTCCAAAAAAGGAGAGTGGAATCGATGGAAAAGTATGAAATCGAAGAACTTAAACAATTATTATGGAAACTTGAAAACGAAATTAGAGAAACAACGGCCTCTCTTCATAACATTAACAAAAGCATTGATCAATACGACAAATATGAATATGTGAAAATTTCTTAAAGACTTGATAATCATCAAGTCTTTTTTTTATCCAAATACATACAAAAAAAGGATATATTATTATATAATTGTTAAATAGTGATGTCAGTGGACATTTGCTCAAGTCTTTTTAGTAAAATAAAAGACGAAAGGGTGAGGTACAAGACCGAGTATGCTAAACTATCTAGAGAATACAAAAATCAAGCAGAATATGTCTGATTTTATTCAACATGCAGTCAGGCAAAAGGATTTACAAAAGCTGCTTCTTGAATTTACAAATATAAAGAATGAATTCCCCTTTGGGCAATTGGCTTACGAGCATTATGAGGCATTTGGCGGACAAGACAAGCGAGCGATTACAAAGCTGGCAGCAGGGATTGAACTTCTCATCTTATCAGCCGATATATTAGATGATATTGAAGATCAGGATAAAGATTCTTATCCTTGGATGAACGTCAACCAAGGGGTGGCCATCAATGCGTCTACGTATTTGTATACGCTGAGTATCCAATCTATCACATCAATAGGTGAAAATGATTCTCAACTAATTGAGAAGCTGTTCCACTTCATCAAATTGTCAATGGAAGGACAACATGATGATTTGCGTCATATACATGGAACAGAAGAAGAGTGTGTAGAGGTTTTAAGGAAAAAATCAGGATCATTAACAGCTCTTTCTAGTGTACTAGGTGTTTATTTAGCGACGAGAAAAATCAACCCAACTGTGGAATCTTATTCAATATATTATGGTGTTGCTGAGCAGATCAGTAATGATTTTTTTGCGTTATTTTCGAAAACAAACGGGGATTTGCAAAAAAAACAAACACTGGCATTTAGTTTTTTAGAGAGACGTTTTAACGATGCCAGCCATGAGTTGCTTGAGTTCTTTTCAGGCAGGCTCAATGAGTTTGAGCATCAGCCGTTTCAACTGAAACAGAAATTACTTGAAGCTGGTTTGACTCAGTACATGGTATCCATGAGAGAGATTATGCTGTTAAAGATGAGGCAAGGAATTGAGCAACTTGATTTACCTAAAACAAAGAAGGAACAATTATATGCATTTATGACAAAGGAGGGAAATGATTGAATATTCAAAATATCATTGCATATCTAATAAAAAACCCAGGTGTGATTGATGAATTGATTTCTGGAAATGCAAACTTAATTCATGCTGACGCACAAACAACCGCAGCCATTATAGAGGGTGTAAAAAAAGAATACATGAGTGCAAAATACATCTGGGAGTATTAATTTGAGATTCAAACCTGTATGATGATTTAATGATTTTTCTTAAGGATGTTTTAAACATGAAGCTTACCTATACAAAATTGTCCACATTTCTTGTATTTTTGTCTTTTTTATTTGTGATCTATATTTCATATATCTATGTATTTGATATTTTTAATGGCGCACGTGTAGAAAAGAATGAAAACGGCCAAACGGAAGTTGTTGACGTTGAATATCTTTCTTTAGCTTATTCTTCGGGGTTAAAAGAAGGAGATATTATATTAAAGATAAACGGACAATCTAATTTAATTCAAGACCACATGATCAATGGTAAGCTCAGAAATGTGCAAAGAATTGATATACAAAGAGGCAACCAAATCATATCACTTAAAAATAAGACATTGATAGGTCGCGAAAGCTTATTTATCTATTTAATCCCTCTTCTACTATATTCAATATGCTTATTTTGCATCTTTTTTATTATTAAAATTAACAAAGAACCGCAACGAAAATCTGCATTTTTATTAATATTATTCTTATTATCAATTTGTATTGGGTATCTGAGTGCAGGTACTTCAGGAATTGGTGATAGATTTAGCCATTATGTTCTCTTATTGTGTTTATCAAGTGTGTCTATTTTATATATTCACTTTATCTATCAATATTTCAAGGAATTTGATGTTCACTTAACGAATCCAAAGCTCATCAAATATTTATATTTGATCCCTATTTTTAACTTTGCCGTACATAGTGGCGTTTCGGTGTCATCTGAATTCAGGAAATATGTTCCGAGTATCAGTTTGCTGTTTTTTTTCGGAACAGTTTTAGGAGCTCTTTATTTAATAGTCAGAGGTATGAAGAGATATAAAAAGACAGCACATGGCTCAGTTTTAAAATTCTTTGCCATTATGAATGTTTTGTCGTTCAGTCCATTCATTCTCTTTTTTGCTATTCCCTATGTGTTTTTTGATAAGTATTTGGTTGATCCTTTTATCCTGACATCCATTGTCTTGCTTATTCCTTTTTCACTCGTATACCAATTCATGACGAACAAACTTTACAATATGGATTTTCTGATTAGTAGACTGAGGTACTATGGTTTTCTAGCGATCACACCGACTATTTTTGTTGTCGTCACGTTTTACATTTTGCAGAAACCAGAAGATTTGAAGTACACTTTGAAGCTCGCCTTAATTACTTATACACTCATGCTTGCGGTCTTTTATTTCAAAGAAATTCTAGATTTCCGCTTCCGGCTGAAACGATTTTCTGAGAAGCATAATTATCAGGATAGTGTGTTTAAATTTACGCAGCTCATTCGTGAAGCATCATCTCTTCATCAAGTACTGTATCATTTGAAATATACGATATTAGAAGTGCTCATTGTCAATAAAGCCTTTGTGCTTGAAGTGAAGGAAGATGGACAAATTGAAGAGATTGATGAGTCGACAGATGACAGCAAACTATGGAAAGAGTATGTCAATCAATTTCAAGACATTTTAGGTGAAGTAGGGAAAATCATCGAGCTTAATAAAGGGTTTATGATGAAAATTGGCGAGCGGGGCGGTCACTCGTTTGTGATTTGCTGTTTATCAAATTTAAAGACACCGAAGCTAACGCGCGATGACATTTCTTGGCTAAAAACATTGGCATTTTATACAAGTGTCAGTTTAGAGAATGTCGTCAAGATCGAAGAATTGATGGAGCATCTTGAAGATTTGAAACAGCGTGAAGCGAATCCCGCTTGGCTGAAAAAAGTTATGTTTGCGATGGAAGAAAAGCAGCGCTCAGATTTAGCCAGGGATCTTCATGATTCCGTGCTACAGGATTTGATTTCACTAAAAAGACAGTCAGAAATGTTTTTAACGAATTTCCAAAACGATCAATGCTCAACCTCTATTGAACATTCGCTGATTGCATGGAATGAACAAATGTCTAAAGTGATTCAAACGACGAGAGAAACATGTCATGAACTTCGGCCGCAGTTGCTTTATGATTTAGGCCTAGTGAAGGGGATATCGAAGCTGACTTCTCTAATCCAAGAGGAAGCTCCGTTTCATATCAGGCTGAATACGACCCGCTTTGATAAAGAGCTGGACATTGATATTGACTCACAGCTTAATATTTACCGCATTGTGCAGGAGCTGTTATCCAATGCATTGAAACACTCTAAGGCCAACCAAGTCTTAGTGATGCTGATTTGTATTAAAGATCAGGTTGTTCTCCACTATGAGGACGACGGAGTAGGTTTTGACGCAAGCCAACTTGATCAGTACACAATAAGCATGGGTCTATCGGGAATAAGGGAACGAGTCAAGGCGTTAAATGGAAAGCTTCAAATTCATACAGCCCCAGAAAAAGGGCTCAAGGTGAAAATTGAATTGGAATTGTAACGACTTATTAAGGATAAAGACTTGGCATCTGCCAAGTCTTTTATATAAAATGGAAGTGAGTGATTTAAAGGGAGGAAGACATGAAGAAGATATTGGTCATTGATGATCATCCGGCTGTCATGGAAGGGACAAAAAGCATATTAGAATCAGATCAGCAGCTATCAGTCGATTGTTTAAGTCCTGATGCAGAAGCCGCCTTTTTAAAGACGCATGACTTTTCCATCTATGATTTGGTCTTGATGGATTTAAATCTCGGGGATATCAATGGAATGGACATTGCGAAACAAATTTTAGAAACGAATCAACAAGTGAAAATTATCATTTATACAGGGTATGAAGTAGATGATTATTTCGAAGAGGCCATTCGGGCTGGATTGCATGGTGCAATTAGTAAAACAGAGACAAAAGACAAAGTGATTGAATACATACACCGCACATTGCAAGGAGAAGTTGTCATTCAGCTATCCTATTTAAAGAAATTAATTTCACAGCAGCAAGAAAAGCCAGAACAGGATCAGCAGCCGGATCATGAACTGTTAACAGAGCGCGAGTGTTTAATCCTCAGAGAAGTGGAAAAAGGGTACACGAACCAAGAGATTGCCGATGTGCTTCATTTGAGCAAACGCTCGATTGAATACAGTTTGACTTCCATCTTTAATAAGCTGAATGTTGGATCTCGAACAGAAGCAGTGTTAATTGCAAAATCTGAAAGTGTGCTGTAAACGTGTGAAGGGAGAGGGCCTTGATGGATATGAGTGGATCAAATACACTGCTTGAGGCACTGGGTATTGAAATTGTGGAATGCAATCAATCACGCTGCGTTGCGACAATGCCAGTCGATCACCGAACAAAACAGCCATTTGGATTACTGCACGGAGGAGCATCGGCTGCTCTAGCAGAAACGGTGGCGAGCATGGGCGCTACTGCTCATTTAGACTTAACTCAGCAGGTTTGCTCAGGTATTGAGATCAATGCCAATCATTTAAAATCTGTACGGGATGGAGTGGTGACAGCGATAGCTGTTCCTGTACATGTAGGACGGCGTACAATGGTATTCCAAATCGATATAAAAGATGATCGAAACCGGCATGTCTGTACGTCTAGATGCACACTTGCTGTCATCGATCGCATATAAAAAAGCGCTCGGTCCATCGGAAGCTTTTTTTTACTCTGTTGAACGATAATGTTGATATTTGAGCGTCATAATGGAGGTTTTTGGTTTCTAGAAAAATTCAAAGTGAAAAGGTGTTGCTATCTATGATAACTCTTGCTAATATTCTTTACACTCGTAAGACATAAATAAAAGGACCTAACACGTTAGGCCCTTCATTTATTTGTTCCTCCACAAAAGGATATTAAATTGTCTTTTATAAATAAGAATCCTCATTTCGCTTAATCACGAAGTTACGAAACCCGTCATAATCATCTTGCACACTCCGTTTGTCCATCTTGACTCCTGTGTTGTAGGCAGCTCTTCCGATCAGGTGAGCGCCGACTGGTGCTGTCAGGAAGATAAAAACAATCCCGAGTAGGATTTTCGCAGAGATAATACCTGCAAGAAACCATTCATGAAAGAATACACCAACTAAAATGAGTACAACGCCAAGTGTCGATGCTTTTGATGCAGCATGCATACGTGTATAGACGTCCGGTAAGCGAAGTAAGCCAATGGCTGAGATCAGACAAAGGATGGCGCCAAGTAGAATAAAAAAGATCACAATGGCTTTAGCGATGACGATCATTTTCAATCACTTCCCCTTTCTCAAGGAATTTAGAAAAAGCGACAGTGCCGATAAAAGCTAGGATACCGAGCAGTAAAATAATTTCAAAGAACATAGTCGTCTTCAGTAATATTGAAACAATGGCTGTCATCCCAATTAAATTGATCCCTACCGCATCAAGTGCACTCACACGGTCAGGAATGGAAGGTCCTTTGATGACCCTGATGACAAAAAGCAAGGTAGACAATGCGAGAATGCCGAGTGAAATTTGCAATACGAGTTCCATTATTTACTACTCACCTCCTGAATGGCTTTTTCAAATGATACACGAATGTCATGGATGGCTTTTTCAGCATCTTCAATATCCATCGCATGAATATATAAAATGGATCGATCATCCGATATATCAATGACCAGTGTGCCTGGTGTCAATGTGATTAAATTGGCAAGCACAGTAATTTCCCAATCACATTTTAAATCTGTACGAAAGGCGAAAATTCCCGGCTTGATTTGAAGCTTCGGTGATAATATGTTCTTCAAAACACTCAAATTGGCAAGAAGCAGTTCACGAATGAAAATGATCAAGAGCTTGAAAATGGCATAAAGTGCATAGCCATAAAAACGTTGCGGGAAGAATCGCCGCAGCATAAAAATAGCGACCATCCCAAGTACAAAGCCTTTTACAAAGCCTGAGGCTGTGTAAGTATCATTCATAAACATCCATGTAAAGGCGAGGAGAGCGTTTAATAATATTTGAAAGGCCATGTTCATCTACTCCTTCAGCACAGCTTGAATATATTTTTCTGGTGTTGAAATCATTTCCGCAGCTTGATTGATATAAGGTGCAATGAACTCTGTTCCTAATCCAATCGCAAGCGATAAAACAACAAGCAGTACTCCAGGATACACCATACCTTTAATCGACTTTCTTCTCGGAAGTTCCTGTTCTTCGCCCCAAAATGCGAGCGTGAAAATCCTCATAACAGAATAAAGGACAAGCAGACTAGACAGTAATACGAGAATGGAAAATGTCATGTGTCCAGCAGAAAATCCACCTTCAACAATTTTTAGCTTTCCAACAAACCCACTAAGTGGCGGAATACCTGCAAGTGATAAAGCGGAGATGAAAAACATCCAGCCGAGGAGAGGCTGGGATTGAATCAGACCGCCCATTTTTTTCAGGCTGTTGGTGCCAGCGTACACAAATAATGCACCTGCCAGCATAAATAAAGCTCCTTTGATCACCATATCGTGAATGAGATAATAAATGGCTCCTTGGAGCGATGCTGGTGTATTGGCTGCAATGCCAAATAAGATGACCCCAACAGCTGTCACAATATTATAAATCACGATTTTTTGTATATCAGAATAGGCGATAGAACCAATCACACCGAAAATAACCGTTAGGGCGGCTAGCCACGCCATGAGTGTATGTGTGAAGGCTGTATCATGTATAAAAATTAACGTAAAGACTCTGGCAATGGCATATAAGCCTACCTTTGTCAGCAGTGCGCCAAATAGTGCTGAAATTGCTGCAGGAGGTGCATGATATGATCCTGGCAACCAGAAATAAAGCGGGAAGACACCAGCTTTTAAGCCAAATACTATGAGGAACAGAATCGAAATGACGGTGATTAATCCTGTTTGTCCTGATTCAGCTATTTTCACACTTAAATCAGCCATATTCAATGTGCCAGTGACCGCATATAAACAAGCTATACCGACAATAAATAATGCCGATGAGATGATATTAAACACAATATATTTCAGTGATTCACGAAGCTGGGGCTTTGATCCGCCTAACACAATGAGCATGTAAGACGCCATCAGCAGTAATTCAAAGAAAACAAACAAGGTGAATATATCTCCTGTTAAAAAGGCACCACTGACGCCAGCTAATAAAAACTGTACACCAGAATAAAAGAACAGCCGCTCTCTTTCTTTCCCAATCGTTTGAAAGGAGAAGAGAACTGTGACAAGTCCAACAATGGAAGAGGTCAGTACGAGCAGTGCAGCAAACTGATCGGCCACAAGCGCAATTCCAAATGGTGCTTTCCAGCCGCCCAAATAAAGTGTCTGTATACCTTTTGTAAAAATCGTTTGAACCAAAAACAAGTTACATATAATGGCTGAAAGAGATGCAAAGACACTAAAGCCTCTAGACAGCATGATGTTCTTGTTCATAAAGATCAATAGTGTAGCGGATAGTAATGGAATTAAAATAGGCAGGATCACGAGATTATTCATGCTGATCATTTCCTCTCATTTGATCCATGTCATCTGTTCGTAGCTCTTGAAAGGCACGGAAGGCCATGACGAGCAAAAAGGATGTCACACCAAACGAAATGACAATGGCTGTTAAAATTAATGCTTGTGGCAAAGGATCTACATAGGATGTGAGCCCCTCTTTTAAAATAGGAGGTGCTCCTTTTTTTAAGCCGCCCATTGTTAATAGAAGCAAATGGACGCCGTGACCCAAAACAGCAGTACCGACGATGACCCGTAGAAGACTTTTTGAAAGCATTAAATAGGTCGCCGTCATAAAAATAATTCCGACGATAATAGACATTAGAAATTCCATTATTCCTTCTCTCCAATCGTTTGAATAATGGTCATGGTGACACCAACAACTACCAAATAAACACCGATATCAAACAGTACCGCTGTTGCCAGCTCTGTTTTCCCTAAAAACGGCAATTGAAAATAACCAAAGGTATGGGATAAGAAAGGTGCTCCGAACAGGAAAGATCCGATACCGGTCAGGATGGCAATGAGGAGCCCGACACCTGCTACATAAATAAAATTAAACGGCAAGATGCGTCTCACTGTTTTTAGGTCATAGGCTAAGAGCAGCAGGACGACAGCGCAAGAACTCATTAATCCACCAATAAACCCTCCGCCAGGATTGTTATGTCCCGCAAGAAACAGGTGGAGTGAGAAAAGCAATATGATGAATGCAGTGATTTTGGTTGTGACTTGTAATAGTATATCATTCGTCTCAATTTTTCTCATCGCCGCATTCCTCTCTTCTGTTTTCTTTGTGACTTTAATAACCCATAAATACCAAGTGCTGCGATAGCAAGCACTGCAATTTCAGTAAGTGTATCAAAGCCCCTAAAATCAACAAGAATGACATTAACAATATTGTCTCCACCTGCAAGCTTGTAGCTGTTCTTAATAAAATAAGACGCAATGGTATCAAGTGACTGCTCACTTGTTGAAGCGAAGGCAAGGCAGGTAACAATGATGCCGACACCTAATGAAATGATTAAATTTGTCAATCTGAACCTTCTCTTTTTTTGCTTCAAGCTCAGTTTTGGCAGGTGATAGAAGCAAAGTAAAAACAGCGCAACAGAAATCGTTTCAATAATCAGCTGTGTGAGTGCAAGATCAGGTGCTCTGAAAATGACAAAAAATAGTGAGAGCGTATAACCCATGACACCTAGTCCAATAATGGCCGTTAAGCGAGAACGGGCAAACACAGTCGTGAGGGTCGCCGCCACCATGACAAGTGAAAGGATGACCTCGTAAGTGCCGATTGGTGCAGCATGCTCCGTTTGAAATGAGAAGGCTTGTTGATAGACCATGACGCTTCCAAGCACGATAATCATGAACCCAAACACATAGACAAGGTAGTCACGAAGAAACCCAGTCATATAGCTGCTTGTCAGTCGATACGAGCCTTTTTCTAATCCTGTAAGCGAATGATCATATAATGAGTTAAATGACCATTTTTCTTTGAAGATATTGTAGATTGGACGCCATTTTGACAACGTCAAATATCCGATGATTCCTAAAGCGACAACACCTATCGTCATATAAAGCTCTTTCTGAAAGCCGTGCCATGCTTCAATTTTGACAACAAACCGTTTTCCTGGATCAATCGCATCAGGGATAATGGCTGCAATCGCAGGTTCGATGACAGAATAAGCTAGAATATTTGGGAAGAAGAAAAAGGTGACCACAAGTGCAGCAAGAATAATTGGTGGGATGAGCATACCAATCGGTGCCTCGTGCGGTTTTTTTTCTAATTGATCGAGTTGTAGGCGACCTCTAAATGTTTTAAAGAAGAGCATCATACTGTAAATGAACGTAAACACACTAGCGATCCAAGCAATTGCTGGGAAGATAGCACCCCATGTGGAAACATCGGTAAAACTGATGTCAGAGATACGTATCATGCTTGTGAAAAATAGCTCTTTACTCATAAAGCCATTAAATGGCGGAAGTCCAGCCATTGAGAATGTACCAATCAATGTAATTGTAAATGTAATAGGCATGATGGTCATTAATCCACCTAATTTACGAATGTCACGTGTGCCTGTTTCATGATCAATAATACCAGCTGCCATAAAGAGACTGCCTTTAAACGTGGCATGGTTGATTAAATGAAAAATAGCGGCCAGAACGGCTACGCCGAAAAAAGCAGGATTGTTTTCATGAATGGCAGATGCGCCTACTCCAAGCATAAGCATAATCATGCCAAGCTGACTAACGGTTGAAAAGGCCAGAATAGCTTTCAAATCGTTTTGCCGGACGGCGTGAAATGATCCCCAGAATAATGTGACAAGTCCAACGATTGAAAGGGTCCAAAACCACACCTCTGAAACTGCAAAGATTGGACTGAAGCGGGCAACAAGATAAATACCAGCTTTTACCATTGTGGCAGAATGCAAATAACTGCTCACTGGAGTTGGTGCTTCCATTGCGTCAGGCAGCCAAATATAGAATGGAAATTGCGCTGATTTAGTAAACGCACCAAGTAAGATCAACATCATGGCAGGGATAAAATAAGGTGATGCCATAATGAGCTGAAGCTGATTAATTGCTTCACGGATACTGAATGAATCAGTGATCAAGTAGATAAGGATGAAGCCACCAAGCATAGCCAATCCACCAAAAACAGTAATAAGCAGTGATTTTGTCGCTCCGTAACGAGAACGATCTCGCTTATACCAATACCCAATCAAGAGGAAGGAAGAGATACTCGTTAGCTCCCAAAACAAGTAAAGAACCACCATGTTGTCAGATAGAACGATACCAAGCATAGCGCTCATAAACATTAACAAATACGTATAGAAAGAGCCGATTTGTTCTTTTTCCTTTGACAAGTAGAAAATACTGTACAAGACCACAAGTGCGCCAATACCTGTAATTAATAGCGCAAATAACAAACTAAGTCCGTCTATATATACAGTGAAATTCATTCCGAGTGAAGGAATCCATTCGGCCTGTGAGAACAACGTTCGTCCATTTGATGTGATTGTGATCATTTGGACAAAATAGCTAAATAAAAGAATAGGGAGGATAAGAACAAACCACCCCGTATGTATACGCTTTACGTATTTAAAAAGAAAAGGCACAACAAACGCAAGCAAAAAAGGTGATAGGATGGCGAAGTGAATAAGCTGCAAGAAATAAACCTCCTTCGATCAATATAAATTCACGTTCTAAAGAACTGGTAAATAAAATTATAGCGTAAATACAGAAATAGTGCATTGGTTTGAACTGATTTACAACAAATTGTATTTATTTTTGAGTTCTTTTGACCACAAAAATTATTTTATCAAAAATGAAACTCGTTGTATATTGTTTTGTTTTTCGTACATGCTTTTCTTAAAGGAGCTGATTACATGAAACTAAAAGCGGGCATCAGCTTAAGCATATTCTGCACGATTTTAGGAGGAGCATTCTTAATAGAACGAAATGATCAAAAAAGGTGGCAGTCAGAAAGTGAATGGCCGATGTTTTCAGAACATCTTCTCTATATGACCTATCAAGAAGCAAGACAATATCCATTTCAGCCGAGAGAATATATACGAGTAGTCTTTGGTGAAGAATAAAGTCTAATAGGAAAAAAGGAATATAAAAAAGCATGTGCCCATAATGAGAGCTCATGCTTTTTATGATTGTATTGATTAAGTAAACATTCTGAGTAAGATCGTTGCGCAAATAACAGTTGCTGCTCCGCCAAGACGTGTTGAAACTTGGGCGAAAGGCATAAGTCCCATTCTTCCAGAAGCGGAAAGGATCGCAACGTCACCAGTACCGCCTAGTCCGCTGTGGCAGCCAGTAACAATTGCAGATTCAACTGGGTACATGTTCATTAATTTACCAACGATGTAACCAGAACCAACCATTCCAAGAACAACAGCGATACATACGCATACAAATGGAATAGAGATAACAGTTGCTACATCATCAAGCGGAATGTAGAGAATTCCTAGACCAACCATGAGTGGCCATGTGAAGCTTCTAGATACAAACTTGTAGAACTGTTGAGAACCATTTTGTAGATGCTGAGGCATCACGTTTAAGTATTTAATTAATGCTGCAAGAACAATCATTAAAATTGGACCTGGAATATGGATAAAGCTTTCTAACAAACCACCAAAGATAAAGGTCGTACAAGCAATAAGTACACCTGCACCCATTAAACCGAAATCAACTTTTGCATCCATATCAGGCTGCTCGAAAATTTCATTTGCTTCTTTCGTTTTTACAAGACGGCCATTCCCGTTAAGTTCAGGACGCTTTTCACCAAGCTTTTTCATGGCGCCAGCACAGATAATGGCAATGACGTTCCCAATAACAGCAGCAGGAATTAATTGAGAAATTAATGACTCTGCTGATACACCAAGAATTTGTGAATAAGCAATAGATAATGGCAAAATCCCTTCACCAACACCACCAGCAATAATCGGTACAATAATAAAGAAGAACGAATGATGTGGTGTGTAACCAACTAAAAGACCAACAAGAATTCCGGCAGTCACAGCTGCAATTGTACCTGCGACAAGAGGAACAAACATACGAATAAGGCCTTGTACTAAAACAGTTCGTTGCATCCCAAGAATACTACCTACTACAAGAGCAGAAATATAGAAGTAAAGGAAGTTAGACGTTTTCATAAGAGACGTAACCGCTTCCAACGAGTTTGGATTCAGAACATGAAAAAAGACCAGGAACGATGGTACGAATAAAGAAAGAATCGCTGGTCCACCAATATCTTTTAAGATTGGAATACGTTGTCCTACATCTCCAAGGAAAATCCCCAAAATCATAATAACAGCGAAACCACCAAGCATATTTACTGGAATTTTATTGAAATAAGCGGCAGTTAAAATAATCGCTGCAAGTACTAAATACACAGGAAGATCAATAACACCAATTTTCCAAGACATCATCTTTCGGAAAATGCTTTTATTATTGTCAGAATCGTTTGTAATCGATTTCAATTGTTGTGCATTAGCCACATAAACACCCCCAAACGCTATTTGTCTCAATTGTAGAAGATTGAATGATACTCTTCTATTTATTAAACTAAATTAAGTATAATAAAAGTAAAATAAACAGGGATTTTTTCGTTTTTATCATACAAAAATCCCCTGAAGATAGTTTGTCCTTCAGGGGATTGTTCATATATCGTATTTATCGTTTTCCTTTTAAATAAGGTGTACCAAGGGCTTTCGGTGCATCTGCACGTCCGATAAAGCCAGTAAGTGCTAGGATGGTAAGCACATACGGTGCAATGAGCATGTACACGTTGGGTATATCTTGAAATAACGGTAAGAGAGAGCCAATGATACTTAAACTTTGAGCAAATCCAAAGAATAATGCAGCGCCCATTGCGCCAAATGGATGCCACTTACCGAATACAAGAGCAGCCAAAGCAATGAAACCTTGACCTGTAATCGTCGCATGTGAGAAATCTAGAGCGATGGTCGAAGCGTAGACAGCCCCTCCAAGACCGCCAAACAGACCACTAATGAAAACGCCAATATAACGCATACGATAGACTTTAATGCCCATTGTATCAGCAGCCATTGGATGCTCTCCGACTGCACGAAGACGAAGACCAAATGGCAGTTTAAACAAAACAAACCAAGCAACAACCGCTAGAGCTAATGTGAGTATGGACGTATAATATACATCTTTAAAGAAAATATCACCAATGATTGGAATATCACTTAAAAGGGGAATATCTCCTTTATAGAAAGGCTCTGTAATTTTATCTGTTTGTGCTTTTCCGTAAATAAGCTTAACGACAAACAATGTAGCGCCAAGAGAAAGCATATTAATAGCGACACCACTGACAATTTGATCTGCTCGAAACGTTATGGTCGCAACAGCGTGAATGAGTGAGAACAATCCGCCTACAGCCATCCCAACGAGAAGACCAAGCCATGGGGTCAAGGGGCCAAACATATCAGCAAAAAACAAGTTAAAGATAATACTGGAAAATGCTCCGATGACCATCAAACCTTCAAGACCGATATTAACAACACCTGATCTTTCTGAAAAGACGCCTCCAAGAGCGGTTAAAATAAGTGGTGCAGCATAAACAAGTGTAGCTGGGATGACGATTTCAAGAATTTGCAGAAACCCCACTTATTTCCCCCCCTTTTTCTTCATTTGTTGAATCACAATCCGGATAATATAGCTTGAGGCGACGAAAAGAATAATGATCGCAATGACAATATCAACGACCTCAGTCGGTACGCCAGATTCAAGCGGCATATTTAAAGCACCGACCTTCAATCCACCAAGCAATAATGCAGCCAGAACAACACCAATGGTTGTGTTTCCGCCTAATAAGGCGACGGCGATTCCATCAAAACCAACACCGGTAAAAGAGCCTTTAATAGAGGCATACTCAAACGTTCCAAGCCCTTCCATTGCACCTGCAAGACCTGCAAAGGCACCAGAAATCAGCATCGCATAAATGATATTACGGCGAACGTTCATTCCGGCATAATGTGAGGCCTTTTGATTCATGCCAACAGCTCGTAATTCAAACCCTTTAGAGGTTTTTTGAATAATGACCCACATGACAACAGCAGCAATGATGGCAACAAAAATACCATTATGCATTCTAGAAAAATCGGTGATTTGCTCAAAGAATCCAGAGCGAAGCGATGCGGTTGCTTCAATTTTTTCTGTTTTATCTTTATTACTTGTTAAGACATTTGAAATCAAATAGTTTGTTACATGAAGGGCAATATAGTTCATCATGATGGTGACAATGACTTCATGTACATAGAAACGAGCTTTTAAAAACCCAGGAATAAAGCCCCATAATGCACCTGCAACAGCAGCCGTGATCAGTGCAAGAGGTAGGTGGATGTAGATCGGTGCATGAACCGTAGTTCCAATCCATACAGCAGCTACCCAGCCGATCAGTAATTGACCTTCTACACCGATATTAAAGAGGCCTGTCCGAAATGCAAAGGCAACAGCAAGCCCTGATAAAATATAAGGTGTAACTTGTCTGATGGTTTCTCCCATATAATAGGTCTCACCGAAGACGCCATTCCAAAGGGCGCCATAGCCTTCGATGACACTATAACCGCTTGCAAGCATGATAATGGCCCCAACGAAAAGACCAAGTACAATGGCTATAAGCGGAATCAGCAGATTTGTTAAGCGATTAGACATTTGCTTCTTTCCCCACTTCCTGTTGCGTACTTCCAGCCATTAATAGACCAAGCTCTTGTTCTGTTGTTTCTTTTGGATCAACAATGGCGATAATACTACCTTCAAAGATCACAGCAATTTTGTCGCTGACATTGATAATTTCATCAAGCTCAAATGAGATGAGCAGTACGGCTTTGCCCGCATCTCTTTGTTCAATGAGACGTTTATGAACAAATTCAATCGCACCAACGTCAAGTCCGCGTGTCGGCTGTGCGGCAATTAACAAGTCAGGATGACGGTCAACTTCACGGCCTATAATGGCTTTTTGCTGGTTACCGCCTGACAGCGCACGTGCTTCTGTATATTCATTCGGTGTCCGTACGTCATATTCATCAATAATGCGTTTTGCTTTTTGATAAATATTTTTCATATTCATTAAGCCAAACTTTGAGTATGGGCGCTGATAATATGTTTGTAAGGAAATATTTTCTCCAATTGAAAAGTCGAGAACAAGTCCGTGTTTATGACGGTCTTGAGGAATATGGCCAATACCAGATTCGGTGATCTTACGAGGCGGGAGATTTTGAATGGCTTTCCCGTTTAGCAGGATCGTACCAGATTCTGATTTTTTCAGACCTGTAATGGCTTCAATTAATTCAGATTGACCATTGCCATCAACACCAGCGATTCCGACAATCTCGCCAGCCTTCACTGAGAGGTTAAGATGTTTGACTGCTTCGATTCCTCGTGCGTCTTTTACAGTCAGGTCTTGAATTTGAAGCACTTCCTCAGCAGGAGAAGCTGCTTTTTTGTCTGTTTTAAATGAAACTTCCCGGCCGACCATTAAGCTGGCAAGCTCGTCTTTATTTGTGCTTTCAACATCAAGTGTACGAATGCCTTGACCTTTTCGAATAATGGTGACGCGATGACAGGCATTCATAATTTCCTTCAGCTTATGGGTAATTAAAATAATGGATTTACCTTCATTGATTAAATTTTTCATAATTTGTATAAGTTCTTTTATCTCTTGAGGTGTTAAGACGGCTGTTGGTTCGTCGAAGATCAAAATGTCTGCGCCGCGGTAAAGTGTTTTTAAGATTTCTGCACGCTGCTGCATTCCGACAGAGATGTCAGACACTTTAGCAGCAGGGTCTATTTTCAGCCCATAGCGATCGGAAAGCTCTTGCACTTGCTGAATCGCTTGCTCTTTGTCAATCTTTCCAAATTTCTTTGGCTCTTTCCCTAAAATAATGTTTTCAGCAACAGTGAATGTATCCACAAGCATAAAGTGCTGATGCACCATTCCAATGCCTAAATCACTTGCATCATTCGGACTTGAGATGTGAACGGGTTTTCCGTGTACCTTGATTTCACCTTTTTCAGGCTGATACAGTCCGAAAAGCACGTTCATGAGCGTTGATTTTCCAGCGCCGTTTTCACCAAGCAACGCATGAATTTCACCCTTTTTAAGCTGTAGCGTAATGTTGTCGTTTGCTACAATGCCAGGGAATTCTTTGCGTATATTCAACATTTCAATGATATAATCCACAGGTTTAACCGCTCCTTTTTTAGGGTGCTGATGAAGATAAAAACTAGCAAAAGAAAAGCTGCAAAACAAGGCTGCAGCTTTTCTTTTACCACCTTTTACGAATAAAGAGGAGGTAAAGGAGAGGCAAGGGGATAAGACGCGCTTATCCCAATGAATTAAGCTTTAAAATCTTTTAGTTCATCACGTGTTGCAGGGATTTTGACTTCACCCTTAATGATTTTTTGTTTCCATTCTTCTACTTTCTTTAGTACCTCTTCGTCAAGGTTATCCTGTGATGGAGAGATGTCAACGCCGCCTTCTTTCAGACCGTATGTGATCACTTCGCCTCCAGGGAATTTACCTTCTTTTGCTTGCGTTGTTAAGTCTTGTACTGCTGTGTCTACTTTCTTGATCATAGAAGTAAGGGTGACACTTTGCTTTGTTCCAGGTACTTTTCCTTCGTCATACTGGTCTTTATCTACACCGATAACCCAAACATTACGGTTAGGGTCAGCTTTTTTCAGGTTTTTCGCTTCTGTAAAGACACCAGTTCCAGTACCGCCAGCTGCATGATAAATGATATCTACGCCAGATTTGTACATACTTTCAGCTGTTGCTTTCCCGATGTCTGCTTTATCGAATGCACCAGCATATTTCACTTCAACTTTTGCTTTCGGATTAGCTGCTTGAACGCCTGCACGGAAACCAACTTCGAATTTTCTGATCAGTTCAGAGTCAATGCCACCAACAAAACCGATTTTGTTCGATTTTGTAGAAAGAGCAGCCGCAACACCAACAAGGAAAGATCCTTCGTTTTCGTTGAACATAATGCTTGCTACATTGTCTTTTTCCACTATTGTATCAACGATCGCAAAGTGGTTTTTCTTACGTTGATCTGCAATTTCGGTAATAGAATCTTGCATTAAGTAACCAATACCGTAAATCAGGTCAAATTTTTCACGTGCAAGTGTGTTTAAGTTTGTTGTATAGTCAGCGTCTGATTTAGATTGTAAGTAATCAAAGCCATTTTTACCTTTTGTTAAATTGTTGTCTTTTCCAAATGCCTGTAGACCTTCCCAAGCTGATTGGTTAAACGATTTGTCATCGACACCACCGACGTCAGTTACCATTGCAACAGTAAATTGATCTTTATCTTTTTTACTTTCACCGCTGTTTGAACCAGAGTTGCCGCATGCTCCAAGGATGGTTCCTGCTGCTACGACTAAGGACAATGCTAGTCCAATTTTTCGCTTCTTCAAAACATAACCTCCTATAAAATTTAAAAGTTTTTTTAGAAAAGTCAAGCGAAAAAAGACTGGCTACATCTTCACCGCCTTGTGAAAAGTTATTTTATCCTGCTTTCTCAAAAAAATTCAGAGAGCGGAAGAGAAGATGTAAGACATCAGACTTGTATCTCGTTGAACTAATCAATCATAATTTATCATTTCCGATCGAATAAATAAATAGAAATTTGTTTTATTTTAAAAAAATGTTAAAAGGCTTCATTCGATGTCTTTTTATAGACTGAAATATGATATAATGTCGCTTTTGTGATGTGCTCTACTACAGTGGAAGCACTGATTTCAAGGGGTTTGTTTATCGTGTGTCATTAAAAAACATCTGGCCTTTGTGAAAGGTCAGATGTGTCAAATTATAGATATTGCTGAATCAAATTCATATGGCTCGTATTAAGTTTATATTGAAAAACAGGACGTCCGATTGTCCCGTACGCCATTTCCACATCGACAACTTTGATATCCTCAAGGAATTTCAAGTATTTTCTAATGGAGACTTGAGAGATTTCTGTTTGATTGGCTAGGTCTTCAGTTGTGAAAGCCTGCCGACCAAACGATTGAATGCTTGTCCAAATGAGTTTGAGTGTACTCTTGGTCAGGCCTTTTGGCAGAAGCACCTTTTCTACCTCTGCTTTTTTATGAAAAAGTTTCCCATCTAAGTCATTTTGTGAGATGCTGTTCATCGTTTGGAACAGGGCGTGTTTTCTTTTATACTCTGCCAGCGCTGATTGGAATCGTTCGAACTCAAATGGCTTGATTAAATAATCAACTGCTCCGTTTCGCATCGTTTGCTGGACCACGTCGACTTCATTGGCAGCAGAAATGACAATCACATCGACGGCATGGTTTTGCTGACGAATTTCTGATAATAAAGCGAGCCCATTTTGTCCTGGCATATAAATATCGAGCAGTATAAGGTGAATGACTTCTGTTTTTAATAATTCTAATGCCCGCTGAATGGAGGTGGCAATCCCCTTTAACTCAAAACCATCTATTTGGGTAAGATAGCGTTTGTTCAGCTCCCCAACCATTGGATCATCTTCTACTATTAACACATTAATCATGAGAATCCTCCTTTTGTTTATACGGGATACGGAGACTAAAGGTCGTTCCTTCTCCTTTTTCACTCGTGACAATCATATGTCCGCTTAGTTTTTTGAGGCTTTGGTCAACGAAGTAGAGCCCTAATCCTCTGTCTTCTCCTTTTGTTGAAAAGCATTGATCAAACATCATGTCCTGCTCTTCTTTTGTGAGACCAACACCTGTGTCTGTGATTTCAATATGAAGCTGCTCCTGGATGTATCGGAATGAGATCGAGATGTTTTTGATCACTGTATGAGAAACAGCATCGAGTGCGTTATTTAACAGGTTGCCAATGACAGTAATGAGATCATGTGTTACTGCTGGGTCCTCGGAGTTTGGGACCTGTGTGTTGCAAATGACTTCTAAGGTGGCACCTTGTTCTCGAATATAGCTTTGTTTTCCTAGTAAAAATCCTGCTAAGACAGAGTTCTTCACATGGTTGATGATTTCATTTGTTTCTATTTGCTGATAAATCGCAATATCTTGTATATAAGTGCCAAGGTCATCATAGTTTTTGAGCTGTACCAATCCTAAAATCACATGAAGCTTGTTCATAAATTCGTGTGACTGGGCGCGAAGGGCATTGGCATACATCTTGACCCCGCTTAGCTGCTCAGCCAGGTGTTTGACTTCTGTTTTGTCACGGAAGGTGGCAATCGCCCCAACAATCTCACCTTTTACGGTAATCGGTACCTCGTTAAAGACGAGCTCCAGCCCATTCATTCTTACGTCACGATCAAGTAGCGGTTTGCGTGTTTCGATTACTTGCTTTAGACCACTTGAAGGAAGGAGAGTCTGAACATCCTGTTCTCTAGGGTCAACCATAATGCCCAAATTATGAAAGAGTCGTTTGGCTTCTGCGTTGGCGAGCTTGATTTTACCGTGCTGATCGACGGCAAGAATCCCTTCTTTTGTTGATTCTAGCATGGCGCTTCGTTCTTTCAATAATGTAGCAATTTCATCTGGCTCGAGTCCAAACATAATCTTCTTCACTTTTCGTGCAACAATGAGTGCACCGATAATGCCAGATAGAAGGCTAAGCGATGTGACGAAGTAGAGCGGGAGTAAGCTTTGATGAATAATCAAGTCAATTTCCTTTAACGTAATCCCTACTGCCACAGCCCCGAGCTGCTTTCCGTCTTGGCTGTAAACAGGAACAAAAGCACGCATGGACCTACCAAGTGTTCCAGATGCCGTGCTAATATGTTCCTTACCCTGTAATGCCGGTTTTTCATCACCGCCAGCAAATCGTTTGCCGATCTTTTGTGGATTGGGATGTGTTTTGCGAATGCCGTTCATATCCATGACGACAACGAATTCAGTATTGGTGATATGCTGAACACTTGTTGTATATTGACGCAGTGCTGAGTATGAATGGTCTTCTAATGATTTCGCTGTGATTGGTGCCTCTGCAACCATTTTGGCAGTGGAGAGGGCAATGTCACGCTCTTGCTGATGAATGTTCTTGGCTGTTTCCGACCATATCGTAAAGAATGTAATACAAAGGGAAATAAGAACAACGATACAGACAAAGATCGTCAGCCGTGTTTGCAGTCTTAAAGTTTTTTTCACGAGTATACCCCTAACGCACAATTTTTTCGTAATAGTAATACTTTAACGGGAAAAAGTAAGTTTGTGAAGGAATGTACGTGAAAATTACAAATTTGATTTTGATCCCAGTTTCATTTGAAAGCATCTTGTCAATCTGTTTTAAGTGAGCCATAATAAAAATGAGCTTATGAGAAAGGAACTATTTATGAAAAATACATATTTGACTGGATATTTTCCGCTGATATCAATTTTACTATTCAGCTCTGCTTTTTCCATTTTCACAGTAGGCATGACCACTGATTTCTTGACAAAAGCAGGTATTTTAAAAGGAATGCTGGAATTCTTTTCAGAACAGGGCATCCGTCTTGCTCTATTTGCCGCATTTGCACTTGTTTATTTTATGATATTATCTGCATTAAAACTTATTGCTGATACGGTCTTAGAGTTGGCTTTACTCTTTTTCGCAAAGGACCCTGAAGGGGGAAACTTAAAGAAAATTCGGATTGCATCCGTTGTTTATTTGTTTGCCAGCTTGCTTGCTTTTCTTTTGACGCAGCAGCTTATCCTGCTTGTAGGACTCTTTGTGTTAGCAAATCTTGTCTATTTTATTTTGGTGGTGGTTCGCATTCATCAATCGCTATCCATGCTGAATTTAATTGGGTTTATGATGTTTATTTTGCTGTTTTGGGCCACGTTTTTGATCGGCATTTTGTACTTATTTATTAAGCTTTATAACAGTGTTATGGCAAGTCTGCCTTCATAATCAGACGAAAGAAAGCATCCCCCGATGAATGGAGGATGCTTTTTTTATGGAAGAAATCGTTTTTTGATATTGGGTGTAGGCATTATACAGGATGTTTTTTGACCAAACCATTTGTAGCGGTTTTTCGCAATCAGCTCATAAAGCCAGTCGCGGATAGGACGCGGAATAGCAAGGAGCAAATAGCTCCACCTGTATATTCCTTTTAAATGACGTGCAGCTTTTAAAATGCCTGTCGATTTCGTATAGAATGTGCCCTCTTCAATATAAATGAATGAATTGAACTCATATAATGGCAAACTGTTGTCTTTTAGAAATTGCTGCCCTGTATTTGATTGTAAAGAAGCAAACATCATCCGTTCATTCGGATCACGTTTGATTACAAATTGAACAGCACCACTGCACACGTTGCAGACACCATCAAATAAAATTAAATGGGGTGGATGTGTTGAATGCATGGCAATCAAACCTCCTGTTTATCTGGCGTATTGCATTGTATTTTTCCAAATACGTAAGTGCGGGCTTGAGCTATAAATGGATTCAACCGTGCCTTTATCTCTTCCGACCCATACACCCATTGTGTATTGATCGGTTAATCCAACAAACCAAATGTCTTTGTAGTCATTGGATGTTCCAGTTTTACCGCCGATGTAAGGAGAATTGAAATTCGCTTTTTTCCCTGTTCCACTTTTCACAACGGAGGCAAGCAGTTTACGCATGGTTTCATTTGTACGTTGAGAATACACTTGCTTCGGCGATTCCTTCCACTTGTAAAGGGTTTTGCCGTTTAAGTCTGTGACCTTTGTGATCGAATGACTTTGCGTGTAGGAACCTTGATTGCCAAAGACGGTATACGCATCTGTCATTTCTAGCGGTGAGAAGCCTTTCGTAAATCCTCCAAGTGCAGAAGGAAGGCGATAATCATCTGCTACAATATGTTCGAATGAGAACTTTTCCAAGTAGCTAAACCCTTTTTTGACACCTACAGTATCCAGCATTCGGATCGCAGGGGTATTGTAAGAATTCTTAAAGGCTGTTTCAAGTGTCACTGTTCCATAGGTTTTATGGTTATAGTTTTGTGGACAGTATCCGCTGCTGCAAAACTTTTCGGCACTAATGGTACTCGAAGCCGTTGCACCGGTTTGATCAATATAAGGACCATAATCTAAAAGTGGTTTAATGGCAGATCCAGGCTGCCTTTTCGCTTGATAGGCATAGTTGAAATCAAACTTTTTATAGTTTTTCCCGCCAGCAAGAGCGACAATTTGATGGATTTCATGGTTAATGACCGCTGATCCGCCTTCCACACCTTGGTAAGGCAATTGAGCATTTAGTTGATAGACGGCTTTTTGCTGTAAGGTAGGATCAAGTGCTGTATAAATCTTCACACCATCCTGGAGCAAGGAACTGACCTTTTCAGTTAATTCCTTTTGAATGGCTTTTTCCGCCCCTGCTGTTTTGGCCTTCTTCAATCGTTTTGTAAAGCCTTCCTGATCAGACACAAGATCGGTAAATTCCTCATTGGCATATGTCACATAATCAGGGTAAAGGTTTTTCTTTTCACTTAAGGACAAGCTGATTTTTTCTTTGACGGCCTTTGTGTATTGCTTCTTGGTGATAACACCATCTTTTTCCAAAATACCGAGCAGCCGTTCTTGGCGTTTCTTTGTATGCTTGAATTGTTTCAATGGGTCATACAGTGATGGATTGTTTGGAATAGCAGAAATAAATGCCATCTGTGCCAGTGACAAAGAACTAAGCGGCTTATCAAAATAGTAATGAGCCGCAGAACCCACACCGTAAACACCGTTACTGAAATAAATCGTATTTAAATAGCTTTCGAGAATTTCATCTTTTGTGAATTTCCGCTCTAGTTCATAGGAATAGAGTAGCTCTGTAAACTTTCGGCTGAACGAACGTTCATGGCTTAAATATAAATTGCGAGATAACTGCTGTGTGATGGTACTCGCTCCTTGACTAATGCCGTGGTTTTTAACATTTGCGGCAAGAGCACGAACAACCCCCATAAAGTCAATGCCTTTATGGTCATAAAAGTTGTGATCCTCTGAGCGGAGGAACAGCTCCTTCACAGGATCAGGAATGTTGTCGTATTTTACAAAAACACGATTCTCATCGTTTGAAACGATCTCGGAGATAAGAGAACCATCTCGATCATACATATAACTGTTTTGGGAAAAATCTATCTTTTCCAGCTTGATTTTTTGATCAAGCACTTCGTTAACAGGTTTTACGCTTGCGGCTTCTTCCTTGGATAGATAAAAAGTCAGAACAAATATCGGGATGAGGGCAACAAGTAATAACCAACCAATGATTGCACGAAACATGAGGTCACTCACTTTCTTCAGATTTCTAGCCATATCGTACCATTCTTTTGCGGATACGAGAAGGTTATTTTTAGAAAAGAATGGGCGTGAAGCCTATCATCAGATACTCCTTTCTTTTGCCTTTGAATGTGAGCGAACCGCCCATAAAAATAATGCCCCGAAAAGGAAAATCCCGGCGGTGACATAAAAGACAGTTGGAATCCCGTAATGACTCGCCACAATCCCGCCAATGACTGGACCGACGACATTTCCGAGAAAACGGAAGCTGACATTGTAACCGAGTACTTCTCCTTGCATAGAAGCAGGAGCTTTGATGCGAATATACGCCGTCGTACATGGAATAATCCCGCCTAGTGCCATCCCATAAAGAAAACGGAAAATGACTAACATGCCATAGGAAGCTGCCAGCGCTTGCGGGATGAATAAAATGGAGGAAAGGATGAGAAGAGCCAGCAGCACCTTATCATGCCCGATTCGATCTCCAAGATCTCCCCATTTTCGCGTAAAAAGCAAATTCCCAAGTCCTGTTGCGGAAAACGCCAGACCCGCATAAAAGGCGAGATTGACGGGGCCGTGTAAATCATGAATGTACAAAGCCAAAAGTGGCTGAATACTAAAGTTGCCCACTTGCGTAATAAACGTTAAAAGCATCGTGACCACAAGCAAAGGCTGTTTGAAAATATGAACGAGTACATCCTTCCGTGAGTAAGAGACGCGCTTTGCTTCTTTTGATCGGATGGGCTGTTCTTTTACACCGAAGATAATCACGATAGCCGACACATAAATGACAGCGGCTGTTAAGAAAAACGTATAAATGAAGCCGACGCTGTCTGCCATGAAGCCTCCCATTAATGGACCGAACAATCCTCCAGCGACATTACTCATCTGCATCGTTCCAAGGGTTTTTCCAGCGGTTGCCTTCTCAGTTTGAGCAGAGATGAGTGCCATTGAAGTAGAGATGAAGCCTGTCACAAGCCCCATAAAGAGCCGCAATGCAAATAGCTGATAAACGGTTTGAACAAGCCCCATTAATAGAATACTTGTCGCAATGCCAATGCCGTTAATGAGCAAAATCTTTTTATAGCCATGCCGGTCCCCAATCCGTCCCCAAATAGGAGAAATCAGAAAGGCCGTTAAAAACGTCACCCCAAAGACATAGCCGCTCCATCTTTGGACAAATTCATTTGAATAGCTGCTATCAAGAGATTCTATGTATAGTGATAAGAAAGGGACGATCATTGTAATGCTGGCAGATACAAAAAAGTTCACAAACCACATGATGTACAAGTTTTTCTTCCTGTTTGTGATAGAGACCACCTTCTTTATTTATTTCGTGTTCCTAATTATAAAGGAAAATAAACGATCTTTCATCTGATGAATAGGTTTGGGCATAGTGAATCTGCATTATTTTCACAAAAATGAAGTGATTTCAAAGTCGGTCTTAATATAATGGTATCAGGATGAAAAATAGATGAGAAAGTGGGGTGAGACGAGTGGAACAGAAGACGCTGCTTGTGGTTGATTTTGAATTTACAATGCCTGATGGAAAATATCATCCTCAAAATTTTTTCCCTGAAATCATTGAGGCTGGTGTAGTGAAGGCAACGAGTGAAACCGTCATTGATACCTTCTCAAGTTACATTAAACCGAAAAAGTTCCCGAAGCTGACGAAGCGCTGTAAATCGTTTCTCGGAATTACGCAGCAGGATGTAGAGAGCGGGATATCGTTTGAGGCATTTATTGAAACGCTGATGTCACTTGATGGGGAAGAAGACTGTGAGATTATCACTTGGGGAAATATGGACATGAAGGTGCTAAAGCAAAACTGTATGCTCAATCATATTGCCTTTCCTTTTAAGGGGAAGCTGCGGGATCTCGCTTTTGAATATAAAATCTTTTTTGGTGACAGAACATTTACAGGGCTTCGAAAAGCGGCGAGGGAGTACGGCAGTGAAGGAGCTGGTAAGCATCATAAAGCACTAGATGATGCCATGACCACTTATCAGCTTTTAACCCTTTTTGAAAAAGACAGAGCCTATATAGAGAATCCTCAAACAACCAAAATTGGTGAACTCATCGATTTCTCACACTTTTTTGAATCGACAGATTAGCAGGTGTCTTCTGGAAAATAATCCTTTTCAAGAGAAGATAGGCACACTCTGGATTTTTCAGCCCATTTGGAATCATCCGCACGGAGCGTTTGTTTTAATTTTTCTACGGCTTCTTTTAGTGATACTTGATAATCTGGTATACCGCTATCATAAGGCTTTACCATATGATGAGGGATATTCGTCTGTTCACGATAGGCCAAAGCCCGTCTTTCTTGGAAAAAAGGCACGTCTGCTTCTTTTGGATGATGCAAGTCGCCTTGAGTGGGATGTGTCAGAACGGCTTTTACTTGAACGAGATAGGCCGATGGTTTCACTGCTGTCACTTCCCCAACGTAAACACCTGTTTTATAAAATCCTTTCACAACTTGTCCAATTTGAATGTCTGTCATGTGAAATTCCTCCATTTCCTTCTCGCAGGAAGGTATTTCATTTCTTTTAGCCAATATAGTGAAGTAAACGAGCAAAAGGGGGAATGGCGAATGCTGTCGTTCATCGCACTCTTTCTACTGTATTTTCCTGAAGATAAAAGGGAGTACATCCCAGCGGCAATTACCACATTGCTTTTCTTTATTGCTGCATTTATTTGTTTTCGTCTAATCGTTCGTGCTTCTAAGAAGCAGGAGCAGAAAGATGAAAATAGGACAAAAAAAATGGATTGATTATTTTCTTCTTGTATCTTCAGGAAACTTCACGGTGACCGTTGTACCAGACTGCAGCGCGCTTTTGAAACGAATGGTTCCATGGTGATTTTCAATGATGGAAAAAGTCACTGTCAGCCCAAGTCCAGTTCCTTTATTTTTCAAGGTGTAATAAGGTTCCCCAAGCTTTTTCATTTGGGTTTCTGTCATCCCTACACCGTTATCGACGAAATAAAGGCATATTTTATGATTTTCTTTTGAAGCAAAAAGTTCAATTTTTCCTTCGTGTTCGGGTGCTGCTTCAATCGCATTTTTGATTAAATTAATCATGACTTGTTTGATCTTCGTTTCATCACCTTGAATGGATAGGTCTGGTTCAATGGATTGATGAATCGTGACCGATTTAAAATTAGCATAGGATGTCATCAATGATGCACATTCCTCGAGCAATTTGGATAGATTGAGAGGTCCGATTTGATAATAGTTTTGTTTCGCAATATCAAGATAACTCGTGATAATGTCCTGCGCGCGGTCTAACTCCGAAAGAACGAGATGTTTGTAATCTTCATTGGTCGACGGCTCTTTCTTATTTTCACTCGAAAAGAGCAATTGAATAAACCCTCTCACGACTGTAAGCGGATTGCGGACTTCATGGGCGACGCTTGCAGCGAGTTCACTCACGATGGTCAGCTTTTCGGATTGGACGAGCTGTGTCCTCATTTGCGCATTTTCTTTAACGAATTCAATGGAATAGATACTTAGCTCAAGAAAAAATATGTAGTAAAGTGTTGAGAAAAATAACTCAATGAACTTTTGCTGCATAATAAATGCTGGGCTATACTCGATTAAGCTGACCATAAGCAGTCCAATGTAAATAAAGGTTCCTTTCGATAGACCGATGAGTACCCCGTATATTAGCTTTTTCAACTTAGAATATTGACGCCATTTCCGGTAAAACAGGAAAGGAATGAAAAAGTAAATCGGTACAACGATGAGTCCAACCCATAAGAAAGAGCCATACATCACGAATTTCACAATTGAGCTTATTAAGATTGCCACGATTCCAACTGTGTATCCTCCGTATAAAATGGCAAGGACAAGGGGAATCGATTGAAGCCCAGTCTGCAAATCTAAAATCGAATCAACTGGATACATAATACATAGTGCTGAAGAAATGGATGCAAATATTGTGATGAGCAGTTTATTCGTTTTAGGGGAATGAGCAGGGGACCGGCTTAGCCATAGCGCATGATATAAAAAAATTGGAAATAGAATAAAAGATAAATGGAGCAGAAAATCCTTGAACATTTCCATTTAAATGCTCTCCTCGTAAATAATTGTAATTCCTCTCATTATATCATTTCATGTACAAAGTAGATATGAGAAAAGGAGGGTTTTTTCTTTAAAAAGAACACCCGCTAGGATGTTCTTTTTAAAGAATTGGTATTATTCGGCTGATAGAGTGAAAGCTTGATGAAGGCGTTTCAGACCTTCCTTCACCGTTGAAGCAGGACAACCGAGATTGATCCGAATAAAGCCGTCTCCTTCATGCCCGTACACGTGTCCAAGCTCTAATATGACTTTCCCTTTTTTTAGCAAATTTCGTTTCAATTCTGCTTGACTGAATTCATAATCGCGAGTGTCGAGCCACAATAAATAAGAAGCATCTGGTTTCATATAGCGCATATCCGGAAGATGTTCGTCAATATAGTCCATTGCCATTTTCATATTGTTTTCGAGATAAAGAACAAGTGAATCAAGCCACTCATCTCCATGACGATACGCTGCTTCCATCGCAGGAATCGCAAATGCGTTTAGTTTGGAAAGCCCGTTTCTTTGTAATTCATTGGTGAAAAGAGTTCTTTTTTCTTCATCAGAAATGATAATGGCAGATGCCTGAAGCCCAGCTAAATTAAATGTTTTACTCGGTGCAATACAGGTGACCGTAATGCTTGCTATGTCGTCAGAAAGACTAGCGAAAGGCACATGCGGCTTCCCGTCAAGCATCAGATCAGAATGAATCTCATCTGAAATGACTGTTACACCATGCTGCACACATAGATCTCCTACTCGTTTTACTTCTTCGTTTGACCAAGCTCTCCCAGAAGGATTGTGCGGATGACAAAGGAACATCAGCTTCGCTTGTGGTCTGCTTAGTTTTTTCTCTAAATCATCAAAATCCATCATGTAACGGTTGTTTTCTATTATTAGCGGATTGGTTGAAACAAGACGTCCATTTCTCTCAATCATTTGATAAAAAGGCGTGTACACTGGTGACTGAATGACCACTTCATCATTCGGTTCTGTAAAAGCTTGGACAGCAAAGCTAAGTGCTGTCACGATACCTGGTGTGAAGGTAATAGCCTCTGTCTCAATCATCCATCCATGTCTTCTTTTGAGCCAGCCAGCCACTGCCTGCTGCGTATCCTGATCTTGAAATGCATAGCCAAATACGCCATGTTCTAATCGCTCTTTTAATGCATCAAGGACGACCTGGGGCGCTTTAAAATCCATATCCGCTACCCACATCGGCAAAGCATCTGTAGTGAGGAACAAAGACTCTGCTTGATCCCATTTGACTGATTTTGAACCTTTACGTATGATCTGTTCGTTGAAATTCATGAAACCCACCTCTAGTCGTTTTTAATCCTTAGTTGGTTGTGCTAAAATAAACATCACAAAATTTATTATAAGCGGTGATACCGATGAAAGATAGTCAAGCTATAGAAGTGATGATTCAATTCATGAAGGAATGCGACCCTTTTCATTATGGAGAGGACTTTTATGAAACGGAGCCTGCTGACGTCATTCATGCATTATACGACGCAGAGGACCCGGTATCTTTAGCAAAAAAGATTCAAGCCATTTACCATCACTCATTTGAGCAGCTTCTTCCGATAGAGAGCTGTCAAGATATAGCGAATCGGCTTTTTGTCATAAGAGACAGCCGCGCTTGCTCACGCTAAGACAGGCTGAAATTTCCAATTTGATCAGACACAAAGATAGGATTTTCCTCAGGGATGAGGTGCCCGGTTTTTTTTAATGCATGTAAAGTCGAATGCGGTAAATCTTTGTGCAGTCTTTCGCCAACTTGAATAGGAACAATCCGATCTTCCTCGCCCCAAATGAGTAGCACAGGTGTCTCCATTTTCTTCAGCACATCTGACGTCAAATCACCTTCCCGATGCCGCACTAAACGCAAAAGACCTCTGAAGATTTTATCATCAGAAAAAGGCTTTAAGTATCCTTCCACCATCTCTTGATTAATGATGGATTGATCATGGACAACAGCGGTTAAATTGTTCATAATGCCTTGCTTGAAGAGCCTTCTTTTTAGAAATAAATAAAAATAAGGAATATACGTGCTGTAAACAAGAGATCTTTTGGATTTGTTTAAATACCCTGAGCTGCATAAAAGAACCGCTTTTTCAAAAATATCTGGACGTTCAGATGCAGCGTATAAGGCAATCTGTCCGCCCATTGAATGACCAACTAGGATCGCATGCTGAATTTGCAAGTAACCAGCTAGCTCAATAATAATTTTTCCCATGTTGCGATAGCTGTAAATAAAGGTATTAGATTTCTCGGACTGCCCAAATGGAGGCAGGTCTATTGCGATTAAATTGAAGTCCTGTTTGAGAAATGGGATGAGCTTTCGATAGCTGAAGGTAGAAGAGAAGAGGCCGTGAATCAATATCAATGTTTTCTTACCTTTATTTGGATAGTGCTCGTAATAAATATTTAAACCGAATTTACTTTTCATATAAGCTGGCTGAACAATGTCCACACTCATCACTCCGATACTTAGTACTCACTCTCTGTTAGGTGCCTGTATTGTACCCTAAAAAGTGGATTTTAAGCTACGAATAGAATCTTTTCCCTGCTTAGCATATTGGGAAAAACGTGCTATAATGTTCAGAAGATTTTTTAAAACTAGCTTTTACATTCAGAGGTGTGAAATCAAATGAAACTAACAGAAAAAGAAACTGAAATATTAGAGATTTTAGATGAAAACAGCCGTGCCGATTTAAATACAATTGCGAAAATGGCTGGCGTGACAATGGAAGAAGCCCAAGCCATTATTCAAAAACTTGAAGATCAAAAAGTCATTATTGATTATTCCACGATGATTGACTGGCGTAAAGTCGATGGTCATGAAGGAGTCACAGCGATGATTGATGTGAAAGTGACACCGAAAAGAGGCGTTGGCTTTGATGATATTGCTAAACGAATTTACAGGTTTCAGGAAGTTGAGTCCGTGTATTTAATGTCAGGTGTATATGATTTATCTGTTGTGATCCGAGGGAGATCTATGTCTGATATTGCTCGCTTCGTATCTGAAAAATTATCAACGCTTGATTCCGTTGTTTCAACAACTACCCACTTCATTTTGAAAAGATATAAACATGATGGGAAAGTGTTTGAAACAGGGGACGATGACAAAAGAATCGTGGTGTCTCCTTAAATGAAAAAGTCTTATTTATCTGACACGGTACAAAGTATCCAGCCGTCAGGTATTCGGAAATTCTTTGATTTGGCAGCCACAATGAAAGGGGTCATCTCCCTTGGTGTTGGCGAACCCGATTTCGTGACAGCTTGGAATGTCAGAGAAGCAAGCATTATGTCATTAGAACAAGGACTTACCTCTTATACGGCGAATGCAGGTCTGTTATCTTTGCGAAAAGAACTGAGTCACTATTTATATAAGCGATTTCACATTGATTACAGTTCAGAAGATGAACTGATCATTACAGTTGGCGGAAGCCAGGCCCTTGATTTGGCCTTTCGTGCGATTTTAAACAGTGGCGATGAAGTGATCATTCCAGAGCCTTGTTTTGTAGCATATGGGGCTTTGACGACACTTGCAGGCGGGGTGCCTGTTTATTTAAGTACATCGGCTGAAAAAGATTTCAAAGCGGATTCTGCTGATCTTCGCAAGAAGCTCACGCCGAAGACAAAAGCCATCTTGCTATGCTCTCCGTCAAACCCAACAGGGTCTGTATATTCAAAGGAAGAGCTCGAAGATATTGCCCAGTTTGCAAAAGAGCATGACCTTTTAATCATCACTGATGAAATTTACGCAGAGCTGACGTACGATGAAGCTTTCACAAGCGTTGCGGCGATTCAAGATATGAAGGAAAGAACGATCTTGATTTCAGGCTTTTCAAAAGGGTTTGCCATGACAGGATGGCGCTTAGGGTATGTGGCAGCACCACCTGAACTGTGTGATGCCATGCTGAAAATACATCAATATTCTATGATGTGTGCTCCGGCTATGGCACAATATGCGGCAAAAGAAGCATTAAAAAATGGACTTGAAGATGTAGGGAAAATGAAAAAAAGCTACAGAAGACGCCGTAATTTGTTTGTCGGCTCTCTCAATGAACTTGGTTTGACATGTCATCAGCCAAACGGAGCATTTTACGCCTTCCCATCCATCAAAAGTACCGGTATGACCTCAGAACAATTTGCTGAGGAGCTGCTGCTAAGCGAAAAAGTAGCGGTTGTCCCTGGAAATGTATTCGGTCCAAGTGGTGAAGGTCATATTCGCTGTTCATATGCTTCGTCACTTGATCATCTTCAGGAATCACTTTCAAGAATCCAGCGTTTCTTGCAGGATAGACAAGTGAAAGAAGAAGCACCTGTCATCTTAAAATAAAAAAAGGCATCAATCCATCTGGACTCATGCCTCTCAAATTAGGGGGAATACTAGAAAGCATTCTTGTTTTCAGGTATTCCCCCTTTTGTTATCATCTAAACCTTTTTAAAAAATATTTTGCGTAACTGTCCGTTCTATGATATAGTTTTTAATTGCGTATAAACGAATATTAAAACATTTATTTAGGAGTTGTTATCATGGCGACAAAGTTTGAAGTAGGCAGTGTTTACACTGGTAAAGTAACAGGATTACAAGCGTATGGTGCGTTTGTTGCATTAGATGAAGAAACTCAAGGACTTGTGCATATATCTGAAGTAACACATGGCTTTGTAAAAGACATCAACGAGCACCTTTCAATTGGCGACGAAGTACAAGTAAAAGTTCTTTCTGTTGATGAGAAAGCTGGTAAAATCAGCCTTTCTATTCGTGCAACACAAGAAGCACCTGAAAGAAAAGAAAGCAAACCAAAGAAACAAAGACCACAGCAAGTGAAAGAAGAAGCTGCTGCACCACAAGGTTTCAATACACTTAAAGATAAACTTGAAGAGTGGATTGAGCAATCTAACCGTACAGACTTAATTAAGAAATAAAAAAAGCACCGCTTCAAACGGTGCTTTGGGCTGCCACATGTGGCAGCTTTTTTATGTCTTTTTGTTTAGCGAACTTCTGGATTCGGCTCGTCACGGACAGCTTCTTCACTTGGCTTAAACAATAGACCAAGGTTGACAAGACCTGCAATTCCAACAAGACCATAGATAATACGTGATAATGCAGAACCTTGACCGCCAAAAATCGCTGCTACTAAGTCAAATTGAAAAAAGCCGATTAGTCCCCAGTTAATAGCACCGATAATCGTGAGCACGAGGGCAATACGCTGAATAGCACTCATCGTGATTCCTCCTTTCGCTACAGATCAATACATTTATATTTTGCAGATTTTTAGCCAAACTATGCGTAAGAAAATGGATTTTAAAAAAATTACATGACTTTTGGAATAAATGAGGCGCATAATGTAAAAAGGAGAAGTATCAGTCCCTTCAGATGAACTTAAACACTATGGAAAAAACGTATTACTTGTATATGATGGAGGCAGTATTAAACGAAACGGCCTATATGATCAAGTTGTCAGCATCCTAAAAGAATCTGGAGCTACAATCACTGAGCTTGCGGGTTTGAGTCAACCATACGATTTATGTCTTCTTGAAACCATCTTATTTACACACTTGATCATAATGTGGAACGGTTTAAACTAGGTGAACAAGCCGTTAGCGGATTATGATCGCGGCAGAACAAATGGCATATGGGGGATTTGGAAATTTTATGAAACTATACCTTGATGACATTCTGTCTATTTTGAAAGCTACTTCATAATACGGATTGCCGCTTCTCCTCATGAGAAGCGGCTTTTTGCTGCACCGTGACAATCACTTGATTTCAATAGCTAGTTCCGATAAAGTGAAATGGACAGAACTAACGTAATGGAGGGCTTACAAGCGATGACACATATTCAATTTGACTACTCGAAAGCGTTACCTTTCTTTCAAGAACATGAACTTACATATTTAAAAGATTTTGTGAAGGTAGCCCATCATAATATTCATGAGCAAACGGGTGCAGGCAGTGATTATTTAGGCTGGATTGACTTACCGAAGCAATATGATCATGAAGAATTTGCCCGCATAAAAAAAAGTGCTGAAAAAATTAAGTCTGATTCTGATGTTTTACTCGTTGTTGGAATCGGTGGTTCTTATCTTGGCGCACGTGCAGCAATTGAGTTTTTAAACCATTCTTTCTATAATACTCTGCCAAAAGGCAAACGCAAAACACCGCAAATCATCTTTATTGGAAACAACATCAGTTCTTCTTATTTAACAGATGTAATGGATATGCTAGAAGATGCCGATTTCTCCATTAACGTGATTTCAAAATCTGGTACAACAACAGAACCAGCCATTGCGTTCCGCATCTTTAAAAAGCTCCTTATCGAAAAATATGGTGCTGAAGAAGCGAAAAAACGTATCTATGCGACAACTGACAAGGCACGTGGGGCACTCAAAACATTAGCAACTGAAGAAGGCTATGAATCATTTATCATCCCTGATGATGTCGGCGGACGCTATTCCGTTTTAACAGCAGTTGGTCTGTTGCCAATCGCTGTGAGCGGTGCAGACATTGATCAAATGATGGAAGGTGCTGCGAAAGCAAGCGAAGACTTCGCTTCATCTGAACTCTCAGAAAATGCGGCTTATCAATATGCGGTTGTTCGTAATGTTCTTTACAATAAAGGCCGGACGATTGAAATGCTGATTAACTATGAGCCAGGATTACAATACTTCGCAGAATGGTGGAAGCAGTTATTTGGCGAAAGTGAAGGGAAAGATGAAAAAGGAATCTATCCTTCATCTGCCAACTTCTCAACGGATCTTCATTCACTTGGTCAATATGTACAAGAAGGAAGAAGAGACTTGTTTGAAACCATCGTGAATGTAAACAAGCCTCGACATGAGCTTGTCATCGAAGCAGAAGAACAAGACCTTGATGGCTTGAATTATCTAGCAGGGAAAACGGTGGATTTCGTGAATAAAAAAGCATTTGAAGGAACAATGCTTGCCCATACTGATGGAAAAGTACCGAATCTAATTGTCACGATTCCTGAGATGGATGCTTATACGTTCGGATATCTCGTGTATTTCTTCGAGAAAGCATGTGCGATGTCTGGGTATTTACTAGGTGTCAATCCATTCGATCAGCCTGGAGTAGAAGCGTATAAAGTGAATATGTTTGCTTTATTAGGAAAACCGGGCTTTGAAGAGAAAAAGGCAGAGCTTGAGAGCCGTCTAAAACAATCATAAGAACAAAAAAAGCACATCTTTTGGGGTCAGTCCCCTTTCATAAGGTGTGCCTTTTTTTTGTTCTCATGGTTTCAGTGCAAGCCTCCCTAATCTCCATACATAGAATAATCAATGGAGGAGGTTGATGAAGCGATGAGAACAAATCATATTTATATCCATGACATTTCCGGGCAGGCGATTGTCAACTTTGGCAATATCGGACGGATATGTCCGATGAGTGCTGTGAAGGGTACGTCAGGTGTAGGGAGCGCTAATGAGAGCCGTACATCATCCGAGAAGAGCTTGATTGATGCCGCTTTTACAAACAATGTGCAAATCAAGAGAGGAGATGTATGAATTCCTATGTTTAACGAACCCTATTACAAAAAGGAGGGTTCCTCATGATTCATGTACCATCCAGGCTAACAGGTGAAAGCTTTTCGCTTTACCATCTAGAAGAAACGATGAAGCCGCTTGGCTATGTCATTAATGGCAATTGGGATTACGACCACGGGTACTTTGATTATAAAATTGATAACCGTGAAGGCTATACCTTTCTCAGAGTTCCATTTACAGCCGAGAAAGGGCAGCTTGATCAGCCAGGCGTTGTAGTAAAAATGGGACATCCATTTCTCTTAAAGCATGTGTATCAAGACAAATTAGATGATTATGCAATGGTTGGAAATGTCGGGGCATCATTTAACCAATTCCAAGAACCAAAAGAGAAGGATGGAGATGTGTCAAAAGCTTATACTGAAATTGGTTTTTCACTTGTCAAGGAATTAGAAGACGCACTGCTTTAACGCGCAATAGCTCGCCCTCTGGATGAAGCTCATTTTCCAAAGGGAGGATTCATCATGGATCCTTCTTTTTTGTACGCCCACAATGATCACATGATGCTCTAAGAAGTGGCGGAGCACTGTTAAGTACGTTTTACCAGCTAATGCGGGGGGGGGGGGGGTTGCATCAGACGTATGAATGACTTGGATTGCTCCAGGACGCTCAGCATTTTTCACGTATCTGTCTGTCAAGGTCTCAATTAAACAGTATAATGAAGGATTTAGTCCTTTTGCCACAAGTAAGGTTAAGACACTTTGCATATCTGCTGTGAATTCATGCCGCTTAATTGACCAAAAAAGAGCAGCAAGAAACAAATGAGGATAGCAATGTGAAGATAAGAGGCCACCTTAGTCAAGCGATAAAAATACGGTTTGATTTCATCGAACTCTTCCTTTCAAGGAGACTATGCATGATTGAGAAAACATTTTTTCATCTTCGTCATGTATGAAAACAGATCCCATATCTTAAAATAAGAGAGGAGAAGGAGGGAATTCGAATGTCGTTCGTTCAAAAGACCGTACTTCTTTTTATCGGTGCACACTTTTTATCATCAGCTATGATCTTGCTTGTCTTTGATTTAAATGCTGTGAATCATTTCATGAGTGATTTCTCATGGTTGCGCTTTTTTCAAGATCTGTATGGGACTGTGACATTTTATACAGCATGCTTGGGCATGTTCTTCTTTTTCATTGGCGCTGTCATCCCCCTCAAAAAGACCTAGTGATTTTTGCTGTACACGTTACATAAAACCCATTAAAATTGTAAATAAATATATAAAATTAAAAGGAAGCTGATGAGCATGCTATTTTTTTATTTTTTAACATTTGTCGCATTGGGATTGTCATTTTGGGCACAATTTAAAGTGAAGAACCATTTTGAAAAGTATTCAAAGGTTGAAGCATCCAGTATGAAAACAGGTGCTGAAACCGCTCGATATATTTTAGATCGCAACGGGTTACACGATATACCTGTTGAACCGGTAAGAGGAACTTTGACTGATCATTACGACCCGACGCAGCGTGTGGTTCGTTTATCTGAACCAGTGTATTATGGCCATTCCATTTCGGCCATTTCAGTCGCATCACACGAGGTTGGACATGCCTTGCAGCATCAGGAATCCTATGGTGCGCTTGTCCTGAGACATAAAATCTTCCCTGTTGTGAACTTTGCATCTGGTGTTGCCCCGCTTCTTTTCCTTGGTGGATTATTGCTTGGCAGCCTTAACTTAATCGGGCTTGGGATCATTTTGTTCTCAGCAGCTGTGTTCTTTCAGCTTGTCACATTGCCTGTCGAGTTTAATGCAAGTTCTCGTGCAAAAGATATCATTGTTTCAGAAGGAATCATTAGAAGCAGTGAAGAAAGAGGCGTGAACAAGGTGTTAAATGCTGCAGCTCTTACGTATGTAGCAGCAGCACTTGTCTCGCTGTTTGAATTGCTTCGTTTTGTAATGATCTTCCTAAATGGCCGTAATAATTAATTAACGCCAGAGGAGGTGAGCCCTTACCAATATTAGGTGAGGGTTTTTTTGTATATTTTAAACGTATTTTTAGTCATATTACTCATTGCTGCGACAGCATTTTTTGTTGTCACTGAATTTGCGATTGTGAAAATTAGAGGGTCCAAAATCAATCAGTTGATCGAAAGCGGTGATAAGAGAGCCATCCATGTTCAAAAGCTGACATCGAATCTTGATGAATATCTATCCGCCTGTCAGCTCGGTATCACCATCACGGCATTAGGCTTAGGGTGGTTAGGAGAACCGACGGTGGAGCATTTTTTGCATCCGCTTTTCGAAAAATTAGAACTTCATTCCGCATTGACAGACATCTTATCTTTTATCATCGCATTTGTGATCATTACGTTTTTGCATGTGGTCGTTGGAGAGCTGGCGCCCAAAACGATTGCCATTCAAAAGGCAGAGGCCGTTAGTCTTGTGACTGCAAAACCACTCATTTTCTTTTATAAAATCATGTACCCGTTCATTAAAGCATTAAATGGCGCTGCGCGAGGAATCGTGAAATTATTTGGTTTTCATTCTGTCAAAGAACATGAAATGGCGATCAGTGAGGAAGAGTTGCGTCTTATTTTGTCTGAAAGCTATGAGAAGGGAGAGATCAACCAATCTGAATACAAATATGTGAATAAAATATTTGTATTTGATAACCGAGTGGCGAGAGAGATCATGATTCCTCGCACAGAAATCTCAGCTATTGACATTGAACAGACGCTTGAGGATGTCACCCATTTTATGCTGAACGAAAGGTACACACGTTACCCTGTCATTAAAGAAGACAAAGATCATGTGATTGGTCTCATCAATAGCAAAGATGTGTTCAAGGCGAGCTTTTTAAATCAAGATGTGACGATTGAAGACTTAATGCGTCCGGTCATTCGGGTGATTGAAAGCACTCCTATTCAAGAATTGCTCATTTTGATGCAAAAGGAACGAATTCATATGTCGGTGCTAGTAGACGAATATGGAGGAACAGCCGGACTTGTCACAGTAGAGGACATATTAGAGGAAATTGTGGGCGAAATTCGAGACGAATATGATCAAGATGAAACCCCTCACATCGTCAAAAAAGGTGATTTCCACTATGTAATGGATGGGAAAGCCTTGATTGATGAGGTGAATGATTTATTGGATTTAGCCATTGAGAATGATGATGTTGATACAATTGCCGGCTGGATGATGACGCATAAATTTGATTTTGAGATTGGAGATACGATTGAAGCAGAAGGCTGTGAATTTACCATCATAGATGCAGAAGATCACCATATTCGAACCATTGAAATCAAAAAGGTTCATTTCTCCTAAAAACCTCGTAGCGCTTGACGAGGTTTTTTTGCTTGGTAAACTTTAGGTAAGACAAAGATTTCTTCGGATAGGCAGAGATTTGTTTCACATAAAAAGGGTATGGTTTTATAGAAACGACAAAAGGAGTCGCTCATATGAAAAAAATCAATGTACAAACAGATAGACGCGATGACATGATAGACGTCACACACGAGGTTCATCAATATATCAAGGAAACAGGAATTCAGAACGGGACTGTTATTGTCTACTGTCCACATACGACAGCAGGGATCACGATTAATGAAAATGCAGACCCAGATGTGAAACGAGATATGCTCCGCCGGCTTGACGAAATTTTTCTGTGGGAACATCCGAAGGACCGCCATATGGAAGGAAATACAGCAGCACACATGAAAGCGAGTTATATGGGGGCGTCTCAGCATGTTCTCATCCATGATGGTGATCTCGTGCTTGGCACGTGGCAAGGAATCTATTTCTGTGAGTTTGACGGACCGAGACATCGGCATTTTTTTGTACAAGTGTCATCAAATGAATAAGAAATGGGGGAAATAAATGGGGGATATCACGACATTATTTCAAATCGAACATGGAATCATCCAAGCGCCAATGGCCGGAGGAGCTGTGACACCGCATCTGGCAGCCACTGTTTCACAGTACGGGGGACTTGGCAGCTTGGCAAGTGGGTATGTGCAGCCTGACAAAATGAGGCAGCAAATGAAGCAGGTCAAACAGCTGACACCCCGCCAGTTTCAGGTCAATGTGTTTGTTCCAGAGCCAATTTCTGAACCCAAAAAAGAAGACGTAGCGTTTTGGGAAAAGCGGCTGCCTGCATATCCGTCAGCTGATCGTATGCCAAGCGAAGAAGCATTGTGGGATGATTTTGAACAGAAAATCAACATTCTTCTGGAAGAAGAAGTACCGGTCGTTTCCTTTACTTTCGCTTGTCCAAATGAACAAACCATTCAACGCTTCAAACAAAAGGGGATTCTTTTAATTGGAACCGCCACAACAAAAGAGGAGGCACTGCTTTTAGAGGAGAAAGGAATGGATGCCATTGTTCTGCAAGGAAGCGAAGCAGGGGGACATCGTGGTACCTTTTTATCTTCAAAAGGAGATGCCCTCTTGGGACTTTTTAGTCTGATTACCGACGTCAAGCTGCTCTGCCGAGTACCATTGATTGCTGCAGGCGGGATCACAGATCGAGCAGGAGTGAAAGCCGCTCTAGCGCTTGGAGCGGATGCGGTTCAAATAGGCACAAGATTTTTAGCCAGCCAGGAAAGTGCAGCAGCAGACGTATACAAAAAGGCGATTTTACAGGCGGAAAGCAGTGAAACCAAGATCACAAGACTTTTTTCAGGGAAAAGAGCAAGAGGAATTGTGAACGAATGGATGGAGGAAGAAAGAAAAAATGAAGATAGGGTCCTTCCTTATCCAGTTCAGCATGTATGGACGACACCGATGCGAAAAGCCGCTGCTACCGCAGGAAACCCTGATCAAATGGCTCTTTGGGCAGGACAGGGTGTTGGCCGTATTCACTCCATTTTAACCGTTGAAGAGATTATGCACGAACTGACACGCATATAAAATCATACTGGGTGGTGTGAAAGGATGGACATCTTAAAACATTCATACCGTAAAAAAGGACAAATTGAATTTTGGTTTGATGAATTCCCACACTCTCCTGCCGTCCTTACGCCCATTCGACACTACTATTTTGTTCGTTACGTAAAATGGAGCGAGCACGATCCGCCAGTCACTAGAAAAGACTAGAAAAAATGGAGATCCTTGCGAACACGATGCTTGGCACGCTGCAAGATTATCATAAACGCAAGGCATACAAAAGCCCCTTGTCATAACCAATAGACAAGAGGCTTTTTTTAGCTACCAAACATCTGCCTAAGATAAATGACATCCATCCGGGTAGTCTGGGGCAGTAAATAAGCGGACTGAACAGCACCTGGCCGCCTTCTGCTGTTTAATTTGTCGATAATTTCTGCGGCAGTTAAAATGCCAAGCCCATGCCCGTAATATTGATCTTCTCCTAAGTAAATGACATTTTCCCCACGCCATTGGGACTGCTGATAACTAAACTCCGGATTTTCGAAATATAAACAATCCCCATAAATAAAGTCATTTCCCCGTTCTGTATAAATAGACAGTGTATCATAATGCCAGTCATACAAAGTTAAACTACGAAGCCTTCGATTGAACTTCTCGTCTCCTACCGTTTGCAGTACCCCCATATAAAACACAATGACAATCGCAGTCGCACATTCAAAAGCATATTTTGAGCCATTTTCAAAAATGTCCTTAATCCCTGTAGATGGTTCGACTTGATAGCGTAGTTCTAGTGCCCCTGCCTCTGATACACGCCAAAATGCCTCATTTGCACGAGATCGTTGAAAGATGGCAAATGAAACACCACTTTTATGCAAATCTCTTGCCGCATTCATGATGTTCGATCGTAAGGTCACCTCAAACAACAAATCAGATGCTTGCCTATAGCGGAACGTATCATTTGAGGCTTGTAGCTGCATCAAAATGATCCGCTTTTGCCCCTCTAGCTGAAACGATGCCAGCTGATCATTTGTCACTGGCTGTCCGGAAAGGATAATCATATGAAAAGCGCCCCCTTTTTTATTAGCGTATGCGTGATGCTTGGGCAAGGAATCAATTAAAAAAAGGCAGCAGAAGGCATGTCGAAAAAGCTCTCCCAGTTAAACGATACAGCAATTAACAATTAACCTATCGAGCGGTTCAAAGCTTATTTCACAAGCGAAGCAGGAAATGCGCCAAGTCTCAAGAGAAAGCGAAGCGAGTATTCAAGACATTGCTGCCTCTGCTGAAGAAAAGTGGGCATCTATGGAAGAAATTACATCACCTTTTGTTACACTTGCAAATATGGCCGAAGAACTAAAAGAGCTAACAAGTCAATTTAAATCGATGAAAAAATATCCAGGCATTAACTGGGTATTTTTTTAAAAACGTCATTTCTAGCCTCTAAAAATATATCTTTCATCCGATAATAACTTTAGAGAAGGGGGAAAGAGAAAATGGGAAAAATGATCCAATGGTTCAAAAAACCATCCATTTCAAAAAAATTAATCATTGCCTTTTTGGTAGTCCTTATTCTGCCAACTGTAACACTGACAATTAGTGCATTTTTTACATCAAAGACAGAGCTGGACAAACAGATTATGGGCAGTGCTATGAGCCAAGTCAATACATTTGATAAATTAATTAATGAAAGTATTGGAAACCATGTAGAGGCTGTTACACTGTTTACAGTTTCTCTAAAAGCTTCTAATCTTCAAGAAAAAAATAGAAATGCGACTATTAAAGAATTGCAGCAATATGGGAAAATTAATGAAAAAGATGTAGCTGCTATCTATGCAGGTTCTGAAAAGGGATTGTTCATGCAATACCCAGTTCAAAAAATGCCTGATGGCTATGACCCGAGAGAGCGTCCATGGTATCAAGAGGCAATGAGTGCTGAAAATGGCAAGCAAGTCATCACAAAGCCTTACGTAGCAGCATCCACAGGCAAAATGGTGATCACTATTGCCCGAAAAATGGAAGATGGATCAGGTGTGATCGGGCTTGATATGGAAATTGACAGCCTGAATAAAAAATTAAAAGAAATCAAAATTGGGCATAAAGGCTACGCCTTTATCATGGAGAAGGATAAAACCGTTCTGGCAGATCCAACCCAAAAAACAGGGAGTCAAGTAAATGAAAGTTTGGCGAATATTATTTATCAAAACAAGGAGGGAAGCGGCAGTTATACGATTAAAGGAACTGATAAAAAGGTTGCGTATGTGACCAATGAATTAACAGGGTGGAAAATCGGTGGAACGATGCTCGTATCAGAAGTCAAAGATGCAGCAAAGCCAGTATTCCATACAGCCATTATCGTGTTCAGTGTGACACTTATTGTAGCAGGAACCCTCATCTTCTTTATCGTCCGCTCAATATCAAAGAGATTATCCAATCTTGCCAGTTTCTCGAAAAAGGTCAGTAATGGTGATTTGCGTGATAAGCTACAGATCCAATCAGATGACGAAATTGGACAAGTTGGTAAAGACTTTAATACGATGATTGACTCATTAAGATCCCTCATTGGTGCCGTTCAAACCTCAGTCGAAAATGTCGCTTCTTCATCAGAAGAACTGACCGCCAGTGCAGGACAAACAAGTAAAGCAACAGAGCATATTACATTAGCCATTGAACAATTCTCCAGCGGAAATGAAAGTCAAAATGATAAAGTGGAATCCAGCTCAGTTGAGTTAGAGGAAATGAATAGAGGACTTCAGCATATGAATGAATCTGCTGAATCGATTACCGCTTCATCGATCAAATCGACAGATATCGCAGGAGAAGGAGAACAGCTTGTTGAAAAAACCGCTTCTCAAATGAATGTCATAGATCAATCAGTGAAAAAAGCAGAGAATGTCATAAGCGCTCTGGAAAGTAAATCAAAAGACATTGCTCAAATTCTCGGTGTCATCAATGGTATCGCCGATCAAACGAATTTACTTGCGCTAAATGCAGCGATAGAAGCAGCAAGAGCTGGGGAATCCGGACGAGGTTTCTCCGTTGTAGCAGAGGAAGTGAGAAAACTTGCTGTTCAATCAGCAAACTCGGCGAAAGAAATAGAGAATTTGATCAAAGAAATCGTTCAAGACATTGATGTATCACAGGAAGTCTTCACTGCGGTGAATCGAGAAGTCCAATCAGGCTTAAGCTTCACTGAACAAACGAGAGTAAGCTTCCACAATATTTTCGAAATGACAAAAGAAATTTCAGATCAGCTCCAAACAATGAACCAAACGGTTGTCCAGCTTTCAAAAGGCTCTGCACATGTTTCAGAGGCTGTTCGTGAGATCGCAGAGGTATCTCGTGAAAGCTCAGCAAATATCCAAGACATTGCCGCTTCAGCAGAGGAACAACTGGCATCAATGGAAGAAATCAGCTCATCCTCTGCCACACTTTCTTCAATGGCAGAAGAATTACGTGATTTGATTAGCAAATTTAAGGTGGAATAGACACGCAAAAAAGAGCCTCCGCCGATGAAGTGCACCCCAAATGTTAGACACAATCTAACATTTGGAGGTGCTTTTCTTTTGACTAAATCAAAGGAATTGCAAAACATATTGGTGTGCACAAAAGTATACTTCAATATTGGGTGAGAAAGTATCAATATATAATTAGACGTACTTGACTATATAAATGAGCATGGGAAGTATAGCCCATATTAGATCTATTTAATGGTGAAATCATTACCTATACAATCGGTCAAGACCTATTGATTCCCTCGCCTCAACGATGCTTCATCAGGCATTCAACCGATTAGATGAGGAAGAGAAACCGATGATACATTCCGATCAAGTGTGGCATGACCAATATAGACACCCCTTAATAAGCGTGGAATAACACAGAGTATGTCCCGAAAAGGCAACTGCTATTATAACGCAGTTATAGAGAGCTTCTTCGGCATCTTAAAGACTTGAGCAATATATTGATTACTACAATTAACACGAATAAAGACAAAACTAAAAGTCATGAGTCCGATACAATATCGAACTCATAACTCGAAAGCTGTCTAATAAAAACCCATTTTGATGTTCAGTGCTGTTATACTTTAATAAGTTAAAAAAGTAAACAACCTAGTAGTTCTTCCGATAAATATACTATCTTACTAAAAGGAGTTTTCTTTTTTATGAAATTCATACAGTATTTCAAAAAGCCTTCTATTTCAAAAAAGCTCGTATTCTCTTTCTTATTTATTCTGTTATGCCCAATTATTGTATTGGCATACTCTTCATATCATGCTGCAAGCACTTCCTTAAATGATCAAATCTTGCAAAGTGCAAAGGAAAACGTTGAGCAGCTAGATAAAAATGTTACGAAGGTTGTGAAAGTGAAAACAGACGCAGCCGCTTTCTTTAGTCAATGGATCACGGAGAAAAAGCTCAAGCAAAAGGGAACAACTGAAATTCAAGGCCGCTTTGAGCAATTCATGAGTATGAATGATGACATAGAAGGTATCTTTGTCGCTTCAAATGATGGCAAAGTGTTTTCAAGATATCCTAATAAAAAAATGCCGGCTGACTATGTCGCAACTGAACGAGATTGGTATAAAGATGGCTGGGACAAAAACGGTGAACTGTCTGTTTCAGCTCCGTATCCAACCGCCTCAACCAGTACTCTTGTTGTAACCATTTCTAAGAAGCTTGAGGACGGCTCTGGTGTTATCGCGATGAACCTAGATATTGCGAATCTAGTGAAAGAATCAAATAGTATTAACATTGGTAAAAAAGGCTATGCATTTATTGGAAGTCTCGATCGTACCTATGTTGCCCATCCAACGAAAAAAGCTGGCACAAAATTATCTGGTGAATGGTTAGAAAAGCTCTATTCACAAGATCAAGGATCCATGAGTTATATGTTTGAAGGAAAAGAAAAACAAATGGAGTTTACTACAAACAAGGCGACTGGCTGGAAGATTGTCGGTACGATGTTTGTAAGTGAAGTAAAAGCTGCCGCACAGCCTGTCTATAACATGGCCGCTATTATTTTGGTTGGCACCCTCATCATTGGCGGTATTCTCATCTTCTTTATCATTCGTTCAATTACAAAACCACTTTTTATGCTTGTCTCCTCTTCGAAGAAGATCAGCGAGGGAGATTTAACAGAAAAAATTGATGTCCGGTCAAAAGATGAAATTGGCCAGCTCGGCACAAGCTTTAATGAAATGAGTGAGTCACTGAGAGATGTCATTCAAGCTGTACAGACATCTGTTGAGAACGTGGCGTCATCGTCTGAAGAACTGACGGCAAGTGCAGGTCAAACAACAAAAGCAACAGAACATATTACATCATCCATTGAAACATTCTCGAACGGTAACGAAAATCAACGTGAAATGGTCGAGCAAAGCGCAAAGCATTTGAAACAAATGAACGAAGGTCTAAATGAAGTCGCTCAAACCTCTGATGTCATCACAGTTTCATCTGCTCAATCAAAAACAGTAGCAGAAACAGGTGGACAGCTTGTAGAGCAAACAGTTGGTCAAATGAAAACAATTGATCATTCAGTGAAAGAGGCTGAAGGTGTGATCAACGGACTAGAACATAAATCAAAAGATATCACAAACATCTTAGGCGTTATTAACGGCATTGCTGATCAAACGAATTTACTTGCACTAAATGCAGCCATCGAAGCAGCACGTGCAGGCGAGTCAGGTAGAGGCTTCTCGGTTGTAGCAGAGGAAGTACGTAAACTTGCAGTTCAATCATCGGATTCAGCAAAAGAGATTGAAAAGCTCGTGAAAGAAATTGTATCTGAAATTGAAATGTCTCAAAGCATGTTCAAATCTGTGAATGAAGAAGTGAAAAATGGTCTTTCTATTACAGATCAAACGAAAGAAAGCTTCTCACAAATTAACCATCAAACAGCGGAAATCGCAACGAGAATGAATGAAATGAATACAACGGTATGCGAGCTTTCAAAAGGATCAGAGCAAATTTCTAAAGCAGTAAATGAAATTGCAGATGTGTCTAGAGAGAGTTCAGCAAGTATTCAAGATATAGCGGCATCTGCTGAAGAGCAGCATGCATCAATGGAAGAGATTAGTTCCTCTTCTACGACTCTTTCCCAAATGGCTGAAGAGCTGCGTGATTTAATTAAAAAATTCAAGATCAATCAATAATTGTGAAAGTGGTTCTCCTCAAGGGGAACCGCTTTTCTTTTTAAGAGATGATCTCGTACAATAGAGGTAATCGGAAGAAAAGGAGAGATGTTATGCGATTATCAGATAAAAAGGTCATTGCGTTTGTCAGTGATGATTTGAAGATTTAGAACTATGGTATATACTGAATCAAACGCGTCACTATATTCTATTTAATGTAAGTTTGTAAGACCGTTTCAATTCCGTATTTTTCGACAAATGCCTGTCCCTTTTCAGTGGATCGAGAATAGAAGGCTGTACAAGTAAAATCTGAAATTCCCTCTCCGGCCTGTAAGAATCGATCTGTAATCCAGTTCGTTCCGATGACAGCAAATCGAATCATGTCAATCCCTTCTTCTGCTTTCTCTGATTATACATGCTTTGAAAGCGTTTGGATGAAGGAATATTGTTTTTATTGAAAAGCGGATGAAACCTTTATCTAGGCTGATGCGTCTTACATAAAGTATTTAAATGTACGAAAAGCGGGTAGTTTCTTCCTTCATTCGGGTAATACTCAGAAAGAAGGGAGAGAAGGGATTCCATTTTCAGGTCAAGAGAGCACAGAACAAGCAGTGCTATGGATAAGGCTGATTGTACAGCCGATTCTGATGATATGGTTTGGAAAAAAAGCTAAAACAATGATCACCATATCATGATCAAGTAGTGTACAATTTATTAATATAATAGCCCGTGTTTGGAGGAACGATATGAATTCTATGCAAATGTGGAGCAGTCAATTTAGAAAATTTTTTCTTGATAACAAGTTTGTTCTCTTTTTACTCATCCTGCTATTAATAGGGTTGAACATCCTTGTTTTCACGAAAGCATCTTTTATCTTCACACCGCTCATTGTACTCATCAAAACCATTGCCTTACCGATTATTTTAACGGGGGTTGTGTATTATTTATTAAATCCGATTGTCAACTTGTTAGAGAGATTTAGAGTTAAGCGGATCTATTCGATTTTGCTTTTATATATTGTCATTATTGGGATTATTACAATAACCATTGTGGCCATTATTCCTTTTTTACAGGCACAAACCATGAGCCTGTTTCATAACTTTCCGAAATATGTCGATACGGTAGAAGATCAGATTAGACAATTAACAGGGAGCAACTTTATTAATCAAGTGCAGAATACGATGAACTTTAACGTATCGGAATTGGTCAGTAAAGCGTCAAGTCAAGCGACGAAGATTTTGGAAAGCACCTTTACCGGTGTAGGGACTTTCCTAGGTGCACTGACAGAAATTATCATCTCGATCATCACAGTTCCTTTTATTCTGTTTTATCTATTAAAAGACGGCAAAAAATTGCCAGACTATTTTTTGAAATTTATTCCTTATAAGCTAAGAGATCATACACATATCGTGCTTCACGAAATGAACCATCGCCTGAGCTCATATATTCGTGGACAGATTATAGTCAGCTTCTGTATCGGTTTTCTTCTTTTAATTGGATATATGATTATCGGGTTAGACTATGCCTTGCTGCTAGCCATTATTGCGGCATGTACAAGTGTAGTGCCTTACCTTGGTCCAACAATTGCCATTACACCAGCAATTGTGATTGCGCTTGTCACGTCACCAGTGATGCTGTTGAAACTGATTATTGTTTGGACAGTTGTTCAGTTGATTGAGGGGAAATTTATTTCGCCGCAAGTCATGGGGAAAAATCTTCAAATTCACCCGATTACCATCATTTTTGTTCTTTTAACAGCGGCTAAATTGTTCAGCTTGGTTGGTGTCATTGTCGCTATTCCGACGTATGCCGTTTTGAAAGTCATCACGACCCACTTGTTTAATTGGTTCAAAATGCGATCCAATTTGTATAAAGAAGAGAAGGTTTGATGTCATAATCTTTTTTTAAAAAAATATAGTATCATAAAGACGAGCTTTCGAAAAAGGAAGCTTGTCTTTATGTGGACATAGATGTTTGACATGTTCAAAAGATCAGAATTGAAAGGAAAGAATATCATGAATCTATGGGATTTATTCGTGGCACTGATTTTAGGAATTGTCGAAGGGTTAACAGAGTATGCACCTGTCTCGTCTACAGGACACATGATCATTGTTGATGATCTTTGGTTAAAATCGAAGGAAATTATTACGCCAGAAGCGGCAAATACATTTAAAGTCGTGATCCAATTAGGCTCTATTCTAGCGGTAATGATCGTGTTTAAAGATCGTATTTTGAACTTGTTAGGCTTAAAGAAAAATATCACAGAAGAACAAAAGCGCAGCGGACATAAGCTGACCATTGCTCAAATTGCTGTTGGACTCGTCCCAGCCGTCATTTTAGGATTCTTATTTGAAGATTATATTGATAAATATTTGTTTGATGTCAAAACGGTTGCTGTCGGATTGATTTTAGGGGCAGTGCTGATGCTTGTCGCTGACTGGATCAATAAACATAAATCAGAAACAAGCTCTGTGGATAACATGACGTACAGACAGGCACTTTATATCGGGCTGTTTCAATGTTTGGCATTATGGCCTGGCTTCTCCCGCTCAGGTTCTACTATTGCAGGTGGTGTTATTCTAGGTCTTAATCACCGAGCTGCGGCTGACTTTACGTTTATCATGGCCATGCCGATAATGGCAGGGGCAAGTTCCTTAACACTTGTAAAAAATGCCCAATACTTAACGACAGATATGCTTCCATTCTTTATCGTCGGCTTTGTGAGTGCGTTTATTGTGGCTCTCTTTGTTGTTCGATTCTTCCTAAAACTGATCAATAAAATCAAACTTGTGCCTTTTGCGATATACCGAATCATCCTAGGTCTGATTTTATTTATCCTGTTTATGTAAAATACTCTTTTGAAAGAGAGTTTCTTTGTTGTTATGCCTTTTTTAAACAGTAAAACCCCTCTTAATTTGTAGGAAATAAAGTTTTTTCATAAATTAGTGTTTAAGAGACAAAAGAAAGGGTAGTAGATTTAAGGAGGAGTTAGAAGTAATGAGGGAAAAAGTGAATTTTTCGTCAGTACTGTGATCGCTACTTCAATGGTTCTGTCCCTCTATTCTGAAGCAGGTCAAAACCATCATGTTGTTGTACAAAACTTAAGTCAATACCATGACTTTAGTGGACTGAACAATGTCGTCTATGATGGTATTACTTTGATATTGAAGATGGCACGTTTGTCAACAATGGTGACGTCGGCTATATTAACTGGATATTTATTGGAAGATTTGACCGTGAAGAAGGTAGCGGTACTGTCAAATTCAGTAAAAGATTCTAATCTCATGTCAAAAGTCTGCCGAGCCATCGGCAGACTTTTTGCTATAGTGCACATTCCTCTATTTCAAAACCTACATCTTCAATGAGGTGATGATCGGCTTGGACTTGTTGACATTTTGTTGTTAAATAATCGACTACAAAAATAGAGTTTGCCGCATAAAGGGCTAGCGGCTGCAGCGTCCGTAAATTAAACTCTCTTCCCCAGATACCCGAATTTCTTTTGTTAGATTAATGAATCGCTCAGTGCCAACACCTTTAACGCTTTTATCGGGTGTGTTCGTTCTTGATGTTCAAGAGGTTTCCTTCGATTGCATGAAGAAAGTAGACTGGGATCGAATCTGCATCAAGTGCTCTGAGCGCAAACGCCATTTTAACAATGGTTTTTGGTCAGCATTGTATATCTCTCAACCGGACAATACCCCCTTTTGACATTAAAGATCATATTTAACTTTACTTTTTTTTGAAAAAAATGAAATCTTACTTAATAGGTGCGTGCAGAATAGTAACAATTCCCCGTCGTCTGCTTCAAGAATGTCTAAACCTCTTGCATGGTAATCAATTCATTAGCAAAAACACCAAAAGGCGATGACTTCATGTTCATCGCCTTTTGATATGTAAAGATGGATATTAACGAACAGTAATATAATTTATGACAAGCTCACCCTGCGAATTATAGTAAGAAACAGTCACAGAACCGCGTTGTACGGCACGAATCCAAGTGAAGTTTGGAGCAGTTTGATCTAATTGAATGGCATACGTTGACCCAGATACAGAAATTTGATTTGCTGGAAGAGAGACAGCGATTGAAGAACCTACAGAAAGCGTACGGTTCACAGTGATCACTTTGTTCATAATAGGAGCTTTTGCGATAACTGATTCTTTAGGCTGTGCAGCTGCATGAGCACCTTCAGATTGGAAGAATGTAAGAGCACCTAAAGCAGCTAAAGACAATGTACAGGCTTTCATTAAATTTTTCATTGTGAACACTCCTTTTTTTAGTATATACATATATTAATAATAATAGAATTATATGTCAATAAGAATAAGTGAAAAAAAGTATTTATGGTTAAAATTGTCACATATTAACGAAAGAGATGCAAGGAGATCAAAAAACACATGATTTTTTGTTTATATGTCATTCTCATTTTAGGGGGAAAAGAGGCATAAAAAAGCTGGGCTTATACCCAGCAATGTGATGCTTTTGAAAAAGATCATGAAAGAGCAGGCACTTAGCCAGTTTTCCTTATTCGCTGTCTGGCTGTTTTAACTGACGGCCTTTTTGTTTCTCTTTCTCTCTAATGTAGTTAATAAAATCGATGGTTTGTCTTCGGGCTTCTTCGGAAAAGTCGGAGGCAGCTTTAAACGCAATTTGCAAATCAGGATCGTCTGCAAGATCGTCATCAGTGACGCCTTTGTTTTTACCTGTGAGGAGGTAATCTGTTGAGACCCCGTATAACTCTGCGATTTTTACAATCATTTCACCATCGGGCTTTCTCAATCCATATTCCCAGTTCGCATAGGTAGACATCGCCTTTAACCCAAGTTTTTTAGCAACGGTTGACTTACTCCATCCATGCTTCTCTCTTAATTCAGTTAAAATCTTTCCAGTCAAATTATCCATTGGAAACACCTTTTTTCATATTATGTGTAAATTTTATCATGAATTACACGGAAAAGATAAATAAATACACAAAAAGAATAAAAATATGATTGACTTACTCGTTTCGTGTATATTATTATAATGAACATAACTTACACATATCGAGTAATAGGAAAGATGAAACTTGAAAATTCACCAGAAGAATGAATCTTACAAGGAAAAACAAAAACTTATATGGTGAAAAAACTTGCATATAAGTACACGAGTGACTATGAAGAAATGGGCCGAACGAAGCCCAGCTAGACATAGCAAAGTAGATTGCAGATTTGTTAAATATCAGTGTTCAAGAGTTTTTTTGGCCAAAAGTTACACAAAAAGAGTAATTCTTTAAAAGAAGACCGCTCTTAAAAAAGGGGAGACAAACAGAATGAATATTGAACATCCGATGGTGACACAAATCAATGATTTTGGATATCCAAAAAGTTACTGGCCTTATGAGATCAAGCGATATGGTTATCAAGTAGAAGACGGCGACAGTGAGGAGGGATCTGATGATGAGACATCAGTTGAAGTTTGATTGCGGAAAAGAAGCGCAGCTTTGCTTAGTACAAGCTGGAGGCTGGATTAACTTTTATCAAAGGGAACCGATATTTGTTTTCCCGACAGCAAAAGAGAAGAACACATATATGACCCTCATGGTAGCGCAAGCCGCTGATGAAAAAAGAAGAAGGAGATCAGAACCACATGAACCGATTGAAGAAGGTCATTACATTCATGAAATGTTTGCTCAAAGCGAGTAAAAACGAACAAGACATCAGGCAGTGGGCGAAGGATGACGGGAGATCGCAACATAAGCATCCTCCAGTCAAGTTACAACACATTCTAGAAGCACTTTGCACCATTACCGATGAAGCACCTCTACAGATTGTGGATTTAAGAGTTTCTCAGTTTTATAGCATGCGCCCAAGAGTGGAAGTCATTTTAAATACTGTCGGTGACAGCATGAGGTCATCACCAAAAAAGGAGACAAGCATATGAACGAGCCAAAACAACTAATGATTCAAAAAAACCAGACATTTGTCGGTGAAATGGAAAAAGGAAAGATTCAAATCATTGTGTTAGATGGAAATGTAGGAACGGCCTATATGATGGATGTACCTGAGCATGGAAAAACCATTATTCAAACAGCAAAGGGGCATTTTGCAAGAGTGGATCACGAGATTGGTTTTAAAATCAGCTAGCCTGATGACTAAATCACAACATAATAAGTCCAAGACGGAAAGCCTGCGGACACTGATCAAGACCCTACTTAAAGGGGCTGATTGGTGTCCGTTTTTTATTTTCTAAAAAAGGGAGAGCGCACACATGCAAGACTTACTCATCGAATACAAACGAGCATTAAAGGACGCTAGAAAACGATATGAACCATATAGAGAAAAAGAAGACAAGCAGCTGTCAGATCAAGATAAGCATGATAAAAAAATGATCGCCAGTATGGTAAGCGATTTAGAATACGTTGTGGACTGGCTTCAAATCGGCAGAGAGCCAGGCGCACGCAGGGGATTAGACAGACGTTCTGTTTATCAGCGTACCATCCTTGCAAATCCAGAAGTATTAGAGGCCTTATCACATGAATACACCCTTATTCAAGAGAAAGAAAGAGAGGTAAGTGAGCGGGACAAAAGACGAGTTGACGAGGCTTTGTCCGTTTTAACAGATCGAGAGAAGGATGTATTCTTTATGCACACAACGCAGGGACTTTCATTTAGCGAGATTGCGATTATGCTAGATGTAAAGAAAGGAACTGTCCAAAAACATATGGAAAGAGCTCGGACCAAAATGTCCAAAAAAGTACAAGAACGCCTATTCAAAGCTGCTGAATAGGCGTTTTTTCTTTAGAAAATGAATCATTCAGAGCTTGTCTTACATTTGCCACCTACAGATAGAAAGACCGTAGCCCTACACAAATGGATTCCTTTTTAGGGAATCATTCGAACTAAAAGGAGGCGGCAGGTGAATGTAAATGAAAGATAAACGGATGCAAGCAAAGCAGGATTATATGAAAGGGATGACGTACCAGCAACTAGCTGATCATTACAACGTCTCGATCCATACCGTCAAATCATGGAAAAGGCGATACGGTTGGCAAAGACAAAAAAAATCGTCAAAGCAGGCGCACTCGATTTTCAATCAATTTCTTTCGGATGAAACGATTGAAATCATGGAGAAAATGGGCGGGCGCACATCACTTGATTTAATCTGGGATCAAATTCAAATTCAATACGCAGCCATTATTCGGGCGCAGCGAATCATGCATGTAGCAGATCGAGATGACATGATCAAAGAGCTGAAAAAGGCGACGTACATACCTTCTTCATTAGAGGAAGAAACAATAGAAGGTATTCATCCAGAACCAGAAATCACGTCAGAAGAATTTTCGTTTCAATTTTCATGGGACCGGCATGCCACTTTTTTAAATGCCCAATCTCGTGCAATGGGAGAGCTCAGACGTCTTATTAAACAGTTTGAAGAGCTCGCTCATGCGAAAGACGAACGAAGATTAAGGCTGAAGCAAATTGAACTGACGATCGAAAAAACAAAAAAAGCAGTGCGTGAGGAAAAAGAGGAAGACCTTCACATCATGATTAAGCGAAAAGAGGACAACTCATGACGCCGTTGATTGAAAAAGAAGTCAACCCTCACTTTGAACACTTTCTATTCGATTGGGATCAAAAGTTTCAATTTTTAGTAGGCGGCTATGGCTCCTCCAAAAGCTATCATATTGCGCTGAAACTGATCTTAAAGCTGCTGGAGGAAAAGCGGACAGCACTTGTCATTCGAGAGGTGTATGATACGCACCGAGAGTCGACATTTTCTCTATTGCAAGAAATCGTCAGCGACCTTGGCATCGATCATGTTGTGAAATGCCGCAGTTCGCCGCTTGCACTCACCTTTCGAAACGGCAGCAGCATCTTATTTAAAGGGCTGGACAAGCCTGAGAAGCTGAAGTCGATCAACAATATTTCGATCATTTGGATTGAGGAGTGTTCTGAGGTTTCTTATGAAGGTTTTAAAGAACTGCTTGGAAGGCTGAGGCACCCGACATTATCTCTTTATATGATGTTATCGACCAACCCTGTTGGTCAGGATAATTGGACGTACAGACATTTCTTTCGAGATGAGCAGCTGAAGCGATTTGTTCTTGATGACGAGACCTTATACAAAAAGCGAACCATTGTCATCAAGGATACGTACTATCACCACTCAACAGCAGAAGATAACTTATTTCTTCCTAAAAGCTATGTGAAGCAGCTGGATGAGCTGAAAGAATACGACCCAGACCTTTATCGAATTGCGAGGAAGGGATATTTCGGAATCAATGGCACAAAGGTTTTTCCTCAATTTTATGTGAGAGATCATGCTGACGTATTAGAAGCGATTCAGCAGATTGACAGACCGCTGAAACGAGCGGGCATGGATTTTGGATTTGTTGAATCCTATAATGCGTTAATTCGATTAGCCGTCGATCATGAAAAAAAGTACTTATATATTTATTGGGAATATTACGACCGCGGAAAAACAGATAATGAAACAGCCGTTGACCTAAAAGAGTTTGTAGAATCAAAGGAACTCATTAAGGCAGACGCAGCAGAGCCTAAAACCATTCACTATTTTCGGCAGCGCGGATTTCAAATGGTGGCAGCGCATAAGTTTCAGGGCTCACGCCTGCAATATACAAAGAAAATCAAACGGTTTAAGAAAATCATTTGTTCCGATGCTTGCCCTTATACCATCTATGAACTTCAATCACTGACCTATAAGGCAGATAAGGACGGCCGCTTAGAGGAAGATGAATTTCAAATCGACCCGCACACATTATCAGCCATTTGGTATGCGCTGGATGATTATGAGGTGACGGATTTGAAATATACCGCTTCGAACCGTGTCCGTCCAAACAGAGAGAGGAGGTCCATACAATGAAACAATTGAAAGCAACGATTATGAAGGCAAACATGTCTGATCACACAAAACAAATGTATGAAGATGAATTTTCCTACGAAAAAGATAACATTGTTCCCCCGCCCTATCATATCAATGAATTAAAAAGCATGGCAGAATATTCGACCATTCTTCAGCAATGCATTGATGCCTATAAAACAAACATTTTAGGCTTTGGTTTTGGAGTAGAATACGCCTTTGACTTTAATGCAGAAGGTGTGAAACCGGGAAAAAAGAAGATCGCAGAGAAGGAATGGACAAGACTTGAAGAGTTTACGAAATACATGAACTATGACGAGTCTGCCGACGTGATTCTTGGCTATGTACTCGAAGACCGAGAGAAAACGGGGAATGGCTTTTTAGAGGTGCTGCGGGATGGGCAAGGAAAGCCGGCAGGCATTGAGTATTTGGATGCGCTCCATATTCGGATTTGCAAGCTTAGTGAGCCAGTCGACATCGATTTCAAACACACAGAAAATGGCGAATTGAAGACGATGAATCGAAAGAAACGATTCCGTCAATATGTGCAGATCATGAATGAAAAGAAAGTCTTTTTCAAGGAGTATGGTGATCCGCGCATTTTAAATTGTGAAACAGGCAAATATGATGACACCACGCCAGAGCCGCTGAGAGCAACAGAAGTGATTCATTTTAAAATCGGCAGTGGAACGTATGGGATTCCCCGATGGATTGGCAATATTGTTAATATGTACGGAGCACGTAAGGCAGAAGAGCTGAACTATCTTTATTTTAAGCAGGGAAGGCATGTACCTGGTGCCATCGTTGTCGAAAATGGAATGCTGTCAGAGGCTTCTTATCAGCAGCTTCAGGATTATATGGACGATATTGAAGGCACTGATCATGCGCATAAGTTTTTATTGCTTGAAGTAGAAGGTCTCCCAACTGAAAAAGGATTAACAGGCGAAGAAGATGTATCAAATGTTAAAGTGAACTTTAAATCCTTAGCGGAGATCTTGCAAGAGGATGCGCTCTTTTTAGAATACGATGAAAAGACTAGAAACAAAATCCGTTCCGCTTTTCGCCTGCCGCCTATTTACACAGGTGAGTCTCAAGATTATAACAAAGCCACGGCAGATACTGCGCGTAAAATAACAGAGGAGCAGGTATTTCAGCCCGAGCGGCATCTCATTACAGGGAAACTGAATACCCTTTTCCTGCCGGATCTTGATATATGGCATGTCCGCTTGCTATTAAATGGTCCTGACTTTAGAGATCCATTAGAGATTGCGAAGGTCCTTACGCCTTTTATTCAGGCTGGGGCAGTGTCTCCAAACGATTTACGAGATCTGGCGGGACGCATTCTTGGAAAAACGTTAGAGGAATGGCCGGAGGAACTCTATCATCGACCTTTAGAAAGCCGAATGAAAGCAGCTGATGAACCGTCTCAAACTGAGCTGAAACAGCTGGAGGAATAAACAGAAGTTCTTGAGCTTTTTTGAAAGGGGGTGAACATATGCCAAGAGAATTAAAAAACGCAAAAATTACGCATGTTTCCTATGTGGACAGGGCAGCAAACCAAAAGAAATTCTTTTTGATAAAGGCAAAACGGCAGCCTGACTTTCAAAAGGAAGTTAATGTCCTGACAAAGGCAGAAGATGCTCATCGTCTTGTGTATGGTGTCGTGTATGAACCGAATACACCCGATGCACACCAAGATTTTATGTCCGCCAAGGAAATTGAAAGGGCGGCACATGGCTTTATGAAGGATGCCCGTCACATTGACAAGCAGCATAATTTTCAAGATGGTGTTGGCGAAGTCGTTGAATCATACATTGCCCCAGCGGATTTTGAAGTAGGAGGGGAACTGATTCAAAAAGGATCTTGGGTACTTGTGACAAAGGCTTCACAAGATATTTGGGATCAAATTCAGCAAGGCCACATTACTGGCTACTCAATGGCTGGGACGGCGGACATCGTTGAAATAGAAGAACACGATCAGCTCTCACCTCAAGAGACGAATGAGAGAGGGCTTTTTTCTTTGCTGAAAAATTTCTTTTTGAAAGAGGAAGGTGCAAACATGTCACAACAATTTTGGAGTGTTTTAGACCATCTCCTGGAAACATTACAGTCGAGTGATGGTGATGAGTCTAGCGTAAGAGCTGCGCTTGAACAATTGATTCCAATTATGCAGGACGTTTTGAAGACAAATAATGTCCTTCAAACGATTGGCGAAAGACCAGCATCCGTTCTAAAACAAGATGCCGTACTGACGATGGATCAAGTACGCGAGCTCGAAAAAGCAAAAATGGCCATTGAAAATGTTCTACAGCAAGCGGAAAAACAGGAAACAGATCTACTAGGGGAAGAGCCTGTCCAAAAAGTGTTGGAGCAAGTGGTTGCGCCGATTCGTGATCAGCTCTCTTTATTAGAGAAATCAGCCAGCAGAGAAAAATTAGGGATTCAGCAAGTGCTGGAGCAGCAAATTTTGCCTATTTCAGAGCGGATTCACATGCTTGAAAAAGCGCGGGGCATTTCAAAACAAACAATCCACGATACACAAAATGACAGTACAAAGCCCATTTGGGATGGCTTACTATAAGCCTAAATAAGGAGGAAAAAGTGTGAGAAATCAAGAGTTGATTCGCAAGGCTGAAATGACACTTGCCAGTCTAAAAACCGGCGGTCTCATGAACGCAACCCAATCTAATACATTCATTAGAATGATGCAAAACACACCAACCGTTTTAAATGATGCACGCATCATTCCGATGGAAAGTGATTCACAAAAAATCGAAAAAATCGGCTTTGGCCAGCGTATTTTGCGCCCAGCAGAAGAAGGAAAAGCGCTTGATGCAAAAGACCGCGTTGTCCCTTCGACAAGCACTGTCCAGCTAAATGCGAAAGAGGTCATTGCAGAGATCCATATGACCTACGACAGCATTGAAAACAATATTGAAAAAGACGGAATTCAGCAGACCATTATGCAAATGCTGGCGGAACGAGCGGCGGTAGATATTGAAGAGCTGATCGTTAATGGTGATACGACATCATCAGATCCGTTTTTAGCTCAAATAGATGGCGTAAGAAAACAGGCGGTATCTCATGTTTTTGATGCAAATGGAGCGGAAATTAGCCGCCAGATGTTCAAGCAAGCCTATAAAGCGATGCCATCAAAATATTTACGTGTTCCTCAGGATTTCCGTTTCTACACATCTCCAAGTCTAGAGGTCGAGTGGAAGGATCAAGTAGCAAACCGTCAAACAGGCCTCGGAGATGCGGCAATTCAAGGCGGACTTTCTTCCGCATTTGGAGTCCCGGTCAAAGGGCTTGCCAATATGCAGCCATATGACGAAGCGGGAACAGACGTATCAGATATTTTACTGACACATCCTAAAAATATTATTATAGGTTTTTCACGCAATATTCGCATTGAAGTAGAAAAAGATATTCGCAGCCGTAAGTTTATAATTGTCCTAACAGCGAAGCTCGACAGCAAATTTGAGGAAGAGGATGCTGTAGCAAAAGTGATGAAAGTGAAAGAGTAGGAGACGGCAGACCATGATTATTTCTGCTGAGGAAGTACAAGCCTATTCTGTATTTGATCGTGTGAAAAATCGATCTGTAGAAAGACTGACAGCAGATATTATCGAAGCAGAAGCTGCGGTATTTCAGATTGTAGGTCACGATTTTACGAACGAAAAATATCAGCCCCTCCCCGAAAAAGCAAGAATCGCCATATTAAAAATGGCCCAGTATTTCGCCATGCTGAATGATGATGAATCCATGATGAAAGGATTTACATCAGAAAAAATGGGCGATTATTCATATGCGAAGGCAGCAAATCATCTAAAAGGCAGACCACATGTGTATGCCCTGCTAGTTGATTACATTGAACCATCGCTAACTGGCGGCAGTGCCAATTTAAAGGTGAGATCATTATGAGCTATCATTCTCTATTAACGGATAACTGTGATCTTTTTCACCTGGAAAACGAGGAGGCTGTCTGCGGGAAATTTGGTATTCCAGCAGAGGATTGGCAAATGACACTCTCTTATCCTGATACTCCAAGCTTGAGAGGTCTGGCTTGCTATGTTATCGAAAAAAACCAGTCACTCATGCAAGAAGAACCGAATACAGTGATTTATCAGTCCTATCTTGTCCATTTTCCTTTAGCAAGTGATATTCGCCTGCATGACAAAATGGTATGGAACGGGGTCTCGCTTAAGTTACAGCACCCTAAAATGGTGAAAAATCATCACATTGAAGTGATGGCTGTCAGAAAGGAAAATCTATGAAAATTGATGGACTTGACCGGCTGCTTTCCCAGCTCAAGAAGGCGAGTGGTGGCTTAAAGGCGGAGTATCAAGATTGGTTACAGGAGTTGGGCTTACAGCTTTTAGACATGATTCAGGATGAATTAATCAAGGAAAAAGCTGTAGATACAAGCCGGCTTCTAAGCTCCTTTCAAAAAGGTGACAAGGAGAATTATTTTCTTATCACACGAGGCGGTCTCACGCTTGAAGTTGGAACGCAGCTTGAATATGCCTCTTACGTCAATGATGGACATGCCGTTTCTTCAAGTGGAGAGCGAAGATGGGTGCCTGGCAGGTGGACTGGCGGCCGCTTTGAATATGATCCGAATGCAAGTACAGGGATGATGCTGGCATCTCAATGGATTGATGGAAATGGTTACTGGGATCATGCTGTCATGCTCTATGAACAAATGTTTGAACATTCGCTTGATCGAAAGCTTCAAAGCTGGATCGATCGACATTTTGGGAGGTGATGGAATGAATCAAGAAGTCGGGGCAATCATGCATTATATATACACACACTTTCCTGTGACAATGTATGATCGTCTTTTGCCAGAGCGCTTTCAAGTTCCATCCGTTTATGTGCCGCCAGTGACAGTCATCAGTGGTCCAGATACAGTGTCTACCTTTATGAAATCTTATTCGCTACAAGTGAAAGTGTTTCATATTGATACTGAGAAAGCACATGATGCAGCAGAAACTGTCGCCGATGCATTGCTTGCTGATCGTCAAATCATTCAGATGATCAGTGAACAGGGAGAGGTGCTTGATGATTATGTCCGCATAAAAAGAGTGGAAACAAGAATCATAGATCAAGGTGTAGCAGCGATTGTCCTGACGTGGGATAGCTGCTATTGGTACAACCGAGACAAACAGCCAAGCCTAGAAGATATCAACTTTTCAGATGGGGTGATCAAACGTGAGCAAGACTAAAAAAGTACAGCTCGATCAAACAGCTGGCGAAGAAAAAGAATTTGGCTTTTCATTTGAAGCCTTAAAAGAGCACAGTAAGGATCTTTTTGGGGTAAAACCAGAAATTCTTGAAGGTGCTCTTTTTTATATCAAGCATCAACCAATTACAAAAACAGAAGCAAAGAAGCATATTGATGCTTTTTTGTCCAAGGAGGTTTAAAGGATGAACGGAGGCACTTTTACACCAGGTACAGAGAAAAAGCGTCCTGGCATTTACTTTAATTTTAAAACAACAGCAGAGCAGAGAATTACTTTAGGAGATCGAGGTACAGTGGCACTTCCTCTTGTGATGAGCTGGGGAGAACCAAAAACCTTTATTTCGGTTTCCAATATGGAAGACTTAAATAAGAAAGTCGGGCTCAACATTGATGATAAGTCACTCCTTCTTTTCCGTGAAGCGAAGAAAAAAGCGCAAACGGTCTTACTTTATCGCTTAAATGAAGGAGAGACGGCCAAAGCCGAAATCGCAGAAAATTTTGTGGTTACAGCAAATTATGGCGGCATAAAAGGAAATGAGATTACCATACAAGTCGCAGAAAATGTACTGGATAGCACAAAACGTGACGTCATCACCTATCTTGGAACAGATATGGTCGATAAGCAGGTTGTCACGGATGTCAAAGATCTTGTCAAAAACAAATATGTTCAATTTTCTGGCGAAGGTGAAGCAGTCATTACAGCTGGCGAGGCACTAAGCGGCGGTAAAAATGGTGTGGCAAGTGTCGCAGATTACACAGCTTTCCTAGAAGCAGCAGAAACAGAATACTTTGATGTGATTGCTCTTCCAGTAGATAATAGTGAGCAATTAAAAGCAACCTTTGCCTCATTTATTGAGCGTTTACGCGATAAGCAAGGACGTAAGGTGCAAGGGGTTGTCGCCAATTATGCAGCTGACCAAGAGGGAATCATCAATGTCACAAGTGGTGTTGTTTTAGAAGATGGAACAGAATTGACGCCTGCTCTAACAACAGCATGGGTCGCAGGTGCAAGTGCAGGAGCGAACTTCAATCAGTCACTTACCTTTGTTGAATACGATGGAGCAGTAGATACATTAGAACGCATTGATAATGATCAAGTAGAATACCGATTATCACAAGGGGAGTTTCTTTTCACCTTTGATGCGCGAGACCGTACTGTGAGCGTAGAAAAAGATATTAACTCCTTAACAAGCTTCACGACTGAAAAGAACCAGCAAATGGCGAAAAACAAAATCATTCGTGTGCTTGATGCGATCAACAATGATTTAACGTTTGAATTGAAAAATTTGATTAAATTACGCAAAGCCAATGGCAATGACATTCCAGCATCAGATGATGGTATTCAGCTTGTGAAAACACTGATTACACAGTATCTCACACAACTACAAGATGGAAGTGGCATTACAGGCTTTAACTCAGAAACAGATATCGTGATTGGTCTCAATGAAGATCGTGATGGATTTATCATCGATTTAGCTGTTCAACCAGTAGATGCAGCAGAAAAATTCTATTTCAATGTGGAGGTGAAGTAAGATGGCTTTTAAAGCGCAAAATACTATTTCAGGTAAAGAAGGTCGTCTTTTCTTAGAAGGTGAGGAGCTTGCATTTATCAAAACCTTCGAAGCAAACGTAGAGAAAAACAAATCCGAAGTCAACGTCATGGGCCGCCGAATGACTGGTCATAAAACAACAGGAGCAAACGGAACAGGAACGGCAACGTTCTATAAAGTCACGTCACGTTTCGTACAACTCATGCTTAACTATGTGAAAAAAGGGGAAGATCCTTATTTCACTCTTCAAGCTGTGCTTGATGATAAATCATCAGGCCGAGGCACAGAGCGTGTAACATTATTTGATGTCAACTTTGATTCAGCAAAAATTGCTGGACTGGATGTCGATTCAGAGGCGCTTGAAGAGGAAGTTCCTTTCACATTCGAGGACTTTGATCTGCCTCAGAAATTGAAAGATACATTCTAATTTCTCACAAAAAGCACGAAGAATGACGAAACAATACGTGATTTTTCATTTAGTCACGGGTATGCTATAATGCAAAGAGAATGCGCAAAGCATTCCGAGAACACAAAATTATGTTTACATGCAAAGAAATTTGCATAGAATAAAAAGAAGCCAGGATGCGTCAACATCCTGGCAATGTACAATAAGGCCCTTCAAGGGGCTGGCTTATCGAATAGGTTCTTTAGGTAGACTTCCCTTTAACCTTCCACAGCTCAAGGGGAGTCTATTTTTTGTCTATATACGTCAACAGGGTAATGATAAATGACCCGAATGCAAGCATTAACATAAGCGCTTGAAATGTTGACATGAGCATCACCCCCTTCCTATCGGGGATGAGCCAGACACCCTTGAGCAAGCCGTCCAATTGTACGATTTATATTATACATGAAAAGATTGGAAAGCACATTCAAAAAATGGATGTGCTTTTTTGCATTCAAAAAACAAATCAAAGGGAGTTTTTAAACATGAGCGAAAAACAAACATTTGATCTTTCATTTTTTATGCCAGGACAAACAGTAGAAGCGGAAGAAGTCAAAGTACCGATTTCCAAGCGTTTTGTTGATAAAAAAGGAAATGTCATCCCTTTTGTCTTCAAAGCAATTACCACTGAACGCATTGATGAGCTGGAAAAAGAAAACACAACGTTCAAAAATGTCAAAGGCAGAGGGCGCGTGAAAGACTTAGACAGCCAGCGCTTCTATGCACGGATTGCGATCGAATCTACTATTTACCCAGATTTCCGTTCAAAGGAATTAAGAGAAGCCTACAGCACACAAGATCCAGTTGAAGTAGCAAAACGTGTTTTGTCTGTCGGCGGTGAATACGCAAACTGGTTAAACAAAGCCATCGAAATCAACGGATTTGAAGACGAAATTGAAGATTTAGAAGATGCAGCAAAAAACTAATAAAAGATGGGGATAAAGAAGCCGTGTTTTTATATTACGCCATGCACGAGCTTCACTATTCCCCATCAGAACTCCTTGATTTATACGAAGCACCAAGACAATTCAAAGCGTTCCTATTTGGACTCATCAGCTACAAACTCGACATGCTAGAAAAAGAAGCAAAGAAAGGAGGGAAATAAACTGGCGAAACTCACTGCACGATTTGAATTAGAAGACCGAGTGTCGAAGAAGCTTTTACGCATTCAAAAACGGTTTCAAACGTTTGAGAAGCAGCTCAAACCATTTAGAAAACCGATTAAAATTAGCATGGAAATGGATGAAAAGAAGCTAAGAAACTTCAATTTATCGATTCGAAAGTTTTCAGTATTATTAATGAGGCTAGATCAGGGAATCTATCGTGATCTAAAATCATTAACAAATCAGTTGAACATGATACCAAATCATATGGTCATTTCCATTCAAGCAAAGGGACTCGATTTCATTAGGTCGAGCATCGATCGCTTGAAAAAAACAGGAACAAGTCCACTTCTGCTAACGTTTAAACTAAATGACCAATTGTCAGGTAAAGTATCATCGATCAAAAAATCAATCCTTCAGCTCATGAACAGAACGTACTATATGAGAGTAAACATAATTGATCAAGCCACCGCTGCTATTCAACGAATAAAAAAGACACTAAAAAGCTTAACGATGTCTAAACACGAAATCAGAGTATCTGTTCAAGACAATGCCAAGAGTAAGTTGAAAAAACGAGATAAGGCAGAGTCGATTGTTAAAGAAAAGAAAACAAAAAAGGATTCAAATGCAGCAGCCGCTATGAAAAAGAATGAAAACAAACAAAGCTGGCTGGGGAATTTGGGAAACAAGGCGCTAAAGGAAATTGAAAAATATGCAGGTGACGTCTCAGATAAATTGAAGGAAAAATTAAGCCCTAGGAAATTTTGGGATGAGAAGGCGTTACCTTGGATTGAAACGAAAATAGACGAATACAAGCAAGAAGTAATCGGACGAATTCGTGAGAAAATTAAAATCAATCCTGAAGAGTATCTAGATAAATGGTTTAACAAAGGATTAGATTTGATCCTTGGTCCGAAAAACCCTTCAAATAACTCGGATGGGTCTAATAATAATACTTCACCAGGTCAGTTGGGTAATCAGAACTCAGACCAAACGCAAAACGGAAAAGGTTTATTTAAAATAAGCTGCTGTTCTTGTTGTGCAAAAGGTTTAAATCCAACTGGAACTACCCAAACAGATAATAGAAATGGTCCGAAAAACAAACCGAATAATCCAACTGGAACTACGAGGGTTGAAAAGAATAAAAAATCTCCAACTAAATTAGGCAGTTTAACCAAAAAAATTCCAGGTGTTATGGCTATAGCTGGTCTCGCTGGGATATTCAAAGATACTGATAAGCTAAAAGGCTTAGGAGATACATTTAAAAATTTAGGTAAAGGTGCAGGTAAGTTATTAAAAAAAGTACCCATACTTGGGCCTTTACTTAGTGCAACAGAATTAATTGGCACAACAAAAGAAAATGTAGGTGAAAAAGTAGGAGGATTCGGCGGGGGCATTGCTGGTGGTATGGGTGGTGCCGCGATAGGGACAATGATTGCACCAGGTATTGGAACAGCAATCGGCGGAATTTTAGGAAGCATTTTAGGTGAAGGTTTAGGAAAATGGGTCGGAAAGATGTTTGATGACGGAACCTTGAAGAAAAAATGGGATGACATTGTCAAAGGTGCTGAAAATGCAGTTAATTGGATTAAAGATACTTGGAACAAAGTTTCAGGATGGATCAATAATAATGTATTAACTCCTATTACAACATTCTTCGGTGAGACATGGAATTGGATCACTGAAAAATGGGGACAACTTTCTTCTTGGTTCATGGAAAAAGTTTGGCTGCCTATTTATAATTTTTCAGTCCCGATTATCAATTTTGTAGTTGGCGTATTTGATGTTGCATGGACAATTATCAAAAATGTTTGGGCAGTAGCATCAAAATGGTTCATGGATTATGTTTGGGAACCATTTGGCCAATATGCGATAGAAGCAATTGGTTGGGTGTGGAATAAACTTGTTGACACATGGAACTGGATTCAGGAAACATGGGGTATATTCTCTGAATGGTTTTTAACAAATGTTTGGGACCCATTCGGTCAATATGCGATAGAAGCAATTGGCTGGGTATGGAACAAGCTTGTTGAAACGTGGAACTGGATTCAAGAAACATGGGGTGTTTTCTCTGAATGGTTTTTAACAAATGTTTGGGACCCATTCGGTCAATATGCGATAGAAGCAATTGGCTGGGTATGGAACAAACTTGTTGAAACGTGGAACTGGATTCAAGAAACATGGAGTGCATTTTCTGAATGGTTTAATGAATATGTTTGGACACCGTTTAAAACATATGCATTGCCAGCCATTACTTTTGTGTGGAATTTGTTTCAAAATACATGGAACTGGATTAAAACTACGTGGGAAAAACTCTCTACTTGGTTTGATGAAAACGTATGGCAGCCGTATCAAAAATATGCAGAACCAGCAATAAAATTTGTTTGGGAAACGTTTAAATCAGTTTGGGAAACGATCAAAGGTGTTTGGGAAACAGTGAGTGATTGGTTCAATAAAAATGTCTTTGAGCCATTAAAGAAACATGCTGAGGAACTAACAGAAACGTGGGAAAAAATGTTTGGTTTTATTGGTAGAATAGTAGATAAAGCAAAAGAAATAGGCGGCGGAGTAATAGAATTTTTCATAGGTAAAGGCGAAGAGAAAACCGGTTTAAATCAGGTTGGTCATAAAGCTACTGGGGGGTATATTACTAAACCTATGCTTTCTTGGATAGGGGAAGCGGGCAAGGAGTTTGTTATTCCAACGGAAAACAATAGAGGTCGAGGGAAGATGTTACTTGCTCAAGCAGCAACTCACCTTGGGATGAATGTTGTGCCAAAAAGCGCTAGTAATCTGGCTTCATCGAATGTCTCAGCTAAGCAGAGGACAGACGTAACCTCAGCTGTTTCTTTATCTGGAAGAGGTTCAATATCAATGAACAACTCCGAAAGTGGCGTTAGTTATGGAAAAGAATTTACTTCTGATTTTGAGAAGGGGATGAATAGTAATAAAATTTCTCTTAATCAGTGGAAACAAGCCAATATTGACCAACCATTTAATCAAATTCAAGCAGCTTCTTCGGTTTATGGTTCACAAACTGTTGCTGGCTTTGCTTCAGGTCAAAACATGACATCTACTGGCACAAGCCAATACGTAGACCAACACGTCAAACAACCATTCCTGCAAGCCAAACAAGAATCACCAGGATGGGGTTCAGGAATGATCGAAGCCTTCAATAGCGGTATGCGCTCAAAAGGAAGCGAAGTCACGCAAGCAGCTAAAGAAATGGCCAAGAAAGTGGAACAAGCCTTTAGAGAAGAATTAGACATTCATTCTCCTTCACGTGTCATGATGAGCCTCGGAAAATTTGCATCAATTGGTGTCGTCAAAGGGCTGGACTCAGTTGATGTGAAAAAGTTTGCTGAGAATCAAGCTGGTTCATTAATTGGAGCCTTCAGCGGGATGGGGGCTTCTGGTCTCAGTGTTCAGCAATGGCTCATGGCAGCTCTAATGGCAACTGGCACATCAATGAACTGGCTCCCTGGTCTCATGACGATCGCGCAACATGAATCAAATGGAAATCCGAGAGCAATCAACTTATGGGATTCCAATGCCAAGAAGGGAACGCCTTCTAAAGGATTAATGCAAACCATTGGACCAACATTTAACTCAAATAAAGGCAAGGGCATGAATGATATTTGGAACCCAATTCATAATGCTGTAGCAGCCATTAACTACATTAAGGGCAGATATGGAACAGTCTTCAATACGCCGGGATTACGGAGTATGAGAAGAGGGGGCCCTTATAAAGGCTATGCAAATGGTGGACTGATTACCGAGGAGCAGGTAGCTAGAGTCGGTGAAGGAAACAAACGCGAATGGATTATTCCAGAAGAAAGAGGTATTCGCGGCAGGTATTTATTAACACAGGCAGCCAAGGCGCTTGGGATGCAAGTATATGATCCAACAAGTGCAGCTGCTTCTTTACCAGAATCACAGATGCAGCAAGTGACCTCAGCTCAGTCAGCTAGCAGTTCTACATCATCGGGTACGAAACAAATCACCATTCAATTCAATGGGGATCAGCATTTCCATAATGGACAAGATCAACAATCGTTTGTCGAAAAAATGAGACAAATGCTCGTAGACGAACTGGAAGTAGATCTTCATACAGGAACGAAGGGAGTCGTGATTGATGGGTAAGTCAGTGTATCAATTGTGGATTTCCCAAGGGAAGGACAAATTGCGATTCCCTGTCCTTCCGTCTGAACTCGAGATCACAAATAACGTACAAAATGAAACAGTGAAGGTTGCTTCATTTGGAGAACTGACCTTTATTGATGTACCATCTGCTAAACAAATGTCATTTACATCATTATTTCCTAAGAAATATTCGCCTATTGCTGAATATAAAAACATTCCATCACCAGAGAATGCGATAGCGAAAATTGAACGAATGATGCGTTCGAAAAAGTCCGTGCGATTGATTGTTACAGGGACAAAGATCAACATGACGTGCAGCATTGAAAGCTTCACCTATAAGGAAGGGTCTTATGACATTGGTGATCGTGAGTTTACGGTCGAATTAAAGGAGTACAAAACAGCTTCCCCTAGAAAAATCAAGCGAAAGAAAAAAACGAAACAAACCAAAAAGAAAAGAAGCTCAAAAACACCACCAAAAGTGTACACCGTTAAAAAGGGCGATACATTGTGGGCCATTTCAGGAAGGTTCTATGGTGACAGTACAAAATGGCGGCGTATTTGGAATGCCAATAAAGCAGCAATGATTAAACGAAGTAAACGCAATATTAAACAGCCGGGACATTGGATTTTTCCTGGACAAAAACTAAAAATACCACAATAGGGGGGCTGACATTGATTGAGCTTTTTGCCATCAGAAGCGGCACCATGTATGAGCTTGTCACTGAGAGTTTGACACTTCAGGGGCAAAGGTATCAAGCCCCTCGCTCTATTCAGGCAAATATTATCACAAAGCAAGGCAGTCAAACATACTACCGTGTCTCAGAAGGGGACACGGTTCTTTTTAAATGGAAAGGAAAAGAGCTGTTCAGAGGCATTGTTTTTTCCCGGACACCCGTTGAAGGGAAGCTGACCTTTACCGCATACGATATGCTCCAATATTTAGTGAAAAACCAAGATGTATATGTTTTTTCAAATCAAAGAGCAGATCAAATCTTGAAACGGATTGGGACCGACTTTCAAATTCCAATGACCTCCGTAGCAAATACTGGACATGTCATGAAATCACTGGTCTTTAAAAATGATACGAGTTTGTATGACATTATTCTGAAAGCATTGAAAGAAACGAAGCGGCAAACCGGCAGAAACTATCAAATTTATTCTGCTAAAGGCAAGATGGGACTGAGAGCATGGCCGGATCCAGAGGACGTATGGGTCATTGAATCAGGCGTCAATCTTATCGATTATCAATACAGCACCTCCATTGAAGAGACAGCAACACGTGTAAAGATGCGCACGTCTGTAGATGAACACGGGAAGAATAAGAAAAAGGGCAGCAAATCAGATATTGTGGTAATCGAACAGGATAAAGTAGGTCAAAATAAATACGGCATTTTACAGCATGTTGAGACGGTAACAGGTCAAATTAACCAGCCGCAGCTTCAAAAAAGAGCCAAAGTACGGTTAGCAGAAAAGAAAGGCGTCAAACAAGAAGTGAAAAGTATACAAGCTCTAGGAATTCCTGAACTGCAGAGCGGTCTTCCAATCTATCTAAAAATCCCTGAAATCAATGTGAAAAAAACCTACTGGATTGATCAAGACAAACATGAATTCAAGGGGATGAAACATACCATGACAATTGACGTCGTGGAGAAAAATACCATGCCAAAGGGTGATCAAGCGTGAGATTAAGTGAAGCAATTAAACGGCTGGCTGTCAATGCAGTAGACGCAGCCTCTCCAATTGATCTGGTTATTGGAGAAGTCAAGGCGGTTTCTCCTCTCAATATCCGATTAAACGAAAATAGTAAGCTGGTCATTCCAGAAGAACTACTTATTTGGCCGAAGCGCTTGAATAAGGGTGAGGAAGATGAACTAAAAGCGGGAGACAGCATCATGGTGTTGGCAATGGCAGGGGGACAGTCCTTCTACATCATCGACAAATTGTAAGGGAGGTGATGGACGTGGCACTTTCACCAGAGGAAGAAATTGAGGAAACGGAAGAAGACGAAGAGGTGGAAACCTCGACGACGTATCGCATAGATTTTGAAAATGGCCGGCTGACAAACGAAACCATTTCAGGCATTGAGGCAATCCGGCAATTCATTTATATGACATTGCGAACTGAGCGGTATGCACATCCTATCTACAGCCACGACATTGGCACTGAAATCCAGGAGCTATTGACGGACACAGAAGCAACGGATGAATACAAAGAAATGGAGATTCCAAGGTTGCTAGAAGAGGCATTGATCGCTGATGAGCGGATTGATCATATTGAAGAGATAGAGGTCACGAAGCAAAATGACACGTTTCATGTCAAACTAGCCATCGTCACAGATGAGGGCACATTAGAAATAGAGGAGGTGATGGAGGGCCATGTTTGAGGAGCAAACATATGAAGCATTGATGGAAAGAATGCTGGACAGACTGCCAGATGACATGGATAAAAGAGAAAACAGCGTGATTTGGAATGCCTTAGCACCTGCTGCCGCTGAACTGGCTCAGTCCTATATTTGGCTTGATCAAGTATTTGAGCTTGTCTTTGCTGATACAGCACAGGGAGAATTCTTAGATCGGCGAGCTGCTGAAGTAGGGATTGAAAGAAAGCCGGCCACCAAAGCAGTTTGGTCAGCAACCATTCAACCAGAGAACGTAAACATCCCAGCAGGCTCACGTTTTTTTATTGAAGACGTATATTTTCAATATTCGAAGGATGGCACGCTGGAATGCGAGACACCTGGTAAAGACGGCAATGGTCAATTAACAGGTCAGCCGCTGCTATCACTTGATACGATCCCGGGACTTGAATCGATTATCATGAAAGAATTGGTGATTCCAGGGCAAGAGGAAGAAGATGACGCTTCTTTATATGATCGATATCTCATACGTGCAAGGCGAGAGGCTGTCAGTGCCAACAGAGCACATTACAAAAAATGGGCAGAGGAAGTAACCGGTGTTGGCAGAGCGAAAGTGTTCCCGCTTTGGAATGGAGAGGGAACGGTCAAAATTGTCATCACAGACGGCAATTTAGATGTTGCATCAGATCTTCTTGTCAACAGGGTACAGGAGTATATTGATCCTGTGCCAGGGGAAGGGGAAGGACAAGCTCCTATTGGTTCAAAAGCAACCGTAGAAAGCGCCAAGTGGCTGGATATCGACATAGAAGTCGCAGTCGAACTTCAAATGGACTGGACACTTGAAGGAGCGCAAAAAGAAATAGAAGAAAAGGTAAAAGCGCTGTTAAAATCAATCGCATTTGAAAAAAGTACGATTCGAATGTCCGCCTTAAATGACATTCTGTACCATTCAGAAAGTGTGTCAGATTATGCAAATGTGTTATTGAATGGGGAGTCGAAAAACTTAGTATTACAGGACATTGAGATACCGCGTCTTAGGCAGGTGAAGGTTATTGAGCAAACAGAATGAAATGAAAAACTACTTGCCGCCATATTTTACGAAGATTTATGAAGTGGATCATTTAATAAAGACAGAGGCATCAGAGTTCGAGCAATTGGACGAATCCATTTTTGACGTAACGGATCAGTTCTTCCCTTTAACAGCGACGTGGGGATTGAATAGGTGGGAAAGAATGTTTAAGGTGCAACGGGAATCAGATGATTCAATTGAACTACGCAGGGCACGCTTACTCAATATGATGTCGAACATTCCGCCGATCACGTATCTCTCATTAGAGAAATCTGTAAATCAATTTCTCAAGAATCCAAGTGCCATCATTCGTCTGACATCCAATCGCTATCATTTTGCTTTACGTGTGAACCTAGATGACCTACAAAACACTAGATATATTGTAGACATACTTGAAACATTAAAGCCGGCGCACTTGGCTTATACTTTCACCGCCATTCATCATACCGATGTTTATGAAAAAAATCATCATCACCAGCGGCTCACACTGCGAAGCAGAGTGGGTTTTTTCGATCATATCCCGATTTTACTGAACGGTGAATTTGTATTAAATGGTGCGTTCTACCTCAGCGGGACAAGAGACACAACGGATGTTCCTGCTCGCTTTCGACATTCGTTGAAGATGAGAATGCCGTTTCAACAAGAAAAGGAAACAACATACCGCATGAATTATGTCATGACTGGGGCAGCGAATGAAACGAAGCAAGGAGCAGCTCTGATGTTGCGGTCAAAGCAGCAGCTGCCTCATCATACCAAAAAGAGGATGACATTTCGCTTGCCAGTATATGTTCAAAATGAACAGGGCGGCAGCTTACTGATCAAGGATCATTACTGGATTCTCGATGGATCCGTTTCGCTTGATGGATCAAAAATGCTAGCAGCAACTTCTAAAAAAATAGAGCTATAAGGAGGATTACAATGGCAGATCAATTAACCGTAACAACACTGTATGCACGTCAACAAATGGCAAAGGCAAGAGCAGAAGGAACAAAACTCACAAAAGTCGTCAAAATGGCGTTCGGAAATGGCGGGACGAAGGATGGGAAACCGATCTCACTAGACGGCACTGAACAAACACTCAAAAAAGAGCTGATCCAAAAAGATATTGATTCATTTACCTTCATGGAACCAGCAAAAATCCGCTACACCTGCACCATCGCAGAAGGAGAACTAGCAGGAGAAGTCATCAATGAACTAGCCCTTGTCGACGAAGCCGGAAAATTCACCGCCATCCGCACCATGACAGATAAACAAAAAGACGGCGACATCGAATTTGTTTTTGAGATTGATGATATTTATTAATGGAGGGGAAAAGAAGTGGACATCAAAACACCTTTACCGTTTGAAACCTCTGACAAAGCACATGCCAACTTATTTAACCGGATGGTCGACACACTTGTAGAGAATGACAATGCGCTCAGTTGACAGATACAAGGAATCACCAATGAGAGCTTATTTAAGCTAACAGGCGATCAAGCCATTCAAGATGCATCAGTCAGCGGAGAGGAATATCCAATTGGCATTACGTTCATGGATATTGGACAAGCGAATGATACTGGATATCCTACGAGATTTGGCTTTGTGAAAAATGAAAAATATAGTAACTTTCGATTTGTTCAATATTACTATGGGACTGGAAACGAAGCAGGCAGTTATTTTGATAGCACAGGTACGTGGTGCCGTCATTGGTGGACTGGATCGGGTTGGACCGACTGGCATAAACTCTCTGGGTTCTGTCATGCTAATATAGGTACAACTGGGAAGCAGTTATTAACCAAGGGAGAGTATCAAAAAATCCTTTTTAATAGAAAGATAAAAGACAGTCATAACAATTTTGATATCAAAAGTAATCGCTTCATCTGCCCTGAAAACGGAATGTATTCAGTGAATGCAGGTGTGTATATTGAAAGCTTTCAACGATACGCAAACTTTGAATTATCGATCTATTTAAATGGAAGAAGTTATAAAAATATTGCACATCAAAGACAAAGTCCGACAAGCCCCTCTGATGTGTTGAGCTTTAGTATGGGACTTTATGGTGCTGCGAATGTACCGGCTAATAAAGGGGATTATTTAGAAATTTACATGTATGTAGGATATGACGGAGACGTTAGTCATTATGTATCAGATAATTCAGGCTGGTACAACTATTTTGATATTACAGAAGTAGGCGGCAGAAATTTCTCGAGAGTATAGGAGGATTCTATGATTTTATATGAAGCCATTAAGTATAAATACCCCGATGCGGATCCGCAAAAAGACTTTGAACTTAGAAATGACGGAGACGGTTCGTATATCAACGAGTGGCATCTAGATGTGCCAAAGCCAACGGCAGAAGAATTGAAAGAATGGTGTAAGGAATCCCAAATCAATCCAAGGTATCAACCACCTCTTCTGCTAGATTATCTTGCACAAGAAGTAGCCAAAGAAAAGCTAATGAGAAAACAGCTTGAACATCAATGTGATCATCTAACAAACGAACTAAAAGCGCTAAAAAATGAGATCCTTTTATATAAAGGAGAGCGTGAATCATGAATTATTGGGTAATGGCATTATATTTTAAATGGGTGACCCCTGAATTGGTCAAACAAGCAGTGAAATTAGGTGATTGCTCAATTGCTGATTTAAAAGAAGGGTGTAAGCGAAGGTTGCTTACTTTAGAGCAGCTACAAGAGATCGATTCAAGCTTCAAAGCAAAGGAGTGAAAACTAAATGGAAATAAAAGAACCAAAACCTTTTGAGGTGAATGACAAAGCCCATGCTAATTTGTTCAATGACATGGTCGAAGTATTACTTGAAAATGATTCTGGACTGTTAGAACAGATTAATGATCATATGGACGATGCGAATCCGCATGCGTCTGTAGCAGAAAAGAAAAAATGGAATGAATCGCAGTTATATAAGATTACCGCCGATAATGGCATGCAGCTCATTAATGTGCCAGTTGGCTCAACAATATTCGATGCGATTAAAGACAAAGGAACTTGTACCTTTTATGCTCAACCAGGTATTGAGGATTCACCCGCACCTAACAATTCCGCATTGCGAGGTATTCAATCTGTAGGTCAAGCTAACATTGGTACAGGACTTGCAATCGATACAGCAGGTAATGCGTATTATTTCTACTACAATTCCGATCAAATATCGATTACTTGGACGCAGCTTCCGACAGCAGCTGAGAAAGATAAATGGAACAATGGACAACTGTATAAAATCACTCAAGACTCGGGTGATCGCAAGCCGCTCCCAACAGTATTGAATGGGACGGATGTCTTATCTTTACCACCTGGTCGATATTACGCAGCAGGACAGTATCTTACAAACATGCCGACAACCAACGATACATCATGGTTCAACATTGATGTTGAAAGAGCAGGTACAAGATCAAACCTTCATGTGAGTCGAAGCTATGACAATACACATTGGTTCGGGACTGTTCATACCGATGGAGTTTTCAAAGGCTGGAAACGTGTGCTTACCGATACCGACGCTAATACCAAATGGGAATATCCTACATTAGTTAACGGATGGAAATTGTATAAATCCGAGATCAATAATGATTACCGAGTACGAGTAGCAAAGGATGCAATGGGAATTGTACATGTCACCGGAGCTATCGCAGGTGGAACATTGGGTGAAGTCCCTGCGTTTATGTTACCAGCAGGATGTGAGCCGCCTTTCCCTATTTATAATGTCGGCATAGCTTCAAGTACCGGAGGATTTAAGGGACCGCAGTTTAGTAGGCAGCTTATCCTTCCAGATGGCAGATTTATCATACAAGATACCACAAGTAATGTAGAGTTCATTGTGGTGAATTGCGTGTTTAAAGCAAAGGAGGAGTGAACCGTTGAAACCAATTTATCAATACGATGATAAGTTTATTTACGTGTTTGGTGGTGATTCGAAGGTCGCCGAAGGAGAAGAGATTCCGGCGGGCTTTACGGATGTTCAGCCGCGAGAGGGTCTTTACCTTCCGAAGTATAGCGAGAAAAAGAAAACGTGGAGTGAATCGGCGACGGAGGAATATATAGAAGATTTACAACCGAAGCCGCAGCCGACAGAAACCGAAGTCATGAAACAACAAATCGCTGACCTTTACTATCTTATCGCGTTAGGAGGTATGTAGAATGTCGATTGATTGGTTTTCGATTATTAACGGATTTTACGATGAGAGTCTTTGGTCAAGGAAACGTGCCCATGACGTAGTGGCAGCCGGAAGAATTACGCCGGAACAATACGAAGAAATAACGGGAGATAAATACGAAGCAGATAAGCCGCCAGCCGACGAGGTATAAGCGACTTTTTATTTTGGAAGGAGAGACGGATAGATGGTGGAGCCGAGCAACAACGAATTAAACGAAAAGATTTCGGATATTCGCGAGTGGCTCGTTCGTATCGATACCAAGGTCGATTATTTCAACGATGTTAAAACAAAAGCAAACCAAGCGGACGAGAAAGCGGACCAGGCGCTGGCTCTGGCGAAAGAAAACCGCGCAGATATTTTAGATATGCGCGCAAATACGAAGTGGGTATGGGGCGTGATGCTTACGGTGGTGGGACTTCTACTATCGCTAGGTATTGCGCTTTTTAAATAAATAAAAACGGAAAAGGGAGACGATTATATGACGATTAAAGTACGTAAAATGCTCGTATCTTCAGCGAAAAAATCAATTAAATGCCCGTATTCAATGAACGCGAAATATATTACGTTCCATAATACGGCGAATGATGCGCCTGCTAAAAATGAAATTAGTTATATGCGAAATAACAACGCAACAGTATCGTTCCATTACGCAGTCGACGATAAAGAAATTATTCAAGGGATCGAAACAAACAGAAACGCATGGCATTGTGGAGACGGAAGCGGCGCAAACAGCGGAAACAGAACGTCAATTGGCGTTGAGGTATGCTATTCAAAATCCGGCGGCGAACGTTATAAAAAGGCGGAAGCATTGGCGATCAAATTTATTGCGCAGCTTCTAAAAGAGCGCGGATGGGGCGTTGATCGCGTCAAGAAACACGAAGATTGGAGCGGAAAACATTGTCCCCACCGCGTGTTAGCCGAAGGCAGATGGGGCGCAGTGAAAGCGGCTATCGCAAAGGAACTCGCAGCACTAAACGGGAGCAAAACGGCAACCAACAAAGGCACAGCGACTAAACCGGCGAAAACAAGCACGCCTAAAAAGTCGGCTAAAAAACTAACGGTACCTACGGGCATAATCCGTCAAGGCGCTCGCGGCACTGCCGTCACGCAACTTCAAAGCGCACTGGCAGCCGTATACTTCTATCCGAACAAGGGCGCTAAGAAT
>NZ_JAIVLB010000010.1 GCF_020524495.1 Bacillus stratosphericus | reverse complement strand
TTCTTCGGTATCTTAAAGTCTGAATTTCTATACCTAAAAGAATTTGAGGACATCGAACACTTCAAGCAAGAACTTGAACAATATATTGATTACTACAATCACACACGTATAAAGACGAAACTAAAAGGCATGAGTCCGATACAATATCGAACTCATGCCTCGAAAGCTGTCTAATAAATACCGTGTCTAACTTAAGGGGGTCACTTCAATTTCAAATGGCTGCTTTTTTTACGCTTTCGTCAGATCAACACGACTTCTCCTTTGTCTTAAAACAATGGTCATTTGCGTGTCAGGAGTCATTAAGTTTTCTAAAATGTCCGGTACCGTTTGAAGCGCAATGTCCATACGGTTGATGTTTTCCTGTTCTTGTTCCGAAAACGTTTCTGGTTGTGTGATCATTTCTTTGACTTAGCCTCAGCACTTGTTCATGCTGCTTTTCTGTTTGTTGATATATGGCATCATATCATTCGTCTGGCCTGCTGCTCATTTCACATCACCTATCTTTTTTCATGTGTTAAATCGCATCTTCCTTTGTTTTCTTGAAGACGAACCATTTACTGGCGACATAATTGACCACCACAATCACAAAGTTGACAAGGATTTTTGCGACAGTTTCATTGAGCGCCATTTGGCTCACAAATAAAATCATCAGCCCCAGATCTACACCTAGAGACATGAGACGCACACTAAAAAATGAAGAAAGCTCACGCATGAGGCTTTTTGTGTCACGAGCCTTTTGCTTGAAGACATACTTCTTATTGGTGATATAAGCAAAGAGAACAGCAAATACCCATGAAACAACCGTTGCTGTTTTATAATTCATGGAAAACATCTCAACGAATAAGTAGAAGCTGACTATGTTGACAATGGTTGTACACACACCCATCACAAGATACATAACAACTTCTTGATATTTTTGAAAAACGCTATACATGTCTTTCTTCATTCCTTCTTGGTGGTTTCTGTTTCTTTTAGAATACCATCTCGAGAAGAACTTCCCAAACGGACAATATGTACGTCCTACAAAAATGAAATTTGTTCTAATCGATGGCAGATGTCAACCTAATCGATTTTTATGAGTCAAATGATTTAGATCTTTATCATTATTTTAATTTATAATCTTTTAACTGACTTTATAATTGTTTATTATTAGAAGTAAGAAATCAATATTTATGGGTTTTTTAGTCATTTTTTTAGGGACGTGGTAGGTGATAGATTTTAAAAAATGGGTTAAATGTCATCATTTTTCGACAAAAATCTATTTTTGTGCTTCTTTCACACACACGTACAGTTACTAGACGGTTTGTTCGAGTCATTGGTTACAGATGAATATGTCTTATTGAACTGGAGGCTATTATGGATACACAAATGAAAAGAAGAGTTGACGAAGAGTGGGTTTATTTGATTCAGGAAGCGAAAAAAATTGGACTAGGCATCGAAGAAATACAAGCTTTTTTAACATCCAACGGTGATCAGAAGATGATAAACAAACCGTAAATCAACGCCGTGATCCTTTGTCTTTCAGACTGCTTTGGCTACAAGTTCTGACCTGTCAATTGACCTTTTGAAAATCCTTTCATGACGATACGCTACAATAATTGAACACCTCTCTATGCCAATCCCTTCTACTCAATGGGGTTCTGTCTTTCTATCTTAGGAGGACAGTCCGTTTCCCGTTCTTTATATGACCCCTTTTTGCCACCATTCATGAAATTTATCTACCTCTCGTTATAAAACCAAGCTCCCTACCCATATATTAAGTATGAAAGCAGTGAAAAAGAAGAAAGGTGGTTAGAGCGTGAGTTCAGATTCCCTTTCCTATTATCACCAAAAAAAGGATCAGTATTATCACGGTGTAAATCCTGTCATCGTCAACCGTATTCAGGAGGAATGGACGTCTATTTTGGATATCGGATGCGGCACAGGTCAGCTTGGAAAAGTCCTAAAACAACAAAACCGGACCATATACGGGATTGAATCTTTTGAGGATGCAGCAAAGCAGGCTGAACAAGCGCTAGATCATGTTTTATGCGGCAATATTGAACAGATGGCTCTTCCTTATCAACATGAACAATTTGACTGTATTATTTTCGGAGATGTACTCGAACATTTATTAGACCCGTGGGCCGTTTTAAAAAAGGTCAAACCCTTTCTTAAAAAGGAGGGAGTGATCCTGTCATCCATTCCGAATATTGGCCATATTTCAACGGTTTTAGAATTATTAGCTGGAAGGTTTTCTTATACAGATGCGGGGTTAATGGATCAAACACATCTACGTTTCTTTACCCTTCACGAAATTCATTCACTCTTTCATTCAGCAGGTTTTCGCATTCGTGAACTTGAGACCATTCGTGTACAGCATCCTTCGTATGTAAATGTGATGAATGACTTACACGAGCTACTTGTGAAGCATGGCATCCGTTTCGATTTTAACGAGGCAGCTACAGCCTATCAATACGTGGTTGAGGCGGTTCAGTTCAATGAGTAACCCAACCATCTTATTTGTGTTATGTGTGACTGATGAGTCAATGTTTCAAGCTTGTTTTCGGCAGCTCGCTTCACTTCCTGCTCCGCATGGTTATCATGTGGAGGTCTTTCCCATTAGACATGCATCAAGTATGGCCTCTGGATACAATGAAGCCTTCACTCATCCTGCACAGTTTAAAATTTACCTTCATCAAGATACACTGATCGTCAAACAACATATGCTCCTCGAGCTCATCCCACTTTTTTTGCAAAATCCGTCACTTGGCTTGCTTGGGGTGATAGGTGCAAAAAGTGTGCCTGACAATGGGATATGGTGGGAAAGCCGTGATTGCAGAGGGAAAGTGATTGAATATCGTCACAACACCTATCAGTTGCTTTCGTTTGAATCAGGTCATCAACAAACGGAGGCACAAGATTACATTAAAGCTTCGGCTATTGACGGACTTTTTATGGCGACGCAATACGATATCAGGTGGCGCGAGGACATCTTAGACGGCTTTCATTTTTATGATGTGTCACAGTCTTTTGAGTTCGCTCAGCAAGGATATGAGGTAGGGATCGCCAGGCAAGAAGAGCCTTGGTGTATACACAAATGCGGGGATCATTTTGACGCTGAAGCATATGAAAAAGCAAGACAAACATTTCTTGCTAATTATAGGTAGAAAGCACCCTTTTCGGGTGCATTTTTTATGATATACTGTCATAAAAAACTAGATTGTCTCATATGCATTGGAGTACCTTGTCCCTATTTCGTACAAAGGAGGAAACAATGGCAGACAAAAAAATTCATTATAAGAAGGTTGCCGCTTCAGAGGATTTTCGAAAACTTCTTAAGGAAAAACGCAGATTTATCGTACCAATGACGATTTTCTTTTTTCTCTTTTACTTTTCTCTTCCGGTTGCTACATCCTACTTCACCTTTTTGAACACGCCAGCAATTGGGGCGATCACATGGGCTTGGTTATTCTCCCTCACACAATTTGTCATGACATGGGTTTTTTTAACAGGTCTTCTGAGCGCACTCATCATCGTATCGCTCAGCCCAAGCATCTGGGACCCATCAGGAGCAGCCATCTTCACAGGAGAGCCGCTCATCCCGCTGTCGAATCCTGGGATTATCTCTATCCCGCTTGGATTCATAGCAGCTTACTTAGGCACGATTTTCTCCTCTGAAAAAGCAGATGAAGACACCTTTACAGAAATTCAAGTAAAGGCACATACAGGCATGCATATGGATACTGATTGATAAGGAAAAGCCGGCTGTAGAGCCGGCTTATTAATATCGCTTGAATAACTAGAGGTTTTTCGGGACGTTTTCTAAATAAACGATCTTCCCTTGGTCGTCCAGCTCCGCAATATGAATTCCTTCTGCTGTATATACATGGCCATCCGTCAGCTTTCCGCAAACGGCCCACTTCCATTGTTCATTCTCCTTTATTTACCTGTCATGTCGAAAAGATTCAAACAATAAAATCGTACACAATTGTTTCTCTCCTGTCTATTTTTCACTCGGACAAGAAAACCCATGGATCTCGTCAATCCATGGGTTCAACAGGTTAAAGAGATGCTTTTTCTGATACGACAAGTGATTTTAGTTCTTCTGCTGCTTTTTTTGGATCAGCGCTTTGGCTAATAGTGCTAATGATGCTAATACCATCTGCCCCTGATTGTATGACTGGTGCAGCATTTTCATAAGTGATACCGCCGATGCCAACAATCGGAATATCAAGACCATGACGACGTACCTTGGTGATCAAAGAAACTCCTTGGACACTGCGTGTATCCTTTTTCGTCTCTGTTGGGTAGACAGGACCCATCCCGACATAATCTGCCCCGTCCTTCAACGCTTGTTTCACTTCATCTAAGTTATGCGTGGACACGCCTAATATTTTATGCCCGATCCTTTTCCGCACGTCTTGTACATTTGTATCTTCCTGACCAACATGTACGCCGTCTGCATCCAGATTTATCGCTAGCTGTACATCATCATTTACGATAAAAGGGACATTCGCTTCTTGGCAAAGTGCTTGTATGTGCCGGGCCAATTGTTTCTTCTCTTCACCTTGCAAGGCGCCTTCACCCTTTTCACGAAATTGAAATATGGTGATCCCGCCTTGAATGGCTTCTTTGATGACATCTAGCGGATTCCTGCTTGTATTTGCAGTTCCCATAATAAAATAAACCGATAATTGCTGCTTGATTTGCAGTTGATTAGCTTTTGTCATGCAAAACTCCCCCTACTTTACCTAACATGATTACATCATTGCTACCTGTGTTTGATATTGCGTTTAACAGTTCTATTTGGAATGTTCCTGGTCTTTTGTCTGCTGGGCTGCCTTTTCAACTGCGACACCATAAAACAGCAGTACGGCTGAAGCCGCATGAAGTAGACACGTAGCTTAATTTCATCAGTATCGTCCTCCCTTTTACTCTGCATCCCAAACATAAGATTTTGTATGCTTTAACCATTCTCTTGCCGCAAAGGACAAATAGCGATCCTTTCGCCAAATGACACCCAAATGCCAAGGGATAGGCGGGTTTAAAGAAATGACCTTCACCTTTTCAGGATCAAGATCACGGCAGATTCGTTCAGGAAGAAGCCCGATCCCGAGGTTCTCTGCTACCATTTCACTAATGAAATCCCATTGAGACGTTTCATAAATAACATTAGGCCGGAACCCCGCAATCATACATTCATTCAATATCCGGCTGTGCAAAACAAAATCTTCTCTAAAAAATATAAAAGACTCTTCCTTTAAATCAGCTAAATGCACCTCATCACGCCCTGCCATCGGATTCGATGGATGTGTCACAAGCTTCATGTTTTCTTTGATAATGGTGTACGTATGAAAAATTTTATCATTTACAGGTAGAACAATGACACCAATATCTAACGACCCTTCCTCGACCCCTTCCTCAACTTTAATGGAGCCGTGTTCGACCAACTGAAACGTAACATCTGGATACTGCTGACGAAACTCTCCCATGACATTTGGGAAGAAGCTTGATCCAATCATGGGCGGCAGCCCTATTCTTATATGCCCTTTTTTCACATTCATTAAATCATTTAATTCACTCGTTAAATTCTGAAATGATTGTGTGATTTCACTCGCCTGTGTATACATCGTTTGTCCAGCATCTGTCATTTCAACCTTACGGCCATTTCGGTAAAACAACTGCACCTCCAGCTCATCCTCCAGATTTTTGACCATCTTGGAAATGGTCGGCTGCGACACATAAAGGGATTGCGAGGCTTTCGTAAAGCTCTTTAACCTTGCCACTTCTAAGAAATATGTTAAATGTCTAATGTCCACATGACTCACCCTTTCTATAGAAAAAAGGAATAATAACTATTCAATATATGTATTTTACCTATAATAGAACGTACTGTACACTTTAAGTTAAGCTCACCAGTTGGAATAATGTCATTTTTTTGTGAAACAGTGAACATTATATATAGAAAAGGAGTGAACAGAAAGTGCAATTGCTCAAAACGTCGCTGATTGCTACCCTTCAGATTATGGCTTTATTTGTTTTTGCGAAATTGATGAATGTACTGGCGGCCTTTTTGCATTTAAGAATACCAGGCACGATCTTAGGCATTCTTGTCATTTTCTTATTACTTCATTTTAACATCATTAAATTAAAATGGATTGAACTTGGCGCTGTATGGCTCCTCGGAGAACTGCTACTCTTTTTTATCCCGTCAGCAGTTGGTGTGATTGATTATGGGAAATTGCTTTCTCAATCAGGCACCAGTATCGTCCTTGTCGTCTTACTTAGTACCTTTGTGGTCATGCTGTCTACTGGAATAATGACCCAAATTATTGCGAAAAGAAAGGAGCGAAAAAAGCCATGTTAGTTGGCGGACTATTTCTGATCTTAACGGTTCTTATATACCTTGGATCAAAAGCGGTTTACAAACGACACCCGAAAGTCTATGTCTCCCCTTTACTTGTGACCCCGCTTGTCCTTGTGGTCTTGCTCTTAATCGTTAACATTCCTTACGATGCTTACAATCAAGGCGGGAAATGGCTGACGAATATGCTTCAACCTGCCACTGTTGCTTTTGCGATTCCTTTATATAAGTATTTTCACATTCTGAAGAAGCATGCAGTGGAAATTATTTTGAATGTGGCTTGCGGTTCTGTCATTGCGATCTTATCAACGGCATTTATCGCCAAATTGTTTCATTTGGACACAGCTCTTATTGAGAGCCTTGTCCCAAGGTCTATTACAACACCAGTGGCAATGAGTGTGTCAGAAATGATCGGCGGCATGCCGTCCGTTACGGCTGTATTCGTCATTTTAACTGCACTATTTGGCTCGATCATTGGTCCAATGGTCATCCGTTATTTCCGCATTGATAATGACATTGCTATGGGCGTACTGCTTGGTACAGGTGCACACGGTGCAGGGACATCAAAGGCCTTTGAGTTAAGCTCCGTCTCAGGCACGATCTCAAGTGTATCGATGATTCTTTCGGCCATTATTACACTCTGTGCAGCCCCTCTCCTCTTGTCGTTCGCCTTATAAAAAAGCCACTTCCCTTTATTGGAGAATGGCTTTTTTTGATTATGCTTGGATGAAGACAACCTTTAAATAGTTTCCTTCAGGATAATTCTTGGTTGTACGGAAGTCCTCAGGAAGTGTATATTCTTCAAGAATACGATACGTTTGCCCAGATTCTTTAAAGGCCTGTGCAATGAATCCTTTAAACTTTTTCATCCCAAATGCACTGCTGTTGGTTGACGCCACAATGACGCCGTTCTCAGCTGTGATCTGGATGGCTTCTTTTAATAGCTTTTTATAATCCTTCACCGCACTGAATGTGTGTTTTTTCGTTCGTGCAAAGGAAGGCGGGTCTAAGATGACTACATCATAGGTCCAACCTTTTTTCGCTGCAAACGGGAAGTATTTAAAGACGTCCATGACTTTGATATCCTGCCCGTCCATATCAATGCCATTCACTTCAAACTGCTCGGATGTTTTTTTCAAACTGCGGTTTGCGACATCTACACTTGTCGTACGGCTCGCCCCACCAAGCTCTGCTGCTACCGAGAATGCTCCGGTATAAGAAAACGTATTAAGGACGGTCTTTCCTTTTGCATAACGATCTCGAATCGCTTTTCTGACATGGCGCTGATCAAGAAAAATGCCCGTCATGGCGCCATCATTTAAATAAACCGCGACGTTCATCCCGTTTTCTTTCACGATGAGAGGAAATTCACCTTTTTCTCCCTTCACAAAATCGTCATCCTCAATATATTGTCCAGACGTATCAAATCGTTTCTTTTCATAAATGCCTTTGTAGTCTGGATATACCTGCTCAAGTGCAGCCAACACTTCTGATTTTAATGTATAGACCCCTTCGCTATACCATTGGATGAGATAGAAACCGTCATAATAATCAATCGTGATTCCACCAATTCCATCACCCTCTCCATTGAACACACGAAAAGCAGTCGTCTGTACATCACGGAATAAATGCGTTCTACTTTTCGCTGCCTGCTCAAGCTTAGAGACAAAAAAGGCGTGATTGATTTTTTCGTTTGCATCAAAGGAAAGCACCCAGCCAATGCCTTTATTTTGAACACCATAATACCCTTTTCCTAAAAAGGCGCCTCTTTCATCCACCCATTCAATGAGCTCGCCTTCCTGTACACCGTTCACATGCGATACAGCATCTTTTGATATGAGTGGATAACCATTTTTCACTTGCTCCGTAAATGTTTGTTTTAATGAGATTTTTTTCATTTGTGTCACCCTTATCCTAAATTGACTCTCTCTATCCTACCATATGAATGTATACGTTACTTCTATATGATAAGATGCAGAGAAAAATATCATGACTTAAAGGAGGCTCTTCTTTTGACGACTTTACGCTTAGATCATACAGGTATTATGGTCGGGGATATTGATCAGTCCATTGATTTTTATGAAAGGTTGTGGGCATGAAAGTGATTGAGGTTGCATTTCTTGGCTTTAAAGACAAAGCAGAAACTGAAATTGAGCTCATTCAGGGCTACAGCAGTGATCTTCCATCTGAAAGAAAGGTCCATCATCTCACCTTCACAACAGACAATATTCATGCAGAATTCAACCGTATCCAAAAGCTTCAAATTGATTTAATCATGAAGAAATCACGACATTACCAATTGGATATTGCTATTCTTTTTCAGAGGATCCGACCAGGAATAGATTGAGTTCTTCCAGCACTAATATTTCCTAGGAAATTGGGTTTCTGCTATCCTCTATCTTAATAGGAATGGAGACACCTTTAATGAAACCCTCTGCCTCTTCGCGGATAGTGAGTCTGCGGTTCCATTTCCCATAAAAGAAAGAGAGTAAGAGCATGTATATCTACTCTTACTCTTTTTTTTATAGCACCTTACTAAGAAATGACTTTGTTCGCTCGTGCTGCGGATTTCCAAAGAGTGCTTCTGGCTTGTCTTCTTCGACGATATATCCGCCATCCATAAAGATGACGCGATCTCCTACCTCTCTTGCAAAACCCATTTCATGCGTGACCACAATCATCGTCATGCCTTCAACGGCTAATTGTTTCATAACAGCTAATACATCCCCAACGACCTCAGGATCAAGAGCAGATGTCGGCTCATCAAATAATAGCACTTTTGGATCCATCGCCAACGCTCTTGCGATGGCGACACGCTGTTTTTGTCCACCAGATAGTTGGTTAGGGTAGCTTTGGGCTTTATCTTTTAAGCCAACTTTTTCAAGCAAGTCTAGGGCTTTATCGACTGCCGACTTCTTCTCAACGCCTTTTACCTTCATCGGTGCGATCGTGATATTTTCTAAAACCGTTTTATGAGGAAATAAATTAAAGTGCTGAAACACCATGCCGACTTCTTGTCGTACTTTGTTGATGTTGACTTTTGGATCTGTAATCGTATGTCCGTGGACAACAACTTCTCCAGCAGTAATATCCTCTAATTTATTGAGACATCTTAGAAACGTGCTTTTTCCTGATCCAGAAGGACCAATAACACACACTACTTCCTTTTCCTCGATGACTGCATTAATATCCTTTAACACTTCATGATCACCAAAGGATTTTTTTAAATTTTTCACCGTAATCATACTCATTTGATATCAAATCTCCTTTCTGCGTAGCTAGCCAGTAGAGAAAGTAAATAAATGATCACGAAATAAATGACACCGACAATAAGCCAGACATTCAAAGGATCAAATGTGGCCGATGCTTGAACTTGTCCTCGCTGCATAATATCAGCGATCCCGATAATGGATAAGAGCGACGTATCCTTCAAGCTGATAATGGCTTGGTTTGTAATCGCTGGAAGCATGCGACGAAATGCCTGTGGAAGGACGATAAAACGCATGTTTTGTCCCCCTGTAAATCCGAGAGAGCGTGCGGCTTCTGTTTGTCCTTTATCAATGGATTGAATCCCTGCACGAATTATCTCTGAGAAATAAGCCCCTGCATTAATTGCTACTGTAATAATCCCCGCCGGCACTCGATCAAGCGAAATAAATTCAAGTGTATTCAAACCAAAATAAATGAAAAATAGCTGTACAATAAATGGGGTACCTCGAATAGCATTCACAAAAATGAGTGCAATGACATTGATGATTTTAAATGGTGACAGGCGGAATAATGCCACAATCAAACCGATGATAAATCCTAAAATGATGGCAACAATAAAGATATATAAAGTGGTTTGCAAACCATCCATTAAATATGGAAATGCATTAATAATCGTATCCATGTTTCTCCCTCCTAATTCTACGGTTTACACATAAAGAAGGCGCGCCTAGAGCGCGCCTCGCTTGTATTATGACTTCAAATATTTATCAATAATTTTGTCATATTCACCGTTTTTCTTTAGGTTTTCTAGGCCTTTATTGATTTTCTTCAGCAAGTCTTGGTTTTTCTCCTTCATTACAGAGATACCATATTGGTCCCCATTCAAGCGGTCTCCAGCTGTTTTCAAGTTTAAATCTTGTTGTGCGATCGCATACGTAATGACGGGATAATCTTCGATCAATGCGTCTGCATTTCCATTAGATACTTCTTGGAACATAGATGGACTATCATTAAATTGCACAACTTCATACCCATATTTATCTGCGTTATCTGATGCAAATTTCGCACCTGTTGTCCCATTTTTAACAGCTACCTTTTTCCCCTTTAAATCATCAATCGATTTGATGCTGCTGTCCTTTTTCACAACAACTGTGAGTCCAGCGTCGAAGTATGGATCTGAAAAATCTACTTTCTTTTTACGCTCATCTGTAATACTCATACCGCCCATTCCAACATCAAGCTGACCTGCTTGCATCGCTGGAATAATCCCTGAGAAGTCCATTGCTTCAAGCTTTACTTTGAAGCCTTGGTCTTTTGCAATTGCGTTAATTAAATCAACGTCTATTCCTTCATATTTACCGCCCTTTTCAAATTCAAATGGCGGATATGTTGTATCTATCCCAATTTTATATGTGTCTTTGTCTTCTCCCGAACCACTGTCCGATTTTGATCCACAGGCTGCCATGACGAGCACAAAAACAAGTCCCATAATCAGTAACATCGATTTCTTCATAAAACACGACCCCCTAATGTCAGTTTTGTCTAAATATTCTAAACAATAATATTACTATACCACGCTAAATCTATTATGTGTGATATTTTTTATCAATACCAAAAGATCCATACAACTCTAGATCAATAGTCTCTTTAAATTTTATTTTTTTGCGAATAACTCATTTTATTCTGAAAGAAGAGCGCTTCACAATATTCATGTGGATATAATCTCACAAAAAATGAGAATACATCTTGGAAACCGCTATTTCTTTCTTACCTATTATAAGATTTCAATAACTACCTTACTCTTTCTGTTGATATTGTAATATATTTTTTCTATCCTACTCTTTTCATCTAAAAAAATGTAATCGTACACATTAAATCTGATAATCCCTTTATTTTTCACTATTGGTTGAATTTACATCAGAAAACATGTTTTACAAATTGATAAAGACAGCTTAAAATATAATATAGTACTTACATTCTGATATGGAAAGATGATTTAGCTGAACGGCAAATTGAAATATGGTGATAGATGAAGAAATGAAGAAAGGAGGATACTAATTGGCCGAAACAGGGGTTTTGTCGTCCGTTGATGTAGCAAATATGCTAAATCACTGGTATGTATTGATGAAAAAAAGAGAGATTCAAGAAGCCATACAACTAAAAGAAGATATTCTTCAAGCGTTTGATCGAATGGAAGAGAATCAAGACGTCTTACTTTATTATCAATTACTAGAATACCGTTTCAAAGATCTTATCGAAGATACGACTTCGTTAGATCATAGTCTTTTTGTTGATGAAGATGCCATCCGTACAGATGATATGCTCAGCTACTATTACTATTTCTTTAAAGGAATGTATGAAATGCGCAGAGGAAATCAGGAAACGGCATTCCATCATTTAAAATTGGCTGAGAATAAATTAGATCTCGTACATGATGACATTGAAAAAGCAGAATTTCATTATAAAACAGGATGCCTATACTACAATATTAGATCCACACTTCTCTCCATACACCACTTAAAAATGGCTTCATCTATTTATGACACAGATCCATGTTATGTGAAAAAATCAATCAGCTGTCAAATGATGCTTGCTTTGAATTATGCAGATCAAATGAACTATGATGAGGCAGAGATGTTGTTTCAACAGGTTATTCATTCACTAGAACAGATGGAAGACCCAGATTTACTTGGTCATGCGTACTGTAATGCTGCCTTTATTAAAAGTCTAAGAAACCAATACAGTGAAGCTGTACCGCTCCTAGAAAGAGCTTTATTGATTGAGACATTTGAAACTTCTTCTCCAGGCGGCTATTTACTTGCCTTGTATGCCTACACAAAAGCGCTATTTAAGCTGAAAAAGCCTGGTTTGTTCACCTATTACGTACAGCTTTCACTTCAAAAAGCAGAAAATTTAAAACAACGAAACATTTCACTTAAATTATCGATTTTAGAAACGCTCATGCTACAGCCAGACAACATGATTGAGCAAATCATTTCTTTTTGTGATCAATTAGAATCAATGAATTTCCTCCTTGATCTTGAAGCCATCTGTCATGATGTAGCAGCATCCTTAACTGAAAATGGCCTTCATGAAGAATCAACTTATTTTTGGAACAAGGCGTTGTCATTAAAAAATGTTAAAAATTGGAGTGATGAATGATGAAGAAATTGTTCATAACAAGTGCGATTTTTACAATCTTGATGTCAGGTGTTTTCATTGGCACTTCCACCCAAAAAAACAGCCAAACTGCACAATTTCAAGATGAAGGAACCATTATCCAAAAGAGAGATCGAGGAACCAATCCTTAAAATGAATGCCGATGAAAGAAAAGAGTAGCTGTGATCAGAAACAGCTACTCTTTTTTATCTTTTTAATCAATTTCTCGTTTAATATTTTGCATTTTTTCATCTAAGTAATGGGCGATATCTGCCGCTTCCTTTAGCTCATCGGTGAGCTGATGAGGGACATCGTTTTGCAGTTTATAATAGATTTTATGTTCAAGACTCGCCCAAAAATCCATCGCAATGGTCCGCACCTGTATCTCAACCTTCACATGCTCCACACGATTCGTTAAGTAGACAGGAATTTCAACAATTAAATGAAGGCTTTTATAGCCATTTAATTTTGGATGTTGAATGTAATCCTTTACCTCAAGAATCTTTAAATCCTCTCTTTGCCTCAGTACATCGATAATATTATAGATATCTTGAATAAAAGAGCAGATGATGCGGACACCAGCGATATCATGAATGTTCTCCTTGGCACATTGTGTGGTGATGTCGCACCCTTTTCTTGCTAGTTTATTCACGATGCTTTCAAAGGATTTGATTCGTGATTTTGTATGCTCTATTGGGTTGTGTCCATGGATTAAGTTATATTCCTGACTAATAATCGAAAACTTTGTATCCATTTCATCTAATGCAAATTTATATACTAATAATTCATTTTTCCAGTCTTCCATGACACTTTTCAAATCTTCTACATGAGTTGCTGACATATTCATTTCTCTTTGTCATCTCCTTTTGGAAAACAGCTATTACACTGCTTTCCGTTAAGTAGACGGAGAGAGGACTCGAATGGTTTTAAAAAAATACATCTTAGTTGCGCTGGTTGTAAGAAGTCAGCGCCAATGCAAGTGCAAGCACAGATCCTTTCACATTATCCATTGTGTAATAAGGGACAGACATCACCACAAGTCCATTTACAAAATACCGATGAGCACATTACCAATAAAAGTGCCAAATGCATTTGGCTTTCCTGCTCCTATGACTGAAAAACCGATAATAGCAGTAGCTACTCCATCCATTAAATAAGGCGCATCTGCGTTAATTTCTGCTGTCATCACCCTTTACACCAGCACAATGCCTCCTATCGCTGCAAAATGATATATGGCCCTGCCCGATTTTGCTGAAAAAGCGGGGTTTTTCTTTTCCATAAGCCTGAAAGACAACAGGAACTTTTTTTGTCCCTGAATGATGGATAATCAATTTGTATGTACCACCTCTCATGTAAATTGTTGATCCCGCTTTGGCCATAAATGCCGATTTAATACGCTGAAAGGTTTTTGCTTGGTTTCAGGGTTTTTGTCGTTTCCGTTTGCTGCCACATCGTACGTTGTTCCTTGCTTCCTTCGCTTCTCTTCTTACTTTATCGGTTTAAATTAAATGACGCTATTCCTTGCAATGTAATAGTCTAAAGGTGTATGTTTGAAAGAATATCTTACAAGAAAACCATTTGTTTTAAATTGTCAGATTAATCATTTAATAATCATTTGGATTTTATTTCTGTTTTGAAAAGGGTGACATCAGTAAAACGAACAGAAGAGGAGAGGAAAGCACTTTAACAGATTTTTCTTGTCTGAATTCCAGAAAACCTATTGCTAATATTTTGTGAAGGTATAGAATAGAATCATAATTATTTCATATTATTAGAATTTTCAAATAATCAAACAGCAAGGAGATTTACAATGCCAAAACAACCCATCCGCGTTGAACTTAGTTCAACAAAAAAACCAAAACCTCAATCTGATCAACTTGAATTTGGAAAAATATTCACAGATCACATGTTTGTGATGGATTATTCAATTGATAAAGGCTGGTATGATCCAAGAATTATCCCTTATCAGGCAATTCCAATGGATCCAGCTTCTATGGTCTATCATTATGGTCAGTCTGTTTTTGAAGGCTTGAAGGCCTATGTTTCTGAGGATCAAAAAATTCTCTTATTCCGTCCAGAAAAGAATATGGAACGCCTAAACAGATCCAATGACCGCCTGTGTATTCCACAAATTGATACAGAAACGGTTTTAGAGGGCTTAAATGAACTCATTCGCATTGATAAGGACTGGGTACCTGATGCAGAGGGCACTTCCTTGTATATTCGTCCATTCATTATTTCCACTGAGCCATATTTAGGTGTTGCACCGTCAAGCACGTATAAGCTGCTCATTATCCTATCTCCAGTGGGATCATACTATAAAGAAGGCATCCATCCGGTGAAAATTGCGGTTGAAAACGAGTTTGTCCGTGCCGTTAAGGGTGGAACAGGAAATGCCAAAACAGCTGGAAACTATGCATCGAGCCTGAAGGCACAGCAAGTCGCTGAAACCAAAGGGTTCTCACAGGTTCTTTGGCTTGATGGGGTCGAGAAAAAGTACATTGAAGAAGTGGGCAGCATGAATATTTTCTTTAAAATTAATGGAGAAATCGTGACGCCTGAATTGAACGGCAGCATTTTAGAAGGCATCACACGTAACTCTGTGCTTGAGCTGTTAAAGCATTGGGAGATTCCTGTGACAGAACGCAAAATTTCAATTGATGAATTAATTGACGCACACCAATCAGGCGAACTTGAAGAAATCTTTGGAACAGGGACGGCAGCCGTGATTTCTCCTGTCGGTGAGTTAATTTATCACGATCAACCATATGTCATTCAAAATGGTCAAACAGGCGAAGTATCGAAAAGATTATACGAAGCTATTACGGGCATCCAAAAAGGGACACAGCCAGACATCTTCGGCTGGACAGTAGAAGTCGACTCGGTCGTCAAGCAGGCATAAACAAGCGAAACAACCTTTCATTTCATGAAGGGTTCTTTTTTTGTTTATTTCCATCTCACTGTATAATGGAAATGATGTTCTTCTATTCCAAAAAAACTCAGGAGTGATGCTTATGTTTTTGACTTACTGGTCATCATTGGATCATGCATAGTGCCTACAGGCTTCGAGGATTCACCGTTCCTCACTCGATTTATATTTAAGTTTCTCGGGATTTCAACCATCGTCTTCTCCGTTACCTTTGTAAAGTATCGACGAAAGAGAATCAATAAAAAGAAGTGATGAGATTTGCGGGTTTATTTGGATAACTCACTTTCCATCAAATCGTCCACCAAAACAAAACCGATACACACACAATTTTCCCCCTGCATACATCCACCCTTTCCCTTTGACGCCATGGTTTCTTTCAATCAAATAAAAGATTTCAGGAAAAAAGGTGGCGATGATGCCCTACAAAAACAGCACCACTATGCCAAAACTTGGAAACCATCCTATCATACACTTCTTTCTCAAATTTCCATATGGTCAGATTATAAAAAACGACCCCATCAAGGGGCCATTTCGTTTTATGCGTTCACTGATTTGAAGAATTGCGGTAAATACTCACGGTGCGCTTCTAGCATTTCATCTAACATTTGCTTTGCAATTTCGTCAGAAGGGACGAGTGGATTGATTGTCATGGCGACAAGAGCCGTCTCGTAATCTCCTGTCACAGCAGCTTCGGCTGCCACACGTTCGAATGATTTGATTTGCTGAACGAGCCCTCTCACAGCCACAGGTAGATCACCAGTCGCTATTGGTTTTGGGCCGTCCTTCGTTATGATACAGTTCACTTCAACCGCTGATTCAGCCGGAATGCTGGCAATCGCTCCTCTGTTCACTGTATTAACCGGTTGAATGTCATGCTTATCATTATAGATAGAGCTGATTAAATTACATGCAGCATCGCTGTAATAAGCCCCGCCTCTTTTTTCGAGCTGCGGCGGTTTAATCGATAAATCAGGGTCTTTGTATAGCTCAAATAATTCTTGCTCGACTTGCTGGACAACCTCTGCTCTTGTTCCTTTTTCTTGGGCCGCTTTTTGCTCTTCCTCCAGCATGTCTTTCGTTTTGTAGTAGTAACGATGATACGGACATGGAATGACCCCTAAGCCTTTGACAAAAGAAGGCTCCCAGTTTTTCGCCTCAATGTTCTTCATGGACCACTGGCTATTTGGATTTCCTAATTCATCAATCACCTGATCCATAATACTGACCCCGTCTAAATACACATCTAATCCATACACCATGTGATTGAGGCCGGCAAACTGCACTTCAATGCGTTCAACATCCACATCAAGCGCCTTTGCAATCCCCATTTTGATCCCAATCGGCACATTGCATAGACCGACCACCTTCTTCAAATTCGTGTAGCGTAAAACAGCTTCTGTGACCATCCCCGCTGGATTTGTAAAGTTCACAAGCCAAGCCTCTGGACAAAGCTCTGCCATATCCTTCACTATATCTAAAATGACTGGGATGGTGCGAAGACCTTTAAATAAACCACCTGGCCCATTCGTTTCCTGACCAATGACGCCATATTTGAGTGGTATTCTTTCATCTTTTGCTCGTGCTTCCAGCAGTCCTACACGAAATTGTGTCGTGACAAAGTCAGCATCCTTCAGAGCTTCCCGTCGGTCAATGGTCAGGTGTACCTCAATGGGCAAACCTGCTTTTTCGACCATACGTTTCGCAAAAGCACCTACGATATTTAGTTTTTCCTGCCCTGCTTCAATATCCACAAGCCATAATTCCTTCACAGGCAATTCTTGATACCGTTTGATAAAACCTTCAACCAGTTCCGGCGTATAGCTCGATCCACCGCCTATTGTGACAATTTTGATTCCGTCTTTCATGAATTAACACCTCCGAATTGTTTCATTTTTTCATGGAGCTCAATAATTTCCGCTGCAAGCTCCTTGACAGTCATGGCGTTCATGAGATGATCCTGTGCATGAATCATTAAGAGACTGATGTCAGCCTTTTCTCCTCTGATTTCTCCTTGGATCAGCTCTGTCTGTGCGTGATGCGCCTCATTTAAAGCGTCTTGTGCTTCCTGCAATTTTTGCTTCGCCTCATCAAAGTTTCCTTGCTTTGCACATGTAATGGCCTCCATTGCTGAGCTTCTGCCATTTCCACCATGCAAGATGAGTTGAAACACAATTTGTTCCATTTCCATCAGCCGCATCCCCCTTGTTCCCTCTATTACATGCTGACGACATTTTCGTCAGTTGATGCTTTTGTATCCAGTTCATTTTCTTCTTTCAATTTCTGCTTATCCCACATTCTAAAGAATGGGTAGTATAGAGCAAATGACAACGCGAGGTTGATCAGCTGCATGACAGCACCGGAGATTTTCCCGCCTGTAGCGAGATAGCCTGAAATGATTGGTGGCATTGTCCATGGGACAGCGATTCCTGCGGGTTTTGCCACAAGTCCTGTGCTCATTCCGATATATGTGGTGATGATCATGATGATTGGCGTAAGAATAAACGGAATAAGAAGCATTGGGTTCATCACAATCGGCATTCCAAAAATAATCGGTTCGTTGATGTTAAAGATGGCTGGCCCAATGGCTAGTCGACCAAGCTGTTTCATTTGTTTACTTCTGGAACGTAAGATCATCGTCAGCACCAAAGCAAGTGTCGCGCCGCTTCCGCCGACATTGATGAAAATTTCAAAGAACTGCGCTGTGAAAATATTCGGCAGCATTTCTCCTGCTTGAAACGCAAGACGGTTCTCATCCATCGCACCGAGCCAAATCGGACCCATGACGCCTCCGACAATCGTTGCTCCGTGAATACCACAAGCCCAGAGGAGCATTTGTACACCTATGGCGACGATACTTCCCCCTAAGCTTCCCCCAAGAATAGAAAGCGGTGTGCCAATTAAGACCGTGATGATATTATGAATACTCTCAAAAGGTGTCATCTCAATCACAAGTCTAGCGACCCAGATCAGCGTGATGACCACAAAACCTGGAATAAGTGCGATAAACGATTTACTAACTGCTGGCGGTACACCATCAGGCATTTTAATCACGATATTTCGCTGCACAATGAAGCGATAAATTTCTGTTGAAAGCATGGCAATAATCATGGCAACGAATAACCCTTTACTACCCATAAGTGTGACCGGAATTCCGCCATTCACTAAGATGGCTTCTGTTGAGCCTTCGGGTGTAAAAGGCACTTGATATGGTGTCGCCAAAAGGAAAGCCGCGACAGCGATCGCACCAGATGATAGTGCATCGACAGCATACTTTTCAGCAAGCCTGTAGGCTATCCCAAAGGTCGCAACAAGTGCCATAATGTCAAAGGTTGCATTCACAGGATAGGATAGCTTCGTGGCCCATTCGTCTCCAAAGATACTTGCCATAAAATCGCTGTATCCTGGGATCGGAAGGTTGGCTAAAATGAGAAACAGTGAACCGACAATAATGAGAGGCATGGTTAAAACGATTCCGTCACGCAATGCTTGTAAATGTCTTTGAGCGGCAATTTTTCCTGCAAACGGCATGACCTTCTCTTCTAGAAATCGGTTGAATCCATTCATCCCTTCCGCCCCCTTTATCCGTTCACTAACTGTTCAGCAGATTTTAGAACTTCGGCGCCATTACACACGCCATAATGCACCGTATTGATGACGTCTACTGGTATTCCTTTTTCTGCTCCGAGCTTTTTCATTTGTGGCAATAAATATCGAACCTGTGGTCCTAATAAAAGCACATCGGCTTGATCAATATGACTTTTTGCAGCATCTCCAGATACCGCCCAAATACGATAGTCTTTCCCTTGTTCTTGTGCACTTTTCTCCATTTTTGTGACAAGTAAGCTTGTTGACATACCTGCTGCGCAAACCAATAAGATGTCCATGTGTAACCCCCCCTTTTAGAAGTGTGAAGCTTTTCTTTACACAATCATCATATTATGAAACCGCTTTCATAAACACCCATACTTTTTCCTTAAGGAAGCGGAAAAAGTTAATATCACACTGTTAGTTCTTGTACGAAGGGGCCTTTTTATACATCACATCTAGCATGTCTTCAAAGGTATCACAGGCGATGAGATGCTGAATGAATTTCACATTATGCACAAGCTCTCCCAGCAGACGGTACATTCCTTTCAAATCTTTGGCATTCTCTTTTTCAACACAAAGCAAGCAGACAAATTGAACTTTTTTCTCTCCCCAAATGATGGGTTTTTCTAATGTACATATTGCCCAGAACGTCTCGTCTGTCAGCGGGGTCATAGGGTGGGGAATCGCTGTATAATGCCCAAAGGAGGTTGGTGCAGCCTGCTCTCGTTCCATCACAGATTGTGTGAGCTCTACTGGTGCTAACCCCATACCGATGACTTTTTGCGTGAGAAAAGTCATGACCTCTTCCTTTGTTTGAAAAACGCGTTTTGTAAAGACCAATTCCTTTTTCATATATTGAGAGGCCAACGTCACTCTTGATTCACTCGTCAGGGCTTCTTCAATTTTTAAAAAGTCACCGCCTCCCAAAATGGTGTTCACTTGAATGACCGGGATCGGCAAATCCATATGAATAGGGATCGTCGTAATAATCAAATCCAGGGCATGTAAAGAGACATGTGGAAGTGAATAAAGCTCTGCTGTTCCTAAAATGGTCAGTTTGGACCCAAATTGTGAATGCAAACGATCCTGTAATAGCCTTGCACTCCCTGCACCAGATGCACAGACAATGAGGCAGCGCTTCGGCGGAATCTCCATTTTTCTACGCTCTAAAGCAGCACCAAAATGGAGCGCCATATATCCGATTTCTTTCTCATGAATGGACAGACCTGCCTCTTCTTCAATGACCCTGCTCGCAATAATCCCTGCTTCAAAGGCGAGTGGATACCCTGCTTTTATCTCATCGAGCATCGGATTTCGTAAGTTCATGCCATATTTACACCGGTTCATGGCTGGCTTTAAGTGCAGACTGAGGCCAAGCATTAATTCCGCATCAGCAGCTAAATCTAGCTGCAATTTTTGATCAATGGCTTTCAGCATGAGCTGAACAAGTCGGCTTGTGTCATCATCGACAATTTGTTTTTGACCGCTCGAAGAAAAAGACTGCACCATTTTGGCAGTCCCTAGCAAGTGAATGGCCATATAGACGATCTCCTCTTGTGGAAAGGAGACATCAAGCAGCCCTTCAAGACGTTCAACCATTTTTTTTGCTACCTTGTATTCCTTTGCCTGCGGGATTTCGTTCATTTCCTCTGGAAGAACAGAAACATAGTTTCCGTGCCTAATTCGTTTACAGGCAATGGCGACATGAACAATTAAATTATTCATGCATATGTCAGATAGATTCATTTTTTCCTCATTGATATAATCAATCATGGTTTTCTGAATTAATTCTAGCTCACTCTTTGGCAAAATGGTGACAGCTGTATTCAGCATCGTTTGATAGGAACGGCGTTCATTGAATAAATATTCTGACATACAATAACGGATTTTCATCTCAGATCCTTTAATCCGGCACCCTTTACTCGGCTTTGATTCTAGCTTAAGATCAAAGGGCTCAAGCTTACGTTTGACCCACTTCATATCATTACTCATCGTTGATTTACTAATAAAAAGCTGCTCCTGTAAGTCTTCTAGCTTCACGTACGGATCTGCGAGAAGTAGCCTTTTTAAAATAAATCGGACACGCTCCTCCGGCAGAACAGCCAGCGGCTTCTCCTGTTCCACCTCCTCTTTCATAAAACGGCGAAAGGCATTCTCATCTTTGATCAAGAGCTCATAGCCAGCTCCTCTAACAGCTGATACAGCCGCTTGATAAGGGGAAAGACGGTCATTCAATTCCTTGATGTCTGTACGAATGGTGCGGCTTGTCACTTGTAAGCTGACAGAAAGCGCAGCGCTTGTGAGAGGAGTCTCAGCCGCCATCAGCTGACTTAAGATGTGCGTCAGTCTTTTACTCAGCATAAGATCGACCTCCTTATTTAAGGTGAAGAATCTGCCTTGGATGAACAAGTTGTATACGCTTGCAGTTCTCTTCAATACTCATATTCTACTGAATAGATATAAAAATTGCCAACTCATTTATATGACAAACGCCCCTATTTATACGACAAACCATATCTATTGGCCTATGAATCTTTTTCACAGCTGTTTTTGCGGAAGGCATTAAAAAAAGGCGATACACCTTTGTGTATCCGCCTTTTTATGAGGAGATTAGCTGTGTAATACAACCCATCTTTTTTCATGAGTATCGTACATGATCAAATGTCCCAGTAGATGTGATGAAATTGAGATTCTGTGTAAAGGCGTACCTGAAAAAAGCATTTGACTTCTCTTCACGCGGATAGCCTTTGCACCTTAATGACTTCGATTTTTTCCTGACGAGACGTCAGGATTACCTCGTCTCCTTTTTTCAGCTCCTTTAATCAATAAAAAACAGATGGACCCCATTTATGATCAACAAGGCCATTTACGGTGGCATTCACACGGACGATCCATCTCATACAGCTTTTGATAACGGTGGTTTTCTCTCAGTAAATCCTTGTGCTGTCCTTGCATCTCAATGTGACCATCTTCAATAAACATGATTCGATCACACGCCTCACAGCCAGTCAGGTGATGGGTTATCCAAATCACTGTTTTTCCTTTCAACACACGGAATATCGTTTCAAGCAATTCACGCTCTGTCCGTGGATCAAGTCCGACAGTTGGCTCATCCAATACAACAATCGGTGTGTTTTGCAGCAAAATCCGAGCTAACGCCAGACGCTGCCTTTCTCCACCTGAGAAACGAACCCCAGTCTCCTGTACACCTGTGTGATAGCCTTCTGGCAAAGATTCGATGTAATCGTGCAGCTGTACCTGTCTCGCCGCTTCTTTGATCTGCTCTTCTGTCGCGTCTTTAGAGCCTAAGCGAATATTGTTTAAAACAGACGTATCGAATAAATAAGGCTGTTGATTGAGCACAGACACATAGGAGGACACGTTCTCTTGAATGCGTTGCACCGGTTTCCCCTGAATGCTGACAACACCTTGATTTGGGACGACTGCCCCTTCTAACAATTTTAAAATGGTCGATTTTCCTGCACCGCTTTTTCCTAAGAGAGCGAGTGATTCCCCTTGCTTAAGCGAAAACGAGAGGTTTTGAAGCACATGTTGATCCGCCTCATATCCAAAGGTTACTTGATCAAAACAGACCGCTTCATCATGAGAAATGGTTGTCAGATCCACTGACTCCCTCTCAGTTTCTCCTTCATACGACTGCTTTTCATAACGATTTAATCTACTGACGGCATGCTGATAACCAGGAATATCACCTGCCGCATCTGACAGTGGAAGAAAGGCTTCTGTTAACGGAAACAGCACAAGCACAAAGGCTGCAATGAGCGTGTGTGATATAGATCCTGACTGAACGACTGAGCCGCTCCAATACACCACGAGCACGACTGCCCCTCCAATGATCAACTGCGCAAACAATTGACGTAGATGGATAAACCGATGTTTGGTCGCTTCAAGTACTAACAGCTGCGCTTCTTTCTGTTCATAGCCATCAACAAAATCGTTCTGCCTGCCACTAAACAACCAGTCACTGACGCCCATGACCGCATCTGTTAAAAGATTGTACAATTCATTTCTGTCTTTTTTCATTTGAATTTGTCTCACCCGGTTCACAAGCACTGTAACGTATGGGAAAATAAACACAAGAAGAGCAATATAGAGCAGCATTAATCCAGCAAAAGGCCATGAGAAAAGCCCAAGTGCCCCAATCGATGCCGCATATAAAAGCAACGCACCAATGGATGGAAAGATTGTTTTTAAATAGGCATCCTGTAATCGCTCCACATCTTCTGATAAGAGTCCGAGCATTTCACCTGTACCAAGCTTTGTCTGTTTGGCACTTCGTTCAGCCATGTCATACAGACGCACCCGCATTTTTTCAATCATCGTCAAAATGAGCTGATGGCCCGCTAGCCTTTCTGCATAACGAGCAGCTGAGCGTGAAATACCAAAGGTACGTACTGCCACGATTGGGACATAGATCAATAAAATATTCTCAGGTCTTGTGGCAGCTTTTGAAATCAGAAATCCTGATGTATACATGAGCATAGAAGCAGAGAACACCGCAATGGCTCCTAAAAAAAGGACCAAGGCAAACAGCTTTTGATTCTCCTTGATATAAGGTATAAACCAGCCTTTACTGACCATGTGTGACCGCCCCCATTTGCTCCTGTACCAATTGATAGTACACACCTTTTCTTTGCATTAATGATTCATGTGTTCCCATTTCTGCAATGGTTCCATGATCCATCACAATGATTTCATCCATATCCGGCATCCAATGAAGCCTGTGTGTTGCTAAAAACACTAGTTTATCTTCAAACAGCGGAAGCATCGTTTTCTTCAATTCATACTCTGTCTCAATGTCGAGATGCGCCGTTGGTTCATCTAACAGCATGATCGACCGCTGTCCCAGCACAGTCCGAGCAAGCGCAACCCTTTGCGCCTGTCCGCCGCTTAGCCCTCTTCCCTGTTCTCCAATGACCTCATCCAGCCCATTTGGCAGCTCCGCTACGAGCTGAGATAAGCCCGCCTCCTGCACAGCTTTTTCGACTTCTTCATCTGTTGCATTTGGCTCATAAAAACGAATATTTTCCCTTAATGTCATGTGAAATAAATAGGGATGCTGCGGCATATAAACGACTTCCTTTTGCCATGCCGTCAGCTGTAAATGAACAAGCTTCTGGCCATTTAGCGTGATTTGACCTGAAGACGGTTCAACAAAGCCGCCGAGGACATCTGTTAACGTTGATTTTCCTGAACCACTGGTACCAATGATTCCAATTTTTTTCTTTCCGTTGACAGTCAGGTCTACATCTTGAATGGAATACGGTGCATGGTCATCATGCAGGACATAGATATCTTGCAGCGTGAGCACATCTTGTTCATTCCACCGGCTCAGCTGCATGGATTGTGTCTCCTGCGCTTGGAAGCCCTTTTCATCTAAAATGACCTGAATGGCCTCATTCGCTTCTTTTCCATTTAACGTCGCATGATAATCATTTCCCACTTCACGTACTGGTAGGAAATATTCCGGAGCCAGCATAAGTGCTGTCAAAGCCGGCAATAAGAGAAGTTCCCCTTCAATTAATCGCAAGCCAAGAAATACAGCAACGGTCGCAATCGATAACATGGAAAAGAAATCGAGAGCAAACGATGAAAGAAATGCGACCTTCAGTGTGCTCATTGTCGCCTTTCGATATCGCTTTGACACCTCCGCGATATTGCGAGAGTGCTTTTTGCTAATACCTAAGTAGCGAAGTGTTTCAAGGCCACGGAGGGAATCAGTAAAATGATTGGATAATTTCTCATACGATCTCCATTGTTTGGCCGCTTTACGCTGGGCGACAAGGCCTAACAAAATCATAAAAACAATTAAAATCGGCAGCGTCACAATTAAAATGACGGCAGATGTTTCATCTAGTGTCCAAACATAGACAAGAACCATCACCGGGATTACGGCCATGTTTACCATTTTCGGCAAAAACAGCTGTAAATACTGACGATATTGGGCAATTCCCTCCATCGCTAATGTCACAAGCTTTCCTGTTCCTTTTTTCTTTGTGAAGGCTGGACCTAAACGAAAGAGTTGATCTAACAGCTGCTTTCGTACGTCTGCTCCAATTCGGGAAGAATAAGTGAACATGACTCTCTCCCGAATGAAGGTGAGACCGTGCCGCACAAGAAAGGCAGCAAGAAACAGTAAAACATAAGGCGTTGCCTGCGCGAGGCTTTTCCCATCAAACAGCGTTGTTATGGCATGTGCCAGCCACTGTGCTTGGAAAATTATACTTGCTCCTTGAATGAGTGACACAATACCTAAGAGGGCAAGAAGCCCTCTCATTCCCTTTAATTGAAGCAAGCGTTTATCCATCAGTAAGTCATTGGCTCCTTACCGCTTACACGCTTACGGAAGACATAGTAGCTCCAAATTTGATACCCAAGCACAAAAGGCAGCAAAGAAATGGCGACAATCGTCATGACCGTAAGTGAATAAGATCCTGATGCAGCGTTTTGAATGGTGAGATCGAACGCATGGTTGATTGAACTAATCATCACACGCGGGAACAATGCGGTGAAAAGCATCGTCACAGTCACCATGATGCCTGCTCCTGTGAATAAGAACGTCCAGCCATCACGCTCTTTTCTCATAAAGACAAGAGCCGCTATATAACAAACCACAATCAGCCCCGTTAAAGGAATGGTGATGATAGGGCGGACTGTATAAATGTCTGTTTCGATGATGGACACACCGACAAATAGAACAAGAACTGGCAGTGCGATCAGCAAGATACGCTGGCCAAGCTTTCTTGCACGCTGTCTCAAATCTCCCTCTGTACGAAGTGTGACAAAAATCAATCCGTGCAGGAGGCAAAGAACTGTCACTAACACCCCGCCGATCACTGAATAAAGATTCACAAAGTCTGTGAAACCAGCGTACATATTCATGCTTTGATCAATTGGCATCCCGCGTAAAATACTTGTGAATAGCACACCGAGCAAAAACGGCGGAAGTAGACTGCCACAGAATATGACCCAGTCCCACGTTTTGATCCAAGAAGCTTTCTCGACCTTCCCTCGGAACTCAAAGGCGACCCCCCGCCCAATAAGCGCTAATAGGAGAACCGCAAATGGAATATAGTATCCACTGAACATCGTGGCATACCAGTGAGGAAACGCTGCGAATATAGCGCCGCCAGCTGTAAGGAGCCACACCTCATTCGCATCCCAAAAAGGACCAATCGTATTGATTAAAATGCGGCGCTCATGCGCATCCTTTCCAAGCAACTGCATAGACATCCCTACACCAAAATCAAATCCTTCTAAGAAGAAAAAACCAACAAATAATAATGCGACAAGAATAAACCAAATCTCGTTAAGATATGCCATGATATGCGCCTCCATCAAATGGATCTGTAGATAGGTCCGTTTCATCCTTTTGATCTGTATCCTCTTCAGAATGTGCCCCTTTTTTAATTTCTCGAATGAATAAGTAGGCAAGCACGATGACAAGAATCAGATAAATGGTCGTAAAGCTAATGACTGAGAATAACAGCATGCCATAAGATACGTTCGGTGAAATCGATTGAGCGGTCGTCATCATGCCAAAGACGGTCCACGGCTGACGCCCGATTTCAGTCATGATCCAGCCGGCTGAGTTCGCAATAAACGGGAACGCAATCATCCAAACCATAAAGCGTAAATACCATTTGTTTGATTCAAGTTTCTTTCTAAAGCTCAAGTACAAGCCCATCATACTAGCAAAAATCATGAGCATTCCTGCACCAACCATGATTCTAAAGCTCCAGAATGTCGTTTTTACTGGAGGAATGTAGTCTCCTGGGCCAAACTTCGCTTCATATTCTTTTTGAAGTGTTAGCATGCCTGGAACATCTCCACTGAACTTCTGATAAGCCAAATAACTTAAAGCAAACGGAATATTGATTTCTCCAGAGTTTTCTTTTTTATCTGTGTTAATGTTGGCAAAAAGTGTCCAAGCGGCTGGATCTCCACTATCCTGCCAAAGGGCTTCACTTGCTGCCATCTTCATCGGCTGTGATTTCATTAGGTGCTTCGCTTGATCATGTCCAGAGAACGCCACACCCAAGCCCGAAATGAGCGCGAGTACCATGGCAATCTGGAATGATTTTTTAAAAAAGGTGATTTCTTGTTTTTTGATCATTTTATAGGCACTAACTCCTGCAATAAAGAAAGCACCTGTTGCCAGCGCACCAAACAGAACGTGCGGGAACTCAACCCAGAGCTGCGGATTCGTCACAAGAGCTCCAAAATCATTCATCTCTGCACGGCCATTTTTAATGACAAATCCGACTGGCTCCTGCATAAATGAGTTGGCGAGTAAAATCCAAAACGCCGAAAAGATTGTACCAAGGGAAACTAGCCAAATACACAATAAGTGGATTTTCTTCGGTAGACGATCCCAGCCGAAAATCCATAGTCCAATAAATGTAGATTCAAGGAAAAAGGCTAATAGTGCCTCAATGGCAAGCGGTGCACCAAAGACATCACCAACAAACCTTGAATAGTCAGACCAGTTCATCCCAAACTGAAATTCCTGCAAAATCCCTGTCACCACACCTACTGCAAAGTTGATTAAGAAAAGATGACCCCAAAACTTCGCCATCTTTTTATAGATGTCTTTTTTCTTCACCACATAAAGGGTCTGCATCAATGCGACGATAAACACCAAACCTATAGACATAGGAACAAAAATAAAATGAAATAATGTCGTTGAGGCAAATTGAAATCTTGCTAAAAATAGCTCACTCACAGCCTACATCCTCCCTTACTTTCACATGCCGAATGATTCGAATTCCTCATGCTCAGAATTTCACAAAAAGTCCACTGATTGTTCAATTATTCACAAATAAAAGTCCGTTTTTAAAATGGTTTACTCGGTGAACTTTTACCCTTGATTTTCATTCGGCTAGTTATTTATACCTGTACTTTACACCCATGCACTTCAAAAATAAAGTAGTTTTTACCTAAAAATTGGGTGATGTTGTGTCAGTTGTTTGAATACTTTGTCAAAAATATGTGACGGAAAGAAAAAAATCACAAAAAAATAGCACTGCCTCTTAGTTTCAGCGCTTTGATTATGTTTGGGGTTCCCCCAACCAAATAACACAAACCAAAAAATACAATTTATGGTAGGTGGAAATCCGATTTTCCTCGTTAAGGGAAAAATCATTCCATTTTGAAGAGAGGGCTTTGTTAGCTGTATCTAATGCGAGTTCCTTTGTCCCTTCTTTTATTGCTAATTCTTCAACTAATTCAATCAACTTTCTTCCGATAATTAAATCATCTCCTGAAAAAACAAGGTGTTAAGTTTAGCCATTCAATAATATGGATGTTTTAGTTAGCTAAAAAGATTAATGACAGAATGGGAGTACAAACCGGTATTATTGCACTGTTAAATCATTCAATAGATATAATAAAATAAATAATATATCCCGATCCATTTTTGGGTATGTGTTTTTTTACAATTCAATAGACAAAACATTCCGGAAAGCGTCTAAGTTCAAATATATCGTTCAGTTACTAAAAGTAACAATGTATACATTTTGATAGGTTATCAAAAACATTTGAACGTGCCGACGCATATAACGAAGGGATGAACGAGCTTGAATACAATGAAGCAGCTAAGATTGGGTGTAACAGAATGACATGTATCCAACTTTGAGCGTTCTTTGCCTTTTACTATATTAGTTAGATGGAATCCACCGTCACCTTTGGTTGTGTTAAAAGAAGATGCCCAATTGAAAGAGAAACCTCATCATGAGCCAGGGTTTATCATTTTGCTGTATTTATTACTTACCAGAAAAAACCTGGGCAAATGGCTGGCACAGGTGATCAAAAAAGGCTATCCTTTAATTGGAGTATGCGATCACTTTTTCAGTGAAACCATTTATTTAAGTGATCCTGATGACATTGGCGTCGAAGTTTATGCTGATCGCCTGAGGATGTTTGGATAGGTAAACATGGTGAACTGAAAGGTGGCGGAAATGCACCGCTTGATGGTGAAGATCTCCTTCAAGAAGCAGCTGATTCCCTTTATGTGAACACGCTCGGTTTTCATATCCGAATGGCTCCCCAGCGAGTTTATTTATCGCTACTGGTGTATACCATCATCACCTTGCCTTTAATGCATGGGAATGCGGGAGAAAAGGAGCCATTGATCGACGTTTTTCAGGAATTAGAAGCTATACATTGGTTTTCCCAGAAGAAACAGACAAAAAAGAAGGTGCAAAATATGGACAAACACACAGAGGTTAAAACAGCTATTTTAAAAGATAAAATCAAACGAGTACAGCAAGAAGACGGATATATATATATCACTGGCCCGATTAAACTGCCAGTCAGTTTAGACGGTAGAACCGTAATGTTCAACTGGTATTCATGGTTAAAGGACGATGGAAAAGAACCGTTATCAGATGAAGCCTTAATTGAAAGCCTCTCCTCCCGTGAGCTTGCGGATCACCAGCAATCAAGTGTTCTTGTTTACGGAGATTTCAAACATGCTGATGAAGCACTGATCCGTATGCATTCTATTTGCCACACTGGCGATATTTTCGGAAGCAAACGCTGCGACTGCGGGTTCCAATTGAAACAGTCCATGCGAATGATTGAAGATAATGGAGCAGGCGCCCTGTTTTATTTAGCCAATCATGAAGGACGAGGCATAGGTCTTTTCAGTAAAGCCATGGCCTACATTCTCCAAGAGAACGGCTACGATACAGTGGAAGCAAATGAAGCACTCGGCTTTGAAGATGACACGCGTCAATATGAAGAAGCCATTGCCGTTCTTCAAACACTGCGTACAAAGCCAGTGAGACTCATTACCAATAACCCGAAAAAGACAGATGCCATCAGCCATGCAGGCCTTTCTCTTTCTGGACGGATTTCGCTTTGGGGTGATGTCTCTGAGTTCAACGAAAAATACTTGCAGACAAAAATGAACCGCTCTGGTCACATGAAGGCGGATCAAGAGGTGCATACGATTGCCACATCATGAGCGATATATGAAGCTAGCCCTTGAAAATGCACGGGCAATGAAAGGTCAGACATCTCCAAACCCGCTCGTCGGGGCTGTCATTGTGCGAGAGAATGAAATTGTTGGTGTTGGTGCTCACATGAAGGCCGGCGAACCACATGCTGAAATTCACGCCCTCAAAATGGCTGGAGACAAGGCAAAAGGAGCCACGATCTATGTGACCCTAGAACCTTGTTCCCACCATGGCCGCACAGGCCCATGCGCTGAAGCACTGGTGAAAGCCGGCCTAGAGACGGTTGTCGTAGCTGCACTTGATCCGAACCCACTTGTCGCTGGCCGCGGGATTACCATTTTACAAGACGCAGGTATCCAAGTGATCACGGGCGTATTGGAACAGGAATCCATCCTCATGAATGAAGTGTTTAATCACTTTATTACGAAAAAAACGCCGTTCGTGACGCTCAAAGCGGGCATCACCTTAGATGGGAAAATTGCTTCTGCTACGTCTGACAGCAAGTGGGTTACCTCACAGACTTCTCGTTATGACGCTTACCACATCCGCAGTATCAATGATGCCATTTTGGTTGGTGCCCAAACCGTCATTCATGATGATCCATCATTAACTGCAAGGATTCCAAATGGTGACCATCCGATACGAATTGTTTTAGACTCTAAGCTGTCTACACCGCTGACGGCAAAGGTCGTCACCGATCAGATGGCACCTACATGGATTTTCACAACAAAACAAGCAGATGAGGAAAAGCGAGCCGCTTTTGAAGCAGCTGGAGTCAACGTCATCATGACAGATGGAGACATGCGAGTTCCCTTGCCAGAAGTGCTTCAAGTGCTTGGAGAAAGAAACATCTCCTCCCTCATGATTGAAGGTGGCGGTCAAGTGAATGCCTCATTTTTAGAGCAGCAACTTGTTGATAAATTGGTCATCTACATGGCACCTAAGCTTATTGGCGGACGACTTTCTCCTTCCTTTTTCGGAGGCGAAGGCATCCCCCTCATGAGTGACGCAATTGAACTGGATCAACTCACCGTTGAACAGCTAGGGAAAGATATGAAAATAACAGGCTATCCTGTTTATCAATAAACAACAAAGCTTGTAGATTGAGTCTGCAAGCTTTTTTCTCATCATTGAATTTGAGGTGATTAAATTGAACATCAAAGGAATAAACCATTTATTATTTTCTGTTTCTGATTTAGAGACATCTATTGATTTTTATACAAAGGTCTTTAATGCCACATTGTTAGCAAAGGGAAGGACGACGGCTTACTTTGATTTGAATGGGCTATGGCTTGCCCTCAATGTGGAAAAAGACATTCCTCGTCAAGACATCCATCACTCTTACACACACATCGCTTTTTCTATTGATGAGGCGGATGTAGATCCAATGTACAACAAACTAAAAGATTTGCACGTCAACATTTTACCAAGCCGGCCAAGAGACGAAAGAGATCAGAAGTCGATTTACTTCACGGACCCTGATGGACATAAATTTGAATTTCATACAGGGACCTTGAAAGATAGAATGGATTATTACAAACAAGAGAAAACTCATATGGAGTTTTGAATAAAACGCAAAAAAGAAACAGACCTTCCATCTTCATGAAAGGTCTGTTTCTTCTTTCTCATCATACTATCAATGTGGATTCACAAATCATCTCCATGAAACTTGTCGTAAAATGTTTCATGTGAAACATCTGTGATCTAATATCTATCAATTTCCTTCTATCAGCCTCCCAAAGCTTTCGGGTGAAAGTCCCGGTGAAATGCGCAGGCGGTGCAAGGACATCATGCCTTGTTCCTTTTTCGCATGTCCTGGTTCAGTGGTCACAGCCATCTGATATCCTGCTTCCTTTGCCAGCTTCAGCGTGTCTTCGTTATAGCGCCCGACCGGATAGCTGACCATTCTCGTGCGCTGAGAAAATCGCTGATCAAAGAACGCCTTCGACCCTTTTAATTCCTCTTCCTGCTGCTTCTTTGATAAACGATTGAGCTCTAAATGATGAATTGTATGACTCTCAATTGATAGCCTATTTGCTATCATTTCATCCATTTGGTCATCTGTTAAGTGGTTCGGGCGGCCAATGGATTGCTCAATCATGAAAATCGTTGCCTTCATTCCATACTGTTTTAAAATTGGAAATGCTTTTGTGTAGTTGTCTGAATATCCATCGTCAAATGTGATGAGAACAAATTTTTCACTTGGTGTCGAATTTGTCATGAGGACTTGATATGCCTCTTCCGGCGACAGCGTGACATAACCGTTATCTATTAGCCATTTCATATGAGCTGCAAACTCACTCTTTGGCACACGTAACGAGTTGCCGCTGGAGAGGCTGTGGTACATCAAGATCGGGAGCGCAACCGGTTCCTTTTGCTGAATCCATTTTTGTTTGTCTAACTCTGCCGCTTCTTTCTGCTGTGTCTGTTTTGTTTCTTTTGCTTGACCTTTTTCCTCTTTTACCGCTTGCTGGTTTCCTTCTGTTTGCTGCTTCATTCCCATACAGCCCGAAATGAACAGCAAGACAAAACCAACCGCAATAAAAATACATATTTTCTTCATTTCACCAATCCTACTTTCGCTCTTTCTACCGTATGATTATAACAGAAATTAGTTAATGACTGTTCATTCATTTTATTAAAGAGCTTTGCAAAATCTTCGCCCTTCCATGCCATCCTGAGCTCATCCAACAAAATGACTCAGTCTTACTTTTTCTGCTTTTTGAATCCAAACGATTCTCTTCAATTTTTGCGAAAGCGATAAACTTATAATATTGAATAGGATTTATAAATAAAAGCCGCTCCTTTTTGAGCGGCTTTTAAACGGCTTATGATCCCGATTCTTCTGATTCTTGTTGATTTTTAACGTACCAAATGAATTTTCCTGTATATCCATAAATAATGGCAAGACCAATGGCAACAAAGCTCAACCACATAAATGGTAAATACGAGAATGTCGACACGCCTAGAATCCCCGCCATGTATATCCCGTTATCTGACCATGGAACCATACCAGACGTAAGTGTTCCACCGACCTCAGAGTTTCTAGATAATACACGTCTGTCTAATTTTAATTTGTCATAGCTTTTTTCCATAATTTTTGGTGTAAGGATGATTGATACATACATAGCACAGCCAAAAATATTCGCCAAGAAAGCAACAATTAGCGTGGATAGAGTGACGTTTCCTGCATTATGCAATTTCTTCTCGAATATAGAGACGATGACTTTTAATACGCCTAAATATTCAAGTACACCACCAAAACCAAGACCGAGGATAATCACGACTAAAGATCCTAGCATATTGACAATACCGCCACGGTTTAACAGGGAATTTAAGAAATCTATATCTGAGTTAATGGAAAAGCCATTATAAGCAGTGGCAATCGCATCTGCCGGATTCATTCCTTGAAAAGCCATGGCCCAAATCGAACCTAGAAGGGCACCAATAGCGATAACAGGCATTGAAGGTTTCTTAAATACAAGCAATAACACAACCACTACAGCCGGAATAACCATCCAGATATTAATTGTAAATGTATCATGAAGTGCATTTTTCAAAAACTCCACTTTATCGTGATCAATGTTTCGGCCACCATACATAAAGCCTGTAACCGTAAACATAATCGCTGTAATCACAAAGGCTGGTATGGATAAGACCATCATAGCTCTTACATGCGCAAGCACGTCCACTTTAGAAAGAGAAGCGGCCAGTACGGTGCTATCTGATAATGGCGATAATTTATCACCAAAGTAGGCTCCAGATAAAACGGCACCTGCAACAATTGGAAGCGGAATACCAAGACCTTCACCAATTGCAATCATTGCAATACCCGCAGTTCCAACCGTCCCCCAAGAGGTTCCTGTAGCAATGGACATAATGGCACATATCACAAGTGTAGCTAATAAGAAAATGTTAGGATGAATAAATTCTAGGCCGTAATAGATTAATGTAGGCACAACTCCACCAGCAATCCATGTTCCAACAAGTGCTCCTACAGCAATTAAGATCAAAATAGCATCTAAACCATTTGATATCCCTTTTGTAATGGCGTTTTGAAGATCCTTATATGAATGTCCCAAACGAATACCTAAAGCGATCACCATAAACCATGAGATAAACAAAGCTAGTTGAATATCTAAATTGAAGTAAAGAGTAAATGATAAAACAATTGCTAAAAACAAGCCAAGGATAGACAAGACTTCTAAGATAGACGGTAGACGTGGTGTTTTCATTTTGTTTCCTCCCTTTGTGCATCTGCGTTAAGCGTTTTCAAAATATTGTGAAAAAAGTGCGTCAATTCGAAAGAAAGTGAATTGCCTGTCTTTCTCTTTTTCACAGGCAATTCGTCATATTAATAAAATAAATTTTTTGATATTATCCCTTTTCTAGCAGCTCTTGTCCTGCAATACCAGGCTTTGTCATCTCATAAGGATTTAAGATAATATCAAGTTCCTCTTCCGTTAATACATCATACTGCAAGCAGAGGTCTCTAATGGATTCTCCCTTTAAAATAGCTTCTCTTGCAATTCTAGCCGCGGCTTCATAGCCTAAGTGAGGGTTCACCGCAGTAATCACTCCTGCACTTTTTTCTACATATTCTTTCAAACGTTTCTCATTTGCTTCGATGTCCGCTAAGCAATGATTTGTGAATGAACAGAATCCGTTATTCATTATACTAATAGATTGAAGTAAGTTAAAGACCAAAACAGGTTCCATTACATTTAACTCAAGCTGACCTGCTTCAGAAGCAAGACAGATGGTGTGGTCATTTCCTATAACCTGAAATGCGATTTGGTTAATGAGCTCTGCCATAACAGGATTGACTTTCCCAGGCATAATGGATGACCCTGGCTGACGGGCTGGCAATGCAATTTCAGCAAGACCTGCTCGAGGACCAGATGCCATTAAGCGAAGGTCATTCGCAATTTTAGACATGTTCATCATGCATACTTTTAATGCCGCTGATACTTCTGTATAAGCATCTGTGTTTTGCGTTGCATCTACAAGATGCTCTGCGCCTACGAGTGGTAGCCCTGAAATATCAGCAAGTTTCTTCACTACGATTTCAATATAACGAGGATCTGCGTTTAAGCCTGTCCCAACAGCTGTCGCACCCATATTCACTTCATATAAATGCTGCTTTGATTGATTAATACGCTTAATATCACGGTTTAGAACGCGGCTGTATGCATTAAATTCCTGTCCTAAACGGATCGGAACCGCATCCTGTAAATGGGTACGTCCCATTTTGATCACATGATCGAATTCTTTTGCTTTCTTTTGAAATACAACATGCATCGCTTGCATCGTCTCAAGCAGAATGTCTAACTGCTTCAGCACAGCAATATGAATAGCAGTTGGGAATGAATCATTCGTCGATTGTGACATGTTAACATGTGTGTTTGGACTTAAATGAATGTATTCGCCCTTTTGATGTCCCATAATCTCTAGGGCTCTGTTACCAATGACCTCGTTGGCATTCATGTTCATTGAAGTTCCTGCCCCGCCCTGGATAGGGTCTACGATGAAGTACTCATGCAACTTGCCTTCAATGACTTCGTCAGAGGCTTTGACAATCGCGTTTCCAATTCCTTCATATAAGCGTCCCACTTCCATATTGGCTTGAGCTGCTGCTTTTTTGACGATGGCAAAGGCTCTAATCAGTTCCTCATGCATGCGATACCCAGTAATCGGGAAGTTTTCTTTTGCACGAAGGGTTTGAACACCATAATACACGTCTGCCGGAATTTCTTTTTCACCAAGAAAATCCTTCTCGTAGCGATAAATTGCTTGAACCATCTTATATGACCTGCTTTCTATAGAATGTTAAATCACTAAATCTTCAGCGATTGGGGTTTCCATAATCTTCTTCACTTCTTTTGGATCTGTTGTCTTTCCTAATGCCCACATGAGTTTCGGTACGATGGCCTCAGTGTTCATGTTTCGTGAACGCGCTACCAGTTCTTGATTGATTTTGCGTCCTACTTCATACACGCTCATGTCTTCTCCTTCTTCTAGACACTGAGTCGTGATAACAATAGGAATGCCTTCTTCTAATAATTCATTGATCTTCTCTAAAAGGTTTCTTCCCTCGAAAGGAATTCCACCACTGCCGTAGCTTTCAATAACGACCCCTTTGTACACACCTTTGATGGAATCTAAAAACTCAGGCTTAAGACCTGGGTGCAGTTTTAATAGACAGACATCTGTGTTCAGCGATGCATCTAATTTAAGCGGTTTCATTGATGATCTTTTTACTTTGCTATTGTATTCAATTTCATGGTTTTCAATCGATGCAATATATGGATAGTTAATACTTTCAAATGCATCATAGCTTTTCGTTCTTAGTTTGATTGCGCGTGTTCCTTGAATCACTCGGCCATCAAACACGACATACACGCCGCCTACACCGTCACATGCAAATCGAATGGCATCTGTAATGTTTTTCTTCGCATCTGTTTTCTTAAATGTAATCGGGATTTGTGAGCCTGTTATGACAATTGGCTTATCAGGATTTTGCAGCATATAAGAAAGGGCTGCTGATGTATAGGCCATTGTATCGGTCCCATGAGTGACAACAAACCCATCATATTGATCATAATTTTCATAAATGGCTGTTGCGATATCCACCCAGTATTCAGGCTGCATATTTGTGCTATCTATACTCATAAGGGACTTTGTGTCCATTGTGTACTCTGCATTAATTTCGTTTAAATAGCTTAAAAGGTCCTCAGCTTTAACACCTGGAGCTAAACCATTTTCACTCTCTACAGATGCAATCGTCCCACCAGTTGTTAAAAGCAATAATTTCTTCAACAGGTCCACCTCTTTCAATAAAATTACATCGTTTGTCACACATATTATAAGCCAGTTTGTGCTATTCTATAATATACGCTTTCCGCGTACCTTCATTGCCATTATAGTCACATAACGCGAATTAATCAAGAAAATATTACGCATAACGCGTACACTCTTTGCCAAAATATGATATACTGTTGTTGTATATAAAGGAGCGTTCATGTATGATACTCGATCGTTTAACCACCCTTAGAAAAAAGAAAAAATGGTCTCTCCAGCATACGGCAGATCGCCTAGGTATCGCCAAAAGCACCTATGCCGGTTACGAATCTGGGTACCGACGACCTTCGCTTGAAGCAGTGAAGCTGCTGGCTGATTTGTATGATACGTCCATTGATTTTTTACTTGGTAGAACGGACGAGCCGGAGATACAACGCAAAATCTCTGATATCAAGATTGAACTGACGAAAGCAAAAGAAGGAACAATCCTTGTAGATGGTGTTCCCCTAACCGATGAAGAAATCAAACAGCTTGTTGCCTTTATTCGGGCGAAAAACACTCTGTAAGTATAAACAAAAAAAGAGAGAGCCCTGTCAGACGGGTGCCTCTCTTTTTCTTTTGTGATGAGCTGTTTCTAAATAAGGAGAAGACAGCTGACTTAACTCCTATAATCACCGCTTTGCTTCTTCCTTATTAAATGAACTATAATAGCGATAATTCTCATCATCTAAGATGCGGTAATGCTGACTCAGCACATTTTGCTAGAGGTGCCTTTTTTCACATACGTCCGCAGATTGCGGTCAATTGAGACGAAGTCTGTTTTTTTCAACCTGCTGTAAGTACCTTTTCGATAAACAGAGTACCTCAGCCATACGGTCCTGCGTATCATTCTTGTCCATCTCTCATCACCTCATTCAGACTTTACTGCCATAGCCAAGTTCCAATGATACCGAAGTCCCCGTTGCCTAAGAATGGACTTCTATTACTTCATTTTGATTCAAGCCTCATCCTTTAGAATATAGAACGTAACCCATCTCTATGAGCCGTCTCAATGCGAAATTCGTTTTCCTTTATCCCCCACACAAGCCAAGAATGTCTCTCACCTGGAATAACAAATATCATGGATTCCACATCGGGCTGATTGTTTTTGTCATAGGCTACCTTCATGAGGGAGTCCATCTGACCTTTTCTTGCCCGCACATCTAAAACAAATGTCCTCACAAGTTCTGGATCCTCCGCTTTATTAAGTTTTAGAAAAGAAAGCCATTCATCTTTCGCCTCGCTTGCTGGTTCTAATAGCGTTTCAAATTCCTCTGCCTGCAAGGTAATGACAGATAAGCGTTGATCACTCATTTGGATGTTCAAAAAGGTGGTTACTTGCTCCTCTGCCTGCTGATCATCTTTCAGTTTTTGAATCTGATGCACTTGTTGATCATAAAGTGTTTGATGTGCATACACACCCGCCTTCGTCGTATGAAAAGAAGTACTGAATCCTTCATCTATCTCTCCAAATGTTGAAGCCTTGACGGTGTGCGATGCATCATTCATAGCTTGAATGAAATGACGATATTCTTCTTTATAACGGTATTGTCTGTTTCGAAATTCTAACACGCCTTTTGCCAGCAAAGAGCGGCATGCAATTTCAAACAAAAACCCAAGACGTTCGTCCTCTACCTCAGGATAATAAGCTTCCTTTAATGACATACCTTGTTCAAAATAACCTTCGCTGTAAAAGCTAAAAATGAGTTCCTCGATACTTAGACGTAGCTGATCCAACTTGATCTCTCCTTATCCAAAAGAAAATGCTCCCTTAAAGAAATCAACTGCACCCTTTATAAGCGAATCTACGGTTTCTTTTGTTTTTTCAATGCCTTTATGTATCACCTGATTTGCTTGATCAATGGTCATTGACTGCTTTTACACCAGCCTCGTTTCAAGCAAGTCCTTTTCAAATTGATCATAGCGTGCTGTTGTTTCCTCAAAGCTTTGATCAAATTTACTTCTTGCTTCTCCTTGCCAGCCTGAGTCTACTGCCTTCAGCCGTAGCTGCTTCGACTGCTGAATGTCATCAACCGCTTCTTGAAATTTTTGAACGAGTGCCAGCGGTTAACTAGAATCCGACTTTCGACCCCTCTCTCCCAATTTAACGTACAAATGGACGATTTTATATGTCCTCATTATAAATAAAAAGACACCTAAAAAAATCACCCTAAAGAACCATTCAGCGCATTATGCAAAGAAAGCAGGCCTTTTTCCTCTCTAATTGCCAGAGAAAGCCTTTCTTGTTATGAAGCGCTTTCAAGACATGATAAAATGAACGTATACTACAAAAGGAGTGACGTATAGATGAAAGAGGAAATGATCGGACGTTTCACAAGTTATGTGAAAGTGGATACCCAGTCTGATGCAGAAAAGGAAAGCTGCCCATCCACTGAAGGACAGCTGAACCTAGCGAGACAGCTTGTTGATGAGATGAAATCCATCGGCATTCAAGAAGTGACAATGGATGAAAACGGTTATGTCATGGGAACGATCCCATCTAACACAGACAAAGAAGTGCCGACCATTGGCTTTTTGGCTCATATCGATACAGCTACTGACTTCACTGGCAAGAATGTGAAGCCGCAGCTTCATGAGAACTATCAAGGCAGTGACATCATGTTAAATGAAGATCTACATATCGTTTTATCTCCAACACAGTTTCCAAATTTACAAAAATACCGAGGACATACGCTCATCACCACTGATGGCACGACATTACTTGGCGCAGATAACAAAGCAGGTATCGCAGAAATTATGACCGCCATGCATTACCTCATTCAGCATCCAGAAATCAAGCACGGAAAGATTCGAGTCGCCTTCACTCCAGATGAAGAGATTGGCAGAGGGCCGCACAAATTTGATGTCGATGCCTTCGGTGCTTCTTATGCTTATACCATTGACGGTGGGCCACTTGGAGAGCTTCAATATGAAAGCTTCAACGCAGCAGGTGCGAAGGTGTCGATTAAAGGAAACAACGTCCATCCAGGAACAGCGAAAGACAAAATGGTCAGCGCTGCTAAGATCGGGATGCTCTTTCACAACAAACTTCCTTCTGACGAATCTCCGGAGTATACAGAAGGATATGAAGGCTTTTTCCACCTGACGAAATTTGTAGGGGAAGTAGAAGAAGCAGAACTTCAATATATTATTCGTGATTTTGATAAGGAGAAGTTTAACAACCGTAAGGAACTATTTGGAAAGATTAAAAATGACTTAAAAGCGGTCTACGGTGAAAAGAGCATTACCCTTAGCATTCAGGATCAATATTATAATATGAGAGAAAAAATTGAGCCGGTAAAACATATTGTGGACATTGCCTATGAAGCAATGGAAAATCGCTCAGTGACACCTGTGATTGAACCTATTCGCGGCGGTACAGACGGTTCTCAGCTTTCATATAAAGGTCTCCCAACTCCTAACATCTTTACTGGCGGGGAGAACTTTCACGGCAAATATGAATTTATATCTGTTGAAAACATGGTCAAGGCAACAGAAGTTATCGTGGAAATTGCGCGTTTATTTGAAGAAAAAGCATAGACATGTTTACAACCGTTCCTGTTCGGGAACGGTTTTTCAATAAAATTTTACAATTTTCTGAAACTTTCATGACACTTAATCGTACTAATATAGACAACCCCAGAAAAATTCTTCTTGACGAGAGAAATAACTGGAAATATAATAGTTGAAAATACATAGTATTTTAGACCTAAATGAGCAGATTATCTAAATCATAAGAACTAAACCGATTTTGTTGCTTATTTTCAGTTATAAACATCACTCACCCTGTCTACACTTAAAGAATAGGATGAATTGGAGGAATGTCATATGATGATTTTATTCATTATCGCTTCACTTTGCTGCTATTTACTTTTCTCTTTCAAAAAAGATAACCGCACCCAAAAACGAAAAAGCGCAGAGCTTTCGGAGTTTGAAATCTTTCGTATGCGCCGCCACTACAACGGCAAACGCCGCCACCCACTAAACAATGCACCAAAACAAGTATAAATACAAGGAAAGCACCTCCAAATGTTAGATTGTGTCTAACATTTGGAGCGCACTTCACACTGGGGCTGATTTAAGGTTTTAAATCGCTAGCATGAACGCAATTAATGCGAGCAAGGCTGGTAATCTGTTTTATTGGATGTCACACCGCCAAATACCACTGCGATCAACACACAAAGAATGAAAAAAAAGCTGAATCATATATCCAAAGGTAATCCATCCGAGAATAAGCCCCCAAATGATTCCTGCAGCTAGAAACCCGTTATATAGCCCTTGATTGGCAAAAATCACTTTCGCATTTGGATCTTTTTGTAAGTTCTCAGGCAGCCGGAAAGATCTTTTAGCCATTTTTAATTCCATAAAAAACATTTCGAGTAACATGATGAAAATGTGTTCTAAAGCGACAATTCCTACTAATATCATTGCTGAAATATCAATTTAGTTAATTCCTTTCTGATAGACGATCATGAATTTCTATTTTGTCCGTGTATAAATCAAAGTCTTGTATTAGCTCTAACACTTCAGTAAACCGACTTTGTGGAATGTCTTTCATTTTCCTCACACCAAATTCCTTTTTAATAAAAGCCATAATGGTATTGATATGAAGCTTAACGTAACCATCATACTCCAAATGGCTGCAAAAAGTCTGCATCGTTCCTCGAATCACCTTTAATTGCTTGGCAGTGACACAACTCATTAGTAACGCTCATCCTTTCCTGTTTTTTAACAGCTCAAAAAGAACCATGATTGAAAGAAAAACTTCCAATTTCTATTATATAATGGTTTCATTCGGATATCAAAATAAAAAAGAACAGACATTCGATCAAAAAACCGACCGTCTTATGAAAACCCTTGTCTCGACATATTAAAAAGCCGGATTCAATAGTAGAATCCGGCTTTCTGTTTAGTTACTTTTAGAAATTAATACCTTTCCAACAGAGCGATCCTTACTTTGTGCAACGACTTTAAAGGATAGCCCATATGACAGCACATCACGCCCTGCATCTGGGTTATTTGGATTCACATAATTCTTTTTATCACTAAATGTACGAGTTGGGCGAATATAGCGATCTTCCAAGTTTAAACCTGTCGTCTCTGTATAATCAATATTCAGTTTCGTACTTGGATTTAAAGAAAATGCTGCATCATGTACTTGGAACCCAGTGGCCGCAATGGAGCCGTCACTCCATTTCAATACTTGCTGATCCGCATCGACCACACCAAGGAAGCCATTCCCTGGATGATTCCCTACCCAGTTATCACTATAAGATTGATCCACATACCACACGACCAAACCGTTATTATAGCTCATCAGACTTGCTCCTCGTTTGATATGCTTTAAACCTTTATCGACATCAGCATTAGAGCGCCATTCTAGTAAATAGTACTGTGCTGCATATTGTTTTCCATTAGATTGAGAGAATCCATTGAAGGTAAAAGTGGACGTTCCCTCGGCATCATCAGACCACACTTTTGTTCCATCTGCTGTTATGTTTAGATCATCCACGAATAAACCTGGTAACGAATAACCCGCATCGGTTGTGTAGCGGAATTGCAGATCAATCTTTTTCCCTGCGTAAGCAGATAAATCAAAGGTTGCATCTACCCAGCCATATGATTTTCCGTCGATGGCATTTCCTTCGTTAGCACCTGCTTCATTTTGATCATCCGTGATATTACCCGCAATGGTTTTCCATTGATCTGTCCCTGTTTCACGAACCTCTACATACGCATAATCATAATCTTCTTCGATATCGTACCATGCTTTAAAAGTAAGCTCTGCTTTGCTTCCCTTCGACAAATCAATACCAGTTGTCGTCATGGTTGCATTCAAATTGTCACCCGTCCCGCTGAAGTAAGCGTATTTCCCTTGGACAGGCGTTGTGACGACAACTTCTTTATCTGGTAAATCGACTCGAACAGCATCATGGTTCGTACCTTTTGTTACTGCTTCATCGATTAACACTGTTTTGCTTTTCTTTAATGTATTACTATCAATGGTTTGTCCAGAAAGCCAGTTGCCGCCATGCAGGTTTTGAAGCATTTCTTTCGCATATGGACTAAAACCTGTTGGCTCCGTACCAGGTATTTTACCTGCCCAGCTCCCACTTGACATGATAGACCAGTAAGAAACGGGCTCCCCTCTGCCTGTGTATTGTGTATCGTACTCATCAGGAAGGCCAAGATCATGCCCAAATTCATGTGAGAAAACACCTGCTGCGCCATCTTCAGGCTCAATGGTATAATCTAAAGCACCTAATTTCCCGCCTTGACCAACTTCAGATTCAGTATTTGGAATCTCATACACATCACCAAGTGACCAGCGGTGCGACCATATAGCGTCAGAGCCGAGCTGTCCGCCGCCTGCTTCCTCACCTACACCAGCGTGAACGACCATGAGATGATCAATGATACCGTCTGGTTCGTTATAAACGCCGTCTCCATCAATATCATAGCGATCCCATTGATCATATTCACCGAGGTCAATGTTCGGATCTTTGGCTGCTGCTTCGAGTGCTTCTTTCACTAATTCACGCGGTTTTCCATCACTTCCTTCTCCGTCAGGGACGTTCCCGCCGTAATAAGCTGCTTCATGCTTGGATGTATACCATCCAGTTACTGTTCCACTAATCGTGTAACTTCCACCCGACTGTTTTTCATAATATTGCTTCATGGATACTTTTCGTTTACCATCTGGACCGAAGTAGCCATTTTTTCCGAAAATCATATCTTGATAGTGCTGTTGATCGTACTTGTCATAGTACATATCCGTCTCTTCTTTTTTAATACTATTATGCTTATAATCTTTAAAATCTACTAATAAAACCAGCACTTTATCATTGCGAACGTCGCCTTTATACTTTTCCTTTTTGACCGGTTTTACTTGGTTGCCTTCTTTTCCTTTATGTTTCTTTAGCTTTTTCTTTTTGGCTAATTTGTTATGTACTTCTTGTTTGTAATCTTTTAGGAATTCAGGCTCTTCTGTTAAGGTACTTGCGCTTTGTTTCATGGCAGCTTCTTCTTTTTTCTTTAAATAGTTCTTTAATACCTTTTGGGTTTCTACCTCATTGGCATTCTTTTTGATTTTCCCTTGTTTTTTCAGAGCTTTGATGAGACGGTCTTCATTCACAACACTTGCATCGAATGGAATGCCTGAATAATGACCGCCATCTGAGGATGTTGTCTTTTTTGTGGTGTGGGCAGATAGCGGGGTGCTGAAAACTGTCAATGTGCCTAAACTGAGGACAGCTGTTAATGCAATACTCGTCCATTTCCCTTTTTTCATATTGGTTCCTCCCTAATATGGTAATAAATAATATATAATTCTAGCATATTCCAGTATACTTAAGTCGAAAAATATTTTATTTTCAGAATTTTTGTGGAAAATGCACAATACGATAATGAAATGGATAAACCAGGTGTTGAAAATAAAAGAACCCTAGGCAATGAACGCCTAGGGTGTTTGTTGTTTTTCTATGAAAGCTGCTCACCTTGATATGCAACAACATCAAGTGGAGCGGCTAAAAATTCTTTTGTCTTTACTACGAAAGCTTGGAAATATGCACTTGCAATATGGCTCTGAACCGCAGCTTCATTTTTCCACACTTCCACCATTAAAAAGGTATTTCCTTTTCCATATCCTTGAACAGTTTGTAGGATACGTTGCCTTCATCAGCCGATTTCGCAATTGATAGTAGCATAACTGGTACATAAGGACAAAAGCGGCAAATCGCTTTTGTCCTTTTTCTCTACTCTGTAATTACTGTGTGGATCAATGTTGGTGCATCGGCTTGATCAGCAATACGGATGTTGTCATAAATTTTCTCCATGACATTTGCCACATCTTCACGATTGGCATGCAGCGTCACAAGAGATTCTCCTTTTTCTACACGATCACCCACTTTATTGTTCAGCATGATACCGACAGATAGGTCGATATCGTCTTCTTTTGTTGCACGACCTGCTCCAAGAATCATGGCTGCAACACCGATTTCGTCTGCGACGATTTCAGCGACCACACCTGATTCTTTAGCAGGTACGTCGATTTGATAAGGGGCTTGTGGCAGTTTTTCCGGCTGATCCACAATCGAGCTGTCTCCACCTTGATTTTCTAAGAATTCCTTGAATTTCTCAAGTGCTTTGCCGTTTTTCATCACTTCAACCAGTTTTTCTCTTGCTTCATCTAACGTGTCTGCTTTTTTCGCAAGAACGACCATTTGACTTCCTAATGTCAAAACGAGCTCGTTTAAGTCTTCAGGACCTTCGCCTCGCAGTGTGTAGATAGCTTCTTTTACTTCTAAGGCATTTCCAATCGCTAATCCTAGCGGCTGAGACATATCAGAGATGACAGCCATTGTTTGTCTGCCTACGTTGTTTCCGATGCGCACCATGGCTTTGGCAAGCTTCTCAGAGTCTTCAGGTGTTTTCATGAAGGCACCTGCACCAGTTTTCACATCTAGTACGATGGCGTCTGCACCAGCAGCAATTTTCTTACTCATGATCGAGCTTGCAATAAGCGGGATCGAGTTAACGGTTCCTGTCACATCACGAAGAGCATAAAGCTTTTTATCAGCAGGTGTCAGATTGCCTGACTGTCCAATCACCGCTACTTTATAACGGTTGACCAGCTCGATGAACTCGTCTTTTGTAATTTCTACGTGGAAGCCTTTCACAGCCTCAAGCTTGTCCACGGTTCCACCTGTATGACCAAGGCCACGTCCAGACATTTTCGCAACAGGTACATCAAGTGCTGCAACTAAAGGAGCCAGTACAAGTGTTGTTGTATCGCCTACACCGCCTGTTGAGTGCTTATCTACTTTAATTCCGTCAATGGCAGACAGGTCAATCGTATCCCCTGAGTTCGCCATAGCGAGTGTTAAGTCTGCACGTTCTTGATCCGTCATATCTTGGAAGAAAATTGCCATAGCCAAGGCACTTGCTTGGTAGTCAGGAATTGTTCCGTCCGTATATCCTTTGACAAAGAAAGAAATTTCCTCTGGAGATAATTCTTTTCCGTTACGTTTTTTCGCAATGATATCTACCATTCTCATTGTTTTCACCATTCCTTTTTTATGTTAGTAAAGCAAACCGACAACGCCTGCTGTTAAGAAGCTGACGAGTGTTGCACCGAATAACAGCTTTAATCCAAAGCGGGCAACAACGTTTCCTTGTTTTTCGTTTAAGCCTTTGACTGCTCCAGCAATGATACCAATAGAGGAGAAGTTCGCAAAGGATACAAGGAATACAGAGATGATGGCTTCTGTACGAGCAGTGAAATTCATACCGTCTTCAGACAGTGCTAGCATCGCCACAAATTCGTTGGACACCATTTTGGTTGCCATAATACTTCCTGCTTGTACCGCTTCGTTCCAAGGTACACCGACTAGTAAAGCAAATGGTGCAAAAACATATCCAAGTATATCTTGGAATGAAACACCGATGGCAGCTGTGAAGATTCCATTAATCATCGCAATTAACGCAACAAATCCAATCAACATCGCAGCGACAACAATCGCTACTTTGAAACCATCCATAATATATTCGCCAAGCATTTCAAAGAAGGATTGTTTTTCTTCTTCTACGACTTCAAGCATGTCTTCGTCCTTAGACACTTCATATGGATTGATAATAGACGCAATAATAAATCCACCAAATAGGTTCAGCACAAGTGCTGTGACGACGTACTCTGGTTTAATCATTTGCATATAGGCACCGACAATGGACATCGATACAGTCGACATCGCAGATGCACACAATGTATAAAGACGCTGCTGAGGTAATAATCCAAGCTGTTTCTTAATGGAAATAAAAACTTCTGATTGACCTAAAATCGCAGACGCTACTGCGTTGTAGGATTCTAGTTTTCCCATTCCATTTACTTTACTAAGCAAATATCCAATTCCGCGTACGATAAGCGGAAGGATACGCCAATGCTGCAGAATACCGATCAATGCAGAAATAAAGACGATCGGGAGCAAGACGTTGAGGAAGAAAGTTGACGCATTATCATTCATTAGTCCACCAAATACGAAGTTAATTCCTTCACCTGCATAGCCTAGAAGCATCTGGAATCCTTTCGCAAAGCCTCCAACTAGGAAGTTTCCAACACCTGTATTGAGCAGAATATAACCTAAAATAAATTGCAGTACAATCATGACAATGACTGGACGGAATTTCACTCTTTTTCTTTCGTTACTTGCCAGCCAAGCAATGGCGAGAATCACCAGCAAACCGATGATACCAATCACGTATTTCATGTTTTTCCTCCTTGAATGAATTCGTTTACATTAATGCGCTTGTATGGAACGAACCCTATTTTCGCAAACAAATGGCGGAAGAAATTCCCAGTAACGAGATCCTTCCGCATATGACTTTTTCATCATTTAATGAGTCACGAATGTTATCCTACCATAGGATGTTATGAATTAATAGTCTTTCGAAGGAGCTGATTGATCTCCTTTGATAATGGAAACGCTTGCACTTGCACCAATGCGGGTAGCGCCTGCAGCTGTCATTGCCTCAACGTCTTCTTTTTTTCTTACGCCGCCTGATGCTTTCACACCAATGTCAGGTCCTACTGTTTTACGCATCAATGCGATGTCCTCAGCCGTTGCACCGCCTGTACTAAATCCAGTCGATGTTTTCACAAAATCAGCGCCAGCTTTCACTGAAAGCTCACAAGCTCGAACTTTCTCTTCTTCTGAGAGTAAACATGTTTCAATGATGACTTTCACAAGTGCCTGACCTTTTGCCGCGTCTACAACTGCCCGAATATCTTGTTCAACCACAACATATTCGCAATCTTTCAGTGCCGCAATGTTGATGACCATGTCTACTTCAGTCGCTCCGTTTTCAATCGCATCCTTTGTTTCGAATGCCTTGACCGCCGTTGTGCTTGCGCCTAAAGGGAAACCGATCACTGTACATACATCAACGCCTGTCCCTGCTAGTTCTTTTGCTGCAAGAGACACCCATGTTGGATTGACACAAACAGATGCAAATTGATAAGTCTTTGCTTCTTCAAGTAACTGCAAAATTGCAGCTTTAGATGTATCTGCTTTTAGTGCTGTATGATCAATGAGCTTTGCTATCGTCATGCATTCACACTTCCTTTTAGTTAAGATACTTTCATCTTAAATGACTATTGAACAATAGTAAACATAGTTATGAAATTTTGTTCATCTAATTTGTGACATTTAAAAGAGTTCTTGCTGTGTGCTGATCAATGATTAATACGTTCGCATATTTTCCTCTTAGTGCCCCATGGATAGAAGCAACCTTTCGATGTCCGCCAGCAACAAGAATGGAGCGTTCTTTTGTTCTTAAATCATCAAGCTCCACACCGATTGTTCGGTTGTTAATGGCTTTACTGCAAATGCGCCCTTCTTGATCATAAAAACGCGAACAGATATCTCCGACGCTGGATGCCTTGAGCAACGCTTTTTCTTCTTCACGGAAATAACCAAGCCTAAACAAAAGTGCCTCATCTCTTACCGTCCCAACAGTAAACACAGCGATATTAGCCTGTTTGCCCATTTCAATGATGCGCTGAATATGTCTGTCCTGTTCGACCATCTCTTTAACGGCTGCACTATCAAACACAACAGGCAGCGGCAAATAGCGGGGGGCTGTTTGAAAAGCCTCAGCAAACAGCTGGATGGTTTCCGCAGAATATGTATTCACATGTGAATGGCTGATCCCGCCTTTTAGCTGGACCACCTCTACACCTTTTACCTGTTTAGGTTGCATCTTTTGTGCAATTTGATACATCGTAGTTCCCCAGCTCACCCCAACGACATCACCGTCTTTCACCGTTTTTTGCAGGTAATCTGCACCAAATCGGCTCAGGTAATCGGTGATGGTCGGATAGTCGTCCATTGGCGAAAACACCACATGAGCTTCGAGCAGGTCGTACTTTTCCTTGAGCAATGAGGACAGCTCATTTAAATCCTCAAATGGGTCCATCACCGTAATTTGGACGTACCCTTTCTCCTTCGCATATTGAAGTAGACGAGACACAGTCGGTCTCGACAGGTCGAGCTGTTTGGCGATTTCCTGCTGGCTGTAATCAGATAAGTAATAAAGCCTTGCCGCTTCAATACTTAATTGCTGTTTCTCCCGATCCATTCGTACGCCTCCTTTTTTTCTTCTATTATAACAGATTGTTCACCTTATCATGCACAAATGTTCATTTGAAGAAAATGGTGTAGGCTGCTTGAAAGTTCTCATCCTTTTCTAAGGTTTGAATACCGAATTTGTCCTTATACTGCTTATTCGTCCCTTCCATATCTGCGATTCCATACCAAGGCTCAATACAAACAAAAGGAGCCATCGTTCCCTTTTTTGGATCATAAGGAGACCAAATGCCCACGAATGGAAAACCACTGAGGTCAACCTCAACACCCTGACCTTTTGGGGATGATAATGACACTCGATTGATATGACTAAAGATCATCGCATCGTGCTGAAAGAGCTCTGACTGTAGCTGAATCGGCTCAAGATGAACGTCTTTCTCCTTCTCCCTCACAAGTGAATCCCGCAGTTCATATTGTACAGGTTTATGCTCAGTGGAAGGTATCAGTGTCAGCAAATAATCGGTTGTTTGCTCCCCTTCGACAAGCGGGACATTGAATGCTGGGTGTCCGCCAATGGAGAAATACATCGTGTCTTCCCCGTCATGTTCAATTTCCCAGGCAATCGTCAGTCCATTTTGCGACAGTTCATAACGAATGCGGGCTGTAAACTCATAGGGATATTGCGTAAGGTGGAGGCCATTTGATTGATATTGAAAAGTCACCTTACCTTTCGCTTCTTCATATAGTTCAAAATCGACATCACGAAGAAATCCATGCTGCGTTAGCTCATAGGTTTGATCCCCAATCTTGTATTGATCATCTTTTAATCTGCCAACAATCGGAAATAAGACAGGCGACACCCTGCCCCAATAAGCGGGATCACCATACCACATATAATGATGTCCGCTTTCCTTGTGAAGCACCTCTCTGACCTCAGCGCCTCTCTCATTGATTTGAACCAATAACTGATCATTTTCAATCGTTCTCATTCAACATAACCCCTTTTCTTCTTATTTTATTATGACAGGGATTTTTGATTTGAGTATAAAGATAAGACAATCCCTTTAGCTTATCAATTTTTTTCTTCATATAAAAAATTTAAAAAAACCCAGAAATTCGCCAACAAAATGTGATGCCGGTTCGTCTACTCTTATATAAAATAAAAGAATCGTTGTTCTTTTGGAGTGCAACAAAAAAGAGGCGTTTAACATTGATGGGGGATTCATTTTCATGAACAGCAAGGAAAACCGTTTACGTTACATATTAGGATTAGATGGGCTAAGAGCTGTTGCCGTAATGGCAGTCATTGCTTATCACTTACATATTGGATCCGCAAGCGGCGGGTTTCTTGGCGTTGATTTGTTTTTTGTGATTTCCGGTTACTTGATTACGACGATCTTGTTACATCAGCAAGCTTTGGGCTATCAAGAGCTGTTGACATTTTGGATGGGCCGCATTAGAAGGCTTCTTCCGGCTGCCTATGTCATGATTTTTTTAACCGTCAGCTGGTGTGCCATTGCTGGTTCAAATGCATTATTGTCCATAAGGGGCGATGCTTTATCGTCCTTTTTTTATGTGAGTAACTGGTGGTACATTTTCCATCAGCTGTCTTACTTTGATAGCTTCAATGCTGTATCTCCACTGAAGAATCTGTGGTCTTTGGCGATTGAAGAGCAATTTTATATGATCTGGCCGGTGCTGTTGATTGCTGGACTGAAATGGATCAAAAATAGATCCCACCTTTTCATGATCACCTTTGTTCTTGCACTGGTCTCCGCCTTATGGATGGCGATTCTCTATTCTCCTGATACTGATCAAAGCAGGGTTTATTATGGAACAGATACACGCGCATTTGCGCTACTGATTGGGTGCAGTCTTGCATTTGTATGGCCGATGCAAAGACTTTCAAGCAGAAAATTACTTCCTGTCGGCAGACGTATGTTACATATAACGGGATTTGGTTCACTGGCGATTTTCCTCTTATGTGTTTATGCAGTGGACGAATTTGACAGCTTTCTCTACCAGGGCGGTATGCTTTTATTCTGTCTCAATGCAGCCATCTTAATTGCGTGCGTATGCCACCCTGCAAGTCTCGTGGGGAAATGGCTGTCCTTTAAACCACTCGTCTTGCTTGGAAAGCGGTCTTACGGTATCTACTTATGGCATTACCCAATCATCGTATTGACCACACCTGTCATTGAGATTGGCCAGCCTTCCATGTGGCGTGTCACATTGCAGCTCATAGCGATTCTACTAATAGCAGAGGCTTCCTACCGCTTGATCGAACAGCCGATTCGCCAGCTTGGGTTTAGACAATATTTTACCTCTTGGTCTATTTGGAAAAAGGGGATCAAACAATGGTCTGTGTCCAATAAAGTGTTCCTTGGGATCGGCGCAGCTCTCTTGATTTTATTTACGATTGGCATGTCTAGCTCGTCTCATACATCTCCACATGCGAAAGAAGTGACACACATTAAGACTGCGCCAAAAAAAGCAGTAGACCCTCCTGAATCAAAAGCGAAGAAAAAGAATGATAAACACGAGAAAAAAGCAGCAGATCACAAACAATTTCACCAAGTTCTTGCCATTGGCGATTCCGTCATGTTAGACATTGCCCCGAATCTTGAAAAGGTATATGAACAAATCACCATTGATGCAAAGGTTGGTAGACAAATGAAGGAAGCCATCAGCATCGCCCCTCAATACGCTTCATTTAATCAAACAGATGCAGCTGTAATTATTGAGCTTGGCACAAATGGTTATTTCACTGAGGGCACATTGACATCATTCATTCAGCATTTTTCAAAAGCACACATTTTCCTTGTGAACACGAAAATTCCGAGGGCTTGGGAAAATGACGTCAACGCAGTGATCCGGCGGGTATCGAATCAACATCGCAACGTCACGTTGGTCGATTGGCATTCAGCCGCTACAGGACAGTCATCCTATTTTCAGCCAGATGGCGTCCATCTTTCAACAAAAGGATCTGACACCTTGACAAAACTCATTACAGCAAGTGTCAAGAAAAAAGGAGATGTGTCATCCCCATAAAGAAGACTAGTATGATGCTAGTCTTCTTGTATGTGTTCAAAACGGTAGCTCTAATCACTAATCCCCGTTCTTCCTTTGTTTTTTAATCCACCAAAGCGAAATCACCGTTCGCAGGGACTGACCCCCTAAGATGAGACAAATAAAAAACACCTTCAAGTTTGAAAACGGACCGTTGTGATCCGAAATAAAACATGGAGGTGTTTTGATCCCTGTCTCAAAAACGGGGGTCAGTCCCTGGTAGACTGCTCTTTTCTTTATTTTCCTAAGACAAGCTCATGTAGCACATGTGCGACTCCGGCTTCATTATTGGATTTTGTCACAACATCCGCTACTGCTTTGGCACCATCAATGGCATTTCCCATGGCGACGCCACAGCCTGCAAACTCTAGCATCGACACGTCGTTCCCGTTGTCGCCAATGGCCATGACTTCTTCACGAGCAATCCCCATCTCCTTAGCTAGAAGCTTCACGGCATTTCCTTTGCTCACATCAGGATGCATGATCTCAAGGAAGAAATCCGTGCTTTTCACCAACATATACTTGTCCTTCACTTCAGGTGGGATGGCTTGTATCGTCTTTTCCAACCGTTCTGGCTGATCAATATACATCATCTTCGGAAGTTTCATTGATTGATCTGCCTCTTCAACAGGTAAATACTTAAGTGGTAATTTTGTTAAGTAGGATTCAAGCACTGTGTACTCACTAATATTGCGATTTGGTGTATACAAATGAGTTGAATCGAAATAATGCATAGGTGTATTCAACTGACGACTCAATTCATATAAAGAAGTCAAATCATCATAGGATAAAGTCAGTTCTGACACCACTTCTTTTGTATGGCTATTTTGCACAAGTGCTCCATTGTAGGCAATCACATAATCTCCCTCTTGATCGAGCTGAAGCTCTGTTAAATAGCGGTTCACCCCGCCAATTGGTCGGCCCGTGCATAAAACAATTTTAATTCCTTCTGCCTTCGCCTGTTGAATGGCTTCAAACACTTCATCCAGCATCATATGTTGATCATTTAATAACGTACCATCCATATCAATTGCGACTAATTTATACATTCGCTGCTCCCCTTTTCTCAGCAAACACGTGCTGTCACTATTTTGAGCAATCATCTACATGATCATATATGATTCATCGTACTATTTACCTACTTTAGCCTATCGTTTTTTTCTCTTTCTGTCCATCCTACTCTATATAACGTATTCTATTAATCCTGCTTTGAGGAGAGCTTACCTCCCTTTTCAAAATTACCGTAGAATATTTTGAAACTAGCAGTTCTAATTGTATGATAAATAGCAAAGAAAGGAGGTGCAGGTAATGATTACGTTTACGAGAGGGAAATTATCAAAAATGTCTGGTGTTCATATCGAAACCATTCGTTTTTACGAAAATGAGGGTGTGCTCCCCGAGCCAAAAAGAGCACATAACGGCTATCGTTTATATGATAAAAAATATGTGCTTATGCTCTCCTTCATCACCGAAGCGAGAAAGCTAGATTTCTCACTCAAAGAAATTCGTAAAATTATGTCGTCACTATTCGAGAATCAGTCAAAAACAGAAGCTGAACAGCTGCTCAAACAAAAAGTAGAAGATATTCAAAAATCCATTCATGAGTTAAAAAAGAGGAAGGCTGCCATTCAATTGTTAACGAAACAAATATTAGCCAACATCAGCTAATTGCAAAGGCAACCAAAGATGTGCCGGTGTTCTTTACTGGTACCCTCTGCACCCAGATACGAGATACACGTTCTATGAAAACATCAGGTATACTAAGAGACGAAGTGTTGCTACATGTTGATGATCAAATGATCCCACTCAATGCACAAATAAATCGGAACGCCCTGTTTTATGAAGCAGAAGCTTTCCAACACATCATTGAAATAGAAAATCATGAACAGTGTTATGAATGGCTTGATGAAAGTCTCTCTATCATGAAAGTCCTTGAAGCCGCAAGAAAAGATATCGGCATTGTTTTCCCAGCAGATCATGCTTAATCAAAAAACCGCCTTCTGATGAAAAGGGGGTTTTTGACATTAAATACTCTTTGAGTACGTCACAAGACGCTGAGACATTTGATTCAAATCATCGACCGAGGCATTCACTTGCTCTGTTATTTTAAAGTTATAAATAATGTTTTTAGGACTTTAGTAATAAAAATGATAGATCAACAAAAACAGACCATTGTTTATGTCATCAATATGGCAAATGTTCTGTTTTCCTCTTGAAGTTTAATAAAAGCTTTTAATGATAGGTGACGGAAGGAATTTATGGGTATAAGTGTATAAATTGATAGAATCAACCGTCTATTTTGTCTGAAAAATCTCTTTTTTTATATTGACACTGACGTCTTGAAAAAAGAAAATGGAACTTAAGCATGTTAAAAAAGGAGAACGTCATGAGCGCAAATCAAGAACAACACGAATTAAAAAAGCTTTTATCACCGCGTCACATTCGCATGATTGCGATGGGCGGGGTCATTGGTACAGGAATCTTTAAAGGAAGTGCTGATACAATCGGTTTAGCAGGTCCTGGGGTTATCTTTTCCTATGTATTTGCTGGATTACTACTTCTCATTGTCATGGCAGCCTTAGCTGAAATGGCCATTGTCTATCCGGGGAATAATCTTCGTGATCTTATACAGATTGCGCTTGGTCAACGTTTTTCATTTGTTGTCGGCTGGGTTTACTGTTTTATGTGGCTCACTGTATGTGTCATCGAGATCATTGCAGCAGGCAGTTTGCTTCAATATTGGTTGCCCCATGTGCCGTTATGGTCACTATGTTTACTTTGCTCACTCTTAGTCATCGGAATTAACTTAAATAATGTAAAATACTTTGGTGAAATTGAGTTTTGGTTTGCTGGAATGAAGATTTTCGTTATTATTGTTTTTATTATTCTCGGTGCAGCATTATTATTTGGGATCATTCCAAACGAACAAAGCACACCTGCTCTCACCAACTATCAAAACTTCATTCCGAACGGATGGGGCGCTATCTTTGCATCATTATTAGTTGTGATTTTCTCTTATGGAGGCTCTGAATTGATCGGGCTGACCATTACAGAAACAAAGAATGCGGAGAAGGTATTACCTGGTGTTGTCAAAAGCATGATGTGGCGCATTATCTTATTTTACACATTGCCGGTTTTGATTATCTGCGGACTGATTCCTTGGAATCAAATCGATCCAAATAACAGTCCTTTTGTTCAAGTCTTCTCAGCTGCAGGTATGCAAGGCGCCTCTCACTTCATTAATTTTGTATTGATTACAGCCGTTCTATCTGCGGCCAATTCCGGCATTTATGGAACGACGAGGATGATTCATTCTTTATCAAAAGCAGACGGCGGCCCGAAAAAGCTGGCACAGGTCAATAAAAGAGGCGTGCCTATTTTGAGTTTATGGGTGACCGTTCTGTTTCTTTTAATTGGAACATTCTTTGCTTATTTATATCCAGAACAGATTTTCAGTTATATGCTGGCTATTCCTGGTTTCGCCGTTTCTCTTATTTGGATCAGCATTTGTCTGGCACATTTGAAACTGCGGCCATCATATCCACAGGAGCCGTATTTCAAGGTTTGGTTGTTTCCTTATTTAACTTTATTTGCAGGTCTAGTACTAAGTGTAAGTTTTGTTTTGTTCCTATTCAGGCAAGAAAACTTGCCAAGCTCGATTATTAGTATCGGTTTCTTAATTGCGGCCATCATTGCTTCATTCTTGATGAAAAAGAAGGCTTAAATGCCAAAACCCGTCTCAATGGCGGGTTTTTTCGTTAGCTGCTCCAACTTCAAAGTCAACTGACGCTTTTGGGATGCCGTTGACGATGATCGTTAATGTATGAGTTCCTTTATAGTGTTTTCTTGTCGTCATATTTTGAAACGACTGTGACCTGACAAATTCTCTATGTAACGCTGAGTCTGTTTCAAATTCTGTGATTTTAAATACCTTCTGATTGCGGGTACCCCTAGCTTTGACGTAATCAATGGCATACTCCACACGCAGTTTTAGTGGCTTGTCAGCCTGAAGAATGAAATGAAAGGTCATTTTCTCTCCAATACAAATAGAATCTTTCGCTACCTTCAAATCTATTACTTGAATGGACGGATCGTCTCCATAGCCAAACAAAGCCATGATATCTGGATCACCTTTCTTGAGTAATGTACGGGATGCATGTTTGACAATCCAGTTCGTATGCTTATTGGTTCCATACCAGTTTTTGACCGTTTGCTTCATCAGATCAGGCTGAATCGTAGATAGATCATTTAAATGATTGGCTACACTTTTTTGTACATACTTGGCCGAATCGGACTTCAAGTTTTCCAAAATAGGCAGCGTGACCGAAGGATCCTTTTTAAGCGAAGGAACTGATAATCCCCATGGTAAACGTGGTCTGCACCCTTCACTTGCCAGCCGGCGGATATGGTTATTTTGATCCTGTGACCACACCAGCATCTGTGCCAGCATTTTGTCTTGATGTTGAATCAGAAAAGGCCGAACGGCAAATTCAGAAGTGGAAAAAGGCGTAAAGAAGGCAAGCGCCTTGATCGAGATATCCCAATGTTTAAGACCATACATCTCTACGTAGTCTGGAAATACGAGTGCACTAAGCCCTGTAAAATGTGGTGCTACCTGACACAGTACATCAATTGCCTGCTCGTAATCCTCTGGCAAACAGGCATGCATCGACTCAGTGATTCTTCTCATCCGTTCTTTTAGCTCAAGCTGCGGCCAATCCTCTTGTAACACGAGCCGCTGAAATTCACCGGCATTAAATAAAGTCGACTCTTGTGCAAGTTTCTCTGCTAACTCTTGAATAAATAATTCATGATATACATGTTTTAATGGTTCGATCGTGTCCACCTCCCACATCTCATGCTCGGGTATACACTGACGAATGCCCGGACAGGAAAAGCCACTTATTTTACCGGAAATCTTCAAGAATCCTACATGGATTCCCAGGGCGCTTTGCAAATTATTGAGAAATGATTCATCGAGAAGAAATGGAAAGGGCACATGCCGATTCTCTACAATTTCTATGGAAAAGCAAGCTGGCTCACACCTGTTTTCGATTCAAACGGATTCCTGCAGAACTACTTTATTGTCTCTGCGGCTAACCCTGAAATCGCTGCTTACGCTTCAACATTATACGAAGCACTGAGAGCCTATAAAACAGCCTTCAAAAGGGCGACGGCACAGTCAACAGCTCATCTAAGCAAGAAAAGAAAAAAACGACTGGCAAGGTCAAACGAGTGTTCAAGGAAAAGACAGGTGATTATACAACCGTCACATTCCTACTAGACGATGGGAAAAACTACACCATGTCATCTGAAAAAGAGCCCCTTGTCATTTATTTAAAAGAAGGGAATCAGTGACGATGAAATACTCCGATACAGGTAAAATGTTCTTTCCAGTCGATGAAATTAAAATAAAAGGATGATAAGAAAGACGTTTCTCCTACTTTGGAGAAGCGTCTTTTCTCTCTTTCCTTAACAATTCAACGAGCAATTCCTTATTTTTATTTCCACCTGTCATCGGCGATTCGACATAAGAGAATTTTCGTTTAAAGTCCATTCCTCTCACAGAAATGACAGCCAACTCACCGCCAATACTGCCTCGCTGGAGGACGTATTTGGATAAAACAGATAGCCCCATCCCGTGGATGACAGCTTCTTTAATGGCTTGGTTGCTGCTAAATGTCACAAAGGTTCGCGCCTTCAGTCCATTTGATTTCAGCACATGCTGCAAGTATTCTCCGGTACCTGACCCTTCTTCTCTCGTGATCCATGTTTCGTTTTGCAATTGATCAATTGTGACATCCTTTTTCTTAGCAAACGGATGATCTAATGGAGCAACGATGTAGAGCTCATCCTCTAAAAAGGTTTCCACAGAAAGTTCTTTGTCATTGGTCTGTCCTTCAATGAGACCGATATCGACATGGAACAAACGGACATGTCTGGCAATCGCCTCGGTATTATCAATGACCACCTCAATATCGACATGTGGATAGAGCTGATGGAACTCTGTTAAGATTTGCGGCAGCACGTACTCCCCAATGGTGAAACTTGCCCCAATCGTCAGTTTCCCTCTTGCCAGATGATGATGCTCATAAATATCCTGCTTCGCCTGTTCATATAAATGAATGATTTGCTTTGAACGATGGTACAACATATCCCCAGTTGGTGTCACAGTTAATTGCTTCGGCGAACGATTGAGCAGAACCGTCTGAAATTCCTGCTCCAAGTTCTTGATATGAAGACTGACACTCGGCTGAGAAATTCGCAGCTTCTGGGCTGCTTTTGTAAAGTTTTTCTCCTCTACGACTGTCACGAATGTCTTCAATGCATCGTAATACATCTGCCCCTCTCCTATCAGCAGTCTTAATCCAACACCTTCTTTACATATATCTTACTAATTCATTGCCACTCCGTAAAGGACTACCTTGGCAGCAAAAATAAAGAACATTGCCGAAAAAGCTGGATTATCGATTGCGTCAAGGGATGCCAAAGCAATTGTAGATATACGATTGAATGGTTATTTTTTATCTAAATTTTTTGACATGTTTGATCCCGCACCATGATTGGTTTTGAAATCCTTTTTTACAATTGCATAGGTATGAAAGCGGTTGCATAATACTTGTATTTTTGGTAACCTTTTTTCAATGCAGATATGGGACTGCATTGGTATACAAAGAGTAAACAAGTGTAAACGGTTTATTGTAGGGGGAGGGACTTATGTTAACGTTTTTTGGGTTGTTGATTATTTTAACGATTGTTGTTTTGCTGATTTGGGGGAAAGCAAGTCCAATTGTCGCCATGGTCATGGTACCTTTAGTTGGGGCAATCATAGCAGGATTTGGTATCAATGATATTCAAACTTTCTTTGAAGAAGGGATTATCAAAGTATTACCAGTGGCGACCATGTTTATCTTCGCCATTTTATTTTTTGGTATTTTACAAGATACAGGGTTCTTTGAACCTGTCATAAAAGCTTTAATCAAATTGACAAAGGGAAATGTTGTCACGGTTGCGATGGGGACAGCTCTAATTGGCGTTTTCGCACATTTAGATGGAGCAGGAGCCACCACCTTTTTATTAACTGTGCCTGCACTGCTTCCACTTTATAAAAAATTACATATGAGTCCTTACTTACTGCTGTTATTAATCGGAACTAGTGCCGGATTAACGAATATGGTGCCATGGGCTGGACCGACTGGACGGGCAGCAAGTGTCTTGAATATGGATCCATCAGAGCTATGGGTACCGCTCATCCCTATTCAGCTCATCGGAGTCGTTCTCGTGTTGGGGATGGCGTTCATCTTAGGGAAACGAGAAGAAAAACGGATTAGGGTGAAAATTGCTTCAAAAGAAATTGCCGCCGTTCAACTAGAAGGCGCTGATTGGGACCGGGCTATTCAATCTATTAGTGAAACAGGTGACGCCTCTTTAAAACGTTATCACCTCATCTGGGTGAATTTCATCCTGTTTTTGGCTGTTGTTGTCCTTCTTGTGCTGAGTGTGATTCCAGCCAGTTATATGTTTATGATTGGACTTTCTCTTGCGCTGTTGATTAACTATCCGAATGTGAATGTACAAATGGAAAGAATCAAGGCTCATGCACCGAGTGCGCTGATGATGGCTGCTGTCATCTTCTCCGCAGGTTCATTTCTAGGAATTCTCGAAGGAACGGGAATGCTCAAAGCAATAGCTGTTGACAGCGTTCAAATTCTACCTGCTTTCTTGCTTCCATTTTTACACATCATTGTGGGGATGTTTGGGGTACCACTTGATATGCTGACAAGTACAGACGCCTATTATTATGCACTTCTGCCAATTGTCGAATCGATTACATCTGAGGTTGGCGTGTCTGGCTCATCAGCGGCATATGCAATGATGATTGGAAATATCATCGGAACCTTTGTCAGTCCACTCGCCCCTGCTGTTTGGCTTGCTGTAGGCCTTGCAGGTGTGGATATGGGGAAACATATCCGCTATTCCTTCTTTTGGATGTGGGGATTCAGTATCATTTTACTGATCGTCGCCAAGCTAATTGGCATCATTTAAAAAAAGAAAGACATGCGCATATGGACGCATGTCTTTTTCTTTTATTTAAGAAGGATATTCACTCGTGTGCACTTCAGTTTTCGGCTTTTTAATAAGTGACATCAATCCAATGATAAGCAACAAGATCATCGGAACGAAGGCAAGACCAACAGTTCCAATTAAAAGAGTGATCGCAGAAACCAAGAAGAGAATACCAGAAAGCACGGCGCGGCGGTCTGTTTTCAACATAATCACACCAACAATGGTTAACACAGCCCCAATGGAAGAAACCACCATGAATTGAATACCAAATGCATGAACCGAAGCCTGAAGTGTTTCGATTGGCAATGTTTCGCCTTCCTCTTGTAACACTTCATTGAATTGATCAAAAAACGATTGATCCATAGAGAGCATCAATGCCCCAAAACCAACACCAATGACATTGAGGACAATGCTAATAATCCCCATTACTTTTTCACCTTTACGTTTTATCATGTGTAAACCTCCTAAAAAATTAGATTAACTGCCTGTTTTCACTTCTCGCTTTTGGAAGACAATTAAGGCAATAGCCAAGAAAATAGCCCAATAGATGACTAGGACGGTTAATGAGAATCCTAGAGACATGCCTTCGATAAAAGTAGGTGTGTCCGCGAAATATTGTGCAGGGTCGTTGGCAAACAATAAGTATTTCGCCCAATCAAAGAAGAACATCAAAATGCTTGTGATGGATGCTCCCACAATATAAGCTAACACACTAATTGCAATAGAAATGGCCTCACTTCTAAATACCGTTGAGATTGCAAAAGAAAGTGTCCCTAGTACAACGAACATGGAACAATGTGCCAAATAATAAAAAACCATATTCGCAAACTGAGATCGTTCAATGACTTCACCATTTTGGTAAGACAAATACACATAATCATGGTTTAGTCCAAAGAATATCGTACCTAAGATGAATGATAAGATAAATAGGACTGCGATAAGGAATAGAGAGTAAAGTTGAACGGTAAAGTATTTAGATAAAAGAACCTTCAACCTTGATGGTGGTCGAATCAATAATAATTTAATTGTACCATGCTTATATTCAGCCGAGACAATCGTGGCTGCAATAATAATCACAAATACACCAACGAGCTGAAGCAAATCAGCATTTATCTTCACATAAGTCCATGCATTTTTACCGAATTGATCGGCTGGAGGCAAATCATGTTTGATACGATACTCATTGATCGCAATATCCTTTTCAAGGGATCTCTTATAAAATCCTAAATCATTCTCTTTCAATTCTTGCTTCTTTTCTTTATTGATCATTTGCAGCTCGGCTTTCCAATCACTTATCGATTGATCATCGTCATTTGTTTTAACTGCAAAGATAAGCGTGGCAATCATGCCTAAAACAAGAAGTCCAACCATAATCCACGTACCGACACGATAACTGATCTTCATCCACTCGTTTTGAATGAGGCGAATCATACGTCTGCCTCCTTTTTACCAGTTAAGCTTAAAAACTTATCTTCTAGTGTCTGTTTTTCTATTTTGATTTCGTACAAATGAATAGAAGCCTCGCTCAAATGACAAATCAATTGCGGCATTTTCTCTTCTGGCATGGAGAAGAATAAGTAATGCTCCTCTTTCCTTACAGTGATGCCTTCCTCGAATGCACCAATGAGCTTCTGCGCTTCTTCAAGCTCATTTGATGCGATCTTCATTCGATAATTGACCAAATCAGCCTGCTTCGTCTCCGCACGCTGATCCTCAATCGCAATCAGCTTTCCTGTTTTGATAATGGCAAAACGATCACACATCAATTCCATTTCTGACATGAGGTGACTTGAGACGATGACAGCCAGCCCTTCTTGCTTTGCCAACCTTCTCAAGTAATTTCGTATCATCCGAATTCCCTCTGGATCAAGCCCATTGGTCGGCTCATCTAAGATCAGCAGTTTCGGTTTATGTATCAGTGCCTGTGCAATGCCCAAACGTTGCTTCATTCCTAGTGAAAACGTACGGACACGCTTATGTTTTACATGCTGCAAACTGACTAGCTCTAGCAGCTCATCAATTCGACCTTCATCCACTTTTCCATTCATTCTGGCAAAATGGACAAGATTTTGCCTTGCAGTTAAATGATTATACATTTCCGGATTTTCAATAATCGCACCGACATCTTGAATGGCATGCTGATATGAGGTTTGAATACTATGACCATTAATCAGAATGTCACCAGAGGTAATTGGAGAAAGACCGACCATCATACGAATGGTGGTTGTTTTCCCTGCGCCATTCGGTCCTAAGAAGCCAAAGACTTCGCCCGCTTGGACAGAAAAACTCAAGTCTTGAACAATCTTTTTCCCGCGAATATGCCTAGATACATTATTCAGTTCTAAAACGTTCAACGTTACCTCTCCTTCTTTTTCTAAGTATCATCTATTTCCAGATAAACCCCATGATCCGTCAAAAATAGAAGAACACTTCCATATGGTACAGCAATGGCCGAAAGTTGTGAAGAGGATTAGGAAAAATTTAGAGAATCATCTGCCTTTTTTAAGGTAGGGTTAAGAAAACAGCGGATTTTTATGTGAAAAGAAGCTTGATTTTTTCTGAAACGAACCTTTTTCAACAAGTCTATATGTATGGAATTCTTTTTATGATTATTTCTTTCACCTATAAATATTGAAATGAATAAAGAGGCTATTATCGACAGCCTCTTCATTCATTATATCTTTTTCACAAACTCTGAATTTAACTTCATATTCGCAAAGCTAGGAATTTTACAATCAATGGTATAATCGCCCTCAACTAAACGACTGCCTTTCACCTTCGTCCCAATTTTATTTTACCACATTTCTATAGAAATGAACGAGATAGAAAAGGAAAATTTTAAATCATTTACTTTTATATTCCAAATTTCATTACAGCTGCAATATTCCTCGCAGTTCTCTCTACATGAACACCCGCATCTTGCATCGCTTCAGAAAGAGAGGTGACACCTGGAACAATACTAAACAGCGCATCAATTCCATGGTCATGTACAATTGCACTGTCTTTTGATAGTGAGCCTGCGATGCCAATCACAGGAAGATCATACTGTTTTGCTGCTTTGGCTACACCGATAGGCGTTTTCCCATAGATAGTCTGCCGATCAATTCGGCCTTCCCCAGTTATGACAAGGTCTGCGTCCTTCATGACATCATCAAAATGAACAGCCTTGAGCACAATATCTATTCCCTGTTGCAGATCAGCCTGTAAAAAACCTAATAAACTAGCACCAAGTCCTCCTGCTGCTCCTGCACCTGCTGCATCACAAAAGGATACTTTTAGCTGCTTTTCTGCCACAAGTGCAAAATGAGATAGGTTTCTGTCTAAAAGCTGAACCATTTCATCATCTGCTCCCTTTTGAGGACCAAATACGGCTGATGCCCCTCTCTCACCCGTTAAAGGATTATCCACATCACAAGCCACCTCTAGCCTGACAGCTTGAAGTCTAGGATCGAGTCCAGATAGATCAATAAAAGCTAATTGATTCAGTGGTCCACCGCCCTGCATGAGGTCTTGTCCTGCTTTATCGAGAAAAGCTGCACCTAAGCCTTGCATCATCCCAACGCCGCCATCATTCGTTGCACTTCCGCCAAGCCCAATGATTAAATGATTCGCTCCTTTATCCAGTGCGGCCAGCATTAATTCTCCCGTTCCTCTAGACGTTGTGAATAAAGGATTCCTTTTTTCTGGCAGGACAAGGTGTAATCCTGATGCTGCGGCCATCTCTATGACAGCGGTCTGACCATCCCCCAGCATGCCAAAAAAGGCATCCACCGGCTCACCAAGAGGTCCTGTTACCACTTGATTGACAATGTGTCCACCTGTCGCATCAACCAGTGATTGAACCGTACCCTCTCCCCCATCTGCCATTGGAAGTTTAATATACTCTGCGTTTGGCAAAATAGAACGAAACCCTCGCTCAATGGCACATGCCGTCTCATAAGCAGATAAACTTTCTTTAAATGAATCTGGTGCAATCACAATTTTCATCCAAAAACCCTCCGTTTCTCATCATGTCTTCAGCCGAACAGTTGGAAAATGCCAAAGATAATGGTCGATACAACGGTTAAAGTCAAACCAATTAACGATTCAAAGGGCATTAATTTCAACCGTTCTTTCATGTCCATTTGAACACTTCCTGCTGTTGCATGGAAAAAGCTCCCATGCGGCATATGGTCGAGCACAGTTGCGCCAGCATGAATCATGGCTGCGCCTGAAAGAGCAGATACGCCAAGCCCAAGCAATGTTCCGCTAAATACACCACTGGCGACTGCCGTTCCTGCTGTTGTCGAAGCAGTTGCTGCTGACATAAAGATTCCCGACGTTGGTGCGAGCAAATAAGGAGGCAATCCTGATGCGTCAAGTGCTTGAATAAAAACCTCTTTCAAGGAAGAATTGGATACGATTCCTGCTAATGTGCCTGTCCCTAATAACATAATCGCTACACCTGACATTTTATGAAGCCCTGACATCGCATAATCATTGATATACTTTCCTTTTTTCATAAAAATAGCGCCTACAATGCCTCCAATCGGCAAGGCAACCATTGGATCTATATTGATTTGAAACAGCGGCCTTAGGGCCAACAAGAGAATGGTAACAAGTGGACCAATCAGCGATGAAAAAAAGGTAGGCACTTGAACCTTGCTTTGATTGACTTCCTCTTCAAAAATGGGTGTCCCTTTATTTGCGAGCTTTTTGGCTAACACATACGTAACAGCTAAACCAAACACAGCCGGAATAACACCTGCCGCCATCATTGAAGTAAGGGGTACACCAAAAGCATCAGAGGCGGCAATTGCATTCGGGTTCGGCGACATGATATTTCCCGCCTTTCCACCCCCAATCATCGCAAGTAAAATTCCCGTTTTCGAAAGCTTTGCCCGTTTAGCAATTGCCAGGGCAATGGGTGCTACCGTGATAACGGCTACATCTACAAAAACACCCACCGTTGTTAAAATCATCGTCGCAAGCGCGAGTGCTAATAGCGCCCTTGCCTCTCCCAGCTTTTTCACAATGGACTCAGCAATAGATAAAGCTGCACCCGACTCAATTAGGACGCCCGCAAGAACTCCGGCGGACATAATTCTAAGGACCGCTGGAATCATGTCCTTAGCTCCATCCATCATGACATTGACGGTCTGAGCAATATCTACACCACCAACCAAACCACCAACGAATGCACCTGCCAACATGCCATAAGCAGGTGATACTTTTTTTAGAATGAGAACAATAGCAATCACAAGCGCAATAATGGCTCCAAGTGTACTTACCGTCACTTCTCCATTCATTCCCGATCCCCCCAGTTTGTCTTTTCTTTATTGTAAGCGTTTACTGAATAAGATCGAGTTGTGAATCTAGATAATCTTTTTTTATTTATCACTTTATCCAGTTGTGCAAATGCACAATCAGGGGAGTTGAATCATCAATTGTGCCATATAGAGCTCCATCAACTGTTTCACATGACGCGGATCTTTTCCGGTCATTGCTTTGATTTTATCTAAACGATATCGCAGTGTATTCCGGTGAATAAATAAACGATCAACAATCCTTTGCGAATCACCGCCCTCTTCAATATAAACCTTTAACGTAAGGACGAGCTCCGTCTCTTGTATAAGCGGCTTGTAAAAATCACTCCACCAATTTTCTTCTTCGGTGACTCCTGCTCTCATGAACAAGCTTTCAAGCTGATAAGAATCAAAGAAATACATGCTTTCCCCTGGATCAAGAACCTTCCCCAACCGCAGGGCATCCCTCGCCTGCTGAAAAGACAATGGCAATTGATTCATATCGTCAGCAACATTTCCTGCACCCACAAGTACTTGTCCACCTACTGCTCTCGTCATCGTTCGCTGTAGCTGCTCAATCACATGCTTCAGACTATGTTCACGGATCGGCTGTCTTAAAAGAATCAATTCATGAAGGAAGGTCATTCCTAGTAAATCAGTTGGATTCTTATCGTATTGTATCGCATGCATCATTTTGTGCACGGTGTCCTCAGAGGAGGGAACTGGCTGAAAAACGACCGCCATTCGACGCTTATCTAAATCCATTCCCAGCCATGCAGCTCGGTTTTTTAGCTGATGATCACCAACGTCGGATTGAGATATAAGCTGATTGACAATTTCACTTTCTATACGTTGCCGCCACTGAACTCGTTCAAGCAGAAAAGATTGCTCTAATACAAGTTCAGCTGCCATTTTCACTAGCTCGGCATGATGCCGAATGTCCTCTGGCTCACCAGTAATCCCAATCACACCAACTACTTGTTCGTGAAAGCAAATAGGCAAATTGATTCCGGGCCTCACTCCTTTTAGGTGGAGAGATTTCTCCTGGTCAATTTCGACACTGTTCCCGCTTAACAGCACAAGTCGTGCTCCGTCATGTTTTTGTCCAATCCTTTTTCGTTCACCAGAACCAATAATCACACCATCCGCATTCATAACATTGATGTTTTGATGTAAAATATGCATCGTTCGTTCAACCATTTCTTGAGCCAATTTACTGGTTAAAAATTGCATACAGCATCTCTCCTGAAGATGTTTTAATTCAATGTATCATAGTGTCATTGCACAATAAATGCAAAGCTCGCAAAAAACAGTCGTTGAAAAGTGTTTAATAAAATTAAAGGACCAACCGACAGTCTTATAAAAGAAAGGATGGCTTTATGAGAACCGTTAAACATCCTGAGGAGCGCAAAAATGTGACATTTTAAAAGCCGTGGGCATTGCAAAAGGCACATTCTAATTACTTTTCATCCAAAGAAGAAGTGATGGATGCCATTAGTGATAGGATCATAAAAGTAGATATCATTGTGGCAAAGCGCATTGAGGCTGATCCAAACCTGCCAGTAGTCGATAAGCTATTTCATATCATATGGCCCAATCTCCTAAGCAAGGCAGTAATAAACAGGGCATGATAGAACAATTTCATCAACCTTCTAATGCAGAAATGCATCAAAAAACTTGATCAAAGCCATTAAAGAACTATCACCCGTTTTGGCAGATGTCATTCAGCAAGGTGTAGAAGAATGAACTTTTCAGACGCAGTATCCGCAAGAGACGGTTGAATTTCTCCTTGCTTCTGCACAGGTCATATTTGATGGGAGCCTTTTCCAACGATCGCCGAAGAAAGTATGCAACGAGCTCTAGCATTTATAGATATCCTTGAGACCTCGTTACATGCAAAAAAGGGAAGCTTCTCCTCCCTTCTCAAACGATTAACTGGAGAGCTGGATAACAATAATCAGTGATTGGTCCCTTTAATACCAATCCTGCATACGGTCGGTCTAAAAGGAGAGTGAAGTTCATTTTTGTTAGTCAAAAGAGGTTACACCCACTAGCACAGCCAATTACTAAAGAATCTCAATCTATTTGACAACATTATTGCTGAAGCTTACTTAGCGAAAAAAGACCGAGAAAAAAATAAATGAACGAGCTAAATATTTAAGTGGAAAAGCTTGATCTTGGTCAATTAGCAGATAGATATTTATTAGAGGTATCAGGCGGACAGCCCAAAGAGCCTCTATCTGTCGAGCTCTGATGAATGAACCAAGCATTCTTTTTGCAGATGAGCCAAAAGGTGCTCTTAATTTAGTAATAAAGAAAAGTTCTAACATTTGGGGTGCACTTCAGAAGCTGGCTGTTTTTACTTTTCCTTACATGTAAATAAGTAATCCATGGAAAAATCATTTGTTTCTAAAATAATTTTTCCGTCTGCTTGTTGACATGACTCCGTCAACAGTTCAATTTCTTTGCTATAAAAGGATGTCTTTGACATGTAAAGAGTCACTAAAACGAGTAAGAACGTCATAATAACTAGTGTGTTTGTCCAATTCAAGGTTTGAGATCTTTTCTTCATTCCGAAATCCTTTCTAACATACGTGATTCTTTGTAATTGGTATTTATATCTATCTTTGTCTGCTTCTATCTATTTCTTTCCCAATACGTTCTAGCAACATTATAACTGATTTTCTTTACTAGATCGATCTTTCATTCTTCCTCAAAAATACCTAAAATTGCTTTATTATAAATATTTGGGTGATATTTTCAAAAATAATGACAAAATTGATCTGTTTATCACTTTTTTAGCATTTTAAAAAACGATTTTATTCATTTGTACAAACGATTATTCATCAGTACAATATCGTACATCACATGACCTAAGGTCCCTTTTATTACCTCTTGTCAATCACCTCTCCAAAACAATTATATTTTACCAAAAATTGTGATATCGTTTTTGTTGAAACAGGTGAAAGGATCTTAAAGAGGTGAAATTTTCATGACTACCATTTCAGCTGAACAGGTGGGGAACCGTTTAAATGATTGGCGAATTGCGATTCGTAAGCATGATGTACACAGTGCAAACGCAATGTATACAGAATTAAAGGAATTACTTAAAAAAATGGAAGAGAATCAGGAGGTCTTGACTTATTATTCATTGCTAGAGGGCAAGTATAAACTCATGTTATATGAAAGAAGAGGTCACAATCTGAATGAAAAGACAGAGCTAGATTGCCCCTCTAAAACAAATGACTTAATTGAGTACTATTTTTACCTGTACAAAGCCCTTTACGCATCACATAAGAGAGACTATGCTTCAGCGATTGGACTATTTAAGATTGCAGAGAAAAAACTACAAAACATTCCTGATGAAATAGAAGTAGCTGAATTTCATACAAAGATTGCAAACTTATATATGCTGCTTCATCAAAGCCTGATTTCACTTCACTATATTCAGAATGCCATTGATATTTTCAAAAGTCATGAAGGGTATGAAAGGAGACTGGTTGCAGCCTTTGTGATTGCCGCCACCAATTTTATGGATATTGGTGACTACAAAAGAGCAGAGAACTACTACAAAAAAGCGTTATATATCGCAAAAGGTCTAAATGATTATTTTCTAACATCACAGCTTTATCATAATATCAGCATTCTGTATGCCGAAGCTGGAGAATCAAAAAAATGTATCGATGCACTAGAAAAGGCTCTTAGTGATGATGACTACCTTTCATCGTGTTATTTCCATCACTCCATGTTTATGTTAATAAAAGAGCTGCTCTCTATTGATGACAGAACACAAGCTCTCTATTATTTCGAATTGCTTAAACAAAAACATGAAACGAAGAAAAGCCCCATCTATACAGCAAAAATGAATTTGCTCTATCATCTATATTTCACTGAAGACATGACCAAAAAAGCTCAAACCTGTTTCGATGAAATCCGTATTCTGAAAGAATTAAAGGATGCTGAAGGTGGACGTGAATTGAGTGCATTAGCTGCGAGACACTTTGAAGAGTTGGGATCAATAGATCAAGCATATCTCTTTTTAAAGGAAGCCTATCACACGGAACATCATAAAATTGACTGGAGGAATTCTGATGAAAAAAATGAGTTTACTGATTTTCGCTTTAGCCATCGTTGTCTTTGGACAAACAGGGTTTTTCAATCCGTTAAATGACTCGAATCCTGGTACAGCAGAACGGCCTATAGGGACATAATATAAAACGGTACTATACAAAGAACCACTTGCCTCATGATGAGGCGAGTGGTTATACATTTACTTTACTTGTTGAAAGAAAGGAGGCGGTGGATATGTACCACAATATATGATGACGATACTATGCACCTGTTGGCAACATCCATTGCTGAGGATACAAGTGAGCAATTTGTTCCAGCAGCTCATTTTCTTGATCTGATAATAATTTATTTGCATAAAATCTTCCCACAAAGAATTTCACATGGGAAATGAACCGGCTGTAATAAGGTCCATTTTCACATTTAATTATCGCAAGATTGACTTATACTCCCGATCATCTTGGCATACTTTATACCATCTTTCGAATCAGGTTTTTCACCTAGTGCATAATTACCTACTTCAAATTCTTCTTAGTAATTTTTGATTTCCCAGTACACGAGATTTGTGATATTAATATTCTTTTTGAAGTGTTCTACTGCAAAATTTAAATGGTCTATTAAGGTGAAATAGACCCCTCAATTTAGATTTGTGTTTAAGTGCTCTTCTTCTTATTATACGATGTGGCGCAGCCGCTGATCAGTTACCAGTAGAACGAAATGAAGTTTTATTAAAGTTATTCTTTGGACAATATCTTTCTTTTGAGAAAAAACTGGCGCTTTTACAGGATTATGGGAGGGGGGCTTCGTTCCGTTATGAGACATACGTTTCGATTAAAAAAAACATTAATGAACTGTATCCAGATGAAGCTGATATGAAGTACTGGCTGGTTTAGATTATGGAAAGAAAGTGACCCAAGCAGGAATTGATTGGTGCAGTGGAAACTTGTGAACAGATGAAAAAACACATACTTGCTGGCAGATACACAACTGATAACGAATCAATTAACGCTGGGCCATCCATCAATGGCTGCCTGTATTCATGGCAATAATTCCTAGCATGATCAAAGAACTGTATACGCATCAGAAGAGATTGGTTTCTTCGGGACTTGGTTTACGCACCACAACCATGATTCAATATTTGCAGTCAATAGAGGACCTCCTTGCCTATGCCAAGATGGAGAAACATTTGGCGGCTTGGAAAGCATTTAATCAGAGAGCACGGAAAAATGACGCAGTAGGAATTTGTCATGAAACCTATCAAATTCAAGCAGGCTCGTATGAATCAGTCTACGTGTGAACATGCCTTCCTACGGATTGAGCCAAGCTAGATCCCCTATTCCAATTTGGAAAGAAAAACAAACAGCGAAAGAGCGTCTATATAAACCCAAATTCCTAGAGAGCGATTCTTTAGGCATTTCTTTTTACAACGGACACAAAATGCTTTAATATGCGGGCTGTTAATCCCCAAATGGTATAGTTTTCATAATCAAAAAACCATTCCTCAATCGAACGACTCCCCCAGCGGTATTTCTCACCATTCATGATTTTTTCATAAGGAAAGTCCTCAGCTGGTGTTGGCTGAACAGATACATGATGTAAGTACGGCTCGTATTGGCAGAGCCAAGATAGAGACACGATAAAGGTCTCCTCCACTTCCTCTTGATTAAAGGAGTGTTTGACCTTCTGTTCATCAATGATACCGACATATGGATACACCACGAAGGATGGAGAGGCAATGTAAGGGCTGAGCTGTCCAACGGTTTCGACTGATTCGGGCGGAATGCCCAGTTCTTCATGAGTTTCTCGCAATGCCGCTTCTTGCGCTGTTTCGCCCCCGTCGAGTTTGCCTCCAGGAAAGCTAATATCACCAGGCTGTTTTTTCATCGTCAGCGATCGTACCTCAAATAAAACATGCCATTCCCCGTTGACTTGCACCAAAGGGACAAGGACTGCGGCTTTGAACGCTGTCTCTTCTCCAATAAACAACGGTTGTGATTGATGTAAGTCATTTTTTAATTGATCAATGAGCATGGGCATCACCTGTTTTCTTTTTCTCTTTCCTTTAGCGTATCATTGTTGACCTTTTGAATAAAGGTGATCTTTATAACAATTATTTTTATCATTTTGACAAATATCAAAATGAATATAATATTTTACAATCAAGTAAATATTGGGATAATATTTGAGGTGACATGATGAAAAATCGGCTAAAAGAGCTGCCCCACGTGATGGTTTGAACCAAACTGAGCTTGCAAAGCGTGTAAAGGTTTCTCGCCAGACGATCAGCTTAATGGAACGAGACGTATTAATGCCGTCCCTGCTGGCTGTTAAGCTTTCACTATTTTTCTATTCGAGGAGGATGAACTAAAAACGAGGCAATTGGTGTTGCTATCGTGACCAAGCAACAACTATAGCTCATCCTTGTCAATGTAACTTTATTGATGATCAATATAATTAACTCTTATGTAGCGATATCTGTGCTAAAGCTTGTCTATTCTAATCGCAATCTACCAAATCCATCAGACAAGGACTATATCAGAAAAGAAGGCGAAAAGCATGTGATGCTGGAAGGGCTGTTTTACACCTTTCAAATGATGAATTTTCTATTGACCGGTGCCATGTTTATTTTGATTGTGTATTCCCTCGGAGTCAATCGCTCTCAACTCTTCTCAATGCAAAGTATATGTTGAAGATTCGAAATCGTTAATTGATAAAAAGCACATCCCGAAAAGACTTTGCTGTTTCGCCCATTATCATGCACTTCGTTTCTTTCGTGCATAAATCAAAAATAGGAAACCGAACCATACTGGTGTCAATAACAGCGCTGGGCGTGTTGCGTCAGCGAAGAGCATGATCACGAGAATGGCAGCAAAGAGCACAAGGACACCGATATTCACAAAAGGTGTGAATGGCGCTTTAAAAGTAGATGCCGCATGCAGATCAGGACGTGCTTTTTTATATTTTAAGTGACAAATTAAAATAATACTCCAGACCCAAATGAAACAAATGGCACTAATCGTCGTCACAATGCCAAAGGCTTGTTCTGGCATCATCTTGCTCAAAAGAGCCCCGACAGACACCACGATTGTTGAAACAAACAGCGCATTGCTTGGGACAGCGTGCTTATTCAGTCGGCCAAAGGAAGTTGGCCCCTGCTTTTGATGACTGAGATTATACAAAATACGGCTCGTTGAGAACATACCGCTATTACAAGCTGAAGCTGCAGACGTCAGAACGACAAAATTAATGAGCCCCGCTGCTACTAGTATACCAATAAGTCCAAAGGTTTTCACAAAGGGACTTTCTGATGCACTGAGCTCGGTCCATGGGTTGATACATAATAAAACAAAGATGGCACCCACATAGAAAAAAAGAATTCTTAATGGAATTTTATGAATCGCAGACGGAATATTTTTTTGTGGATTCGCTGTTTCTGCTGCGGAAACGCCGACAAGTTCCACTCCTACATAAGCAAAAATCACCATCTGGAATGACAACAAGAAGCCTGTTATACCATTTGGAAATAACCCGCCATGTGACCAAAGATTCGTGACCGTCACAGATCCGGCATCTGTTTGAAACCCAATGATTAATAGGACAATCCCGACTCCAATTAACAATAGAATTGTGATGACTTTAATAAGTGCAAACCAAAACTCCATTTCTCCAAAAAGCTTCACCGTTAATAAATTAAATCCTAGTAAAATCAACAAACAAATGAGTGCAGGAATCCATTGCGGAATGTCAAACCAATACTGCACATACACCCCGACCGCAATGACATCAGCCATGACTGTCATAATCCAGCAAAACCAATACGTCCATCCTGTCACAAATGAAGCCCAAGAACCAAGATAGTCTTGTGCAATATCGGTTAACGATTGATAGCCCGACTTAGATAAGAGCAATTCTCCAAGTGCCCTCATGACAAAAAAGATAGCCATTCCGACAATTAAGTAGGCAAAAATGATCGACGGACCCGCCAATTGAATGGCCTTTCCAGAGCCTAAAAACAGCCCTGTTCCGATGGTTCCGCCAATCGCAATCAATTGAACATGACGGTTTGATAAATCTCGTTTTAACTCTTGTTGTGCCAATTTCAATGCCCTCCTACAACACGATCTTATATTGCAATAGCGAACTCTTAAAAAATACATAAAAAAAGAGATTGGATGCGCTCCAATCTCATAGTCATAAAAGAATAGTCAAATAGAGAAAAGCAATACATGACATCATCAATGCATCAAAAATACAATATTTCGTACTCTTCTGTCCTTCTGCCTGAGATTGTGAACCCTTCGGCGCCGCACATACATGTGGTCTCTCCAGAAGCTGCTCCTGCCATAGTGTGACCCACAGCAATCATAGCCTTCGTTATTTACTTAAAATGTTGCTATTTCTGAATAATTTCATATTTTACGCCTCAAGAAGAAAGCTGTCAATGGTAATCTGTTTGATGTTACACTCCCTCTACCTTACACACGATGACTTCACTTCATCTGATTAAGGTCTAATAAATCAAAGGATGTTCGGCTCGTTTGATGGAGAAATCCACCTTACACTTAAATACTCATCTGTATCCTCATTATAATTCACTCTTAAATTTGAATATTAGGGAATATAAACTTTATCTTATCTACCAATTCATTAAATTCGTCTTCTTTTTTTATTTAACCCTAAAGAAACTACTATATTTCTTAACACTAGGTTTGCATCACCAACTGTTATTGATTTAGTTCTAGCGTATCTGCGAATATAGGTCTTATTAGATAAAATCCCAGCCAATCCTGGGACTAGATGTGTACTAGGATTTTTATAATTAGCAAAATAATACATAATTTCTATTTTTAAACTTTCGATAGTATCAAATCTTACTGCTACATGACCATTTTTACCTTTTCTTAAAGCACATTCAATATATTCATCATCGAAATATAATTTTATTTTTGCTTCATTAGATTGTGTAAATTCATTATATTTCCAAACATTATATACATTTGTTAGGAGAATTATTTTTTTTATCGTGAATTGTCAAAGTCGTTATTAACCAATTCCAATTCATTTTTTTATAAGCATAGTTTTTTTAAAATTTATTAGTTCACAACTAGTAATAACATATTCAACTCAATTTTATTCTTACATAAAAAACAGTCATATCTATAAAACACTAGCTATAACTGTACATAATAATTGCATTTACTTATGATAAGGCTCCCCGCGAACAATCCGAAACGCCCGATAAATCTGCTCCATCAGCACCAACCTCATCAACTGATGCGGGAACGTCATTTTCGAAAATGACAGCTTCTCATTCGTGCGCTGCATCACAGCGTCACTTAATCCAAGCGATCCGCCTATGACAAAACATACCTTACTTTTTCCGTAAGTTGCCAGATTATCTATTGTTTCGGCTAATTCTTCGGAACTTTTCATTTTTCCTTCGATGGCGAGGGTGATGACGTGGGCGTCTGGATTGATTTTGCTTAGGATTCGTTCGCCTTCTTTGTCTTTGATGATTTTCATGTCTTGATGGCTGAGATGTTCGGGCGCTTTTTCGTCCGCTAGCTCAATGATCTCAATTTTCGCATAGGCCTGTAATCGTTTTGTGTATTCGGCTATGCCTTGCTTTAAATATTTCTCTTTTAATTTTCCTACTGTGATAATTGATATATTCACAGGTCATCCCCACCTTAAGAACAAGTTATTCATATAAGTTATCAACAATTGTGGATAAAATTTGTGTATATTGTGTCCGATCACGCGTTCCCTACTATATATATTGCAGGTTCATCGCACAATTCACAGGTTGTGGATAAACTGTGTGTATGTTCGATTTTTCTGAATTCTGGTGGCAGTTCATGATCATCTATATACATATCTAGTACGGTTTCAATGTGTTCTACACAAGCATAAAATGTTTTGTTCATAAGTATCTTATTCCTCCAATATGTTCTATGGTTATTCACAAGTATTTCGCTCATTGTTCAATATAACCGATTTATTCACATGTTAATAGTCTTTTGCCATTTCCCAAACCTTTTATCCACAAACAACACAAGAAGCCTCCACTTCCTGTGAAGGCTTCTTTCTATACAAACGGATTATAAAATCTCGTTCCTCTAATAAATGTAATTACAAGTGTCACGATCAGCACCACACCAACAAACACTAACGCCACATAATCTGCTTTTTGAAAGTCGTTGGCGGTGAACCATGTGCGCTTTTTATGCTTTCCAAATCCACGCAGCTCCATTGCATTGCTGATCGTTTCAATCCGCTCTAAGCTAGAGAAAATGAGAGGCATCACAATCGATAACGCATTTTTGATTCGTTTCCCCAGTTTTTCGTTCTTTGATAAATCGATTCCTCTTGCTTGCTGAGAAATTGCAATCGTCCGGAAATCCCGTTGGATATCTGGAATATAGCGCAGGGCAATCGCTACAGCATAGGAAATCCGGTAGCTGACGCCGATTCGGCTGAGCGATGAGGCGAATTCACTTGGATTTGTTGTGACGATAAATAAGAGCGCTGCTGGCATGACGGTCACATATTTGATTGTAATGTTCAATTGATAGAAAAGCTGTTCAAGTGTGACATTGTACCGGCCTGCGATATGAAAAAGCTCGTGTTTTGCTCCGTAGATGGCGACACCTTGCTGCGGTGCAAAGATGTAAATGGCGATGTTGTTGATCACAAGAAAAATTACCAACACAATCATCACGAAGGATATATCACGAAATCGTACGTTCGACAGATGGAAAAATATGATACTGGCGACTAGCATAAAGACTAAAACGCCCGTATCATACGTGAGCATCGCTGCGGATGACCAGAGGATAAAGCAAATGAGTTTGGTTGCACCTGTCAGCCGATGAATTGGCGAGGGGCGATCGATATAGGACAGCATATCTACAGCCATGTCATTCGTTCCTTTCTGTCAACCTCAATGAAGCGATCCACGAGTTCATTCGGATTTGGCCAATCTGCTTTTAGCGCTAGCTCATACAGCGACGTTTCCTTTAAACTTGCCTTTTGGACAAGCAACTGATCTGTGAGCAGTTTGGCAGGTGCATCATCTGCGATTTTTTCTCCATCTGCAATCACAATGGTTCTTGTTGTGTATTCAAGCATCAAATGCATATCATGTGTGATCATTAAAATGGTCACACCTTGTTTGTTTAGTTGCTCTAAAAACGTCATCATTTCTGTATAATGTCTAAAATCCTGTCCGGCAGTTGGCTCGTCTAGGATGATGATTTCCGGCTCTAACACAAGAATGGATGCAATGGTGACGCGTTTTTTCTGTCCAAAGCTGAGAGCTGAGATGGGCCAATTTCGGAATGGATACAAGCCGCATACTTTCAGAACACGCTCGACACGTTCTTTTATTTCTTCCTCTTGTACGCCTCTTAATACAAGACCCAATGCGACCTCATCAAAGATCATTTGTTTTGAAATCATTTGATTTGGGTTTTGCATGACGACGCCGATGCGTTCGGAGCGCTGTTTGATCGTATCTCCTGTGATGTCATCGCCATTTAAAAGGATTGTACCTTTAGTTGGCTTTTCAAATGCACAGAGCAGCTTGGACAATGTCGTCTTGCCTGCACCGTTGGCTCCTGCGATGCTGATCATTTCTCCTTTTTTGACGGTAAAAGAGAGATTGTTGAGCGTGTTTGGTCTTGTCGGATAGTCAAAGCTGAGCTCACACACCTCTAGCAAATCCTGCGCTGTATCCTGCTCGACTTTCTCCTCAGACGCTTCCATCCACTTCTCAATTTTATCTTTTGCCTGGTCATCTAAGGTCAGGTGCTGTAAATTCGCTAACTGATCTTGGGGCGCAACCGGAATGCCTGCATATTTCATGGCCTTCACATATAATGGCTCACGTAAATACGCCTCCTCCAATACATTTGAAGCGAGCAATTCGTCCGGTGTCATATCCGCTACGATCGTTCCGTCATTAACGACGATGATGCGATCGACATGTCGATAGAGAACATCCTCTAATCGGTGCTCGACCATCACGACGGTTTTTTTCGTTTCTTTTTGCAGTCGATCAATGAGATCAATGACTTCTTTTCCTGTTGCAGGATCAAGGCTTGCAAGTGGTTCATCAAACAGCAAAATGTCGACATCGTTGACAAGGACGCCTGCAATGGCGACGCGCTGTTTTTGACCGCCTGACAGCTCATGCACAGATGATGCTAGCTTGCCGTCTACCTCTGTTAATCTTGCCGCTGCTTCTACACGGATTTTCATCTCTTCTCGCGTGACCTGATCATTTTCAAGTGTAAACGCGATGTCTTCTCCAACGGTCAGCCCAATAAATTGTCCATCAGGATCCTGCAAAACTGTTCCGACGAGCTGTGAGAGGGAGAAAATGTTCTCTTTCTCTGCATGTTTCCCGCCGATGTGAAGACTTCCTTTGATAGAGCCTTTATAAGATGAAGGAACTAGCCTATTGATACAATGGGCTAGTGTGCTTTTTCCCGATCCAGACGGGCCTGCGATGAGGACTTTTTCACCTTCATAGATGGTCAGGTTGATATCTTTCAATGTCGGCTCTGACTGACTGCGATACTTGAATCCGAAATGTTCAAATTGAATCATCGGTTTCTTCATTTACGTGTTCCACCTTGCTTCATGATGTTTCTTTCGATAGGCTGCCGCTTTTGCTTCTCGTTTTCGCATAAGCTCCAATGATGATTGTTCCAAGTACTCCGACTGTGATAATGTTAGAAATCCCTGCTATGATGCCTTGAACAAACACCTTGTTCGCAGGTTCTGCATAGATCACAATGTCGAGTACAGGGGCAATGACAAACCAGCCTAATGCCTGTGCGCCTGCTTGTACGGCGTTGAAGAACGTGATTTTTTTCCAGCCGAAGTCTCCCTCTTCTACTTTTAAACGGTTTGAAATGAAGCCGATGAATAAACCAACAACACCCGAAACGATAATCCAGCTCCACCAAGGGCCAAATGTGGTGGCATCTTTAATGAGATGGCCAATAAAACCAATCAGTGCGCCAGCAATTGGACCAAATAATACGGCCATTAACGCAAGGAAAGCGTACGATGTTTCAATTTGTGTATTCGGAATTCCAGTTGGAATGGAGACGAAGCGTCCTAAAATGACAAAGACGGCTGTGCCAATTCCGATGGCAACGACAGTTTTCGTAGAAAGTTGTTTACCTGCCATGATGTTTCCTCCTCTTATTCGTATATAATGCGCGGAGCTTTGCGAATCGAAAGGCGCCATCCTGTGCCTGTACCGATGTTATAAGCCTTCGCAAATGACCCTTGATTGATCGCCACGCCCAAATGATCGAGTGAATTGACATATATGAGTGGTTCGCCTACCTTTAAATCGGCAAAAGATCGTCCATAGGTCATGATATTTTTATACACATTTTTTGGGCCTTTGGCAATGGTAACTTCTATTGAATCACCATAATTTATTGAAAGCTGTTCAAATAACGTGTGATGAATGTTTGTCCATAGGTTTCCGAACCTCACATCTAAAATATCAATTGTCCCTGTGATCACTTCTTCTTCCGCATAAGCCTGTACGGCTGGAAGGTGAATAACATCATCAATATTCGCCTTTGGCCCGACCTCTTCAAAAGAAATCACGCCTGATGCAATTCTTGCGCCTGTATATGCGTAAATATCTCTACCATGGAATGTATGTGATTTCCCCGACTTCGGCAATCGGTTGATCGTTTCATCTAAATAACGTGCTTCCACAATCCCAATATCCTGCGCGACGTGCGTTAATGTCCCGTTATCTGGGGTGATGATATAGTGAGAGCTTGTTGTTTTGACGACAAGACTCTTTCGCTCTGATCCAACGCCTGGGTCAACGACGGATACGAATACCGTTTCTTCTGGCCAATAAGTTACTGTTTGCAGCAGGCGATAGGATGCCTCCCAAATGTCATACTGGGGAATGTTGTGTGTTAAATCAAAAATACGGATGCTGTTGCTCACCGTATTTGCCACTCCGTACATTGCGCTAACCGCTCCATCATCAATTCCGAAATCTGATTGTAAAACCAATGCATGTTCACTCATGTCAATCTCCCTTTCATTTGAAAAAATGGTTGTGTTGTTTCACGTGGAACATTTGGACAGTTGTATGAAAAAAGTGGAAAATAAAAAATACCCCCTCCTTAACTATGAATCATAAGGACGAGGTATTTGTCTCGTGGTACCACCTTTATTTACTGTTTGCTCGCGCTAAACAGCCTCTACAAGTACAAAGCTCCAACTTGGCTCATATACTGTGGTTTTGATAACGAGTACCAAATCTCGTCGTGACCTACTTATATCAAGGATATGTTCAGTACGAGGCTCAGAGACCATTTTTCCAATCATTATTTTTGCTTCTTTTCAGCTACCGAAGCTCTCTGTGGAAAAATTGATGATTGTACTTTCTCTCGTCATTGCCTGTTCAATTATTTTGAATTAAAGCTATCATACATGATGTTTTTAGATAAATCAATATATTTTTCTGAACATTTTTAAAAATAAATCAAATAATGCTGGAAGAGTCATCTTTTTTAAAGTTAAACAAATGTTAAAGAGCGAGATATGGTGTCTTTCTGTTCTAACGTTATAATAAAGATGAAGGGAGGTACAGCGTGTGTGGACCATCTGTATGAATGAGTTTAAGAAGCTCTTCAAAAGCACAAAATCCATTTTAACAATTGTTATTATTTTCATTTTATCTACTTTTGTATCAAGTCTTCCGTTTATAGCGGCTTATCAAGCGCAATGGGAGCAGGAGAAGGACCCTTATTCCATTGGGAATGAACTGGTGATTTCTTTATTTGGTTTTTTCCTTATTTTTTTATTATCCCATGATATTTTGAGTCGCGAAATTCATTTGAAAACCATTCGTTTTCTCGTCAGTAAAACGACTCGTCTAAACATTGTCATCGGGAAATATCTTGGGCAGATGCTGTTTTGGCTCAGCTGCATCATGACGACATATGTGCTGAATATGGTCATTTCACATCGTTTTCTGTTCTCTGATGCCTTGAAAATATTGACCTTTATCAGTGTAGGCATCTCATGTGCTTTGTTTCTGTCCATGCTCTTTCCAACACCGCAGAAATCGATGTTTGTCGGCATGTTGTTTTCCTTTCTTTTCCCGATCATCAGTATCATTTCTGTTCTTTCTTCTGATCGATTTATCCATATGTTCCAATACATGACGCCTTATTATTATGCACGCTGGAGTGAACCGCTTACATATGTGCTGATGAATACAGCATTGACAGTTGTCTTACTCATTGGAACAGCGCTGCTGTTTCAAAGGAGGGATGTATAAATGCTACGTACAAAAGGGCTGACAAAAAAATACCGGACAAAAGTCGCAATAGATCATATCCATCTTGATGTCAATCAAGGAGACATTTTCGGACTCATTGGACCGAAGGGTGCTGGTAAGACCACTTTTTTCAATATCATTACAGGGATATCCCGCCCAACCTCTGGTACGTTTACAATGATGAACATGTCTTCGTTAAAAAAAGTGAGGCATCACATCGGCGTTCTGCCAGAATATACGGATTTATATGAAGGGCTCACCGCAATTGAGCATATCGTCTATTTATCCAAAATCAACGGCACACGCCAGAAAATAAGCTATTATGAAGAATTGCTAGAATTTGTTGGTTTACATCGCTACCATCAAGAGAAGGTCGGTGTCTTTACATCTGGTATGAAGAAACGGCTCGGAATGGCGCAGGCAATCGCCCATCGGCCTGAATTTATTTTACTCGACGAACCTTTTACAGATATTGATTCAGATTCGATCTTGCATATCCAACGGGTCATCGAAACGTTGAAGTATGAAGGAAAAACCGTCTTTTTAACAGCTGACCGCCCAAGGTTCACAAATACTATTTGTACCAAAACTGCGTTTATTTCTGAAGGAAAATTAGTGACCCCACGTAATCATCCTGAAAGGAAAACCATCATGTCCTCAAACATTCGTGCAACCTTTAAGCATGCGTGGATTGATGATGAGGTGAAGCCTGTTCTCACACAGTACTTACAAAGTGTGGGAACAGACCTTGTGATCAGTGATGACGAGACCTCATTGTTGATTCGTTCAGAAGCCCAAGTCCCATCGATCATCCGTGCCTTCGTGAAATGCAAAGTAGATCTATACCGAGTCACGGCTCAGGATGCCATGATGTCTTCATAACAAAGTACCGTACGCAGTCCGAACGGTACTTCTTCTTTTTTAGATCGGTTTGCTCATGTAGATGCTGGTTTCCGCAAAGCCCGTCTTCTCGTACAGCGAACGGGCGATTTGATTATGAGCAAAGACATGTAGCGAGAGTTTTTGTACACCTAATAACTTTGCTTGCTCCTCTAATGCAGCAATGGCTTGTTTCCCAAAGCCTTTTCCTCGGTAAGCTTCAAACAAGATGAAGTTGTAAATAAATCCTTCCTTTTGAGGGTGATTCGGATCATAACAAAGCCAGACCCAGCCAATGGCCTCGTCCCCGTTTAAGAATTTCCACAGCTCATGATGCTCTGTATGAATGCCTTCTGAAAGCAGCCGGTCAAATTGATCTTCTGCGTTTTCAAGCGCTTCTTCCTTGGCCCATGTTCCTGCTAGTACCTTTTCTTCTGCGTACCGCTTAATCGTCGCCTCTATCAATGAGTCGTAATCTGTTTGTGACATCGGTTGTAGTGTAACCAATCGTACCTCCCCCTTTCCGTTCATCATATGATGAGCATGCAAAAAAAACCAGTCCCTTGTTGGAACTGGTTATCCGCCAAATCGGTCGGTTCTAGAGAGTTTGATCTCTACCGATTTTTTCTTTCCGTTTCGGTAAAATTGCACCTTTACCTTATCTCCGACTTTCTTTTGGTATAAATATTTACGCAGATCCACGATATTTTGTACATCCTTGCCACTAAAGGACGTCAAGACATCCAGCTCTTTTAGTCCCGCTTTTCCTGCTGGAGACAGAGGTTCCACACTCATCACGACGACCCCTGTTGTTACCTTTGCTGGGAGTTTCAATGTTTCCTGCCAATGATAGCTCGCAATATCTGCTAGTGATTTCATGCCAACCCCAAGGTACGGACGTTTGACCTCCCCATAGCGCTCTAAATCTTCTATGACAGGGATGACCAGATTGGCTGGAATGGAGAGTCCAATTCCTTCCACCTCTGATTCAGCAATCTTCATCGAATTGATACCGATCACTTTTCCGTCCATATTGATCAGGGCACCACCGCTGTTCCCAGGATTGATGGCAGCATCCGTTTGCAGGACCTCCGCATTCCAATCCGTCTGTCCGTCACCATTTGAGTCAACAGGAATGGCACGCTCCGTTCCTGAAATGACACCTTGTGTGACAGAGCCTGCAAATTCTAGCCCTAATGGGTTTCCAATGGCTATGACTGGCTCCCCAGGCTTCACATGATCTGAATTGCCGAAGGCTGCGGTTTTCTTGATCTTATCACTTTTGACAGTGAGTACAGCTAAATCCATGAGCTGATCGCTTCCTACAAGATTTGCTCTAATTCTTGTCCCATCCTGAAGGCTCACTTCAAGCTGATTTGCACCCTTAATGACATGATGGTTGGTCACGATATAATAGGTGTCACCCTTTTTCTTATAAATCACACCTGAACCGCTGCCTGCTTCTCCGCCTTCCTCCCAAAAGCTCGACTTTTGGATATTAATAACGCCGACAACCGTATCAGACATGCTAGACACCACTTTTGTGACAGCATCATTTACGTTCACATTGACGGTCTTTAAAGGACCCTCTGATGCTTGCTGGTCTTTAGCTTGCTGCCATCCAAAGGGACTGCCGCTCTGTCCAGACACATAGGGAAAAAAGAATCCCATTAAAAAAGCTCCTACCAATACACCGATCAAACCAGATAAGAAATATCCTTTTCTGCTTCGTCTCGGCTTCCACTCTACATCGCGATAATCCACTATGTTTCCTTCCTTTCAGTGAATAGATATGTATATAGTGTTGGTAAGAAGCTCCTATCTTAATCATATAATTGTAAAAATCATACGGCACAAAGCGGGGTTGCTTTTCTCGGGTCCGTATCATATAAATCAAATCCGTCCCCCACAACAAAACCCTTCATTTCAAGTGTCTGTTGAACCGCCATACGGGCTAAATCCTTCATGTTGTTGTCTTGACTCAGGTGAGCCAAATAAATGCGTGAGGTGGCATCACCAATCACATCTGTCATGGCAAGAGCGGCATCTTCATTCGATACATGTCCAACGTCGCTCAGGATTCTGCGCTTAATACTCCATGGGTATCGGCCCATTTGGAGCATGCCGACATCATGATTGCTCTCAAATACAAACATATTTGCTGATTTGATAATCCCTTTCATGCGATCACTCACATAGCCTGTATCCGTCAGGAGGGCTAGCTTTCGCCCTCCATAATGGAACACGTAAAACATAGGCTCTGCCGCATCATGTGACACGCCAAAGGACTCGACATCAAGACCGCCAAAGGATTGAACTGTCTCCATATCAAAGTGGAATTTCTGTTCAGTATCAACCTTCCCAATATGCGACTCCATCGCCTTCCACGTTTTCGCATTTGCATAGACAGGAAGATTGTACTTTCTTGCCATGACACCGAGCCCCTTAATATGATCTGAGTGCTCGTGTGTCACAAAAATTCCGTCCAAGTCTTCAGGCTTGCGGTCGATTTGACCAAACAGCTCGACCATCTGTTTGCCACTTAGGCCAGCATCCACCAAAAAGGCATACTCGTCTGTTTCTAAATAAAAAGCGTTCCCCGTACTTCCGCTCGCTAGTACACTGAACTGCAAGCTCATGTTCTCTCACTCCATTGAAGATTTGTCATCTTTCTCTATATGATCAAGTGTTGAGCCATCGATGGCATTGATCAAAAATTCTTCCTCAGTCTTTTTCTTTGAACCAGCTACTACGCCTGCAAGCTCCACCCGCCATACAGGAACCATGACTTGAGTGCTTGCACCTGGGTATTGCGTATAGTAGCCAAGCTCAACCTTTTTCACAGTCGTGTATGGGCTCAGCATATTTTGCGTATATAAGTCCTTGACGGTTTCAAGCGCTGGGACAAGGGTTTCTTTTCTCACTTCATTAATCGACGTCACCATCGACTGCTGATACGATACGACCTCGTTTTGATCGTTCAAATTTAATGTGATTTTCCCGATGGTTTCAGTGTCATCCAAGCCTTCTTGGAAGATGTACTTCCCTTTGTACGTTTGGAAAAAGACGATTTTACCAGTCTCTTCATCCATACTCCACAGCTTATAATTCTTCCCATCCAGCAAACGCTGGTTCACAAGGTTTGTCGCTGCTGTTTTCGTATCCTTTTTCGGCAGTGCGACTGGTTTATTGAAGGTCATTTCAAGCAAAGTGACAGGATTATCCTTGTCTGTTTTTGGTGGGAATGTGCTTTTCGCCTTTTGATCAGCTAATCCGTCGACATCCTTTTTTGTATATTGTTTCTTTTCAGCTGTAATACGGTAGCCAATCTTCGCTTCATCTGATAGATTGCCATATTTGATCCCATCTTCCTTCATTTCTTCCAGCGTATCTGTTTTTTCGATAATCGCGAAATGATCGGTCGATCGTTTTTCAAAGTATTGAAAACCAAGAAAGATATCGAGAACGAGAAAGGCTAGGATAAAGATCGTTTTGGTCTTATTCCACTCCATTATTCTCGCTCCCCTCTGCCAACAGATCATTCGATAAAATCACGGTTTTGCCATTATATTTCATGCACCAGACTGGCTCTAGCCAGACAAACATCGCTTCATCTTGATCTGATGCCGTTGACGTCGCTTGATAGGCAGGGAAAATCTGTTCAATTTTCTCCAGATCATCATATTTCGTCTGCTTGATGATCAAGTCCTTCAGCTCTGTCCCATTCATCAACTTGACCTGTTCACTTTGACTTGCTTTGTTGCCAAGAATGTAGTTTGGACGCTTGTAATTCAAGATGTCATCATTCGCCCATTGTACTTCAAGAGAAGTCATACCAAATGGGTGCTTTGTGCTGTTGACGATCGGCAGACCATCCATAAACATATTAAAGGACAGCTGCTGATTGCTATTGATGCCAGTGTATTGATAGTCATCTGTAAAGCTTCCCGTATCATTGAAATACTTCACACTTCGCTTGATCAAATCTCCCGTTTGGAAGACGGTACTGGAATTGATATTGCGGTGCTGATATTGGATTCGGTGATCTTTTTGATTGGCCTCAAGACGACTTGTCCCATCTGTATACACCGTCCGATTTAAATTAGACTCCTCACCGACAAGACCTGGGTCTGTAAACAAAGCGTCCTTGAATATGCTTGTCTTGATCGTTTCGATAAAGAACATTTTCGCTTCAAGCTGCTTTTTCTTTCGCGGCAGAAGGAAATCTCGTTTAGAATTCGTCGAGAATGTATATAAATCATAGCGCGGCATCTCTTTTTGAGCGGCTGCGATGCTATTCATCAGATTACGATAGTTGGCCGACTCAATGGTCAGCTCAAGCACCGTTTCCTTGCTGTATGAGACCAAATAGACTTTCTTATTGGCCTGATCCTGCTGGACGAACGGCACAATCATCCGATCAAACGAGTTGTATTCAATGGATCTATTCGGCCATTTAAACAGCACTTGGAAAATATCAATCGGAATCGGATCATTGAATACAAGATCCAAAGTCTTTCCTTGTCCTCCACGTCCATAGAAGAAGTTCTTAAATCTGAGCTCAGAATATTGATCCGACACATCCGTAATCTCTTTGACATCCCAAAGGCTCACATCATTCCAAAAGTTTTGAAAGAGTTCCTTTTGATCCACTTTAAAATGCTCACCATTTGAATGGATGAACATTTCACGCGGCTTCACGACATCAATGAGGCTTCGAGGCTCGTCGCTTGAAATTTTCTTCGATTCCACAACCTTTGTGCCGGCATCCGCCTCATCCTGCATGACGGGCTGGAACATCCAAATATTCCAAGTAAACACAAGACTAATCGCAATTAGGATTGTCAATATTATGGTTTTAAAGGTCTCACGCTTCATCCCAATCATCCTCTTGTTCTTCATTGTACGGAAGGGAAAAGGTCACCGTTGTTCCTTTTCCTTCAATGCTGTCAGCCCAAATATCTCCGCCATGAGCCTGAACCATCTCTTTTGCAATCGCAAGACCTAGGCCGGTTCCGCCAAGCTTTCTCGTTCTCGCTTTATCCACTCGATAAAAGCGTTCAAAGATTTTATCCATATCCTTCTTCGGAATACCGATTCCCTCATCTTTGACGCTGAATACCACAAGACCTTTGCCCTCATCCAACTCCACTGTGAACGTAATGTGTCCACCCTCTGGTGAGTATTTCATGGCATTGGAAATGATATTATCGAGCACCTGTGTGATTTTATCTTGATCAATTTCAACATACACTTCACGCTGCGGCAGATTGCGGATAAAATCGACATGCTGCTCCTTTGTCATTTCAAAACGATCAATGACCAACGAGATAAATCTGATAAAGTTCGTCCACTCACGATTAAATTGATAATCCTTGCTGTCAAACTTAGATAGCTGCAGCAGATCATTTACAAGTCTGATCATGCGCTCTGTTTCATTTTGCGTCACACCGAGGAACCTTGGCGCAAGCTCTTTATCACCAAGCGCACCCTCTGCCAATGCTTCAAGGTAGCTTCTCATCGTGGTTAACGGTGTCCGCAGCTCATGAGATACGTTCGCTACGAATTCACGACGTTCAGCATCAATTTTCTCCTGCTCTGTCACATCATAAATGACCGCGATTAAGCCATCAATCTTCCCAAGCTCTTTCTGAATGACTGAGAAATTAACACGTAAAACAGACAGCCGAGCTTCCCGTTCAATTTCAAGCAGCATGGAGTCTTGATTTTCGACTAAATCCTCAAATGTATGGGTTTCCTCTAAGCCAAGTAAGGACGTAATCGGCATCTCTAATGCTGTTTCACGTGAAACATTCAGAAGCTCTAATGCTGGGCTGTTTAATAGTATAATGGCACCGTTTTGATTCGTTGCAATGACACCATCTGTCATATACGCAATGACAGAAGAAAGTTTTTTCCGCTCACCCTCTGTCATCAGCTGAGCTTCCTCCAGCTCTCTGGTCAGATGGTTAAACGTCGTCGCAAGCTGACCAATTTCGTCATGTCCATACTTTCGGACCTTTCTGGAAAAATTCCCTTTTGCCAGCTCGATTGCTTGCTTTCTCATATCCGAAATTGGATGTGTAATCGTTCTGAAGATGAAGATACCAAGTAGAGCCGTTATCCCGAGGGCAAGCAGCGTTCCCGTTGCCAAAATCGTATTAATGGTACGCATTTGGTTAAAAACACTTTCCATAGAAGACACCACATAAATGACACCGACGGTTTCTTGGTTCTCATTTTTCACGGCTGTCGCTGAAATACGCACCCGTTTATTCGATTCTGGATCATAGAATTTTTTCTCATAGTCTTTGCCCACGGCGAAAATACGGCTAATAATTTGATCTGTGATTTTCTTTCCGGCAATCTCTTGACTTCCATTATTCACAGAGGCAATGACCTCTCTGCTTTCGTCAATATAGCTGACTTCAGAAATTTCATTAGACTCATCTTTGTTGTTAAAATCATTTAAAATCTTTTGGGCATCCTCTTTTAATTCTGCCTTGCTCTTCGATGAATCTTGTTCTAGGTAATACGATAACGAGTAGATTCGCTGATTCAAGGAATTATCATATGAATTAATTAAGGACTGCTCTAACTGCTTCACAAAGTACACACCAATGATCTGCATGGCGACAATGATCAGCAGCACGTAGATTAAGGTCAATTTGAAGTGAATCGAGCGAAAAAAACCTACTTTACTCATAAGAATCTTAGTCCTGCTCTGGGTTTCTTAAATAGTAGCCGACGCCTCGTCTGGTCACGATCCAGCTCGGGTGGCTAGGGTTGTCTTCAATTTTCTCACGAAGACGGCGGACTGTGACGTCTACTGTACGGACATCTCCAAAGTAATCGTAGCCCCATACAGTTTGTAGTAAATGCTCTCGTGTCATAACTTGTCCAATATGCTTCGCTAAGTAATGAAGCAATTCGAACTCTCGGTGCGTCAATTCAATCGTTTCGTCACGTTTAGACACGACATACGCATCTGGATAGATGACAAGTGATCCAATTTCAATATCATTTGATTCAGATTCTTCCTCCGTCTGTGGAGTAGCGGTCTGTCTTCTCAAATTTGCTTTCACACGAGCAAGCAGCTCGCGCGTGCTGAATGGTTTCGTCACATAATCATCCGCTCCAAGCTCAAGACCAATGACCTTATCAATTTCAGAGTCTTTCGCTGTCAGCATGATAATGGGCATGTCATATTTCTTTCTCACTTCACGGCAAACTTCAACGCCATCTTTGTTCGGCAGCATGATGTCGAGTAAAATGATGTCTGGCTTCATTTCTTCTACCATATCAAGGGCTTCATTTCCGTCATACGCACAATGAACCTCATAGCCCTCTTTTCTTAAGTTAAATTCCAAAATATCAGCAATTGGTTTTTCATCATCTACGACAAGAATCTTTTTTTCCATTGTGATTCCCTCCTGCATTTTTAGTATCTATGTCATTCCATTTTGCATCTCTTATCAGTCCTTTTTGGTTTGAGGAAAAAAGGCTCACTGTCTATTATAACGTTTTAAGCGGCAAAGATAAAAATAATAAAGGCTTTTCTTTCTAGTAAACGTTGGATAGGAAGAGCGATGTTCAAAAAATAATGACTTTTTCTTTTTTTATCGAAACTTTTCCAATCACCAAACGTCTATATACATGTAACGTCTTCTTCTTATGGAGCCGGGCCCTACCTAGGTCCGGCTTCTCCCTTTTTATGCCTTCATTTCATAATAAAAACGCACCTGCGATTGCAGATGCGTTTGGAAGTGGCTCGGGACGGAATCGAACCGCCGACACACGGATTTTCAGTCCGTTGCTCTACCAACTGAGCTACCGAGCCATCATCAATATGATGAATATGTATAAATGGCGGTCCGGACGGGACTCGAACCCGCGACCTCCTGCGTGACAGGCAGGCATTCTAACCAACTGAACTACCGGACCTCAGTAACTTGCCCGAAAAAGCAATCGTGGTGCTCTTTCAAGCAAGTGAGGAAAAATTAGCTTAACGCTAAAGTAAATCAATGACCCGTACGGGATTCGAACCCGTGTTACCGCCGTGAAAGGGCGGTGTCTTAACCGCTTGACCAACGGGCCAAAACATGGTGAGCCATGAAGGACTTGAACCTTCGACCCTCTGATTAAAAGTCAGATGCTCTACCAACTGAGCTAATGGCTCTCGGTTTGTGAAAAGTGAATCTGAAGAAGCTGTATTGCGTCAAACCAATAGCTTTCATAAAGCTGGAACATCGCATGCTAACAAGTTTCAGAGACCTTTGCAACAACGAGATTTATAATATCATAGACTAATTACATATGGCAATACGTTTTTCGACATTTTTTTTAAAAAGTGTCAGATTTGATTTATCCTATCAAACCATCAGTTTCTACAACCCCTCAATTTCAATGATCACTGCGTCTTTAAGCACATAGAAACGTTTTAGACTATCCAAAAATGGTTATACATAAAACAAGTGACATTGTTATTGAAAAAGGAAGAAGTAGCATGAGTTCATTTCAATTAGGAGATCAAATGCCCAATTTCTCACTGCCAACGTACAGGGCGTACACATTGATTTTAGAGGAACATCAAAGCTGGCATTTTCTAAAAAACAATTGGACCACTCCTTTCTCACTTAAGCATGATTATTGGGCTAGTGCAGCAAGCCAATGAGTTTCTTCACCTGTTCTCAGCTTTTATCGTGATCACTTTCGGTTGATGGATGATGTTGTTTGTTGTTTGTTTCTTGCTCAAGCACCTCTTTCTTCGTGTCCCATCTTAGTGGCACTTGATAGAAATTGACTGTCCCATTCCCATCAAAAATAATAGGTAACTGAACCATCTACTAATCTTGAACCAGATAATTGGACAACGGCCTACGGGTAGCGTGCGCTGTTAGGTACATCAGGAATGACCAACGCTCCTTTTGATTTTCCTCACGTTTAATTCGTCTAAGAAAAAGCATAGCCACCGCAAATTCTACTAATTCGTTTGGTACGAAGATCAGTGCATTGAGCGGTAGATCAATCCACAAAACGATTCGGAACAATGTTTCCCGCAGAGATCGTTCACGCTCATTTGCATAAAATACACCCACTCTCACCATCCTTTGAATGCTCCTTCCCTTTATACAGTTATCATATTGGGAATGGCAGGAAGTCTGTTCTTTAGAAATATTTAAACAAAAAAACACCAGTAAAATGTATGATTTTACTGGTGTCTGATCAGACTACAATGCTGTTCGGTACACGCTGCGGACAACGTTCGTTTGTGAACGGTCTGGTCCAACTGAGAAAATGGAAAGTGGAATTCCTGTTAATTGTGAAATACGCTCTAAATAATGGCGGGCATTTGCAGGCAGCTCACTTAAATTCTTCACGCCTGTAATATCCTCTGTCCATCCTGGCATTTCTTCGTAGACAGGCTCACATTTCGCTAATTCATTTAGACTTGCTGGGAATTCTTCTGTGATTTCTCCGTTCAATTTATAAGCGACACAGATTTTCAATGTCTCGATACCTGTCAAAACATCAATTGAGTTCAAAGATAAATCTGTAATACCGCTCACCCGGCGAGCATGACGGACAACAACACTGTCAAACCAGCCAACACGGCGAGGGCGACCAGTTGTCGTACCGTATTCACGGCCAACTTCACGGATTTGATCACCAATTTCATCATAAAGCTCTGTCGGGAATGGACCGTCTCCAACACGAGTTGTGTAAGCTTTTGACACGCCGACCACATGTTGAATTTTCGTAGGTCCTACGCCAGAACCAATCGTCACTCCTCCAGCCACTGGGTTAGATGATGTCACAAATGGATAAGTCCCTTGGTCGATATCAAGCATAACGCCTTGCGCCCCTTCAAATAGAACACGGCGGCCTTCATCTAGTGCATCGTTCAATACAACAGATGTGTCGACGACATATTTTTTCACTTGCTGACCATATTCATAATACTCGTCTAAAATATCTTCAATTTTAAAGCCTTCTGTGTCGTACATTTTTTCAAAAAGACGATTTTTCTCTTCTAAGTTACGTGCAAGCTTCTCTTCAAATACTTCACGATCTAATAGATCTGAGACCCGAATTCCGACTCTAGCTGCTTTGTCCATATAAGCTGGTCCGATTCCTTTTTTCGTCGTACCGATCTTATTAGCCCCTTTCCGCTCTTCTTCTACCTCATCCAATTTTAAATGATAAGGCAGAATCACATGGGCTCTATTGCTGATTCTGAGGTTATCTGTACTCACATTCCGTTCGTGAAGATACGCAAGCTCAGTGACCAACGCTTTAGGATCAATTACCATTCCATTACCGATGACACAAGTTTTCTCTTGATAAAAAATACCGGACGGAATGAGGTGTAGCTTGTAAGTCACTCCATCAAATTTGATCGTGTGACCTGCATTGTTTCCCCCTTGATAACGGGCAATCACCTCTGCATTTTCTGAAAGGAAATCGGTAATTTTCCCTTTCCCTTCGTCACCCCACTGCGTACCTACTACGACTACTGAAGACATATCTTGCACCTCCGTTAACCTTTCAAAACGTTATCTCTTTCAAACACATTTATTTTATCAATGCAAAACGAAAAAGTCAACGTGAAATCCGAACATTAATATCTCGAAATCAAATTTTGTTCGTTTTACATGTGAGGAAAAGCGCTTTAATTGCTCATTCTACGCTTAAACAAGAAGATTTCGATCAAAATTACTGTTTTTCTCATTTCCGTTTGTTCAGTGATTTTCAATCAGAGGAACGTGTTGTGGATCTAGTGGTGAACCTGTGACTTCTTCTAGCCCCAAGGTAAAGCTTTCTTCAAAAAAAGCACTGGCCGTCTGATGAATATTAAGCTCTCTTCCTCTTTTCAGAGCTGAAGCTCCGTGTCACGCCTCGATCATAACAAAAAGGACTCCCACGAGAAGGGAGTCTTTCTTAATCAGGTGTAATTCCTTCTGTATTCATGAGCACCACTCGATATCCATCTGGATCTTCAATCGTCACGCCTCCTCGATCCCAGTACGGGTTCGTAGAGGTGACATGCCGTCCGCCAAATGCGATCAGTCTCTTTTTCATCTGCTGAAATTCCTCTTCATCCGGAATATAGAATACAAGCAGCTGCTCTGGGTGGGGAACAGGCAAGCTTTTGTCTTCTTCATGTTTGGTGATTTCCAGATGAACATGCTGGTGAGGAAGCCCAAGCATGACCCCATCATACCCTTCATGCTGATCAAATGAGCCTATTCGTTTCAGCCCTAAACCTTCTTCATAAAAAGAAACAACCTCTTTCATTTTGACGGTCGGACGTGCGATGCGTAATTGAGCGGCTTCGAATTGTTGAAACTTCATCAGTCATCACTCCTTTTCTCTCCCTTTAGTATACGCTCTCTTTTTCTCCCACTCCTCCTCATTTCGACTGTTTTTCAGTCATTCTTTCGATGTAGATGGATCAAAAATTGTGCTTTAAGCACCGGGCGGAACTCCCGCATGGTCAAATCTTCTTTCCAAGTTGACGAATTTATTATATTCTTTGACGAACGCCAGTGATACCGTACCAACTGGACCGTTACGCTGTTTCGCAATAATGATTTCAATAATGTTCTTATTCTCTGATTCTTTGTCGTAGTAATCATCACGATAAAGGAATGCCACAATATCGGCATCCTGCTCAATACTGCCTGATTCCCGTATATCAGACATCATCGGACGTTTGTCCTGACGCTGCTCTACCCCACGAGAAAGCTGTGATAGGGCAATGACCGGAACTTCAAGTTCTCTTGCTAGTGACTTTAAAGCCCTAGAAATTTCAGATACCTCTTGCTGACGGTTATCGCTTGATCGCCCGCTCCCTTGGATAAGCTGCAAGTAGTCAATCAGAATCATGCCAAGACCGTTTTCTTGCTTCAACCGGCGGCATTTCGAGCGAATTTCACTCACTCTGATCCCAGGTGTATCGTCAATGAAAATCCCACTATTTGATAACGAGCCCATCGCCATTGTCAGCTTACTCCAATCCTCTTCCGTCAGATTACCGGTTCTTAGGTTTTGTGCATTGATATTCCCCTCTGCACAAAGCATACGCATGACAAGCTGCTCAGCGCCCATCTCTAAACTAAAGATGGCGACACTTTCATCTGTCTTAGTCGCAACATTTTGTGCAATGTTCAATGCAAAGGCTGTTTTCCCTACTGATGGACGAGCCGCTACAATAATCAAGTCATTTCGCTGGAATCCAGCTGTCATCCGGTCAAGCTCAGAGAAACCCGTTGGAATCCCTGTGATATCACCTTTTCGGTTATGAAGCTGTTCAATATTATCGTATGTCTGAACAAGAATGTCTTTAATGTTTTGGAAGGCGCCTGAGTTTTTACGCTGAGCCACTTCCATAATGGTTTTTTCAGCATCACTCAATAGATCTTCTACTTCATCCTCACGCGTATACCCATCCTGTGCAATGGTTGTCGCTGTACGGATCAGGCGTCTTAAAATTGATTTTTCTTCTACAATTTTCGCATAGTATTCAATGTTCGCAGCAGTTGGAACAGAGTTCGCAATATCCGTTAAATACGAAATCCCGCCTATCTCTTCTAGTAAGTCTGTATTGGCAAGTTCTGATGTCACCGTGACAAGATCGACCGGTTCCCCTCTATCACCAAGTACAAGCATCGCATTGTAAATCTTTTGATGCGACATTCTATAGAAATCCTCTGGAATTAATACTTCAGAAGCGAGCGTTAGCGCAGATGGCTCTAAAAAAACAGCACCTAATACGGCCTGCTCGGCTTCTATATTTTGCGGCGGCAGCCGGTCATCGAGAAGTTCCGTCATGCCAAGCACCGTCCTTTCATAAAAAAATACGCTACTCATCATTTTAACATTTTCACCAATAAAAAAGTGAAAAACATCGACTATAGTCAAAATTACCTGTTGATGTTTCGTTGAACAGTATGTTTTTTGAAAAGAATTAGTGTTAGTGGTCGTTTTGCTGGAGGGCGTGTTGAAAGAGAAGAACGGTGATCATATCGGTAGTTCTCTGGTACAAATCCCATTCTTCATAGACTGCAAATGACATACGTATGTCATGTAATGATTGCTTCATTTCATAATATTCCTCCACTGTAAACGTATTTTTCAGTTTGAGCTGATTTTCAAGCAGTTTTAGTTTCAGCTTTCCTAACGTGGTGTTCATTCTGCCTACATTCCCTTCGATCTTGACTTCCTGAAAAGTGAAGTGCTTCCTAATGTATATGAATATACGCATTTTCTTTTAATAAGTTGTGAAATTTTGTCACCGGCTTTTCACGAACTTCCCTTCTTGTTTCCTAAAAAACAGGCCTAAAGACTTATTTTTCATCACTTTGAAAAGAACCTATATTTATTCTCTCAATAAAACAGAAAAACGGTAAATATTACAAGTCGGTCAAGGTCTTTTGATGTTTCTCCTCTTTTTGATTGACATGGTCCGGTACTCCTTATTTCCATCATTTGTTAGTGAGTTAGTCCTTTATTTACTGAATATTTGAATTATATCATCAATTATACAACTTAATGAATATTTGACTCATTATCTCTACACTCATCCAATATCCGCAAGCTGCTTTTATCATCATAATGGGGTCAATTTGAGGAAGAAGATTTTTAGATATGTCCAAACTTCTTGAAGGAATGGGGACTCAGGATTCTCTTTTCGGAGAAAGCCGTCCTTTTTTATACCTGGGACGGGGCAACTGGAACTTACATACAGACTTGTTATATTTAAACGGAATACTACTCCTCCTTCGGCTGATTTTCCAGTCATGTCCGTGCTTGATGGAAATTCACTTTTTGTCCCAATGGTCGAAACACTTCGTCTACAGTCAAGAAGTTGAAGTAACAGGAGTCGTACCTGCCATCATTTTGGGAATTTATCAGACAGAAGCACCCTATCATCCACTTAGGCATTATGATTTCACTCTTACAAGCCTCGCATCCATTGGAGACAAAAGAAAGTATTTCTCCACCCATACATATTAGAAAAGACTGTAAAGCCTTATATAGAGCAACGATTTCCAATTATTCGTACTTGCTATTTACACCTTATTGATGCGTCCTACCCTTTTTAAAAATATAAAACTATCTCCGGATCATTTTGAATTTCAAAGAAATTCTTATCAGCAATAAAGTGATTTTACAAAATCGAAATCTAAATATCCATATGTTGATATATTGGTCATTTTTTATCTGCATGACGTGAAGAGGATATGATATATTGGAACGTATAGATTGAAAGAGGAGGGATTTGCGCATGAGACCTTTACAAATCTCAGCCGATACCGCACTAAAACTTGCTGCATCACTCAATGTACCGATTGAGCAAATCATGCATATGCCGCAGCATATCTTATTAGCTGAATTAGCGGAGCTTGAACAGAAGAAAGATCGGTCTTCTTAAAGAAATAAAGGAGTTTACATTCATGGAACAACAACTAGAACCATCAAACAGACATCCCCGCAGTACAGGGCAAACCATTTTGCTGATTGCTGGGATTTTACTTATTGCCTTTAACCTGCGGCCTGCCATTACGTCCGTTGGCCCTGTGATCGGTGTCATTCGTTCCGATTTGCAGCTTTCAAATGGACTTGCGGGTTTTCTCACTACCTTGCCGCTGCTCTCATTCGCATTGCTTTCTCCTATTGCACCTAAAATAGGAAAACGCCATGGCAATGAACGAACCCTTTGGCTTGGACTGGCTGTCCTTCTATTTGGGATTGTCATTCGCTCATTTGGAACCATCACCTTTTTAATGATCGGAACGGCGCTAGTCGGCGTCGGGATTGCGATTTGTAATGTGCTTTTACCAGGACTCGTGAAACATAAATTTCCGGCACATGCTGGATTGATGACAAGCGTGTATACGACTTCGATGTCCGTCTTTGCTGCACTTGCATCAGGTGTCAGTGTTCCGCTAAGTCATGCCATGCCTGGCGGCTGGAATACGTCATTCCTTGTATGGGGTGCGCTTGCGCTTGCTGCCATGATGGTCTGGGCTCCGCAGCTTCTTCATCAGAACACAGTGGCAGTCAAAAGCATTTCGCTCACAGAGCAGCCAATTTGGCGTTCACGTGTCGCATGGCAGGTGACCTTGTTTATGGGCTTGCAGTCATTTCTTTTCTACAGCAGTATCGCATGGTTCCCTGATATTTTGACATCACATGGCATGAACCTATCCACGGCTGGGTGGATGCTGTCTATTATGCAATTCGCTGGTCTTCCATCCACCTTTTTAACGCCAGTTTTAGCAGAAAAATTAAAAACACAAAGACCGCTTGTAGGGGGCCTTGTTCTTGTATACTTGCTGGGTATGATCGGTCTCCTCCTTGGAGGGTCTACACCTATTCTCGTCTTCTCTGTTTTATTAATCGGCATTGGACAAGGGGCCAGCATCAGTCTTGCTCTCACATTCATCGGATTGCGGACAACACATATGGAACAAGCAACTGCCCTTTCTGGGATGGCCCAGTCCCTTGGTTATTTATTAGCCGCTGTTGGTCCGTTCATGATCGGTGTTCTCTTTGATCTCACACATACATGGACGCCATCGATTTTCATCTTTATCATCATTTTATTATTCATGTTTTTATCTGGCATGCGCGCCGGGCGCAGCGTCTATATTTCAGATCCATCTTAAAAAAAAGAACCCGCCTCCTCGTGGGGACTGACCCCCTAAGATGAGACAAATAAAAAACACCTTCAAGTTTGAAAACGGACCGTTGTGATCCGAAATAAAACATGGAGGTGTTTTTTCTATGGGGACAAGAGTGAGTTATCC
>NZ_JAIVLB010000009.1 GCF_020524495.1 Bacillus stratosphericus | reverse complement strand
TGATTTTACGATAACCGTACGTATATTGATGTGATTTACAGAGTGATGAAATCAACTGGACTAGTTTCTGCTGCTTTGGATTCGGCTGATGATCTTGTTTTTTCCAACGATAAAATGTTAATCTTGCAAGCTCAAACATCTGACAGAATGCACTTATACTCACTTTGTCTTTTACCGTATCATAAATCGACACGTACGCTTCCTTTTTCACTTCCTTTCCCATTCTATGTACTTTTTTAAGATGTCGATTTGTTGTTTGAGATAACGATTTTCTGTTTTCAACTTTTCGTTCTCATCTTGATATTCAGGTCCTTTCCCATATGAATATTGTTTCCCGACTGGTTGATGAAACCGATGGTGTTCACCATCACGATACCATTTCATCCATGTTTTCACTTGGGTACTATTCTTAATTCCTAGCTTGTCCATGATTTCTTTTGTTGGAATCCCTATTAACTTCATTCGAACGGCCTCTTCTTTTACGCTAATCGGATAACTTACTCTTTTTTTCATACAAAAACACCTCCAAATTGTTTTCAGGTATGCTATACCCGATGTTCAACTTAAAGGTGTTTTTATTTGTCTCATATTATGGGGTCAGTCCCAATCGACAAGGTGTTTTTGTTTTCTATATATAGAAAAAGACTTTTTTATAGTAGGGAAGCGTATCATCTTAAATTTTATTTAAAAATATTTTCGGTTTTGGTTGTTCTATTTACCTTTTATTTATAAGTTTTGAAATATAAATGTAATACCATTGCGTCGATTCATGACGTATAATTGGAGTTGTTGAAATTTAGACGATTCAATTTTTTCATCTTTTTGGATGAAAAGGACATAAATTGCTTGTGCGTATCGAAGGGTATGCGTGATCATACATAACGTTTTTTGACGATAAGTGTCAAAATCATGATAAGCTGTTTGGCAGCGAATAACAAAAGATTAGGTGATTACATGATTGAAATGAAGGAAGTCTACAAGATTTATCCTAATGGCGTAAAGGCGATCAATGGAATCAATGTCTCTATCCATCCAGGAGAGTTTGTGTATGTTGTTGGCCCCAGTGGTGCTGGTAAATCCACTTTCGTCAAAATGATGTATCGTGAAGAGAAGCCAACCAAAGGGAAAATCCTAATCAATAATAAAGATTTAGGTTCGATTAAGGAGAAAGATATTCCTTATGTGAGAAGAGAAATAGGCGTAGTATTCCAAGATTTTAAACTGCTGCCAACCCTTACAGTGTTTGAGAATGTGGCATTTGCGCTTGAAGTCATTGGTGAACAGCCTAGTATCATTAAGAAAAAAGTGCTTGATGTACTCGATTTGGTGCAATTAAAGCACAAAGCGCGCCAATTTCCTGACCAGCTGTCTGGCGGTGAACAGCAACGTGTGTCTATCGCTAGATCAATCGTCAATAGTCCTGAGGTTGTCATTGCAGACGAGCCTACTGGAAACCTTGATCCAGATACATCATGGGAAATCATGAAGACACTGGAAGAGATTAATAACCGAGGAACAACAGTCGTTATGGCGACACACAATAAAGAAATTGTAAACAGTATGAAGAAACGCGTCATCGCAATCGAAGATGGTATGATTGTGCGTGACGAAGCAAGAGGGGAGTACGGAATTTATGATTAAATCTCTCTCACGACATTTACGTGAGAGCTTCCGTTCACTTGGAAGAAACACGTGGATGACATTTGCATCAATTAGTGCGGTCACTGTCACATTGATTTTAGTTGGGGTTTTTCTTGTCATTATGCTCAACTTGAATAACATGGCATCGAACGCTGAAAAAGAAGTAGAAGTCAAAGTGTTAATCGAATTAACAGCAAATCAAAAGCAACAGGATGAATTAAAAGCAGAAATTGAGAAGATTCCTGAAATCAGTGATGTGAAATACTCATCAAAGGATGATGAACTGAAAGCACTGATTAAAAGCTTTGGTGAAAATGGACAATCCATGGGACTTGTTGATCAAGAAAATCCATTGAACGATGCATTTATTGTGAAAACAACAGACCCTCACGATACACCAAAAGTAGCGAAAAAATTAGAAAACTTAAAAGGTACGTATAAGGTGACCTATGGGAAAGAAGAGGTCAGCCGACTCTTTAATGTTGTCGGAGTGGCACGTAATGTCGGCATTGCGCTCATTATAGGGCTTTTGTTTACAGCGATGTTCTTAATCTCGAATACGATTAAAATTACAATTTTTGCTAGACGTAAAGAAATTGAGATTATGAAGCTAGTAGGTGCAACGAACTGGTTTATCCGCTGGCCATTCTTCATCGAAGGATTACTCCTTGGTGTATTTGGTTCCATTATACCGATCGCTCTATTGCTTAGCACGTATCAATATGTTGTGGGCTGGGTGGCACCGAGAGTACAAGGCTCATTTATTTCAATGCTTCCATATAATCCATTTGTCTATCAAGTATCACTGATCCTTCTATTGATCGGTGCAATCATTGGTGTGTGGGGAAGCTTAACGTCCATCCGTAAATTCTTAAAAGTATAATTTTGATGGCAGCCTTCGAGGATTCTAATAGAAGATGTGACCGGTTGATCCGATTCACCCGGTCGACTCTTCATGTCGACAGTTGTCTGGGAGGGGAATATCGTTTTGAAAAGAAAGTTGATGATGGCTGGAATGGCAGCGTTTATTGGAACAACGTGGCTATACACTCCAGAAAATGAAAATCGTGCATTCGCATACGAAGACCTAGATCAAAAACGTGAACAAATCGAAGAGAAAACATCGAAGACTGACTCAACCCTGAAAAAAAAGAAATCAGAGCTTGCAAAGCTTGAAAAGAAAGAAACAAAGCTTAAACAAGAGATTGAAAAGATTGACCAAAAGGTAAGTGATATAACTAAAAAGGTCGCTGCAAAAGAAAAAGAAGTCAAACAAACCAAAAAAGAGATCAAAAAACTGAAAAAAGACATTCAAGTCATCAATGAACGTATTGAAAAAAGAAAAGAGATTTTCAAAGACCGAATTCGATCAATGCAAAAAAGTGGCGGTACGATCAACTATTTAGATGTGCTGCTAGGTGCTCGCAGCTTTAGTGATTTTGTGAGTCGTGTTGGAGCTGTTACAACAATTGTCGAGGCAGATAAAGACATGATTACAGAACAAGAAAATGATTTAAAGCTAGTGGAGCAAAAAGAAGCAGAGCTAAATAAACAGCTAAGTGGACTTGAAACATCTCTGAAAGAGCTTGAAGTGCTGAAAAAAGACCTATCTAAGCAGCAAAAAGAAAAAGGAAAAGTTCTGGGTCATGTAACAGAGGAAAAAGAACATGCACATGATGAACTAGGTAAGCTTGAAAATGAAAAAGAAATTCTAGCGAATCAAAAAGCGGCTGTGAAATATGAGGAAGCACGTCGTCAAAAGGAAGAAGCCAAGAAAGCAAAACAAGCAGCGGCTGAGAAAAATGCACCTGCATCAAATGGTGGTGGCTCTTCGGATCAAGTGTCTGATACACCAAAAAGCAGCTCAGGTTTCATTAAACCAGCTGCAGGAAGATTCTCCTCAGGCTTCGGCCGACGTTCTGGCGGACAGCACTACGGATTAGATATTGCAGCAAAAGGTACCGTACCTGTCGTGGCAGCAGCATCTGGAACAGTCACGAATTCAAGCTACTCGTCCAGCTACGGAAATGTTGTATTTATTACACACAATATCAATGGACAGACGTATCAAACGGTATACGCTCACCTGTCAACAAGAAGTGTTTCAACAGGACAGAGAGTCGAGCAAGGGCAATTCCTTGGATACATGGGAAACACAGGTCAATCGTATGGCCAGCATCTTCATTTTGAACTTCATAAAGGATTATGGAATGGTGGAAAATCAAATGCGGTCGATCCTGCCCCATATATCCGCTAACAAAAAGCCGATAACATTAACATGATGTTATCGGCTTTTCGATTGAGATTAGATTAAAATAAAAACAGTAATCCGGCAATAATAGGTGTTAAAAGCACGGTGGATTTTAATAAGAGCTTCGGTGCAACGCGTGTAAATTTTGCGCCAATAAAAGCCCCACTTGAATAAATGGTGCTGACCCAATACCGAACATGCCTGACAGCATACCTGATACAAGACCTAAAATAATGCCCCTTATCAACAATTGACGTGAAGAAAGCGGCTGCTGCTCAGCTTCTTCATTTATGACAAACAATTTATCATCATAAAAACAGCAGATAAAAAGAGCATACCGGCTGTTAAATAGTGCAGGCTTTCCAAGTCGTAAATGCCATAGCAGCTAAAGATATCCCGAGTACTGTGGATAAGTACATCAAATATTAACGTAAGCAATGCGATGACACAACCAGCCCCGCCAGCTCCTACAAACCCTAATAAAAACCCTAATAAAAGCATCATCAATATAATATACATAGGAAGACTCCTTCTTGATCATAACAAAATAAAAAATGACACCTAATGAAATAATAGTCGAGCCTTTACGGGAGAATGTTTTTACATGAAATCCCTCCTTCTGGCATATAATAACTCAGGTCACAGGAAGAGTTGAAGAAGGAGGCCAAATATGAAAAAACAAGTCACATCCATAATGGTAATTGTCGTCCTATTAATAAGTGCAGGGGTTATGACACAAAAAGAGGGGACTCATGCGGAATCAACGAAGGCAGTAGCTACAATGACTGGACTAGCTCAATCTAGTGATCGGGCCAAAGAAAATGGAATGGAGAAAATTGAGAAAGCCTATGATCTCATTTCAAATGAATATGTAGAGGAAGTGGATCGTCAAAAGCTGCTAGAAGGCGCCATTCAAGGAATGCTTTCGACTTTAAATGATCCTTACTCTGTATACATGGACAAGCAAACCGCAAAGCAATTTTCTGATTCGCTTGATTCCTCTTTTGAGGGAATTGGTGCAGAAGTTGGGATGGATGAAGGAAAGATCATTATCGTCTCTGCCTTTAAAAAATCCCCTGCGGCGAAGGCTGGTCTTAAGCCGAAGGATGAAATTATCAGCATTGATGGTGAGCCGATGAAAGAAAAAAGCCTAAACGATGCTGTGCTTAAAATAAGAGGAAAAAAAGGAACGTCTGTCGCCATGAAAATCAGACGAAATGGGATTGAAAAGGAGTTAACCTTCCATATCAAACGAGAAGAAATCCCGCTTGAAACGGTGACTTCCTCTATGAAAGAGGTAAATGGCCATAAAACGGGCTATATTGCGATCTCTAGCTTTTCTGAAGATACTGCGAAGGATTTCACTTCAAGCCTGAATAAGCTCGAGAAAAAGGGCATAGAAGGTCTTGTACTGGATGTGAGAGGGAATCCTGGCGGTTATCTACAAAGTGTGGAAGACATTTTGAAACATTTTATTACAAAGGATCAGCCCTATATTCAGATCGCAGAACGGAACGGGGACCGGAAACGATATTTCTCAAAACGGAAAGAACAGAAACCTTATCCTGTCAATATTTTGATTGATAAAGGAAGTGCATCCGCTTCTGAGATTCTTGCCGGTGCAATGAAAGAAGCAGGAAAGTATGAAGTTGTAGGTGACGTCTCCTTTGGAAAGGGAACTGTGCAGCAGGCGGTCCCGATGGGAGATGGAAGTAACATCAAATTAACACTATATAAGTGGCTGACACCAAAAGGGAATTGGATTCACAAGAAAGGCGTCGTGCCCACCATTGCCATTCATCAGCCAGATTACTTTACCGTCGGTCCGCTCCAGTTAAAAGAACCACTTCAGCTTGATATGAACAATGAAGAGGTTAGACAAGCGCAGACGCTTTTAAAGGGATTGTCATTTGACCCTGGCAGAGTAGATGGGTATTTTGATCAAGAAACGAAAAATGCCGTACTCGCTTTTCAAAGCACATACAATCTTGATAAATCAGGCGTCATTGATTTGAAGACAGCAAAAATGATGAACAAAATGGTCGATGAAGTGAAATCCTATGAAAAAAATGATCTTCAGTTGCAAACTGCACTAAAAGCACTATATCTCAAAAAATAAAGAGGCGAATAATTGCCTCTTTTTTCGGTTCATAAGTGTCACGAACATGTAATAATTTATTCTTAAAAATAAATTATATCGAGAAATATATTCATTTATTTTACAAAAAACATAACATTCTTTCGAATTTACCCGATAACATATTTATATAAGAGACTTTCTGTTGATTTAAACATGTCATGAAAATGAAACTTTTGAAAGTTGTATGTTACATAAATAATTCTTACAATTAAAAGTAGACACTCATTTTAATATTTTATTTTTTGCGGATATTCAGCTTGAGCATTAAGCTGTACCGAGGTTTGCGCTTTTCTTAAAAGAACTAGTAAATGGGGGTACACAATTGAAAAGGGCAAGTATTGTGAGAGAGAAAAAATATTACGAGTTGGTAGAGGAGCTTAAGAGTCGTACGAAAGGTGTGACATTTTCTGCTACAAAGGCATTAAGTCTGCTCATGCTGTTAAGCAGGTATTTGGTGAATTACACAACGGTAGAATCAGTCGACGAAATTGATGAAGACTGTGCTGAGATATACTTCAATTATTTAATGGATAATCATAAGAGACTTGGTATAAACTTAACCGACATCAAGAGATCCATGCAGCTTCTCGGCGGCATACTAGATGTAGATGTCAATCACTATTTAAAAGATTTTTCACTGTCGAATGTCACACTTTGGATGAATCAGGAGAAATAAACCTGATGTCAAGCATCGATTTATTTGATAGAATAAGAGAAAATGCTTGACGTGGGCGGTGAACGTTAATGAGCTCGGAGTGGATGGGAGCCGGATTAAAAGCGGTCAGTCTGTTTTTAATCCATCCTCTTTTTTATTTCATGATATTAATCAGTCTATTGTATGGCTACATCCGCGTAAAGCGGGAGAGAAAAGCGTTTCAAACAAGAATAGAAGATGTCTACGATGAACTAAAATTTACATATTCAAAGGGATGGATTCTAGGAATATGTCTATCCGTCATTTCAGTAGGCTTAGGGATTGCCCTCCCACCTGGATTCATCGTGCTGATTACAGCGATGACCATCGTTTTCTCTTTATTCTTTAAGGCGAGTGCGCTTTCGTCTGCATACACACTCGGTTTCAGTTTTATTGCGGCATTTGGACTGATGTATTTTCAAGTGAGTCATTCTTGGCTGCCGCAGCTCTCAATGATGAATGCTTCAGCCGTTGTCATCCTGTTAGGGCTTCTATTAATGACCGAAGGAATTCTAGTATATCGAACGGCGCATTTACGTACATCGCCTGCAATGGTGATGAGTGCGAGAGGACTTTTAATTGGCCAGCAGCGGGCAAACCATCTGTGGCTTTTACCGCTTGTTTTACTAATGCCGGCAGGTGAATTTACATCTTTTCTGCCATGGTGGCCAGTGCTTCAAGTGCACGATCAAAGCTTTTCATTTATTTGTATTCCATATATCATCGGCTTTGGCCAGCGGATTCAAGGGTCACTGCCCATTGTCAGTATTCAAATTACGGCACGTCGCATTCTCATGCTTGGACTCGCTGTTGCGTTACTAGGTGCTGCAAGTATTTGGTTTGAGCCAATTGCCTTAGGAGCTGTCGTGATTGCGATTGTCGGAAGAGCCTTCCTTTCATGGAAGCAGAGGGTCAATGACAATGCTGCGCCGTTCTTCTTCTCTAAGCGGGATCAAGGGCTTATGGTGCTTGGCATTATTCCAAATACACCCGCAGCCGATTTGAAGCTTGAAATCGGAGAAATTATTACAAAGGTGAATGGAATTGAGGTTAAAACCGTTTCAGAATTTTATGAAGCACTACAAACCAACCGTGCTTTGACAAAGCTTGAAATCATTGGCTTAAATGGTCAAACAAGATTTGAGAAACGCGCTTCTTACGAAGGGGAGCATCATCAGCTTGGTATTCTGTTTGTGAAGGATGATCCACAGCAAGAACAAACGGCGATTTCATCTTAAAAAAGCTGCTAGAGATGGCAGCTTTTTTCTTTTGTACGTGTTTTTTCCATATTACTCGCCCCCATTCACGCATGGCGAAGATGATGGGCTTTAATGTATCTCCAAGAGAAGTTAGTGAATGCTCCAACCACCGTATCTTCTTTCCAAATGTGTTAAATGTTTAAGATGGAAGATATGATCAATATGAAAATTTTTCAGGGAAATAAAAACAGCCCTTGTTAAAAAGAGCTGTTTTAAGCATAGACATATGCTAGGGAATAGTGAGGTTCGGAAAAGATTTTATGAAAAGACTGCTATTCAGTTGGCAAACTTTCGCTGAATGAAGCGTTTGGCAGTTGAATAATGGCCGTCGTACCTAGTCCAGGATCAGATTGAACATCAAAGGTGCCATGATGTTTTTTTATAATTTGATAGACAATGGCTAGTCCAAGTCCAGAGCCACCATCTTTTCTCGTTCGTGCCTTATTTACTCGATAAAATCGCTCAGATACATGCGGAAGATCTTCTTTTGGTATCCCTTTGCCCTCATCTGTTACTCTCAATTCAGAAGTGTTTTGATGAACATGTAATTCAATCGAAATCGATTTCCCAGATGGAGTGTAGTGAATGGCATTGTCTAGCAAATTACGAACCACTTGTTGAAGCCGATCGCTATCACCATAAATAATACAATCCTCTTCAAGATTCCGTTTGAGAGAAATTCCTTTTTGACTGGCGATGAATGCTACTTGATCTAAAACATCATGGATGAGCTGGGCAAAGACGATTGGATCCGATGACAGTGGATAAGAATCACCCTCTAGCTGTGCAAGGTCTAAAAGATCGTGAACAAGCCGGCTTAAACGTGTGGCCTCATCTTGGATGATTTGCATTCCTTTCTTTTGATCAATGATGCCCTCTTCTATGCCTTCTGCATATCCTTTCATATAACTTAAAGGAGTCCTAAGTTCGTGAGAGACGTTAGCAAGAAACTCCCTGCGGTGCTGTTCAACCTTTTCTAGGGTAGAAGAAAGCTTATTAAAGGAACGACTAAGTTGATTTAATTCATCCCCTTTTTTGGTCACAGCCATGCGTTTTGAAAAATCACCAGATTCCATTTCCATTGCAATTTCTTTCATTTTATTAATCGTCCTCACGATTTTATTGGAGCTTTTATAACCGATAAAGAAAATCAGCAGCAGGATACATAAAATGAATAGGATAAGTGTGAGCCTAATTTGGGCAAACGGTTCATAAACATCAGATAAAGGCATAGAAAGAAAAATCGTCCCCGACAGATCTTCTTTGTTTGAGAAAACAGGGATGGCAATACCGAGAATATCCTGATGAAACTGCGGGTGCTCCCTAATTAACACGACTGTTTTCCCTTGGAGTAGCTTTTGGCGTTCCTTGAAGGTGATGAGGTTATCGTTTGTGTTCGTATCAAAAGGAATACCACTTGAAAGCTCCATTGGGTCATCTGTAAAAATAATGTTCGCTTGACTTGACTCATTTGCCCATTTCATTCTATCTGTAAAAAACGTGTCTTTACCGTGTTTATGATAGATTTCTGCTAACTTTTTTCCTTGTAAACTTAAAGAGTCGATCTGTTTATCAATATATAAATGCTCGTATAAGTAATAGGTCAGTGCAAGAGCTGAGGCTGCAACTATTCCGATCACAGCAAGGATTAAAAAGAGTACTTTCTTTTTAATGGATAAAGGCTTCATTCTTCCTCCTCAAACTTATAGCCGACACCCCAAACGGTCTTAATATGTCGTTCCGCTCCCTTTAATTTTAGTCGTAGTGTTTTAATATGTGTATCGACTGTTCTCAAAGAGCCAATGGGGGAGTGGGATTCCCACAATTTTTGATAGAGCTGTTCACGGGAAAACACTTGGCGTTGATTGAACAGAAGAAACATGAGTAAATCATATTCTCTTCTTGTTAAATTAACAGGCTCTTGATGGAGATAAACTTGTCTTCCGTCTTGATCTATCTCCATGTCACCGATAAGCATTCGGCTGCGCTTTAGCGAAAGACCTCTAATTCTTCTTAAGGTCGTTTCAATTCTTGCTGCAAGCTCACGCAAGCTAAAAGGCTTCATAATGTAGTCATCTGCTCCAATTTCAAGCCCTCTAATTCGATCTTCCTCATAACTTCTAGCTGTTAAGAACAAAATAGGAATTTGGGATGTTTGTCGAATGTGCTGGCAGACTTCAAACCCATCCATGTCAGGCATCATGATATCCAATACAACAAGGTCAATGGGTTCCTTTTCGAGTTGACGTAAGGCATCCATTCCATTATTTGCAGTGGTAATGTGAAAGCCCTGTTTCTGCAAAAAGGTGCCAATTAACTCAATCATATCTAACTCATCGTCTACTATTAAAATATGCATCTGATCTTTCATTTCTTTTCCTCCAACATGATAGCATATGGCCCATAGGGGACATTCAGTCGGTTTTTCATCATGAATGTATGTTTGTCTATAACGGATACTGAATTGTCATCTAAGTTACTCACATATATGGATGAGGTATCGGCGGCGATATAATTCGGATTTTGACCAGTTTCAACAGAAGCGAGCTGCTTATCCGTCTTGGTATCTACTTTGTAGAGCGTATGGTCTCCATGACATAGAACATATAAAGTAGAGGAATTTCTCTCAGAAAAAAATGCAACCGGCATGACGCCTAGTTTGATTTCACGTTGCTGTTTACCAGTTTTAGCATCATAAGCAAAAATGCTTTTATTTAAGCTGCCAGGTTTTCCGTGTCCACCGATCCAAATGGACTGCCCATCAAAATGAATACCAGAAGGCCGTTCTAGCACAGAAATCGTACGAATATTTTCTTCTTTTTCAATATCTATGACTGAAACTGTATGACTTTCTGCATTTAAAACAAACAAAGTTCCTGAAGAAGATAGCGTCATGGAAGAGGGTAATTTGTCGGTCTTCACGGTCGCTTTTATTTTTTTACGCTGTGTATCAATAAAATAAACGACATTCTTCTCCGAATCTGCTACAAATAAGGTGTTAGAGGCAGTATCATATGTAAGTGTAGTCAGCCCTTTATTCACATCCATATAATCTGTTGCTGTTCCCTTTTTTAAGTTGATTTCAATGAGAGACTTCCCTTCTTTACTTGTTGCAATAATGACGTCTTTGTTAATTTGAATAAGATCAGTGAGTGGGTGTTTTAAATCAACTGAAGAAACAATTTTCTTCTTTTGTAAATCAACAATTGAAAAGGATGCTTTTTTTAATTGAGAGATCACAGCGATCGATTGAGAGCTGCCAGGTGGCGTAAATTGCTGTTCTTTACCGCAGCCTGACAGGAAAAACAGTAGCACTATCAAACAGACCAAAAAATATTTTACACGTTCCATCCTTTCGCTCCTTTACGTCCTCTATTTTCAAAAAGCATACCACAAAAATTGTGAAAAAAAATCGAAGTTATTTATGCTGGAAGAAATGAAAAAAAGATTTTAGGTAGAGAAGTGGGGGAGATTTGTAGCTAAAATCTCTTTTTCGAATACTCATATGACATTTTTTCATCTTTAAAAGATGAATTTTATGGTTTGATTAAAGTGACCTTCATAGCTTACTGTAATCAAAATAATTAAAGCTTCCCCGCCCTAAATATAAGGGAGAGAAGCGAAAATCGGATCATGTGCTTGCGCCTTTGATCGGATGGAGCTTTGCCCCGAGCAAACCACTAATCGACATGCAGAGTGAAAAGGTAGAAAGAATGATACCGCTTTGTGAATGAGAAAAGAGGCATAATGTGAAGAATGGTATACATGACAAAATGGCATAGCATGATAGAAAGATTGGCATTTGTCAAAGGACTAATTTTAAATAGTGTTGATAAGTATATGATCGGATTCTTTATTTTTCATACATGTATGAAGAATAAAGGAGTGACGATCAATGCCAGAAAACCATACTTGGCTGTTTGTGAACAGAATGAGTGGGGCGATCCCGATGGTTAAGTAAAGTACAATGATGATATCTACATTTGCTTGTAAACGTGTCTGCTAATGAGTAAAACGCCTGTCATAAGTGTTAGGAACAAAAATGGGATATTCTTCACTAGGAAAATGGAATGCCAGTCAAACCTCTGAATGATGATCGAGTCAATAAAAGGTCCAAGTAAAGCTCCAAAATCAATACATCTAATAAACCCTATGTTTAAAATGATAGTGCCCACTATCATTTTATAAAATAGATAGACAAACAAACCATTGGTTATTTGGATAAGGGGGCATTTCCATGTATTCAGTTTTATTTCATGCGGCTGAATAACCGTATCACTTGCAGGAGCAAAAGGCGTGAATGGATCAAATTAAACAATCACGGCCTGCCATTCCCATGTGGATTTATTATTAAACCAACATCTAGAGCAAGACTTCCAACTCGTTTTAACTCAGTAAGAAGACTTTATTGAGACATGCACACACATTTTCATGAGAGGAACCTAAAGACCTATCGTTTTAAAGGGGAAGTTCTCATCATGGATGAAGAAAAAAAGTGAAATCGAAAACTGTGAATTGTTCATTTTGCCAATCTTTACTATAATCAAGGTAGACCATGTAGAGGGAGGGTTTTTGTGATTACAAAAGCCATATTTGCACTTGTTTTTCCTTTCCTGCTTGTTATTTTATTTTCAAAGGTTACCTATAATCATTACGTTGGCATTGCATTAACAGCGGCGCTTTTATTTGCCTCTTATATGAAAGGCTATACAGAAACCTACTTTATCGTAGGATTAGATATTATTTCTTTAGTGGCTGGGGCATTGTTTATGGCTAAGAAAGAAATCGAAAAGAGAGAGAAGGCTGATAAACATCATTGATGTCATCATCTGTGATAGGCCGAAAAGTATACTTTTTTCAAACACGTGCTGTGCTTACGATTCTAGTGAGCACAGCTTTCTTTTTTTTGATCTTTCATCTAATCGAATATCTCCCTCTAAAATGTTCCATACTGAAAGGAAGGTTTTCTTAAAAGGGTTATTTGCCAAGGCAGAGAGGGTATGAATGTATTGGAAATAAAAAACACGAACTTTAGTTCGTATTTTTGTGTACTTTTATGATAATATATTTATTAGATAGATTTCGTAACGAAACGGAGGCTTTGATGTGAGTGACCGCTTTGAATTAGTATCTAACTATCAGCCCCGAGGAGATCAGCCTAAGGCGATTGAAAAGCTTGTGGATGGAATCCATCAGGGGAAACAGCATCAAACGCTGTTAGGTGCAACAGGTACGGGAAAGACCTTTACTGTATCCAACCTGATCAAAGAAGTGAACAAACCGACACTTGTCATTGCGCATAACAAGACACTTGCCGGTCAGTTATACAGCGAGTTTAAGGCATTTTTTCCGGATAATGCTGTCGAATATTTTGTGAGTTACTATGATTATTACCAGCCTGAGGCATATGTTCCTCAAACCGATACATTTATTGAAAAGGACGCCAGCATTAATGACGAGATTGATAAGCTGAGACACTCCGCGACATCCTCGTTATTTGAGCGGAGAGATGTCATCATCATTGCCAGCGTGTCCTGTATTTATGGTTTGGGTTCGCCAGAGGAATACCGAGAGCTTGTGCTGTCTTTGCGCACTAATATGGAAATTGAACGCAATCAGCTTCTGCGTAAGCTTGTGGATATTCAGTATTCTCGTAATGATATAGATTTTCAGCGTGGAACCTTTCGAGTACGAGGTGACGTCGTTGAAATTTTTCCTGCTTCACGAGATGAGCATTGTATCAGAGTGGAGTTTTTCGGTGATGAAATTGAACGTATTCGTGAAGTGGATGCACTGACGGGAGAAATACTCGGTGATCGTGAGCATGTCGCTATTTTCCCCGCATCTCACTTCGTCACAAGAGAAGAAAAAATGGAAAAAGCGATTATCAATATTGAACAAGAGCTTGAGGAACAGCTTGAAAAGCTTCGTGAAAACGGAAAATTGCTAGAAGCGCAACGTCTTGAGCAACGGACAAGATATGACCTTGAGATGATGAGAGAGATGGGCTTTTGTTCAGGAATCGAGAACTATTCAAGACATTTGACGTTACGTCCTCCTGGTTCAACACCTTACACGTTGCTTGATTATTTCCCAGATGATTTTATGGTTGTTGTCGATGAGTCACACGTCACCATCCCGCAAATTCGCGCAATGTACAACGGTGACCAAGCTAGAAAACAAGTGTTGGTTGATCACGGATTCCGTCTGCCATCAGCACTTGACAATAGACCGCTCACTTTTGATGAATTTGAAAAACATATCAAACATATTGTGCATGTATCCGCAACGCCTGGACCGTATGAGCTTGAGAAAACGCCAGAGGTCGTGGAACAAATTATACGCCCAACTGGTTTGCTTGATCCAATCATTGAAGTTCGACCGATCGAAGGACAAATTGATGACTTAATTGGAGAAATTCATGCGAGTATTGAGAAAAATGAGCGTGTGCTTGTGACGACTTTGACAAAGAAAATGTCTGAGGATCTCACCAATTACCTAAAAGAAATCGGGATTAAGGTCAATTATTTGCATTCAGAAATTAAGACTCTTGAGCGGATTGAGATTATCCGTGATTTACGTCTCGGTAAATTTGATGTACTCGTTGGAATCAATCTTCTTCGTGAAGGATTGGATATTCCAGAGGTGTCGCTCGTGGCCATTTTAGATGCGGATAAAGAAGGCTTTTTACGCTCTGAAAGATCTCTCATCCAGACGATCGGCCGTGCAGCGAGAAATGCAGAAGGCCGGGTCATTATGTATGCGGACAATATGACGAAATCAATGGATATTGCCATTCAAGAAACGAAGCGAAGACGAGAGCAGCAAGAAGCCTATAACGAGAAATTTGGGATTACTCCGCAAACGATTCATAAGAAGATTCGAGATATCATTAAGGCAACGACAATTTATGAAGAATCGGAAGAATATGAAACAAAAACAGCACCAAAGCTGTCAAAAATGAGCAAAAAAGAACGAGAAAAAGTGATCGGAAAAGTCGAGATGGAAATGAAAGACGCAGCAAAAGCGCTTGATTTTGAAAAAGCAGCAGAATTAAGAGATCTATTGCTAGAGCTAAAAGCGGGAGGATGATTGCCTGATGGCTATGGAACGAATAGAGGTGAAAGGTGCAAGAGCACACAACCTTAAAAATATTGATGTCAATATCCCGCGTGACCAGCTAGTGGTAATTACGGGTTTATCTGGTTCAGGTAAATCGTCCCTTGCCTTTGATACCATTTATGCAGAAGGTCAGCGCAGGTACGTTGAATCTCTTTCAGCCTATGCGCGCCAGTTTCTCGGTCAAATGGACAAACCAGATGTAGATGCCATTGAAGGTCTTTCTCCGGCGATTAGTATTGACCAAAAAACGACAAGCCGGAACCCTAGATCAACGGTTGGAACTGTCACTGAAATCTATGATTACTTGCGTCTCTTATATGCTAGAGTGGGAAAACCCATTTGCCCTATACACGGGATTGAAATTACGTCACAAACGATTGAGCAAATGACAGATCAAATTTTAGAATTTCCAGAAAGAACAAAGCTGCAAGTGCTTGCGCCAGTCGTATCTGGCCGCAAAGGAACACATGTCAAAGTAATTGATCAGATTCGGAAGCAAGGCTATGTTCGAGTGAGAGTCGATGGAGAGATGGAAGATCTTTCAGAAGATATCGTGCTTGAAAAGAATAAGAAACATTCGATTGAAGTCGTGATTGACCGAATTGTTGTGAAAGAGGGGATCGCCGCTCGGCTGTCTGATTCCCTTGAAACTGCGCTTCGACTAGGTGAAGGTAGGGTGATCATTGATGTGATTGAGCAAGAAGAGCTATTATTCAGTGAACATCACGCTTGTCCGCATTGCGGATTCTCTATTGGTGAGCTTGAGCCGAGAATGTTCTCGTTTAATAGTCCTTTCGGTGCCTGCCCAAGCTGTGATGGACTCGGTTCTAAGCTGGAAGTAGACCCGGAGCTGGTCATTCATAATAAGTATTTAACTTTACGTCAGCATGCCATTGCACCATGGGAGCCGCAGAGCTCACAATATTATCCGCAGCTTCTTGAGGCCGTATGTACACACTATGGAATCGACATGGACATCCCAGTAAAAGATATACCATCGCATTTATTCGACAAAATTTTATATGGCAGCGGCTCTGAGCTGATTTATTTTAAATATGAAAATGATTTTGGCCAGGTACGTGAAAATGAAATTGAGTTTGAAGGTGTTCTTCGTAACATTGAACGTCGGTATAAGGAGACCAGCTCTGATTATATCCGTGAGCAAATGGAAAAATTTATGGCCAATCAGCCATGTCCGACATGTAAAGGGTATCGCCTGAAAAAAGAAACGCTTGCTGTTCTCATCAATGGCAAACACATCGGAGAAATCACAGATTTGTCTGTATCTGATGCTCTTGATTTCTATGAAAAAATGGAGTTATCGGAGAAAGATTTGCAGATTGCCCAGCTCATTTTACGTGAAATCAAAGAGCGCTTGTCATTCTTAAATAATGTGGGTTTAGATTATCTGACATTAAGCCGATCAGCTGGAACACTATCAGGCGGGGAGGCGCAGCGGATTCGTTTGGCGACTCAAATCGGGTCAAGACTGACGGGCGTTCTCTATATATTAGACGAACCTTCCATTGGCCTGCATCAACGTGATAATGACCGTTTGATTGGGACGTTGAAAAACATGCGTGACATCGGGAACACGCTGATTGTCGTGGAGCATGATGAAGATACAATGATTGCGGCTGATTATTTGATCGATATTGGACCAGGAGCAGGAGTTCACGGAGGAGAAGTGATTTCAGCTGGAACGCCAGAAGAAGTCATGAAGGACCCGAAATCTTTGACAGGTCAATACTTATCAGGTGAGAAATTTATTCCGCTTCCGATTGAGAGAAGGAAGCCTGATGGTCGCTTTATTGAAATAAAGGGTGCTAAAGAAAACAACCTAAAAAATGTCAATGTGAAGTTCCCTCTAGGCGTTTTTACAGCTGTGACCGGTGTGTCTGGATCAGGGAAAAGTACGCTTGTAAATGAAATCCTATTGAAGTCACTTGCGCAAAAACTGTACAGAGCGAAGGCGAAACCAGGAAAGCATAAAGAAATCAAAGGAATGGATCATTTAGATAAGGTGATTGATATTGACCAATCTCCAATTGGCCGTACGCCAAGATCTAATCCTGTCACGTATACAGGTGTGTTTGATGATGTCCGGGATATCTTTGCGCAAACCAATGAAGCGAAGGTCAGAGGCTATAAAAAGGGCAGATTTAGCTTTAACGTTAAAGGCGGCCGCTGTGAGGCGTGTCGTGGAGATGGAATCATTAAAATTGAAATGCACTTTTTACCTGATGTGTATGTTCCTTGTGAAGTATGTCACGGAAAACGTTATAACCGTGAGACACTAGAGGTCACATACAAAGGGAAAAACATTGCCGATGTCCTTGAAATGACTGTGGAGGACGCACTCCAATTTTTCGAGAATATACCGAAAATTAAGCGTAAACTTCAAACGATTTTTGATGTTGGGCTAGGGTATATTACGCTTGGTCAGCCTGCGACGACATTGTCTGGTGGAGAGGCGCAGCGTGTGAAATTGGCATCAGAGCTTCACCGTCGTTCAAACGGTAGATCTCTCTATATTTTAGACGAGCCCACAACAGGCCTTCATGTGGATGATATTGCTCGTTTATTAAAAGTGCTACAGCGTTTGGTCGAAAATGGGGATACGGTTCTGGTCATTGAGCATAACCTCGATATTATCAAGGCCGCTGATAACCTCGTTGATCTGGGACCAGAAGGCGGTGCAGGCGGTGGAACCATTATTGCCTCTGGTACACCTGAGCACATTGCAAAAGAAGAAGCTTCATACACAGGTCATTACTTGAAGCCTATTTTAGAACGTGACCGCGAACGAATGAAGTAATTGCTGCAAGAAACAGAAAGTGTGACATCATCATAAGTGAAAACCCCTCTTGCTAGAGGGTTTTTCCTTTTATTGAACATCTTCCTTAGGTATTAAATTACTTAAGTGAGTTAAATCCTTTAAGATATGGGTGCTGCTGCTGTCGAGCAGTACTTTTAAGTAACGAATATCACCATATTTCGGATGAGACGGATGAATCGTCTCCAGCTCCTTGATCATATCGCTGTTCATGCTTTTTTGTTTCTGTATAAGGTCTAAAAGCATTTGTGCCGTGTGGTTAGAGATATGATGATCTGTCAAAATAATTACCCCCTATAATGATAATCACCATCTTTTCAACATATTTTAAAGGGTAATCTGTGAAGAATCTACACTTAGGGGGAAAAAGAAATAATTTGTGTCTAAGGTCATATGTAAATCGAATGATTTGAAACTTTTTATACCAATAAACGTATGAGTAAGAAAGGAATTTTCGTCATGAAGGAGCGAATATATATGAATAGAGATCAGTCGATCATAGCATCTATTTGTTATTTTAGTGTATTTTTTATGCCGTTTATCGTACCGATTGTGGCGTATTTTGTAGTAGATCAGAAGGAAACAAAACGGCATGCGAAACGGGCATTGTGGTCACATCTGGTTCCAGTTGCAGCGTGTTGTATTCTCATTTTTGGGGCCATTCCGTTTTTACTGGCAACGCAAGTGAGTGATTCGCTTATTCCAGTCATGACGGTGCTCATCTTGTCATTTTTAGTAGCCATTAGCTTTTTGATCTCTGTTATTTGGAATATCATTCAAGGCATTAAAGTACTTCAATCTATCAAATCATAGGAGGGCTTTGTATGAATGAGAAAGAACGAATTTTAAAATTAGTGGAAGACGGGACTTTATCAGCAAAAGAAGCAATTACGCTGTTAGAAAAGCTAGAAAAAAGCCAGTCTGTATCATTAGAGAAGTCTACAGCCGACCATAACTTTCATGAAGAAAAAACTGGAGCAGAAAGCAAAGGAAACGGCACCGAGAATCTTGGGGCAAAGCTGTTTGGCTGGTTAGATTCTGCAGTAAAAAAAGTAAAAGATGTCGATCTTGATTTGAACTTTGGACAGTCAGTCGATGTTGAACACATTTTTCAATTTAAAGACGCATCGCTGTCTCATTTAGAAATTCAATTGGCCAACGGTAGTCTTAATGTGATGCCTTGGGACGATGGAGATATCCGAGCAGAGTGCCATGCGAAAATCTATCGGACAGAGGACGGAGAGCAGGCAAGACAGCAATTTCTCAATCAATTGGATTGCGGAATTGAAGGGGATAAGTTTTTTATTAGAACCGAAAAGAAAACGATGAAAGTCAATGTCACCTTATATGTACCGCATATCCAATACGATAAGATCAAGGTCAAGCTGTTTAATGGGCCAATTCGCGGGGAAAAGCTAATGACAAAAGAACTTGCTGCGAAAACAACAAACGGCGTTGTCTCTTTTGCCTCGTTACAGGCAGAAAAGGTCGGAATTGAAACAGCAAACGGACAAATTAAACTGGCTGATCATGAGTGTGGTATGATCGAGGCAGAAACCATCAATGGGCTCATTGACCTGCGTGGGAAAAGTGAATCAATTGATGCCCAGAGCTTTAACGGGAACATTGCTGTCCAGCTGTCGGACGAAAAGTGCCGTTCCATTTATGCGAAAACCACAACAGGCAGTGTGGACGTCCAGATTCCGCGTGCATGTGGATTGATTGCAGAGCTGAAAAGCAATCTTGGGTCTATCTCTCACGATTTGCTTGAAGCAGATATGATTAAAGAGAAAAATGAAACGTTACAAAAAGAGAAAATGATCAAAGCCAATCAACAGGCAGAGCACAGTTTATCCATTTTTGCAGAAACAAAAACAGGTTCTATACAAGTAAAGCACCAATCAGACAAGGAGTGATTCTACATGAAGAAGCTTTATCGTTCAGCAACAGATAAAAAAATAGCGGGCGTTGTTGGTGGGCTTGCCGAATACTTATCTGTTGATGCATCACTGCTTCGAGTTTTAACGGTCATCCTCGGATTTATGACAGTATTTATGCCGATCTTTTTGATCTACTTCATTTGGTATTTTGTTGTTCCGGAAGAAGGCACTAAAAATGCTTAGATGGATCGCCAGTATTTTAGTGAATGCATTACTTTTAATCGTCATTGCTGGATATTTTGATTCGGGCATTCTGCCAGGGCTAGGTAGTGTGTATGTTGAAGGATTTGAGGCAGCCATTGTGGCAAGTATTATTTTGTCCTTGCTCAATATTCTAGTGAAGCCGTTTTTAATTATTTTAACGCTGCCAGTGACAGTGATCTCACTAGGATTGTTCTTATTTGTCATCAATGCCATCACACTGATGATGACATCTAGCTTTATGGGTGATAGCTTTAACATTGTTGGGTTCGGAACGGCCATTTGGATGGCTATCATTTTATCTGTATTCCATCTGCTTATACAAAAGGGAATCGTGGAGCCGTTAGCGAAAAAAAGCTAGCGGTTTTTTTCTCCTGTCATAAAAACGTCCTTCCAGAGACACAATACTCAAAGGGAGGCGGTGTAAAATGGTGAACGTAAGTAGACAAATGATGTGTTTATGTTTTTTTATCATTTTTTTTTGTTTCAGTCAGCCTGCGTCAGCAGGACCCTTCATTCAAACACATGTGAATATACCAGACAAGCCTTTTTCACCTTTTATTTTTGACCGATTTCATGTAGACGTGCGTCCGATTCAAGGAAAAAGCCATGATCTTCAGTTTCGGGCAACCATAAGTCAGTCAGAGCAAATCTTGTCTGCAAACTTGTATTATAAACAAAGTGATGAACTAGGATATCGCTTGATTCCTATGGAACGGTTACCAGGAATGAAGCCAGAGTTTACAGCAAAAGTTCCTCCAAATCAATTATGGAATTCAACGGTTTATTACTATACAGAGTTTCTTACACAGAAATCTGTGATCAAAACCGCAGAAAAATCTGTTCACTTGGACGGATTTGAAGAGGACCTTTCACACATTCCCGACTTATTCATCACGGAAATTGTCGTCAATTCAAAAAACCGAAAAAGCAAAGATGCATTTGAATTTTTAGAAGTTTATAACACGACACAAGCCCCTATCTCTCTTCAGCATTATCAGCTGCGCTACCGTGATCCTACACAAGGTACCGAGATGGATGATGTTTATTCATTTCACGCTAATCCAGTCACGATTTCACCTGGAAAGCCTTATGTTTTCTGGTTAAGAAAAAAAGAGCAGGAGCATTTAACTGTAGCCGATTTTAATGCCACGTACAAAACCCAATTAAAAGAGGGAGAGCATCTATCAGTGATCGAAAGCAAGGGGCTTTCCAACTCCAAATCTCGTCTTGTCTCCATCACAACGAATATAGGTGAGGAGATCTCTTCAGCAGCATTTCGTTTGAAGCCATCATTGTTAAGCGAGCATAAATCCTTACTGTTCAAGTATCCGATGGATGGAACGCCTCAGATGAAGCTGATCTCGAAAATTGAAGAAGAGCCGACACCTGGAAAAGTGTTAAAAGCACAAATTCCATCTGAGAAAAAAGAAATTTCACGAGATATTCATAAACCTGTAATTGAAGATATGACGGATCGGAAACCGATAAAACCAACAGAAGGCATTGAAATTAAAGCGGATGTACAGGATGATCAGTTCGTCAAAACCGTCAAGCTGCGCTATCGAACGAGTCGCAAAGATGATTTTAAAGAGATTCTGCTTCAAAAAGATCATAACGACCGACTGTTCCATCACATTATTTATTCACCGGAGTTGATTGGGAAAGAACAATTAGAATATCAACTTGAAGCGTCAGACGGCGAAAATGGATCAATAACAATGAAAAAAACGATTGATGTAGAGCAAGTCAGCAAGGCCCATGGTCTTCGTTTCAATGTAGAAGAGGGAGATACGGTTTCAGGGTTATTTGCATTAAAGGCCACATCAGATCGAAAGAAAACCATTCATTTGACGGTAGATAAAAAGCGAGTTCGACAAACCTTTTCGGCCCTTGAAGCAGATCCATATGTCTCATTTGATGTCAAAGGAACAAATTTATATTTTAAAAATGGTGTGTCTATAGGTAAGCACTTACTTTCTATTTTTGATGATTCGACAAAAGTGTATCGGACCTATACAATACCAATACCAGAAGAAGTCTTGAAAAAGGCAGGCCCACAAACGATTTCTTTCCATGCTGGAACGAAGTCTTCACCGTTTGATCGCTTGCCAGGAGAGAATCACGATGATTTTGAATTGAAAAATGTCAGATTGATCCTATCAAACGGAACACAAATCATTCCATTAAATGATAAACCACAAAAAGAATGGAAGATGGGTGATGGTAGTCATGCCAAAAAGGTAAAAGCATTTCAATTTCAAATTCCGAAACAAGCATACGTTTCAACCTATATTCAGTTGGATACAAGAAGGATGAAAGAAGGCTCGCATCTTATTCAAGCCAAAACAGCCGACGAGCATGTATCTGTACATGTGAAAGTTGATAATACAGGTCCGAAAATCAAAACAAACATACAAGCAAATGACCAATATAAAGGAGCCTTTACATTAAAGGCAAAAGTCACGGATCGTTGGAGTGACATAGAGGATATTCGCACATTCTTAGATGGAAAACCGATTTCTCTGCCATATAAGACGTCTTCTAGCGAATTAACTCCTGGGCAGCACACGTTTACAATAAAAGCAAAAGATGCCGCGGGGAACAAATCGACACTAAAAAAAGAATTCAAGACGGTACATGAGCATCCTGAGACACCAGAACGCATAGCAGATAAGACAAAAATGGAATCATCTAAGCAAACGGTTTTAACAAAGGATCCAACAAATGATAAGTTAGATTACTCATTTTATCGTGCCTATCAATACACCTCTTTGCATCCATCAATGAAGATCTTTAAATATGCAGCAGAGACCGAACCGCCAAAGGCACTTAACCAAAGAGGAGAAGTGGTCTTTTCTGAACGTGAAAGAAATCGCATTGCATTTGCTGATGGTAAGGCCGTCGAAACGAAGGATTTACAGCGTTTTCCTTATCATCGTTTTCAAATCAAGGTTCATCATCACGTACGTGAGAAAGATGTCGTCGAGGCTGTGTGGAAAGGAAGCTCATTGTCAGGGAGAAAGGTGACGATGTACGCTTGGAATCATCAGCAGGAAAAGTGGGATAAAATCATTCATCACTTTGCTAAGGATCAAAAAGAATTTTACCTTAAAGGGTTGCTGTCGGTCAGACAGTACATGAAGAACCAGACGTTTGAGTTGCTCGTACAAGATGAAATCAGCAAGACCCAAAAGCCTTATAAAATGGTATGGATGTCTGATACACAATATTATGCTAAAAGCTATCCTCATATCTTCAAACAAATGGTCGAGTGGATTAGAGATCAAAGGGATCAGTTAAACATTCAGTATGTGTTCCATACTGGCGATATTGTGGATGATTCAAAGGATAAGCAGTGGAATCGTGCGGATACATTTATGCGAGTGTTAGATGAGCATCATATCCCGTATGGCGTATTGGCAGGAAATCATGATGTTAGACACAAAGACGGTTTTTATGCGGAATATGGGAAATACTTCGGTGCCAAACGATTTGCAGAAAAACCTTACTATGGTGAATCCTATCAAAACAATAAAGGGCATTATGATCTCATCTCTGCTGGGGGGAATGATTATATGATGGTATATATGGGCTGGGGGATTAAGCAAGCAGAAATCGATTGGTTAAATAGAGTGATTTCTGAGCATCCAGATCGTATCGTCATTTTAAACTTTCATGAGTATTTGTTAGTGAGTGGCAATCGAAGCCCGATTGGCGACCTTATCTTCCACCAAGTGGTGAAACGTCACCCAAATATTGTGGCAGTATTTAGCGGCCACTACCATGGAGCCAGCAGGAAAGTAGATGAGCTTGACGATGACCATGATGGAAAAGTTGACCGGAAAGTATATCAAATTCTTGCTGATTATCAGTCGGGTCCAGAAGGTGGACAAGGGTTTATGCGATTGATTACAGCAGATCAAGAAAAAAATCAACTTCATCTTACAACATACTCACCCTACCTGAATCAAGAGCATTTCTATGATCCTAAAACATATGGAGATCAGGATGAGTTTTCAATTGATGTGGATTTGACACCAAAAATGAAATCCGTTAAAACCAATTACTTTGAACTCAATGTGTATACAAACATCCTTCTAGGAGAAGCAAGAGGTGTGAAAAGCGGCAAAAAAGCAATCTTTGAGTGGAAAGGCTTAAAGCCAAATCGAGAATATTATTGGTACACTGTCGCAAAAGATCGTTTCCAAGGGAAAGCTGTTTCACCTATATGGAAAATTCATACAAAAGATGATGATCAAACAAAATTTCTTCGGAAATAAAAAACACTGTGCTCCGCTTCAGGAGCACAGTTTACCTTTCCATTGTATGAATGAGCTTGTAACGATCTCCTCTATAAACTGAAAGAACAAACTCAAACGGAAGATCGTTTTGAAAATAAGTTGTTCTTGCAATCGATAGTACAGGAGTACCTGTTGAAATGGACAGCAGGTGTGCTTCTTCCTTTGAGGCAACATTGGCTTCAAGCTCCTGCTTTGCGTGAGCAATGGCAAGGCCTGTGTTGTTTTCTATATATTCATATAAAGAGCCAGTGAGATGTGCCTTTGTAAAGTCTCCTGCAAATGTTTCAGGTATATAGCTTGTTTCAATGGCCATTGGTTCATCATTTGCAAGACGTATCCGTTTCAGTTCATATACAGTATCACTGTTTGACAGCTGTAAGGCTGGTCGTAAGTGCTCTGGACATGCGATTCTTTTGAAATCAATCAGATGGCTTGAAGCTTTGAGCCCGCGCTGTCGCATATCTTCTGTAAAGCTTGTTAAGCCTTGAAGCGGCTGTTCAAATTTTTTTCGGCTAACAAAGGTGCCTTTTCCTTTTTGTCGATATAAATACCCCTCGTTTACAAGGTTCGATAAGGCTTGTCTGACAGTCATTCGACTAATACCAAAGCGTTCGGCATATTCTCTTTCAGAAGGAATGAGTGTATCAGGTGATAATGTTCCATCCTCAATCTGCTTTTTCAAGTTCTCCATAATCTGATGGTACATCGGAATAGGTGACTGCTTATCAATAAACATGTGAAAACCCTCTCGTGTTTAGCGTAGTGAACCAGCTTCTCTATCAATGAAAATCGTCACATCTTGATGAAGTTTCAGGGCAGATGCAGGGAAGTCTGGGTGAATCTCCGCCTGTTCTAAATATTGTATCACTTTCGCTTTTGATTTTCCTGATGCAAGAAGGAGAATTTTTTTGCTTGAAATGATGCTTGCAATCCCCATTGTAATGGCATGTGTAGGTACTTCATCAATAGAAGAAAAGTATCTTGCGTTGGCTTGACGGGTATTTTCATCTAATTGCACAACATGAGTGTTTGAGTCGAAGGGGGTGCCAGGTTCGTTAAACCCGATATGTCCATTTTGTCCTATGCCAAGAAGCTGAAGGTCGATGCCCCCTAAATCATGAATGAGTTGATCATATCTGAAGCATTCTTCTTCTAAATTAGTTGCAGAACCATTTGGCAGGAAATACTGATCATGAGGAAGATCAATATGATCAAATAAATGACTCTTCATGTATGTCATATAGCTATTTTCATGCATTGGATCAAGTCCTGCATATTCATCCAAATTGATTGTTCTTGTTTGTTTAAAGGATAGCTGCTGTGATTGATGAAGCCGAATTAATTCTTTGTAGGTATTGATAGGCGTACCACCAGTTGCTAGACCGAGCACTGCATCTTGTTTGGATTCAATTGTATGCGCAATGAGGGTAGCAGCTTCTTTTCCTAATTGATCTTTATCTTTAAATTCAATGATGTGCATTAGTGGTTGGCCTCCTTTTTTTCAAAGACGATATGTCCGCGGCAGATCGTCATTATCAGTTCTCCAGATTCATCCCAAATGACCAAGTCAGCCAGTTTTCCAACATCGATCGAACCGAGCTGGTGATCAAGTCCTAGCTGTTTAGCAGCATTGGTGGAGGTCATCTTAGCGATCTCTGACCATCCACAATGTGTGATCTGTTTTATCCTTTGGACTCCATCTTTCATTCGTAAGATAGATCCTGCGAGTGTACCATCTGGAAGTAATGCTTTTTCGCCGCTGACTGTGACTGTTTGCCCTCCAAATTCGTATGTTCCATCTCCTAGTCCTTTTGCCCGCATTGAATCTGTAATCATGATCAACCGATCACTTCCTTTTGCTAGATATGCCAGCTTAATGGATAGAGGATGTGAATGAATACCATCTGTTATCAACTCACTTAGAAGGTTTTCGTTTGTAAGAGCAGCACCTAGAACGTTTGGCTCACGATGCTGAAACGAACTCATCGCATTATATAGATGCGTCACATGGCGTGCACCGTGTTTTGATGCTAGTTCAATCATGTCATGATGCGCATTCGTATGTCCAATAGAAGGGACTATGTTCTTTTCTTTTAAAAGTGAAAGAAAAGCGAAGTCAGGGTCTTCTTCAGGTGCAAACGTGACAATTTGAATAAGTTGTTCAGATGAATCGAGCCATTTTTCAAAAAGAGGGAGATCAGGCTGATGAATCCATTGAGTAGGCTGTGCCCCGGCCTTTTTCTTAGAAATAAATGGACCTTCGAGATGAATCCCTAAACATTGTGCCTGACATCTTGCTTTCTCTGCATTATATTGTTTCCACCGGGCGATATTTTTAAGTGCTTGCTCAATCTCTTGATGGTTTTTTGTAATGGTTGTGGCTAAAAAGCTTGTCGTTCCTTCTGAGGGTAAGCTATCAGCAAGTGTATTCATGGCTTCTGGTGTTGCATCCATCATGTCTGCACCATAGCCCCCGTGAATATGAATATCAATCATTCCAGGAAGTAAATAAAAGTTTTCCCGGGAAATATATACTTTTTCATAATTTCCTGTCGGTGGTGATGTTGAAATATAGTCGATCTTGCCATCGCGTAAACCGACAAAACCGTGTTCAATAATTTCTGTCTTTGTCACAATATGAATATTGGAGAGCAATAAAGAGCTGCTCATATTTGTGCCTCCTTATTCGTTGTCTGTAGTTTTAGTTTACCCTTTTTAAGTATAGTTGTCTATACCAGATGGTGAGCGAAACAGGATCAGGATAAAATACTATTTTGGGTTCATCATTGAAAGTGATAAAATAGAGCTGTATTTCTGAAACGCCTGTGATAAAAGGAGGGAAAAGGGTGCCGAAAGTTCGTACGAAGGACATAATGGAACAATTTCATCTTGAACTGGTAAGTGGGGAAGAAGGGATTAATCGTCCCATTACAATTAGTGATCTATCCAGACCAGGTATTGAAATGGCTGGATATTTTACATATTACCCAAAAGAAAGAGTTCAGCTTTTAGGGAAAACAGAGCTTTCTTTTTTTGAACAACTCCCCGAACGTGAACGAAAGCAGAGAATGATGTCTCTTTGTACAGATATTACTCCTGCCATTATTTTGTCACGAGATCGCGAAGTGCCGAAGGAATTAATTGAAGCATCAAATGAAAATGGTGTGCCTGTTTTACGATCAAGCTTGAAAACAACAAGACTTTCGAGTCGATTAACGAACTTTTTAGAAAGTAAGCTCGCACCAACGACAGCCATTCATGGCGTGCTCGTAGATGTATATGGTGTTGGTGTTTTGTTAATTGGGAAAAGCGGAGTAGGCAAAAGTGAAACAGCCTTAGAACTAGTGAAGAGGGGTCACAGACTGGTTGCAGATGATTGCGTGGAAATTCGCCAAGAGGATCAGGATACGCTAGTTGGAAGCGCACCAGAGCTGATCGAGCACCTTTTAGAAATCCGCGGATTAGGGATTATTAACGTGATGACCTTATTTGGAGCAGGCGCAGTCAGAAGCTTTAAGAGAATTACGATTGTGATGAACCTTGAGCTTTGGGAACAAGGCAAGCAGTATGATCGTTTAGGACTTGAAGAAGAGAAAATGCGGATCATTGATACAGATGTACCGAAGCTGACTATCCCTGTACGTCCAGGACGAAATTTAGCGGTCATCATTGAGGTGGCTTCGATGAACTTCAGGTTGAAACGAATGGGACATAATGCAGCTGAACAATTTACAAGTAAACTTGCCGATGTCATTAAAGATAATGGCTAGGATGAATAGGAGTTGTCTATATGAACGAAGCAATTCAACCAATTGATCCGATTGCTTTTCAGCTCGGGCCTATTTCGGTTCATTGGTATGGTGTGATCATAGGAGTCGGAGCCTTGCTTGGACTTTGGCTTGCACTAAGGGAATGTGAAAAAAGAGGAATCAATAAAGATACGTTTATTGACTTAATCTTATTTGCCATTCCAATAGCGATTATTTGTGCACGAATTTATTATGTGTCCTTTGAATGGGACTACTATCAGCAGCATCCAAATGAAATCATTAAGATTTGGAATGGCGGGATTGCGATACACGGAGGGTTGATAGGCGCAGTGCTGACAGCCATCGTATTTACAAGAGTGAGAAAGGTGTCCTTTTGGAAAATCGCCGATGTGGCAGCTCCTAGTATTTTACTAGGGCAGGCTATCGGGCGCTGGGGAAACTTTATTAATCAGGAAGCGCATGGGGAAGCTGTTTCAAGAGCCTTTTTAGAAAATTTGCACCTTCCTGAGTTTATCATTAATCAAATGTATATTGATGGTACCTATTATCACCCAACGTTCTTATACGAATCATTATGGAATCTTGCCGGCGTTGTGATGTTAATTTTATTACGCAGAACATCGCTGCGCAGAGGCGAAATCTTTTTGTCTTATTTAATCTGGTATTCAATTGGCCGTTTTTTCATTGAAGGAATGAGAACGGACAGCTTAATGCTGACAGAGCATCTTCGAATCGCACAAATAATCTCGATCGCGTTATCTGCAGTGGCCGTTTTGTTGATTGTATTTAGAAGAATTAAAGGCTACGCATCTATTCCGTACAAAGAAAATAATTCGTCAAATTAATGCAGGAGGGATAAGATGGGGGGAACATGGAAAAACGGCTTGAAAGCGGGACTATCGACGACTTGGACACTTGGAAAAGTCATTTTTCCAGTTACTATTCTTGTCAGCATCTTGCAGCATACGCCTGTAATGGATTGGATCATACAATTCATTCGTCCATTTATGGGGTTGTTTGGGCTTTCAGGGGAAGCGGCCATTCCGCTTGTATTAGGAAATATGCTGAACTTGTATGCGGGTATTGCAGCCATCTTGACATTAGAACTTCCTGTGAAGGAAGTATTCATTTTAGCGGTCATGCTATCCTTTTGTCACAACCTGATCATAGAATCGACAGTGGCAGCAAAGGTTGGGCTGAGGGTGTCTGTCATTTTGTTAGTCAGAATCAGTCTTGCCGTTGTTTCAGCTATTGTCATTCATCTCGTTTGGCAGGGAGGCGAGGGGGCGGCGCAATATGGATTGCTTACGGCAGCTCAGACGGCTGATGTGCCTTCAAGTTGGTACATGATCGTTCTTTTTGCTTTACAGAAAGCTGTTCTCGGTGTGCTCCAGCTGGCTTGTATTGTCATCCCTCTCATGATTATTATTCAATTCATGAGAGATTTAGGGTGGTTGCATACTCTGTCAAAGTGGCTGTCTCCTTTTACTAGAATGCTTGGAATGAAAGAAAATACGTCTATGACGATGGTGGCAGGTTTAACCATTGGTCTAGCCTACGGAGCAGGTGTGATGATGAAGGCAGTGGAAGAGGATGGCGTGAGTAAAAAGGATTTAACCTTGGCCTTCATTTTTCTTGTCGCTTGTCATGCTGTGGTCGAAGATACACTGATTTTTATTCCATTGGGCATTCCAGTTTGGCCGCTTCTTGTCATTCGCCTGATGTCTGCTATTTTATTGACAGCTGCCATTAGCTATATTTGGAGGAAGCGGGAACAAGCAGCTGTAGAAAGGAAGCCATATGAACGAATCAACCATTAACACAGTGCTATTTGATTTAGATGGCACGTTAATCAATACAAACGAATTAATTATTGCTTCATTTCAGCATACGCTGGACCATTATTACCCTGGTCAGTACAGCCGTGAGGATATCCTTCAATTCATTGGTCCATCGCTTTTAGATACATTTTCTGCGATGAATTCCGATCTGACGGATGACATGATTCAGATGTATCGAACGTTTAATCATGAACAGCATGATTTGCTCGTCACTGAATATGAGACAGTTTTAGATACATTAAAAGTGCTGCAGGATCGAGGGTTTAAGCTCGGAATTGTCACAACGAAGATACGTGATACGGTCTTAATGGGATTGAAGCTGACAAGTTTAGAGCCATTCTTTGAGGTCATTGTGACACTTGATGATGTACAAAATGAGAAGCCACATCCAGAACCAGTACAGCTAGCATTATCCAAGCTTGACAGTGATCCACATGAAGCGGTAATGGTCGGCGATAATTATCACGACATTTTGTCAGGACAAGCGGCAGGGACAAAAACGGCAGGTGTTGCTTGGTCCATTAAGGGAGAAAAGTCCCTTTTAAAGCATCGCCCTGATTTCATGCTGAAGAAAATGAGTGATCTTTTAGCAATTGTTGGAGCTGATTAAGTTGAGAAAAACAGATCGTTATCCTGTAAAGGGGGTCAATTCGCTTAGACAAGTCTATCGGACGGTCCCTTTTATGAAGGTTGTGAAAAACTTTATCTTTATACAAATAGCACGGTATATGCCCTTTATGGGAATGAAAAACTGGATTTATCGAACCTTTCTTCGCATAAAAGTTGGGGAGGATACGGCATTTGCCTTAATGGTTATGGTAGATCTGATGTTTCCTGAAAAAATCATTGTCGGTCGAAATAGTGTGATTGGCTATAATACAACCATCTTGTCCCATGAGTATTTGATTAAAGAGTACAGGCTTGGGGAAGTCTATATTGGAAATGAAGTCTTAATTGGAGCAAACTCAACCATTCTGCCTGGTGTGACGATTGGTGATGGTGCGATCGTATCTGCGGGTACGCTTGTTCATAAGGATGTCCCAGCAGGCTCCTTTGTTGGAGGAAATCCAATGCATATAATATATACAAAAGAAGAAATGGACGCACGTCAATCTCCGTCTGCTGAGTAGCTCGGCAGACTTTTTGGTTGACATTTTAACATGTTGTAACCATAATGATTACAATAGAGGTGAGAAAACATGAAAATCAGCAGCAGATTTACTGTCGCTGTCCATATTCTGGCCTTACTATCACTTGAAAAAGGATCATTACAGACATCGGAGGTTATCGCAGGAAGTGTGAATACAAACCCAGTGGTCATTCGCCGTATTATGAGTAAATTAAAAAAAGCAGGCCTAATTTCAACAAGTCTTGGCAAAGGCGGTTCTCAGTTGAACTGTAGTGAAGATGACATGACACTGCTCGATGTGTATAAAGCGGTTGAAGTGGTGGATGAGGGAGAATTATTTCAAATCCATGATTGCCCGAATCCTGACTGTCCAATCGGTGCAAATATTCAAGCTGTGCTAGAATTAATTTTGTGCCACGCACAAAGTGCGATGGAGCAAGTGCTTGCTGAGATCAAATTAAGTGAACTAACGCAGGTCTTAATCAAAAAAATTGGATAATCTACTCAATTTTTTATAAAAAATAAACGATATTGTAGGAGGAGTTAACATCAAAATTGGAGTAGCCGTTTTAGAGAAGGATGTGTTTCACTTTGAGGCAGAAGACGTCAAAGGTTTTGATGTCATTGTGAATGCATTTGGTGCACCTGCTGGAAAAGAGTATCTTCATGTAGAAGCTGGGAAAAGCTCATTGATATCTTGAAAGAGACACCAGACACTCGTTTAATCATTGTAGGCGATGCAGGCAGTTGATTTGTAGATAAAACAACCACACCCTAGTACCCAAAGGAATACTTTCGCTACTGCTTCATAGCAAGGGGAAAACCTAAAGGATTTTCAAAAGACTGAAGGGTTAAAATGGACATTCCTCAGTCCAACTGCATTTGTTGATCCTGCGTGCGAACGTACAGGTTCTTATGTAAAAGGAAAGAAGACCATCTCATTGTCAATTCAAAGGGTGACAGCTTTATGTCAGAATCGGACTATGCCATTGCGCTTGTCGATGAAATTGAGCAGGCTTCCTATGTTGGCGAACGGTTTACCGTTGTATCGGAAGCAAAATAAGGAGAACCCCGCTGGAGAGCGGGGTTTTATGCTTTAATGATTATCGCTTGACTGCCCATCTGTTTCCAAGAATCCTCAAACTGGTCACGATCCACTCGCTCATTCTTTTCTCCGTATGGGTTATTCAAGTAAACGTGCTTATCGTCATAGCCTGTAATGACTACACTATGCATTTTAAAGCTCACATCTACATGTCCATTTGGTGTATTCCACGTATCGATGTTATCTGTTTTCTCAAAGGTGGATGTTGTGATCACCCATACAGGATAGCCTTTTTCAAGTGATTGATAAATGGCCTTTTTGACAGGCTTTCCAGTTAAGTCTACGACTTGATCACCTGCATACTTTTTCGCAAGTTGATAAATGGGTTCATGGTACACACCAAGACCCGGTCCATTCTCCATATCCCCCACAAACCCATCATGAGGGTCTCCTTTTAAGCCATTTTCGTAATTTAGTGGAACACGTTTGATTTCATTTGCCAATGCGTTTTTTGTGACTTGCTCATAGCCGCTGTAATGAAGCAACATCGCTAAGCTCGTGACTTCGCATCCATTATAAAGCCTTGGTTCATCCATTTGATTGTAGAGGATGACATCCATGGCTTTTTTGCTTCCTTTTAAAGAAGTATGTGAGGAATCTGTGTTTTTCGTTGATCGTGTTTCTTCTGCCGCTTCATGTGAAGAAGCTGTTTTCTTGGCTTGATCGATTTGTGAAACGTAAATAAAGCCAAAGTAAACAAGACATGCGCACAAAAAAGTTAAGGTTAATGTCTGGATGATTTTCACTGTAATCTCCTGAGGTATTCAATATTTTTAAGTATTATAGCACGTTCCTTCATCGAACATAAGGAAAAGGTTCAGGTGTCAATTTAATGTGATATTTGAATTTAACGAAAAGAGGGAAGAAAATAAAATGATTGATTTAACCACTTTATTTTGTTAGCATATTATCATATTAGCGAACTAAAGGATTCAGAATTTTTCGTTTGAATGTGTTGGAGGTGCGGGAGAACATGTTGATGTTTGAGAAACCATATGGTATGCGGGATTCATTACCAGGCCTGTATGAGACAAAGAAAAAAGTGAGACATTCATTAACAAAGGTTATGAATGGTTGGGGTTACCGTTTGATGGAGACGCCAACGCTTGAATTTTACGATACAGTCGGTGTTCAATCGGCGATTACAGATATTCAGCTATTTAAGCTCCTTGATCAAAACGGTCAAACCTTGGTGCTTCGACCTGATATGACGGGGCCAATTGCGAGAGTCGCGGCTTCAAAGCTTCACGAGCAGGCGTATCCACTTCGGGTTGGTTATGCAGCCAATGTGTTTCGGGCGCAGGAAAGAGAAGGCGGGAGACCATCAGAATTTGAACAGGTCGGGATTGAATTGATTGGTGATGGTTCGATTAGTGCAGACGCTGAAGTCATCGCGCTTGTCGTGTTTGCGTTAAAAAATGCCGGTCTCCAATTCTTCAAGATAGCGATCGGGCATGTCGCTTTGGCAGAGACGTTGTTTTTAGATGTACTAGGAAATACAGAGCGTGCGAACGTTCTGCGGAGATTTTTATATGAAAAGAATTATGTAGGATACAGACAGCATGTAAAGCAATTACCGCTCTCATCTATCGATAAAATGAGGCTGTTACAGCTTTTGGATTTACGCGGCGGCCAGGAAGTTACACAGCAGGCAGAGGACATTGTGATCTCACAAGAGGGGAAAGAGGTACTCGCTGAGTTAAAGGCACTTTGGGAGACACTTCAAGATTACGGCTGTACAGAATATATCCGTTTAGATTTAAGCATGGTGAGTCATATGAGCTACTACACGGGGATTTTGTTTGAAGTATTTGCAGATCATGTTGGGTCTTTCATCGGGAGGGGAGGAAGATATGATCAATTGCTTTCTCATTTTGATGCACCCGCACCAGCTACAGGGTTCGGTCTTCGATTAGACCGCCTTTTGGAGGCATTAGATGCAAAAGAAATCAATAAGCCGCAGGAGGCAGTGATTTTTAGTAAAGAACAAAGACTAGAAGCATTTGCTTTTGCAAAAAAAGAGCGGTCAAAAGGCAAAAAGATTGTTCTGCAAGACTTAGCGGGAATTGAAAATATTGATGCGATGACCAAAGCGTTTGATCAAGTGACTTATTTTATCGGTGCAAGAAAGGAAGAGCAAGATGGGTAAAGTGTTGACGATGGCAATGCCAAAGGGCCGGATATTTGAGGAAGCAGCAGGGCTGTTAAGACAGGCGGGGTATCATCTGCCGGAGGAATTCGAGGATTCAAGAAAATTAATTATTGATGTACCGGAAGAAAACCTCCGCTTTATTTTAGCTAAGCCAAAGGATGTGACGACCTATGTAGAGTACGGTGTGGCGGATGTGGGCATTGCAGGGAAGGATGTCATGCTCGAAGAAGCACGTGATGTGTACGAAGTACTTGATTTACACATCAGCAAATGTCATTTAGCTGTAGCTGGATTACCAGAAGCCAGTTGGGTGGGTGTCGCGCCGCGTGTGGCAACGAAGTATCCAAATGTAGCCTCGTCCTATTTTAGAGAGCAAGGTGAGCAGGTAGAGATTATCAAGCTGAATGGCTCCATTGAATTGGCACCGCTCATCGGTCTTGCCGATCGTATTGTTGATATTGTCTCCACAGGTCAAACGTTAAAGGAAAATGGACTTGTGGAAACTGAGCATATTTGTGACATTACGTCACGTTTTATTGTCAATCCAGTGAGCTACCGGATGAAGGATACGGTGATCGATGAAATGGCCCAGCGTCTTGCAAGTATCATTGAAGGAGAAAGGGAGGAATCATCATGAACGTCATCTACATACAAGAAGGTGAGACAGATAATCTCTCACTCAAGCGCTCTTTAGATACAGGAACTGAAGAGCAACGTCAGGTTGTTCAGCGCATAATACAAGAGGTGAGAAAAAATGGTGATGAGGCCGTACGGTCTTTTACGAAGCAATTTGATGGTGTGTCCATTGAAGATCCGCTTGTCACAGAAGATGAAATCGCAAAGGCCTACGAACGCTTGGACCCAGCGATGATCCAGGTTATCCAAACAGCTATACGTCATATTCAAACATACCATGAGCGTCAACTGACATCCTCTTGGTTTTATCACCAACCGGACGGATCGATGCTCGGACAAAAAGTGACGCCGCTTGATGCGGTCGGTGTTTATGTCCCAGGCGGAACAGCTGCCTACCCTTCATCTGTTTTAATGAATGTGATTCCGGCACTTGTCGCTGGCGTTGAACGAATTGTCCTTGTGACACCACCTGGGACAGATGGCCGTCTGTCTGACGCTGTACTGGTTGCCTCTAAGGAGCTAGGTATTTCAAAAATGTATAAAATGGGCGGTGCGCAAGCGATTGCGGCACTTACATATGGAACTGACAATATCCAGCCAGTTGATAAAATCACAGGTCCAGGAAACATTTATGTGGCACTTGCAAAGCGGGAAGTATTTGGTCAGGTAGACATTGATATGATTGCTGGCCCAAGTGAAATTGCTGTCCTAGCAGACGAAACGGCACTTGCCCATGAGGTTGCGTCAGATTTACTTTCACAGGCAGAACATGACGCATTAGCCTCGAGTATATTAGTCACTCCGTCCAAGGCGCTTGCTGAGAAAGTCCAGGCCGAGGTGCAAGCGCAGATGGACACTTTGCCAAGAAAATCAATCGCAGCACAATCCATACAAGATCATGGCCGTATTTACGTGACAGAATCAATGGCTCGTGCAATAGATGTCGTGAACCAGTTAGCGCCAGAGCACTTAGAAGTACTGACGGTTTATCCAGAATCACTTCTTGGTCAAATCAAGCATGCCGGGGCGATTTTCTTAGGACGTTATAGTCCAGAGCCGGTGGGAGATTACTTCGCAGGACCGAATCATGTGCTGCCAACAAACGGAACAGCTAGATTTTCTAGTCCGCTGGGCGTCAGTGATTTCCAAAAGAAAACGAGCATCATTTCATATAGCAAAGAAGCTTTTGATACACATAGGGAAAGCATTGCAGCTTTTGCAAGATTAGAAGGGCTTGAAGCGCATGCAAGGTCGATTGAAGCGAGAAAGGGGGAGGAATCAAAATGAGACAGGCGGAAACAGCGAGACAAACAAATGAAACGAATATTTCGATAGCGCTAGAGATTGATGGAGAAGGAAAAGCCAATATTCAAACTGATGTCCCTTTTATGACGCATATGCTTGATTTGTTTACGAAACACGGACACTTTAATTTGACCTTAGATGCGAAAGGAGATACAGATGTCGATGATCACCACACAACAGAAGATATCGGCATCGTACTTGGCCAAATGTTTAAGGAAGCGCTTGGTGATAAAAAAGGAATTAAGCGGTACGGATCTAGCTTTGTTCCAATGGATGAAACGTTGGCCCAGGTGGTGGTCGACTTAAGCAATCGTCCTCATTTGGAAATGAGAGCGGCACTCCCAAGTCAAAAGGTCGGCACCTTTGATACAGAGCTCATTCATGAGTTTCTTTGGAAATTTGCCCTTGAAGCACGTATGAACCTTCATGTGATCGTTCACTACGGAACCAATACTCACCATATAATTGAAGCAATTTTTAAAGCAATGGCACGTGCCCTAGACGAAGCAACAACCATTGATCCACGTGTGAAAGGGATTCCGTCTACAAAGGGGATGCTCTAATGATCGGAGTCATTGATTACGGAATGGGAAATTTGTTTAGTGTATCAAAAGCACTGGAACGTGCAGGCACCCCTTATATCGTGTCCTCTGAAGTGGAGGAGCTCAAAAAGGCAGATGCTTATATTTTACCGGGTGTAGGTTCATTTCGTGATGGGATGCAGCTGTTAAGACAGTCAAGACTTGAGGCGTTTATCCACCAAGTCGTTCAGGATGGAAAGCTGTTATTTGGCATTTGCCTTGGGATGCAGCTTTTATTTGAAGAAAGTGAAGAGGCAGGGATAACAAAAGGATTGGGCCTGTTACAAGGTCGTGTCGTTCTTTTAAAGGATCGTGATCAGGACGGACAAAGGCTGAAAGTGCCTCATATGGGCTGGAACGAGCTTACATTTCACCAGTCGTCCCCATTATTTGACGGTGTGCCGGAAGGGTTTGCTTACTTTGTTCACTCTTATTATGTGAGTGACATGAATCCACAAGAGCAATTAGCAAGTGCTACCTATGGCGTACAAGTACCAGCAGTTGTCGGGAACGGAAATGTGCTTGGGGCACAGTTTCACCCTGAAAAAAGCAGTACAACGGGAATGGCACTGCTCAAACAGTTTATTCAATTATCAAACGAACAGAGGGTGAACAAATGAGTGAATTTATATTATATCCAGCGATTGATATGAGAAATGGCAAATGTGTACGCCTTGTGCAAGGAGATTATGATCAAGAAACTATTTATGGAGATTCGCCGCTAGACATGGCCGTGCGGTTTGCAAAGGAAGGAGCAAAGTGGATTCATCTCGTTGATTTAGATGGCGCAAAAGCTGGAAAACGCGTGAATCACGAGCATGTGCTGGCGATTGCTTCATCCCTAGATGTAAATGTACAAATCGGTGGCGGCATTCGGACAGAGGAAGACGTTGAATTTTATTTAAACAATGGCGTATCTAGAGTCATCCTTGGCAGCTCTGCTGTATCTAACCCAGCCTTTGTGAAAAAAATGCTGGCACAATATCATGAGAAAATAGCGATTGGAATTGATGCACGAAATGGCTTTGTATCGACAGAAGGCTGGCTTGAAACGTCCAAAGTAAAGGCTGAGGAACTCGGCAAGGAATTGGCAAAGGAAGGTGCAGAGGTCTTTATTTTCACTGATATTCAAATGGATGGCATGCTCTCAGGTCCCAATGTGGATAGTACGGTCCGATTAGCAGAAGCGACCGGCAAACAAGTCATCACTTCAGGGGGTGTCAGCGCCTTAGCTGATATTCAAAAACTGTCAGCGCAAAAACATGTAGGGGTTTCTGGAGCGATCATTGGCAAAGCGCTGTACACAAAGCAATTTACTTTAGCGGAAGCGTTTGAGGGGCGGAACACCATATGATGACAAAACGAATCATCCCGTGTCTCGATGTGAAGGAAGGGCGTGTTGTCAAAGGTGTGAAATTCTTGGGCTTAAAGGATGCTGGTGATCCGGTAGAATTAGCGCATATCTATGATGAAGAAGGTGCGGATGAACTCGTCTTTCTCGACATATCAGCCTCCCATGAAGGACGGAAAACAATGGTGGATGTGGTCAAACAAGTTGCGTCCACTCTTGCCATACCATTTACGGTAGGTGGCGGGATTAACGATCTTGATGACATGAAGCGTATATTAAGAGTGGGTGCAGATAAGGTATCTGTGAACACGGCGGCTGTTTTAAGGCCAGAGCTGATTTCAGAAGGAGCCGATTTTTTTGGTTCTCAATGCATTGTTGTCGCTATAGATGCGAAATACAATGAAGAGAAAAAAGCATACATGGTCTATACACACGGAGGACGCCGTCAAACAGAGATAGAAGTGAGCGACTGGGCGAAAGAAGCGGTGCTGAGAGGAGCAGGGGAGATCCTGCTGACAAGCATGGATGCCGATGGTGAGAAAACAGGCTTTGACCATCGTCTGACGAAGCTTGTGTCAGAAACAGTGACAGTACCAGTCATTGCCTCTGGTGGTGCAGGCAATGCGCAGCACATACTTGAGGCCTTTACCAAGGGAGAAGCTGATGCCGCATTAGCAGCCTCCATTTTCCATTATAAAGAAACTTCCATTCAAGAGGTGAAGACATACTTGAGAGAACACGGGGTGAAGGTAAGATGAAACAGGCAAACGAATTGACCTTTAATGAGGCAGGCCTGATTCCTGCGATTGTACAGGATGCTCAGAGTAAGGAAGTACTAACGCTTGCGTATATGAATCAAGCATCCTATGAAAAAACATTGGAAACAGGAGAGACTTGGTTTTTTAGCCGTTCGAGAAACGAGCTTTGGCACAAGGGGGCAACATCTGGACATACCCAGCAAGTGACATCCATTCGCTACGACTGCGACAAGGACGCTTTGCTTCTACTCGTGACACCTAGTGGTCCAGCATGCCATACTGGAAGCTATAGCTGTTTTTCAGAAGAAGGCGTGAAGGATCAAAGCGAAAACCATCGTTTTGCTATTTTAAATGAACTTGAACAGGTCATTGCAAAGCGTCAGGCAGAAATGGATGAAGGGGCTTATACAACCTATCTTTTTGAAAAAGGGGTTGATAAAATCCTGAAAAAGGTGGGAGAAGAAGCTTCGGAGGTCATTATTGCAGGGAAGAATCGTGATCAGGAAGAATTGAAATGGGAAACAGCCGATCTCCTGTATCACCTTCTTGTGTTATTACGTGAACAGCAATTGCCGCTTGATGAAGTGTTAAAGGTATTGAAAAGGCGTCATCAAGGTGAATGAAAAACAAATCCTTCCTTTTCTTTTGTTCTATGTGAAGACTGGTGAAGTATGTTATACTACACACGGTACACTGTTCGAAATGGAGGGTATCGGTGAGTAAATACACTTCTCAAAATAATCACACACAAGTCGTCCAGCTATTCCAAGATGGGCATTACTTTTTTCATAAAGGTCTAAAAGCATATAGAGAGAGAAATTTCCCAAGGGCGAGTAAGCTGATACAGCGGGCCATTGTACTTGAACCTGAAAATGTAGAAATGCTTTCACAGCTTGCCATTATTTATACTGAAATGGGTCATTATCAACAATCAAATGAACTGCTTGATTTCATCCTTGAACATGTGGATGAGAACATGTCAGAGTGTCACTATTTTAAAGCCAATAATTATGCAAATCTCGGACTGTTCCAAGAGGCATATAAGTCAGCCACTGCCTATGCAGCTTTGGAAGAGGATGGAGAATTTGTGAATGAAAATGATGAGCTGCTCGATTTGCTCGATATGAGTGATGAAGAGGACGAAGATTTTCCTTATGATCAGGATGACCTGATTGTAAAGCAAGATCAAGCCAACCATTTGTTAGAAAGCGGCAGGCTTGATGAAGCCATTGGCACGCTTGAACAGATGATTGTTGAGTATCCAGAATTTTGGTCAGCGTATAATAATCTCGCTTTGGCCTATTTTTATTCTGGTCAAATCCATCAGGCGAAAGAGATGTTGAACCGGGTCCTTCATGAAAATCCCGGTAATCTGCATGCCCTTTGTAACCAGCTTGTCTTCTTTTATTATGAAAAAGAAGAAGAGAAGGTCGAAGTGTTAGCGAAGCAATTAATGCACGTGTATCCAATATTAAGTGAACAGCGTTATAAGCTTGGTGCGACATTTGCCCTAGTTGGAGAGTTTGAATGGGCCTTTAAATGGCTCTATTCTTTGTATAAAACAGGCTTCCAGGGAGATAGTACGTTTTTATACTGGCTTGCAAGTGCAGCCTATCAGACGGGCCACAAAACGTTGGCACAAACCGTTTGGGATAAGATGGTAGAGGAAGATATAGATGCAGATGAGATCAAGCCGTGGCAGGACAAACCAGAGGAATCTGAGCCAATGGTCTCAATTGAGGAACGGCTCACTGCATACTATTTCAGCAAACAAAAGGGTGAACGTGACGTACTACAATCTGTCCTTGATGCACGCGCAGCAAAAACAGCCTTTGAACAGCAATTCATTGAGCTGCTTCTATATGAAGGTCAAATGGAAGAACGGTCATTTTCAGAAGATGCAGTATTCGCAAAACAGGCGGCTTCCGCTTTGGAAGAAGCCGTGCAGCCCGATAGCCACATGCCATATTTTTGGTTATTCCATATCATTCAGCAGGCACGCGCTTCAGGCATAGACAAGAGAAATGCTCCTGCATGGGCAGCAGCTTCTTATTATCTATGGATGAATGAACAAGAAGAATCAAATGTCACAAAAAAAGAAGTGGCAGCCTCTTTTCAGATCAGCGTTCAGACGCTGTCTAAATATGAGAATGTCATTTGTACGTTCATCGATTAAATAGGTAAATAGATTCAGATGTAGCATGGCCGAAAAGGTCATGCTTTTTTCTTGGACAAAAAGATGGGATTTGCAAGGATTTGCCGAAGTATGACAAAGACGACATGTATTTGAAACATAAATGTAATAAAAATATTAGCTCATTTTGTCGATGTGTCATGTATAATGAAACTCGTGGATTAAAACAAAGACATATATTTAGATATTTTACTAAACATAATGAAACACTAGGTGATAGAAACCATCTGATCAACATCTGACTATTAAATCAGGAAGAAAGATCATAGAGATCACAGATAGTAGCAGAGAATTTGCTGCTTTCTAATGTCGCTTGGGAAATTGTCAAAGGAGGAACCATTCGTGAAAAAGTTTATTACTTTCGGTTTAGCTTCGGTGATCGGAGCGAGCGGTTTATTTATTCCACTTACTCATGAAGCAAATGCACAAGACTTTGAACAAAAGAAACAAGAACTAGATAGCAAGCGATTTGAGGTCAACACCAACCTTCAAAAGAAAAAAGAAGAGCTTTCAAAGCTTGAAGCAAAACAAGAGGCGCTTGCACTAAAACTAAAGGAAATTGATGAGAAAGCCTTAAAAACAAGTGATCAAATCGAAGAAAAACAAAAAGAAAATGAAAAAACAAAAAAAGAAATCAAAGCACTAAAAAAGGAAATTGCTGATACAGAAAAACGTATTGAAGAAAGAAACGAATTCTTGAAAAATCGTGTACGTGCGCTTCAGGAAAACGGCGGTTCTACAAAATACATAGATGTATTACTAGGAGCAAAAAGCTTTAGTGATTTCATTAGCCGTGCAGGTGCAGTATCTACACTAATCAATGCAGACAGCGAAATCATTAAAGAGCAAGAAAGAGACAAAGCTGAGCTTCAAAAGTCTGAAAACGAATTAAACACAAAACTTGAAAATGTTCAAAAGACGCTTTCCAAGCTTGAAACACTTCAAACGGACTTGAATAAACAGCTTGATGAAAAAGACAAGCTATTCAAGCAAGTGAAAAAGCAAAAAGGAACTGCTACTTCTGAAATCAGCGAGTTAAACAGTCAGTCTGATAGCATTGCATCTGAAAAGGACGCAACAATTGCTTCACAAAAACAAGCTGAAAAAGAAGCAAAAGAACCGGCTCGAAAAGCAAAAGAACCGGCTTCAAAAGCAAAAGAAGTACAAAAACAGCAGCGTCAAGCAAGTGTTCAAACGGAAGACAACATCTCAAATAACGATAGCGGTTCGTCTTCAAATAACAGTGGATCATCTAATCACAACAACAGCAGTTCACCAAGACAGAAGCCATCTTCTGGCGGTGGATCACCTGTCAGCAGTAACGTAGGCGGAATCGAAGGTGCGATCAGCACAGGTTCTAGCATTGTTGGAAAATCTCCATATAAATGGGGCGGCGGCAGATCACAAGCCGATATTGACGCACGTCTTTTTGACTGTTCTTCATTCGTTCGCTGGGCATTCGCATCAGCAGGTATCAACCTTGGACCAGTTGGCGGTACATCAACAGATATGCTTGTAGGTAAAGGAAGAGCTGTAAGTGCATCTGACATGAAGCGCGGAGACCTTGTGTTCTTTGATACGTATAAAGTAAATGGACATGTAGGGATTTACTTAGGAAATGGTACATTCTTGAACGATAACAGCTCTCGCGGTGTTTCAGTTGACTCTATGAGTAATGTATACTGGAAAAAAGCATTCAAAGGCGTTGTTAGAAGAGTCGTCGAATAGTCACTACTTTTTATATACGTAAACAGGCTTCCTTAAACAGCAGTTTAAGGGAGCTTTTTCTTTTTTTGAAGATATGAGCAAATGATTCGCTTATTATCCGCAGATTTAATAGGATATGGGTAAGGAATAAAAGCTATGAATGGAATTGATGCTCTCTGTTATGAATGGAAGCATCACCCAAGGGCATTCTAATAAGAAATGCTAGCAGCAATTGAAGAGGGAGTGACAGTTGTGTCAGAAGAAAAAATCTACGATACGATCATCATCGGAGCGGGTCCTGCCGGAATGACAGCCGCTGTTTATACATCACGGGGAAATCTTTCAACACTGATGATTGAAAGAGGAATTCCAGGCGGACAAATGGCGAATACGGAAGATGTCGAGAACTATCCTGGCTTTGAAAGCATCCTAGGGCCGGAACTTTCAAATAAAATGTTTGAGCATGCGAAGAAGTTCGGTGCGGAGTATGCGTATGGTGATATTAAAGAAATTGTTGACGGTGAAGAATACAAAATCGTCAAAGCCGGTGCAAAAGAATACAAAGGCCGCTCTGTCATTATTGCGGCAGGGGCTGAATACAAAAAAATCGGTGCACCAGGTGAAAAAGAACTTGGCGGACGCGGCGTTTCTTACTGTGCAGTGTGTGATGGTGCCTTCTTTAAAAACAAAGAGCTTGTGGTCGTTGGCGGCGGAGACTCTGCGGTAGAAGAAGGTGTCTACCTCACACGCTTTGCTTCAAAGGTAACGATTGTCCATAGACGTGATAAACTCCGTGCCCAGAGCATCTTACAAGCACGTGCCTTTGAAAATGAAAAAATCAACTTCATGTGGAACAAAACCGTTAAACAGATCAATGAAGAAAACGGGAAAGTCGGTAGTGTGACATTAATTGATACTGTGACAGGTGAAGAAGAAGATTTCAAAACAGACGGCGTCTTTATCTACATTGGTATGCTGCCACTGTCTAAACCATTTGAAAATCTAGGGATTACAAATGAAGAAGGCTATATCGAGACAAACGAAAGAATGGAAACAAGAGTTGAAGGCATTTTCGCAGCTGGCGACATTCGGGAAAAAACACTTCGCCAAATTGTCACAGCAACAGGTGACGGAAGCATTGCAGCACAGAGCGCACAACATTATGTAGAAGAGCTTGCTGAAAAGCTAAAAGCAATGAAATAAACAGATGTCTTAAATCCTTAATATAGCGTCACGGGCTTTTAACTGGAATGTAACACGGGTGAAACAATTATCCGTTATGATATAACTAGTAATTGACCCCCTTTTATAAGGAATACATGTGTGGCACGGATGTGAATCCGTGCCTTTTTTTGCTTAAAATCAGAAATTCACGAGATGTTCACAAATGATGCATGGTAAACCGTTAGATGTTGTAAAATTAAAGAATAGAGAAACGGGACGTCACATGATTCAGATGAAACCCTGTCCGTTTTCAGTGAACAACGGGCATGTTCATTGTGGGAGTTAGTATGAACCTGTATAATAAGAAAAAGACATAAAAGAGTAGGTGACAGCTGATGCAACGAGTAACCAATTGTGTGCTGCATCACGAAGATCAAGTTCTCTTGCTACAAAAGCCAAGACGCGGCTGGTGGGTAGCACCTGGTGGAAAAATGGAAAGCGGGGAATCGGTTAAGGATTCAGTCATTCGAGAGTATAGAGAAGAAACAGGCATTTATCTTTTAAATCCGCAGCTAAAAGGTGTTTTTACTTTTATCATAAAAGAAGGGGATCAAATCATCCAAGAGTGGATGATGTTCACCTTTATGGCAGATTCCTTTACGGGGAAAAACGTGTCAGAGTCGGAGGAAGGCATTTTAAAATGGCATGACGTAAAGGATGTGCCTAGTTTGCCAATTGCTCCTGGAGATTCCCATATTCTTGATTTCATGCTAAAAGGGAAAGGACTTCTCCACGGCACTTTTACGTATACACCAGATTTTGAGCTGATTTCTTATCGGTTAGATCCTCAAGGAGACTAATAAATCAACCGTTTTCATAAAGAAGGAGAGGGAGCAGGCATGAATACGTACAAACAAGATGATATTCAGCTTGTGATTATTACAGGGATGTCAGGTGCGGGGAAAACCGTTGCCATTCAAAGCTTTGAAGACTTAGGCTATTTCTGTGTGGATAACTTACCACCATCACTTTTACCGAAGTTTCTGGAGCTCATGAAGGAATCAAATTCAAAGATGAGCAAGGTTGCCCTTGTGATGGATTTGCGCGGACGCGAATTCTTTGATAGCTTAATTGCTGCCTTAGATGAAATGAGTGATATCGGCTGGATCACACCAAGGATTCTATTTTTAGATTCAAACGATAAGGTGCTTGTCTCAAGATACAAAGAAACGAGACGTTCGCATCCCCTTGCGACAACAGGTCTCCCGCTCGAAGGGATTGCAATGGAGCGTGAGCTGTTAGAGGAGTTGAAAGGCCGATCTCAAATGATTTTTGATACATCGGACCTGAAGCCAAAACAGCTTCGAGAAAAGATTGTCACACACTTTGCGACCAATCAAGGGCAAGTGTTTACAGTGAACGTGATGTCATTTGGCTTTAAATACGGTTTGCCAATTGATGCTGATCTTGTTTTTGACGTGAGATTCTTACCGAATCCTTACTATATTGAGAGCATGCGTCCACAGACTGGAAATGATGAAGAAGTGCGCTCCTATGTAATGAAGTGGAGTGAAACGCAAAAATTCACGGAGAAATTAATTGATCTTCTCAGCTTTATGCTTCCATCCTATAAACGAGAAGGAAAAAGTCAGCTTGTCATTGCCATTGGCTGTACGGGCGGCCAGCATCGATCAGTGACGCTAGCCAATTATTTAGCGGAGTATTTTAAAAACGATTACTACACACATGTCACTCACCGGGACATTGAAAAGAGAAGCCGAAAATAGATGACGACACTACCAAAGGTTGTCATTCTTGGTGGAGGCACTGGCTTATCTGTTTTACTGAGAGGGCTAAAAACAAAACCAGTGGACATTACCGCCATTGTGACGGTTGCTGATGATGGAGGCAGCTCAGGCAGACTGCGCCATGATTTGAATATCCCGCCTCCCGGTGATATTCGAAATGTGCTCGCGGCCCTTTCTGATGTTGAGCCGCTTGTGGAAGATTTATTTCAGCACCGTTTTAACAAAGGGAATGACTTAACAGGCCACTCTCTCGGCAATCTCATTCTTGCGGCTATGACAAATGTAACCGGTGATTTTTTTCATGCCGTCACAGAAATGAGCAAGGTCTTAAATGTGAGAGGAAAAGTATTGCCAGCAGCGAATTCAAGTGTTGTACTTCATGCAGAATTAGAAAACGGGCAAGTGGTCACAGGAGAATCGAAAATCCCAACCTATGGTGAAAGGATTAAACGAGTCTTCCTCACACCAAATACCATTAAACCGCTCCCAGAATCCATTCAAGTCATTCGTGAGGCTGATTTGATCGTCATTGGTCCTGGCAGCTTGTACACGAGTATTTTGCCCAATTTGCTTGTACCGCATATTGGAGAAGAAGTCATTTGCTCAAAGGCGAAAAAAGTATATATTTGCAATGTCATGACGCAGCCAGGGGAAACGCTTTTCTATAGCGCAGCTGATCATGTGCAGGCATTAAACCATCATATGAACCAGTCATTTATTGACACCATTTTTGTCAACAATAAAGAAATTCCAGAAGAAATCAAAGCAAGATATGCAGAAGAACAGGCACAGCCTGTACAATTCGACACAGATGTACTCAAAGCAATGGGACTGGAAGTCATTCCTGGAGAAATCATTACATATGACCAGAATGTGATACGTCACGACACACTGAAAGTAGCCTCACTGCTCGTCGATCTGCTGCATCAGAAAAAATAGGAATGGGGGTGGCAAGGATGTCATTTGCATCAGAAACAAAAAAAGAGTTGACTAATCTGGACGTGAAGGACTGCTGCACAAAAGCAGAGCTTTCTGCCCTCATCCGTATGAACGGTTCTTTATCTTTCTCTAATCGGAAATTGATTTTAGATATACAGACAGAGAACGCAGCTATTGCAAGACGTATTTATACCCTTTTGAAAAAGAAGTATGATGTGACAGTCGAGCTGCTCGTCCGTAAAAAAATGAGGTTAAAAAAGAATAATGTGTATATTGTCAGACTGGTAGAACGAGCGAAAACCATTTTAGAGGATTTGAAAATATTAGGCGGACAATTTGTATTTGAGCGTAATATTTCAGAAGAGCTTGTGAAGAAAAGATGCTGCAAGCGCTCCTATATGAGAGGGGCCTTTTTAGCAGGAGGTTCTGTCAATAATCCAGAAACATCCTCCTATCACCTTGAGATTTTTTCACTATATAAAGAACATAATGATGCCCTTTGTGAGCTAATGAATCAATTCCATCTTAACAGTAAAACACTTGAGCGCAAAAAAGGGTATATTACGTACATGAAAGAAGCTGAAAAAATTACGGAATTTCTCAGTGTCGTGGGTGCTCATAACTCATTGCTTCGCTTTGAAGACGTGAGAATCGTCCGTGATATGAGGAATTCGGTTAACCGTCTTGTCAATTGTGAAACAGCAAACTTGAATAAAACAATCGGTGCCTCACTGCGTCAGGTCGAGAACATTCAATTCATTGATGAAAAAATTGGACTGGATGCCCTGCCGGATAAGCTGCGTGAAATTGCTAAACTGCGAATTGACTATCAAGAAGTCACGCTAAAGGAACTTGGCGAAATGGTGGAAAGCGGGAAGATCAGCAAATCAGGCATTAACCACCGCTTAAGAAAACTAGACCAAATTGCAGAACAATTACGAAATGGACAAGCTGTTACACTCAAATAGGGAAATCAAAAAAGGAGGCAGATGATATGGTGGAAAAAACGGTCACAATTCAGTTGAAAACAGGTTTGCAGGCACGACCGGCTGCTTTGTTCGTTCAAGAAGCCAATCGCTTTGGTGCGGATATTTTTTTAGAGAAAGATGGGAAAAAGGTCAATGCGAAGAGTATTATGGGGCTTATGAGTCTTGCGATCAGCTCTGGGGTCACCGTCACACTGCTAGCAAATGGCGCGGATGAACAGGAAGCCATGGATGCGTTAACAGATTTTATCAATCAAGAAAACTGAGTCTCTTCAAGGGCTCAGTTTTTTAGGAGAGAATGTTGATTCTTCAATCAGCCTTTTTACAGAAGATCGGCTTTGATAAATTGCCCGCTTTATTAAGAAAAATGGCGCAGAGGGAATATTAGCTCTTATTGTTCCTAATAGCTATTTGAATGATGACTTTTTCACTGGAATGATAAAAGAAGCGAATGAGTCATTTAATTTTCTTTGTCAGTTTACGCTCCAGATGGGTATTCATTTAGAATTACCGATAAAGAGACTGGTAGTAACTTTTTATCTCCAATCGTTTAAAGCATCATATGGAAAACTCATGATTGTTGGGCTTCAATCACATCGAAAGCTTTTGCATCGTACGGGTCTTTTTCATCACATCGGAAAGCAGCATTTCTTTGAACGAACCGATGATATTTCGCCACAGCACCTATAAGCTTTTTGCCTGCTCTTTCTCACCAGAAAAACGCTGTGTAAGTTTCTGTTGATGAGAGGAAAAGACCTCTTCTAATGACACATCATAGAGATCAGCTAAAACGAGTAAATTCCCTAACACATCTCCCATCTCTTCAATGAGTTCCTTTTTTAACTGAGATGCCTCTTGTATTTGCTCATCAGGCCGATCGCGCCCAATTTCTACTGCTCTGACGGCACGAGCGAGTTCTCCCGTTTCTTCCATGAGGAAGCCTAATCGGATAAACGGCCCGTATTCTGTCCATTTTCTCATTTCGTAAAAATCCTTGATCCACTTTTCCATCTCAGTTATTTGCATATTTTCGTACAGCTCCTTATATGGTGTTCATCTATTAATTCTACACTATATATAGACAAAGTGGCTGTTTTTTTACAATCATCTATAGTAGAATGAGTGGGTGAAAAAATCATAGAGAGAGATGGAGCTGTTTTGATGAAAACGATTTGTGTGTTTGCTGGTTCAAATCCAGGTGTGAATGACATATACAAACAAAAGGCTGTCGAGCTGGGCGCTTATATGGCAGAGCAGGGAATCCGTCTTGTATACGGCGGCTCACGAATTGGATTAATGGGAGTCATTGCGGATGAGGTATTGAAAAATGGCGGGCATGTGATCGGCGTCATGCCAAAAGGGCTTTTTAGAGGAGAGGTTGTTCATCAAGAGCTATCAGAATTAATAGAAGTAAAAGGGATGCATGAACGAAAAGCGAAAATGAGCAAGCTGGCCGATGGATTTATTGCCATGCCAGGTGGTTTTGGTACATATGAAGAATTATTTGAGGTGCTTTGCTGGTCACAAATCGGAATTCACCAAAAGCCAATCGGATTGTATCAAGTGAATGACTATTTCAAGCCGCTCCTTGATATGGTGACATTCAGTGTACAGGAAGGCTTTTCAAATGAATCACACCTTCAATTATTGAATGCTTCCGGAGAGCCGGAAGCATTAATTTCACAGATGGCTTCTTATCAAACACCTTCTCTTCAGCAGAAATGGACGGAGCTGTCTTAAAGCATTTGAACAACAAAAAACCGTCTGTTCAAAGAAACAGACGGTTGGTTCTGTGACTATTTTTGGTCTTCTGTATTACGGGTCAAGACTTTGTCAATGAGTCCATATTTAAGTGCTTCTTCCGCTGTTTTGAAGTTGTCACGATCTGTATCGCGCTCAATGACTTCAATTGGTTGACCAGTACGTTCAGCAAGTACTTGGTTCAGTTTATCGCGTAAAGAAAGGATTCGTTTTGCCGCAATTTCAATTTCTGTTGCTTGACCTTGGGCACCGCCTAGTGGTTGGTGAATCATGACTTCACTGTTTGGAAGGGCATAACGCTTACCTTTTTCACCAGCAGCAAGCAGGAACGCACCCATTGATGCAGCCATACCAATACAAATAGTTGATACCTTTGGTTTAATAAATTGCATCGTATCGTAAATGGCCATACCAGCTGTGATAGAACCGCCAGGGCTGTTAATGTAGATAGAAATATCTTTTTCTGGATCTTCGGCTTCTAAGAAAAGAAGCTGTGACACGATGGAGTTGGCAACATTGTCATCAATCGCAGAACCAAGCATGATGATACGGTCTTTTAAAAGACGAGAATAAATGTCGTAAGCTCTTTCCCCACGATTTGTTTGTTCAATGACTGTAGGTATTAAATTCATAATGTTCCTCCTTCACCTTTTAGGTAGTATGTAATTCAATGATACATTTTTGGTCAATAAAGGTCAAACAAAATGCTGACCTAAAATCAAATACCCTTATCCATTTTTCCCAAAATCATTCCACTTAAAACCATCATATGAGTATATGTATCTGAAAGAAGAAAATACATCATCACGACTGATGATTAATCATTGCTTTTTTGCAACATTTCCCTTATAATTTGTTATGCTGACGTTCAAAAAACATATCGTGCGCTCGTAGCTCAGTTGGATAGAGCGGTGGTTTCCGGTACCACGTCTGCCGGGGGTTCGAATCCCTCCGAGCGCGTCCTAACGTTTAACGCCCGTTATATCAACGTTTTCCAACGGTCCGTTAATGCCACGATCAGGGAAGAAAAGGACATTCGTTTTTATCCGATTTCGTGTCTTTGCGGACAACCTAGACCGATTCTCTACGAAGCTTTGCGGAATAATTTCCGGGAGGCTTTTTATTATGGCGATCACAAGAAGACGGAAAGGGAATAGGCGCAACGGAAGTAGCGATCGGATTCGTTCATCATTCACGACAATACAAGACGCATTAGATGCGGTTATAACCGTAATGACTGCGCAGAACTTTAGAGAAAGAACCATCAGAGACTACACTTGAACTACGATGCCAATTACGTTGGTACCGAAGATCTTTTTTATACCTATATTACAATAATGATTAAACTCATGTCTTTTCAGGCTTGACAAAAAATAACCAATCTTTTATCGTATACGTAACAAACGATGGAAGGGTGACCCAATGCAATGAAGTACTAATCCTATGACCTGTAAGCAAAATGAAAGAACGAAGGCAGTAAGAAACGACATGTGTTGCCATGTTTGCTGCGTTTTCATTTTTTAGCTTCGGAATAGGATGGTACAGCTTGGGAATCAAGGAATGAGGTGATTGATACGGGGAATTTGTGTTCATTTGATGAAAGGCATGTCATTCTGTATCAATACGCTTATTTTTGTACACCAATTTGCCTCCTATTCTGAGAATGGGAGGCTTTTTCATGTCTTCTGATATGAAAGGGGAGGATGGGATGTTAATGAAAGCCAATCAGTTAAAGGTGTTTCGAAAGGATCGGGTGTTATTTGATATAGAGGAGATTGCCATCCATCAAGGCGATCGCATTGGACTTGTGGGGACAAATGGCAGTGGAAAAACCACTTTATTGCATGTGCTGGCTCGTCAAGAAAAACCTGACAGTGGAACTTTTGCTGCCACAACGACCTGTACGCTGCTTCCTCAGCTGAAAAAAGCAGATGGCAGAAAGAGTGGTGGAGAGATAACCCAGACATATATTGAAAGAGCTCTAAGTCGTCCGTCTGCCCTTTTATTAGCAGATGAACCGACGACACATTTAGATACAGAGCACATTGAATGGCTAGAACGAAAGTTACGCGATTACCAAGGTGCCCTCATTGTCGTTTCACATGATCGCACTTTTTTAGATGCGGTATGTACAGACATTTGGGAGCTAGATGATGGGATGCTCAAACAATACAAAGGCAACTACACGCATTTTGCACAGCAAAAAGAACTGGCGCATCGTCAGCAAGTGGAAGCGTACGAGGCTTATACACAAAAGAAAAAACAGTTAGAGAATGCGCTGAAAAAGAAAATGAAAAAAGCCGACAAAGCCACAAAGACATCCCAAAAACTGAAATCCTCAGGACCTAGAATTGCGAAACCTTACTACGCAAACAAGCAAAAAAAGCTTCAAAAAACAGCCAAATCCATTGAAACAAGAATGGAGAAATTAGAAAAGGTCGAGAAAGTAAAGGACATACAGCCCATTCAAATGACTCAGAATACGATGAAGGAAGTGGCAAGCCGGACCATCTTACGGGTCCATAATGTAGATGGAATAGTTGGTGATCAAATTCTTTGGAAGCAGGCGAATGTTGAAGTGAGTGGCGGAGACAAAGTTGCCATCATCGGGAAGAATGGGAGCGGCAAAACGACATTTCTCCAAATGCTTGTGAACGGACATCCCGATATCTCTCGTTCAGAAGCTGTCAAGATAGGCTATTTCAGTCAGGATCTTTTAGGACTGAAGCTAGATGAATCGATCTTACACAATGCGCTTGAACAGGCTATTCAAGATGAGACGGTGATTCGAACGGTTTTAGCGAGACTTGGATTTAGAGAAGATGATGTGTATAAACCAGTTGGTGTGTTAAGCGGGGGAGAACGGGTAAAGACTTTGCTTGCGAAACTACTCGTCAGTGATGCTAATGTCCTGATGCTTGATGAACCGACGAACTTTTTAGATCTTGCGGCAGTAGAAGCGCTTGAAGGACTTTTAAAAGATTACCCAGGTACCGTTGTGTTTGTCTCCCATGATCGGAGGCTCATTAAGCAAGTCGCCACTCGTATTCTGCATGTTCACGAAGGAACCATTGAACGGTTTGATGGCACATATGAAGAGTATAACCAAAAGGAAAAAAAGCAAGCTGTGACAAAGAGGGAAGAGGAGATTTTGTTAATTGATATGCAGTTGTCTGAAGTGATCAGCCGCTTAAGTATAGAGCCATCTCAGGAGCTGGAAGAGACATTTCAAGCATTATTGAAAAAAAAGAAGTCGTTAGAGGCATAAAAGAAGCCCCTGTGTTTAATGCACAGGGGTTGGTTCGTTTCGTTCTTTTTTCAATTGTTCAAGTTCACTGACTGTGACAAGCTGGTAGCCTTGTTTGGTGAGCTCATGTATGATCTTCACTGCTGCTCGAGCTGAGCTGTCATAGATATCGTGCATTAATACCGTTCTGCCATCTGCTGCATGTGAGAGAACAAGGCTTGTGATCTGCTCGCTGTTACGAATTTTCCAATCCTCAGGATCAATATCCCATAAAGAAACGTTCATCCCAACCGCTTGATTGATTTCTTGATTTGTTCCTCCATATGGCGGTCTAAATTGCGAAGGTGTATAACCGCTGGCTTTCTCAATCAGCTGCTGCGTATCCTTTACCTGTTTCACCGCTTGCTTAAGAGGAAGTCTTGTTAATAAAGGATGGTTGTATGTATGATTTCCGATCTCATTCCCGCCTTTTAAAATATCGGCAAGCATCCAGGGATAATATTGCACCCTGCTGCCTAATACGAAAAAGGTGGCATGGCCTTTATTTTGCTTAAGCGCATCTAAAATTTTTGAGGTTGTCTCTGGATTCGGGCCGTCATCAAATGTGAGTGCAATGGATTTTTTGTTCGGATCTAGCTCTGATTTTTGCGGCAGATCGACGGCTTTTCTTTTTGGTTTTGGTTCTTTGATTTCATTCTGATTTTTTGTCTTATTCATATATTCTGGCTTCAGTATGTCTTTCAGCAACGTCTTTTTGATCGCCAGCGTTTGCGGGCCAAGATCCTCTGCGGCCACCTGAGATGCTGGGAAATAAAACTCTACATAATTCTCTTTCAAGGCAAATTGACTGAAGTTTTGAGTAGTAGGGGCTGTTCCTTTCTGAAGGAGAGATTGATCCTTAGATAAGGTTTTATCCTTTTGAAGCTCTGTGTATGTAATATAGGATAATTGCTTTAAATAATTCGTTTTTGGCTGAAATAAATCTTCTGTGTCCAGAAAGGCTTTTTTCTGAAAATCATAATTGATCGTTACACTATGGGTGGTCCCTTTTTGCTGACCTGTATAGGTATAGGTCGTAAAGTGAATGGCAGCGGATTGTTTAGCATAATGCACCATGTCATAATCAATATTCAGTTCAAAGCGCTTGTTTTGATCAATATCCTTTGCTTCACTGAATGTCTTTTTGAAATGCTCTAATGCTGAATTTACATAGCTTTGGATCTTGTCATCTAGCTTTTTTTGATGAAAAAGAGGATAGTTGACTGCATATCTCATAAATTTCCCGTCATTTACGAGGGTGACAATTTCGACGTTTTTATAATTTGTATCCTGCTTCACATTTTTCTTCTTTGTACCGCTTGCTTGCTGATTTTGAAAGAAAGCAACTGCTCCAATGACGATAGCAAGCGCAAATAGCATCATACTCCATTTTCCCTTTACTGACACAACTTTCATTTCTCCTCTCATATGACGGGTCATTATTTATCCGTTTGACATCTCTTTGTAATATCTTTATAACATTTGACTTGCTTTTGTAATTTTAGGTGATTTTCATAGGGGATGTCAACTATTTTCCAAACTATCATCAATAATGATAGGTCGTTTTTTCCAAAAAAGCAGGAGAAAAGAAACATCGCCTCTAGTATCCTCAGTCTTACATTATTTTTCAGGGGCTGACAGCTATCATTTTGATATTATATTCTCATTTTCAAATTGACTTTTAATGAAGTAAAGAATGAAACCAATTTTGCAGGATAAGCGAACACCTCAACCAAAACGTGTAATTTGTATGAAGCGCCCGATGAGTCCTATTTTATACGAGGATATAGGACTGACACCTGCAGATGGTGTAAAAAAGCTGGATAGCAAAAGGCCTTTTGAAGTAATTTCTCAGAGGTGCTTCCTGAATTTGATGCAGATGCTATTTTTGTCGTCGTCAACCTGATGATAAAGCGCAGCGGTATTCAAACAGTTAGAACAGACACCAATCTGGAAAGGACTAAAGCCGTGAAGAAAAACCAAGTAATCCGATTGTAGATCAGCCATAGCTCGATTACTCACAGCACTAGGCAATAAAATGGCAATGGATGTAGCAAAAAAATGTTTTCAAAAATAAAAACACACGATCAAGGCATCATTTCTGACATAGGAATGATGTCTCTTTTTTTAATTCTTTCTTCTATTCATTCGCTTATTGCATACATATGAGAGGGAACGAGCAGTACAGTTCTGCGTGAAGGGAAAGGGAGGGTCTACAGTTGAAAGTTCAAAAAATTAGTGCAGGTACGATCACAAGGCTTGTGTTGCTTTTATTGGCGCTTGTTAACAGTGCTCTAACCGCTGCCGGGAAAAGCCCAATTCCCATTGATAAAGAAGGCGTTCAGCAATTCATTACATTAGCCTTTCTTGGGATTACATCGCTATGGGCCTATTGGAAAAACAATGATATTACGAAAAAAGCACGAACAAAAAAAGAAGAATAAGAGAAAACAGAGCCTTTTGATGATAAAAGGCTCTATTTCATCGAGGCGTCATCTGACGCCTCTCCCCGCAAATTGGTCCTTCCTGAAAGGCTTACGCCCGCTGTTCTCCCATATTGGTAAGAAACGCTTTTACTTCCTCAATGGTTAAGCCAATAGCCTTCGCTTCACTCATGAGATGCTTCCACTCTGACAGATTTGAATCAGTCAGCTTTCTATGGGTGACATGTAGTGTCTTTTCTTCCTGCTCCTTTTTAAAGGTTTGAAGTAGCTGATACAGCTCTTCTTTTGGCATGCCACATTGGACGGCATTAACTACATGTTCCCGCCATTCCTGTTCACCCTCAGAGTAATGAAATATCATCGTCTCTGCATCAAACAGCTCTTGTAAATCAATTTCTAGTGAAGAGGTTACCTTTTTTAAAAACTGGACAGATGGATTTCGGTGGACACCACGCTCAATTTTACTCAAATAGGACTTAGAGACATGGGCCTCTTCAGCCAGTTGATGAATCGAGTATCCTTTCCTCTTTCGGTAAATACGTATCACCTTTCCTATCATTCGATATATGATCTCCCTTCTCCCTGAAGAATAGTTCTGCGACCTTTTCGTTCATTATAAAAAATAAATTGTTCTTTATAAAATTCAAAAACATAAGAAACAGGAAGTAAACAAAAGAAAACGAACGATTTCGTTCTTTAAAAAGAACTACAAGACCTATTATGACATTTTTCTTTGCGGGTATTATCTTTTATAATCCAATCATTAACAAAAAGAAACCATATATAACCTTTTAATGATGAAATGGGGAGGATCTATGAATGAGAATATAGGTTTTAAGCAGCTGTTTTCTGTCGTTAAAGAGAAAATGGCCCTTCTGATCCTGATTGTCCTGATCGTAACGGGCATTTCAGCCTACTATCAGTTCTATGTCTCAACTCCTGTATATCAGGCAACCACTCAAATTCTTGTTCATAAACGAAGCAATGACGCACAAGCGAATTTAAACGATATTCAGATGAACCTTCAATATACACGTACCTTTCAAGTCCTGTTGAAAAGTCCCATTGTCATTGAAAAAGTAAAGGAAAAGCTACATCTCACAGAATCGGCTGAAGGATTAAAACACAAAATTGCCACTAGTACAGAAAATGAGTCTGAGGTCATAAATATTACTGTACAAGATGAAGACCGTGCGAAAGCAGTCGCGATCGCTAATACGGCAACAGAGGTGCTGCAAGAAGAAATCAAAAAAACCATGAATATGGATCGTATTAACGTTTTGTCTGAAGCCAAGCTGTCAAACACGATTCTCATGAATTCAAGGAAATTCGTTCACATCGTTATGGCACTAGGCGCCTCTTTATTAGGAAGCCTTACACTCATTTTCTTAATGAATCTACTCGATGATACTGTAAAACGAACACATCAAATAAGAGAAGAGATCGGGCTGCCGTCGCTCGGCAGTGTCTATCAGATGCAAGCAGACAGGAGGGCAAAAAAAGACAAGCATTCCGTCATAACGGGAGGACAGAACATTGATCTTTAAGAGGAATAAACGAGAAAAGAGAGACTTATCCTGTATTTCTGTATTAAATCCTCACTCTGTCATTGCGGAACAATTCCGTACGATCCGAACCAACATCGAATTCACATCCATCCAAACAAGATTGAAGTCGATTTTGGTCACATCCTCCTTACCGAAGGAAGGGAAATCATTTACGGCTGCAAATCTAGCAGCTGTTTTTGCACAGCAAAAAAAGCGGGTGCTGCTCATGGATGCTGATTTACGAAAACCGGCGGTTCATGAATACTTTGACCTGAGTCATCACACTGGTTTAACCAATGTGCTATTAAATAATTGCAGCTTGGAGGAAGCCATTTTACCTACACCGATTGAGCATTTAGAACTGCTTCCGAGCGGGACCATTCCGCCGAATCCAGCTGAGCTGCTCTCTTCTTCTGTTATGAAGCAGCTTTTTTATGATATTGAACAGCAATATGACATGGTGATTGTTGATTCCACACCGCTACTGCCTGTTGCAGATGCAAAAATACTAGCGAACCGAACAGATGGTAGCATTCTCGTTGTTTTAAGTGGCAAAACAAAAATTGCCGCCGTGAAGAAGTCAAAAGAAGTATTAGAAGGAACAACAGGCAAACTGCTTGGAGCTATGCTAAATGGAAAGAAAGAAAAAAAGGGCAGGTTGTATATGTATTAAATAGACTGATAGGTGATGTCTCCTAATCTTTAACAACGGAGGTACTCGATTCTGCTGTGGGCATATGATATGCCTTAGATGCTCGTCATCAAAGGTGGGGTGTGAGGACGGGTTTGATGCCCATTTTACGTAAGAATAGTGATGTTGAAAAAGGGGGAGGAGCGTTGACATACGCCCAAAGATTATCAATCATCGTGGCACTAGATTCATATCTCATTTTAGTTGCCGTCTTTTTTGGCTTTCAATTTGTCCAAGAGGCGGCGTTAACCGTATATACATTTGAAATGCTCGTCATTTCTTCACTCAGTCTGCTCATTGGGCACCATTTATTTGCTCACATCTTTCATGTGTACAAGCAAATATGGGCATATACAGGGGTTAGAGAGTTATTTTCTTTAATGAAGACCTTTGTGTGTTCTTTTTTATTTTCGATGACGATGTTGTACCTCTTCGTACAAACATGGCCATTCCGGTTCTTGTTCATCGTTTGGCTTTTCCATGTTTTGTTCATCGGTGCATCTCGGATGGCATCTAGATTATTTCATGATGGCGCAAAGCGGTTGCAGGAAGAAAAGGAGCGGGCGTTAATCATTGGCGCTGGATCAGCAGGGACGATTATCGTTCGTCAGCTTCAGCAGTCGAGTGATGTACATATTGAGCCAGTAGCCTTCATTGATGATGACAAAACGAAGCATAAACTTGAAATCATGGGCCTGCCCGTCCTTGGGGGAAAAGAAAACATTCAAACAGCTGTCTTGATGATGGATATTCAAAAGATCATCATTGCCATTCCGTCCAAAAGCAGCCAAACATTAAAAGGGCTGTATAAGGAGTGTGTAGGGACTGGGGTCAAAACACAGATCATGCCGGAAATGGAACAGATTTTAAAAGGCACCTATGCGCTGAATCAATTACGGGATGTGCAGCCAGAGGATTTATTAGGAAGAGAGCCGATTCAATTAGATACAAGTCGTCTATCTGCTCACTTAAAGGGAAAAACGATCCTGGTGACAGGGGCAGGTGGGTCGATTGGATCAGAAATCTGTCGTCAAATTTGTGTGTTTGCCCCTCAAGCGATTGTGCTTGTGGGACATGGAGAATTTAGCATTCATTCTATTTTACTAGAGCTGAAAGAATTATATGGAGACAGCATCAGCCTCTATCCACAAATTGCGGATATTCAAGATAAACAGAAAATGAGTGAAATTGTTGGTCAATTTCAGCCAGATATCATGTATCATGCAGCGGCACATAAGCATGTCCCGTTCATGGAGATCAGTCCGAAAGAAGCGGTGAAAAACAATATCATTGGGACAAAAAATGTCGCAGAAGCCGCACATGAGCACGGAGTCGAAACATTCGTCCTCATTTCATCTGACAAAGCGGTCAACCCTGCCAATGTGATGGGAGCCACAAAGCGGTTTGCTGAAATGCTGATCATGCAAATGGGGGCAAGCAGCGAGACGAAATTTGTGGCCGTTCGATTTGGGAATGTACTCGGAAGCAGGGGAAGCGTTATTCCAATCTTTAAAAAACAAATCGAAAAAGGTGGCCCGGTGACGGTCACGCATCCAGCCATGACAAGATATTTTATGACCATCCCAGAAGCATCAAGGCTTGTTATTCAAGCAGGTGCACTGGCAGAAGGAAGACAGATTTTTGTTTTAGACATGGGGGAGCCAGTGAAAATTGTCGACCTCGCAGAAAACCTCATTCACCTCTCAGGCTACACCACAGACCAGATTCCGATTATGTTTACCGGCATTCGTCCAGGAGAGAAAATGTATGAGGAGTTACTCAACCAGCATGAAAAAGCAAAGGAGCAAATTTTTCCGAAAATTCATATCGGCCATGCACTGGATGGTGATCCATATGTGCTGAACCGCTTTATCCAAGAATTTGACATGATGAGTGACGATCAATTGAGACAATCGTTATTTGCTGCGATTGAGTCTCATGATCTATTGTCTGAACAGATGAAAAGAGAGGAGGGGACGCTTGCCAATGAAGAAAAAAGTCTTGTTTTGCGCAACGGTTGATTATCATTTTAAGGCATTCCACCTTCCGTATTTTCGGTGGTTTCAGGAACAAGGGTGGGAAGTGCATACGGCCGCAAATGGTCAGCTGGAGCTGCCGCATGTAGATCAATCTCACTCTATTCCAATTCAGCGTTCCCCTTTTCATTTACAAAACCGGCTTGCTTATATGGATTTGAAAAAGCTACTGGACAAAGAGTATTACCATTTGATTCATTGTCACACACCGATGGGAAGTGTTCTTGGCAGGCTTGCAGCCAAAAGCACGCGTAAAAAAGGGACGAAGGTTCTTTACACCGCACACGGGTTTCACTTTTGGAAGGGGGCGCCGTTTCAAAACTGGTTGCTTTACTACCCGATTGAGAGATGGTTCATTCGATATACAGATGTCCTCATCACCATTAATGGAGAAGATTATAAAAGAGCGAATCGTTTGTCAAAAGAGCGGGCATCTGTCCATTATATTCCCGGCATGGGTGTAGATATGAAGCGTTTTTCACCAGTTGATGACAAAGAAAAGCAGCGCCTTCGCACAAAATATGGATTGACCTCACAAGATTTTATTGTGCTATGTGCGGGCGAATTGAACGTCAATAAAAATCAAAAGATGCTTATCAAAGCATGTGCACAGCTTTATAGGAAAATACCGAATGTGAAGATCGTGTTTGCTGGGGAAGGGATAAGCCGGCCATTCTATGAAAAACTGGTACGTCAGTTGAATCTTGAGCAGCATGTTCAATTTGCTGGTTTCTGTAAACAAATTGAGGAATGGATACATCTAAGTGATGTCTGTGTGTCAACCAGCAGGAGAGAAGGGCTCGGCATGAATCTTCTTGAAGCAATGTCTGCTGAGAAACCGGTCATTGCAACTGAAAATCGAGGACACTGTGAGCTTGTCAAGCATGGGGTGAATGGCTTTTTAGTAAAACCGCAAGATATAAATGGTTTAGCTGATTATTTAAAGCAGCTCTATCATAAAAAAGACCAGAAGCATCTCATGGGAAAAGCGGGGCGTTCCATAGCTCACATATTTGCACAGGAACAAACGGTTAATGCCATGGAAAAGATTTATACAACCTATATAGATCAAGCAGAGAAGGTGATACAGCATGCGTAAGCCAAAAGTATCAATTATCATGGGCGTATACAATTGCCAAGATACAGTAGAAGAAAGCATTGAATCAATCATTCATCAAACCTATCAAAACTGGGAGCTCATCATATGTGACGATGCATCAACAGATGGCACATATGAAAAAGTGTTGCCTTATTTAAAGCATGATCCTGAAAGAATCCGCCTCCTCCGAAACGAACACAACCAAAGACTGGCTGCTAGTCTGAATCGCTGTCTAGCTGAAGCAAAGGGTGAATGGATCGCTAGACAGGATGGTGACGATCTATCGGTGTCTACACGTTTAGAAAAACAGGTTCATTTCCTCGAAACACACCCTGAATATGATGTGGTCGGTACGGCGATGACAGTTTTTGATGAGTCGGGAACGAAAGGTGTGCGGTCACTTACATCAGAACCTGATCGAAAGGTGCTGGCAAGAGGAACTCCTTTTTGTCACGGGACCATTATGATGAGGGCATCTGCTTACAAATCATTAAATGGATATCGATCTGTGAAAACAACAAGACGTATGGAAGACATTGACCTTTGGATTCGCTTTTTTAAAGCTGGGAGGAAAGGCTTTAATTTACAAGAACCCTTATACCTTGTGAGAGAGGATGAAGCGGCCTTTCAGCGCCGTAAGTTCCGATATTCCATTGATAATGCCTGGCTCGTTTTAAAAGCATGCTGGCTATTCAAATTGTCGCCGTTAGATTATCTATATGCCCTCAAGCCGGTGATTCGCGCCTGTTTGTCACCTAATTTGATGAGGCTTTATCATCACCGAAAGCTTGAAGCGTCTATGTTGAAAAGGAGGACGATTCGGGGTGAGTGAGCCAAAGCGCATGCTGCATATTGTGGGTGGGATGAACCGCGGCGGAGCAGAAACCATGATCATGAATCTCTATCGTGCACTCGACAGGAATGCCCTTCAATTTGATTTCATTACCCACCGAGAGGATACCTGCGATTACGATGAGGAAATTCGTCAGCTCGGGGGACGTATCTTTTATGTCCCGAGTATTGGGGCGTCCTCTCCTTTTGCTTTTGTGATCACATTGGCGAAGACGATAAAGCGAACGGGACCTTATCAGGCAGTGCATGCGCATACTGACTTTCAAACAGGCTTTTCCGCACTTGCTGCTAAATTGGCCGGTGTCAAGGGGCGCATTTGCCATTCACATAATACCGCTTGGAAACAGTCGCCAAGCTGGTTTGACAACTTGATACTCAAGGGGTTTCGTCAGCTGATCTTTGCCTTTTCCACACAGCTCGTTGCATGCGGTGAAGATGCCGGTGTCTTTTTATTTGGGCAGAAAAAAATGAAAAATAAACAAGTTGAGATGTTACCGAATGGGATCGATTTGGACCTTTTTTTTCAGCCGGGGCAAGACGAAAAGGTTCAGATGAAAAAACAGCTCCAACTTCATGAAAAGAAGCTGGTGATTGGTCATATCGGTCGATTTCATAAGCAAAAAAATCATGTTTTTTTCATTGAGCTTGCACAGGCTTTAAAAAAACAGGGAGTCTCATTTCAGCTTGTCCTCGTAGGAGACGGACCGCTGAGACAAGAGATTGAAACGTATGCAAAAAAAGCAGGATTGATGGAGGACATTGTCTTTACGGGCGTTGTATCGGAGGTTCCGCAATATATGAAAGCATTTGATGTTTTTGTGATGCCCTCCTTGTTTGAAGGCCTTCCGCTTGTATTAGTGGAAGCACAGGCATCTGGTTTGCCTTGTGTGATTTCAGATCATATTACAGAAGAAGTTGATCTAGGTTGCGGACTTGTGAAACGGAAGTCATTTCAGGACTCAGCACATGAATGGATGAAGACGGTACTTGAAGCCTATCATGCAGAATCCCCTCTTCAAGAGACCATTATCTCTCAGCTTGCACAAAGAGGATTTGATGTGAAACAGAACATCACACGTGTAATGGATTTATATGGGTTATAAGGAAGGGTTTAGATAATGGCGGTTTATTTGGTGAACATGATCATGGTCTATTTATGGTCGAGCTTTGCCTCATTTTATGGCAGGCGTGATGATACCATTCAAAGCGGCTGGCGGCCTAACAAGCTTCTGGTGGTTTTTCCGTTTGTTTTTCTTTGTATCGTAGCTGGTATTCGGTACAAAGTAGGAACCGATTTTGTGACCTATGGACAGATGTATGAGTTCTCCGTCCACTATGAAAAGCCTTGGCATATTTTTGGATTCGGTGTGGACAAGGCCGCAACCGATCCAGGGTTTACGTTCATCTTATGGATGCTCAATCAAATAACACATGAGCCGCAAATCATGTATATCACAGTCGGAGTCATCACCTATTTTTTTATTATCAAGACGCTAGTTCGATATGGACGGCCGTTTGAGCTCAGTATGCTTCTTTTTCTGGGTACCTTTCATTACTACGCCTCGTTTAATGGGATGCGTCAGTATATGGTCGCTGCGGTTCTATTTTATGCCATCAAGTTTGTCATCAAAGGCGAGTGGAAATTGTATTTTCCGCTTGTCCTTGTGTGTTCATTGTTTCATTCGTCTGCACTCATCATGATCCCTGTCTATTTTATCGTGAGAACAAAAGCATGGTCATGGATGATGCTTGTTTTATGCATGGCTTTCTTAGGATTAACCGCTCTTTATGATCGCTTTGTCTCAGTGTTTGTGGTGATGCTGCAAGGGAGCTCTTATGATCATTACGAGGAATGGCTCACAACGAATACGAATGGAATGAATGTAACAAAAATTGGCGTATTGATCCTGCCGCTCCTGCTTGCTTTTTTTTACCGAAAACGGCTTCGTGAGCTGACGCCGGAGAGTGATTATATTGTGAATTTTTGCTTGCTTGGATTCTTGTTTGGCATCATTGCAACAAAGGATGTCATTTACGCTAGATTTCATATTTACTTTGGCCTGTATCAGCTCATTTTACTGCCATATTTCACACGCATTTTTGATCGGCGGTCCAATTTCTTTATGTATGTTGGAATTGCCGTTTGCTATATTTTGTACAGCATTATGCTGATGCCGTTTGATTCTTCTGTTTTACCGTATAGAACGATTTTTACAAAGTAGATTTGAAGAAAGGTGGGCATGAAGTAATGCCAGCTATCAGTCTATTGGTCGCAGTCTACAATACGAGTCAATATGTGGAGCAATGCCTTCAATCGATTGCAGACCAAAGCTTTTCAGATATAGAGGTCATTCTCATCAATGATGGATCTACAGATCACTGCGGAGAATTGCTTGAAGCGTTTGCTGCACGTGATCAGCGATTTCGGGTGATTCATCAAGCTAACCAAGGGTTAGGAGCAGTGAGAAACCGAGGAATAGAAGAAGCACAAGGCACGTATCTTGCCTTTGTTGATTCAGATGATATTCTCGCTCCTCATTACTGTGAAGCCTTGTATGAAAAAGCAAAAATGACCGGGGCAGATCTTGTTGTGAGTGAGTATTGGATTCAATTTGAACAGTCAAGACGAACCATACCGACGAATCTTTTATCCCATCGATCAGCCCATAAACCGAGTTTAATAGAAGCACTATTATATGGAGAAATCACGGGATTCTCATGGAATAAGCTGTATCGGCGTGCTTTTATTGAAGAACACCACATCCGTTTTCCGCTGCGATGTGAGCTTGAGAATATTGAAGATCAGTATGTTACGTTGCGCTGCTTTTATTTATCAAAAAACATTGCTTTTGTACATGAGCCTCTTTACTATTACCGGGTTCATATGTCGTCCATTGTACAGCGATATCAGAAGCAATTTTTTCATCATGGACTGATGTTTTATCATGCACAGCGCTTGTTCTTTAAGGAGCATGAAGTGATGGCGACATATGAGAAGGCCTTAGATTTGTTTATCGTCAATCATACGCTTCATTGTATGCTCAATGAATGGAAGAGCCAGAATTCCCTCTCTTTTCAGGAAAAACTTGATCACATGCGGGAAATGGTGACACACGAGGCCTTTCAGCATGCAGTCAAACAAGTGGAACCGTCGAAGTTCACCGTGCGAAAGCGAATGATTTTATTCCTTGCAAGAAGTCAGTGGGTTTATCCGCTTTCTGCCGCAGCTTCAAGCTATCAAAAATGGATCGAATATCAAACAAGGAAATAGGGGTGATGAGGTTGACATTGCAGCAATTGAAAGCACACGCCGCAGAGTGGCTGCTCTTAAAGGTCAAATATCCGCTTGAGTATAGGATGAGCCGCCGCAGGCTGCCAGAGATGAGTCATCAGAAGAAAATCATTCTCACGCTGCTGCCGGCACATGATAATTTAGGTGATCATGCCATTGCCTATGCCAGTTACTGTTTTTTTCAAAAGCACTTTCAAGCCTATCAAATCGTTGAAGTGGATATGAGAGAGATGTATCGTCTAGCACGCCCGCTGAAGGACGTGCGGCATCCGGAAGACATCGTCTGTATCATCGGTGGGGGCAATATGGGGGATTTATACCGGTATGAAGAATGGACAAGACAGTTTATCATGAACACCTTCCAGTCATATCCCATGATTCAGCTACCCGCTACAGTTCATTTTACAGAAACAAAGAGAGGGAAGAGGGAAGAACGCCGTGCGATTCAAACATATGCAAACCACCCGAGGCTTCTTCTCATGGCAAGAGATCAAACAACATATGATTGGATGAAGAGGCATTTTCCTAATAAGGATGTATGGAAACAGCCTGATATGGTGCTGACGTTAGACGAATCATCAAAAAAACAAAAACGTGAAGGGGTTCTGCTTTGCCTGCGTGAGGATAAGGAAGCTTATCTTACTCATGAGGAGCGGCAGCAATTACAGCAACATATAAAAGAGATATATGATCAAGTCGGTTTCATCACAACGACAATTGGAAAACGGGTGGATCGAACCACTCGCTTCGAGGAATTATCATCCTTATGGACGCATTTAAGACAGGCGCAAGTCGTCGTGACAGATCGGTTACATGGTATGATCTTTTGTGCGATTACACATACACCATGTGTTGTCATCAGGTCGTTTGATCATAAAGTAATGGAAGGGTATGAATGGATAGCGCATCTTCCGTTTGTGACCCTTTTGAAAGAACCAAATGAGGAAGCGGTGAAAAAGGCAATTCATCAGCATATGAAAACAAGCGGTAAAAAGGGAGAGGAAGCTGGATGACGATCCTTACATACTGCGTGAAAACACAATGAATCGTGCGTTTCTTTATAATGTCAGTGCGAACCTAATGACCTTTGTCTTGATGATGCTCATGTCGGTTTGTTTAACGCCTTACATTGTCCATACGCTTGGAGTGGAAGCATTCGGCTTGATTCATCTTACGCAAAATATGATCAATTATTTATCGGTCATTACGGCTTCATTAAGTGCTGTTGTTGTGCGTTTTTTTTCCGTGGCGGCTCATAAAGGGGAGATGGAAAAGGCGCAAAGCTATCTCGCTTCCTATTTCGTCAGTTCCATTTTTTTATCAATTGGAATCTTTTTAACTTGCATTTTATTGTCTCAGCAGCTAATCAATTGGCTCCATGTGCCTGTACATCTTGCAAAAGACACACAGATCGCCTTTATTTTAGGGGGTCTTTTATTTATGCTCAATTTCGTCATGTCAGGCATTGGCGCTGCACCATTTTATGCGAATCAGTTATATGTATCAAGTGCTGGGCAAACTGTTCAGATATTTTGCAGGGCGATCGTGATTGTGATTTTGTTTACGTTTACGACACCCACCATTTGGCATATTCCGCTCGCAGCCGTCATTGGGAGTTTAACGGCTATGGGTGTTGGCATTTATTATTTTAAGAAACTTATCCCTTGGTTTTCGTTTAAGTGGCGTCATGTCTCGTTATCTTCTAGTCTCACTCTTGTTCGGTCAGGGGTATGGCATTCATTTGAGCAAATGGGGATCTTGTTATTTTTACAAATTGATTTATTGATGACCAACTTACTGATTGGTGCAGAGGCGACTGGACAGTATGCCGCCATTTTACAATTCCCATTATTATTACGAACACTTGCAGGGACACTCGCGGTTGTGTTTGCGCCAACAATCACAAAATTTTATTCGAATCAGGACGAACAGGGACTCATTCAATATGCCGCCAAAGCCATAAAGTGGAGTGGTTTATTTGTTGCGTTTCCAGCCGCTCTTCTAGGAGGTCTTGCCGGCCCGCTTATGCTTCTATGGCTTGGACCAGCCTTTGAGGAGCTAAAATGGCTTCTGATGCTTCATGCTGCATACTTGTGTTTGACATTGATGTTTTTACCACTGACATATGTACCGACCGCCTATAATCGATTTAAAATTCCAGCGGTTGTCACGCTCATTTTAGGCGCTTGCAATGTGCTTTTTGCTTATGGATTGACTCATATGCTTCAGCTTGGTTTATATGGCATTGCATCAGCGGGGGCAGTTGTTTTATTGATCAAAAATATTGTGTTTCTCCCATTGTATACGTCCAAAATCACGAAACAGAAAAGCGCAATCTTTTACAAACAAACGGTGGTACCGCTATTGGGGGCTTTGTTCATATGGGGTGTCTGTGTGGCAATAGAGTTTGTAAATGACGTGACCACATGGTGGGAACTGTTTTGTATTGGAGGTATTTGTTTCATTCTCTACATGGGCTACTTGTACCATTTTGTAGGAACAAAACAAGAGCGGATGCAGCTGATGCGTAAGGTCAAACAAGCCGCCGCTGAACGAGCTGTATCCCGCTAGTGTGAAAAGGAGATTCAATCATGAAAAGAATGATAGATGTGATCGTGGCACTGAATCTGCTCATAGCAGGCAGCTTTCTTTTTCTTCTCATCTATGGACTAATTAGGTGGAAAATTGGTGCTCCTGTGGTGTTTCGACAGGTACGGCCCGGTCTGCATGGTCGGCCGTTTATGCTATATAAATTTCGGACGATGACCGACGAATGCGATGAACTTGGCGTGCTGCTACCAGATCATCTTCGATTAACAAAAACCGGTGCCATGATCCGCAAGCTCAGTCTTGATGAACTGCCGCAGCTATTTAATGTGCTCAAAGGAGAGATCAGTCTCGTAGGACCAAGACCTCTTTTGATGGAGTATTTACCAATGTATACAGAGGAGCAAGCAAGGCGGCACCTTGTGAAGCCTGGCATCACAGGATGGGCGCAGGTAAACGGAAGGAACACCCTCTCATGGGAGGAGAAATTTGCCTATGACCTGTGGTATGTAGAGCATCAATCGTTTTGGCTGGATATGAAAATTTTATGGATGACCTTGCTGAAAGTGATGAAAACAGAGGGGGTGCAGCAGCCGCATCATGCAACAGCTGAAAAATTCAAAGGAACCGATACTTAATCAACAAACCATTGGTTTAATTGGAGCTGGTGGCCATAGCAAAGTCATTCAGGATTTGATTTTTGCTCACCCGGATTACTCATTGTGTGTCGTATTAGACGATCAATTTGAAGAGGCTGTCACTCAGAACGGCATTCTCTATGGACCGATCTCCATGAGTGAGCAGCTGAGTGAGGACATGCCTCACACCAAATGGCTAATTGCTATTGGACAAAACGAGATAAGACAGAAGGTAAAGAAACGTCTCTCGTTTGAACAAATGGCGTTTGCCACACTGATTCATCCAGCGGCGGTCATTAGTCCATCAGCCGTTATCGGAAATGGATGTGTGGTGATGGCAAGGGCTGTTGTCCAACCAGATGTAGTCATCGGTGAACATGCGATTATCAACACAGGGTCAGTCGTGGAGCATGACTGCTTACTTGCATCCTTTGTTCACCTATCACCAGGAGCAGTCCTTACCGGCTGTGTTTCCATATGCGAGGGTGCCCATATTGGTGCAGGTGCTGTCGTGACACCTGGAATATCAATCGGAAGTTGGGCTGTCATTGGCGCAGGAGCGGCAGTGACCAGAGATATACGGGAGCAGAAGGTCGCAGTAGGGGTTCCTGCAATTGAGATCAAAGATCGGAGAGAGGGTGGGAAATCATGAAGGAAAGAAAGCGAATCTACTTATCTCCTCCTGATATGAGTGGAAAGGAATATATGAAAATAGAGGAAGCCTTTCAGAGTAATTGGATTGCGCCGTTAGGGCCTCTTGTGAATGAATTTGAAAAAGTGGTCGCGGGCTATTCGGGGGTGAAGGCAGGAGCGGCTTTATCTTCAGGAACAGCAGCGATTCATCTTGCTTTAAAGCTAATAGGCGTTCAAAAAGATGACGTTGTCTTTTGTTCCACACTAACATTTGTTGCAAGTGCAAATCCTATTTTATATGAACAGGCAATGCCCATTTTTATTGACTCTGAAAGGGATACATGGAATATGTGTCCGCTTGCTTTAGAAAAAGCCTTTGTTGAAGCAAAACGTCTTGGAAAAAGACCCCGCGCAGTCATTGTCGTTCATTTATATGGACAAAGTGCAAAAATGGATGACATCATGGAGTTGTGTGAAGCGTATGATGTGCCGATCATTGAAGATGCTGCTGAATCGTTAGGTGCTATGTATAAAGGAAGAAAAAGTGGCTCGATGGGAAAATTCGGAGTCTATTCTTTTAATGGAAATAAAATTATTACAACGTCAGGGGGCGGAATGCTTGTGAGTGATGATGAAGCTGCCATCGAACGATGCCGTTTTCTTGCTTCACAGGCAAGAGAACCTGCCATGCACTATGAGCATCAAGAGGCTGGGTACAACTATCGCATGAGCAACATACTAGCAGGTGTGGGGATCGCCCAAATGGATGTATTAAACGAGCGTGTAGAGCAAAAGCGTCGTATTTTTCAGAGATACAAGGACGCTTTGTCTGAGATAGAAGGCATTCATTTTATGCCCGAATATCAAGAAACCAAGTCTAACCGCTGGCTGACCACATTGACCATTGAACGTGATGCACAGATTCATCCAGTGGACATCATTGATACGTTAGAAAAAGAACAGATCGAAGCAAGGCGAGTATGGAAGCCGTTGCACCAGCAGCCGCTGTTTCGTGATTGCCCATTTTATACAGCAGTCAAAGGAACCCCTGAATCCGAATTATTATTTCAAACTGGCCTTTGTCTGCCATCTGGAACAAGCATGACAGAAGTAGAACAGGAGCGTATCATCGACACACTGCGTGACGTCCTGCGAGAAAAAACATTCACCTCTTCACAGGCTGCTCGTTCATAAGCAGCCTGCCTCTCTTTTTATTAAATTCATCAATTTATGAAATATATTGAAAGAAGGATCATCCTGACATGATCACAATGGCATGGCCAAGAGATATTGGTGAAATGAATCCGCATGTTTAGAATCCATCACAATTGTTTCCGTAATCGATGTTATACGAGTCATTGTCTTGGCATTCCCGAACTTGTGCTGATCCTTGGGCTAGTGGGTTCAGCATCATTGCGGTGAGTTATTTTCTGTTAAAAGAGCCGATTTTTAGTTTTTACGAATTTGCTTCTTGACGTCACATAGGACTATGCAGACTGGCTTGTTCTGTATCCGTTCGCCGCTTGTTTATTTATAGGTGCGACAGAAATTCCTTTCAGAAATTCGATGCTGTTTGCGATGATGTTTTTTTGTCGGTGGCGGTCACCCCGATTTGGCACAATACGTGCCTTTATCATTTATACTGTGGGATGTATTTGATGATGTACAAATCAAAGCTGGATTAGAAGCTTTTTCTACATGACAAACACCCTTTGCAATCGTGACAAAGGGTGTTGTTTTTCGTCCATTTATTCGCTTTCTTTTTTCACCTTTTGATAGGCTTCTTCAAGATGTTGAATTCGTTTCAATACAACAGCATTTTTGGTCAATTGGTCCTGAACCAGTGTAGAAACCAACGAGCGGTAGTAAGCATTCATGGCATGAACCTTGTCCTCATGTTGATTCATGGCGATATGCTGTTTCAAGTTGTCGACAAAGTATGGAACGGAAAAAAGTTCAGACATGGAAATCACTCCTATTTCGTATATACGGTCCGTCAATCTTCATGTAAAATGATGAGAGGGAGGGGAGACAATGAGCCTTAAACTGCAACAAGAACAAGTATTAAAGCAGGTGCTCACACAAGAACTCAGGCAGGCCATTACGCTGCTGCAATTGAATTGTGCAGAGCTGGGTGAGTATCTTGACCAATTAGCGCTTGAGAACCCTCTGATTGAGCGGAAAGACACGGACAGCTTTCAACCAGTTTATCATAAAAGATCACAAGATCGAATGTCAGAGCCGTATCGTACGCATCAAAAAGAAAGCCTGCAAATGTATTTGAAAAGGCAGGCAATTGATTTGACCTTAAGTGAAAAGAATCAAAGGATCTTTCACTTTATGATTGAGTCCATTGATTCAAATGGCTATTTAAATGAACCGGTTGACGCAATGGCCGCTGTTTTAGAGGTTTCGTCGGAAGAAGTAGAGGCCGTTCTTCATCAGCTTCAAGCATTAGAGCCTGCCGGTATTGGCGCAAGATCATTGCAAGAGTGCATCTTGTTGCAATTAAGAAGAAAACAGGAGCGCTGGTATGAAGCCGAGCTGATCATTGAAAAGCATTTCTTTCTTTTTGCAAGGAAGGCTTGGAAGGAAATTGCGGCGAAAACAGGCGTTTCAATGAAAACACTTCAAGCAATACAAGATGAGGTGTCGCTCCTTGAACCAAGGCCAGGCCTTCATTTCTCTTTTGAAGAACAGCATGTGTATATAGAGCCAGATGTATTGATTACTGTGATGCAGGATCACATCACATTTGAGCTGAATCAGCGCGCCTTTCCTGACATTGAAATGAATGAAAGTTATTTTGCGATGATTCAAGACCAAAAACGGCATGAAGCATATGCGTATTTAAAAGAGAAAGAGCAGCAGTACAATTGGCTTGTCCAAGCACTCAAGCAGAGAAAGCAAACGATGACACATGTCGTTCGTGAGATTATCTTACATCAGACAGATTTTTTCCTCACAGGCAAGCACAAAATGAAACCGCTTACGATGAAGCTGATAGCAGATATATTGCAAGTGCATGAGTCGACAGTCAGCCGAACCGTAAAAGGGAAAATGGTGCAAACCCCTTATGGTTTAATGGAAATGAAACAATTTTTCCAATCAAAACTAGAGGGGCATTCGCTAGAAGAGGCATCAAGCTACACAGTCAAGACCCACATCGCGGAGCTGATTCAAACGGAAAATAAGAAAAAACCGTATTCAGATCAGCAAATGATGACGCAGCTTCAGCAAACCTTCGGAATCCGAGTCTCACGTAGAACAATTGCAAAATATCGTGAACAAATGAATCTTCCATCATCAACGCTGCGGAAGCGTTATGATTAAAAGAAGAACCTTCCAGAAAAATGGCAGGTGCTTCTTTTTTTGATAAGAGGAGACCCCGAAGAATTCTTGAAAAATTGAGAAATGGATCGGAAATGTTGGGGTGAAGTATAATATAGGGCATGGGCCGTTAGACAACAGTGATGAGGTGAGACCAATTGAAATATAAACAAATCAAAACAAAAAAAATATATGAAGAAATTGCGGATGCATTAGTCGAATCCATTCGTACGGGTGAGCTTCTTCCGGGGGAAAAATTAGATTCCGTTCAAGCGCTCTCTGAAAGTTTTCAAGTCAGTCGTTCCGCTGTGAGGGAGGCGCTATCCGCTCTGAAAGCAATTGGATTAATAGAGATGAAGCAAGGGGAAGGCACGTATGTGAAGCAGTTCGATCCTAATCAGTTCACATTTTGCCTATCCCCTGTGTTTTTAATGAAGCAAAATAATGTAGCGCAGCTCCTTGAAGTGAGATCAATCATTGAAACAGGAGCTGTCAAAAAGGCGGCGCTGCTAAGAACGGACGATGACCTCCATCAACTGCGTGATGCACTCGAACAAATGAAACTGGCTGAAGTGCATAAAGAAATTGGTGAAGAGGCAGACCTCATGTTTCATCTAGCCTTAGCGAAAGCCTCAAAGAATGATTTATTAAAGGCATTAATGAATCAGGTCTCAACCTTGTTAGCAGAAACGATGCGTGAAACGAGAAAAGTCGTGTTGTTTTCACAAAAAGCTTCCATTCTGCAGCTTTACAAAGAACATGAACAAATTTATCAAGCTGTCATTGCCAAGCAGCCAGAGGAAGCGGAGAGAGCGATGATCACACATCTGGAACATGTAGAAAGACTGCTAAGTGATGTGCTGCAAAAACCGGTAGGGCAGTCAGATACACAATAAGCTGTGCCGAATGATGGCACAGCTCTATGATTGTCGAGAAATATGTAGCTTTTTCATTCGATATTGCAGACTTTGCCTACTCATGCCCAGTATCTTTGCAGTCTGTGAAATATTGTCGTCCATTTTTTCTAAGTAGTGGACGATGTATTGTTTTTCAAATCGTTCCATCTGGGTTTGAAAATCAGTCGTATGCTCTGGGCTTGTGTAGATAAAGGTGTCAGCCGCTGCTGTTTGCTGCAAAGAATTCGCCTGAATTTGTGCAGCAGGACGACCTTCGCCGTACTTGAACCTGAAATGATAGGGGAGGTGATGCAAGCTTAAGTATGCTTCATCCATCATCATATTCATCCCAGCCTCAATCACATGCTCCAGCTCTCTTACATTGCCTGGCCAATGATAAGCTTGAAAGAGGGCAAGTACCTCTTCATCAGCCGCCTTCACATTCATCTGAAACAGCTCGTTATATTTTTGAATAAAATGTTCCACAAACATAGGAATGTCTTCTTTTCGTTCAGAAAGGGGGGGGATAAATAAGGTGACAATTCCTAATCGATAAAATAAATCCTTTCTCATGCGTCCACTTGCGATCGCATCAACAGGGTCCTCATTTATATTGGCAATTACTCTGACATCCACGGCGATTTCTTTTGTGCTGCCTAACCGTCTCACACGTTTTTCCTGCAATACGCGCAATAGTTTTGCTTGAAGAGCGGGGTTTAATGAGTTGATCTCATCTAAAAGCAGTGTGCCTCCTTGTGCCTGTTCGAATAGACCGGGCTGATCCGTTGCACCCGTAAAAGCACCTCTTTGCGTACCAAAAAGCATACTTTCAATGAGATGATCAGGCAGCGCCGCACAATTCTGGGTAATAAATGGTCCAGATGAACGGCTGCTGCCATTATGAACGCTTTGTGCAAATAGTTCTTTTCCCGTCCCTGTTTCACCAACAATCAGTACATAAGAAGAGGTGCGTGTCGCTCGTTTCGCATGTTCAATCACTTCTAAAAATGCAGGACTTTTCCCGATAATCGAATCAAATGTAAAGCGTGTGTTTCCTTTTTTCTTCATGTTGTGATGAATAAGCCGTTCTAGCTTGGTCACATCATTTGAGATTTCAACCGCTCCTTGAATGAGGCCACCTCCAACGAGCGGATATGTATGGTTAATGGTTGTGATTTCTTTCCCGTTGTAATTATGATATGTCTGTTTTGCGTGAACGGTTTGTTTCCCAGTTCGTAGTGCTTGGACAAGCGTGCTGTGCATCTCGTCTTGAAATACGAAGAAGTCTAATACATTTTTATGGAGAACATCAGAGCGTTTTAAAGATTCAATCTCCATCATTTTTTGATTATAAACAACGGTATTGCCATTTTCGTCAATGGCATGAACACCGACGTCAATTAAATCAAGCATTTGTTTATACAAATCAATCTCATTTTCTAGCTTCAAGACATGTGGATCTTTTTTCATTTACGCCACCTCCAGACCTTACCACCATTTTACATGAAAAATTTTGCGGTTTCCTCTAAAAATTTGGCATATGCAAATTTTTTTTGCTTTCAAGAAAAAGAAAACCCTTGAGAAAAAGCGATCAGCAAGTTGGCACAATCCTTGCATAACATATGAGTGAAGATGAGCCCAATTGAAAGAATGTTAATCGAAGGAGGATAACAAGATGACACAGACAAATGAATTGATTCAACAAACAGAGCAATATGGTGCTACGAACTATCATCCGCTGCCAATTGTGATTTCAGAGGCTGAGGGGGTTTGGGTGACTGATCCTGAAGGTAATCGATACATGGATATGCTCAGTGCGTATTCCGCAGTGAACCAAGGGCATCGCCATCCCCGTATTATTGATGCGCTCAAAAAGCAGGCTGACCGCGTGACGCTCACATCGAGAGCCTTCCACAATGATCAGCTTGGTCCTTGGTATGAGAAAATTTGTAAACTGACGAATAAAGATATGGCATTGCCGATGAATACAGGAGCCGAGGCTGTGGAAACGGCTGTAAAGGCAGCGAGACGCTGGGGCTATGACGTCAAGGGAATTGAAGAGAATCGCGCTGAAATCATCGCGTGTGTCGGAAATTTTCATGGGCGTACGATGACGGCTGTTTCACTTTCTTCTGAAGCAGAATATCAAAGAGGCTTCGGGCCCATGCTTCCGGGAATCAAGCTCATTTCTTATGGAGATATTGATGCATTACGTGAAGCCATCACTCCGCAGACAGCGGCTTTTCTTATTGAGCCGATTCAAGGAGAAGCGGGCATTGTCATGCCGCCACAGGAGTTTTTGAAAGAAGCAAAGGTGCTATGTGAGCAGGAAAATGTTTTATTCATTGCAGATGAAATTCAAGTGGGATTAGCGCGAACAGGCAAGATGTTTGCATGCGACTGGGAAGAAATTGAGCCAGATATGATGATCCTCGGTAAGGCATTAGGCGGTGGTGTTTTCCCAATCTCATGTGTCGTGGCGAACCGCGATATTTTAGGCGTGTTTAACCCTGGGTCTCATGGTTCTACCTTTGGTGGAAACCCTCTTGCCTGTGCGGTGTCGCTTGCTGCATTGGAAGTCTTAATCGATGAGAAGCTTGCAGAGCGTTCTATGGAGCTTGGACACTATTTCAAAGACAAACTGTCACGTATCCAAAGCCCTGTCATTAAGGAAGTACGTGGGCGCGGACTATTTATTGGTATGGAGCTGACCCAGGCAGCTAGACCATATTGTGAGAAGCTCAAGCAAGCTGGGCTGTTATGTAAGGAAACGCATGAAACAGTGATCCGCTTTGCACCGCCGCTCACTATTTCGAAGGAAGATTTAGACTGGGCGATCGGTCATATTGAAGCCTTGTTTCAAGCATAAATATAAAAGGGAGAAGCCTTAGAATTCTCCCTTTCTCTTTCAACAAACGGCGAATTTTGTCAAAGAATGATGAATAGAAGAGTGAAAGTGGGGAAGCGGATTTGAAGCTAGAACAGCATAATGAACTAGAGCGTTCCATGAAAAGCAGACATCTCTTTATGATTGCCTTAGGAGGCGTCATCGGCACAGGCCTTTTCCTTGGATCAGGACTTATTATTCACCAGGCAGGACCTGGGGGAGCCATTCTTTCGTTTATTATTGGCGGACTATTGATGTACTTGGTGATGCTGTGTCTTGGTGAATTAGCAGTGGCGATGCCGACAGCAGGTTCCTTCCAAGAGTATGCAACCAAGTATATTGGACCCTCCACAGGCTTTATGATCGGCTGGCTCTATTGGTTTAGTTGGGCATGTACGATCGGACTGGAGTTTACGTCGGCAGGTATTTTACTCCAAAGGTGGTTCCCTGATATCCCAGTTTGGCTTTGGTGTCTTGTATTTAGTGTGATTTTATTTGTGATCAACGCCATATCAGCGCGTAGTTTTGCTGAAACAGAGTTTTGGTTTTCAGCGATCAAGGTAGCCGCCATCTTATTGTTTATTATTATTGGAATTGGCGCAATTTTCGGAATGATTCATCTGAAAGACGGAGAACCGGCTCCTCTATTCCGTCACTTGACGGACCATGGTGGACTTTTTCCAAATGGGATTTTTGCTATTTTATTAACCATGGTCACAGTCAATTTCTCCTTTCAGGGAACAGAGCTTGTAGGGATCGCAGCTGGTGAGAGTGAAAATCCAGAAAAGACATTGCCTCGATCAATTCGGAATATTATATGGAGAACGATGGTTTTTTTTGTCTTATCTATTGCGGTTCTTGCTGCACTTCTCCCATGGCAGACAGCAGATGCCGTTGATAGTCCGTTTGTTGTGGTACTGGACAAAGTCGGTATACCATACGCCGCAGATATTATGAATTTTATTATCATCACAGCCGTCTTATCTGTGGCGAACTCTGGTTTATATGCATCATCACGTATGCTCTGGGCACTTTCAAAAGACGGGAAAGGCCCTGATTTTACGAAAAAATTGTCCAAGCGTAAAATTCCCATCAATGCATTATTGGTGACAATGGGCGTGTCCGCTCTATCACTGCTTACGAGTGTTGTCGCACCAAAAACGGTCTATGTCTGGCTTATTTCAATTTCAGGTATGGTGCTTGTGGTCGTGTGGATGTCCATTTGTCTATCTCAGTATTTCTTTAGAAGACAATTCGTGAAAGAGGGCGGCGATGTAAAGGATCTCGTCTTCCGTACACCCCTATATCCATTTGTGCCATTGGCAGGCTTTATCGTATTTGGCATTGTCCTCATCAGTTTATTCTTTATTGAGGATCAGCGGATTGGCCTTTATTGCGGTGTTCCGTTCATGGCCGCTTGCTACATCATTTATTACCTCAAAATCAAACCGAAGGAGGATGCAAAACGGTTTGCCGAAGAGGAAGGGGCCATACCAAAAACATAAGCAGGCTGAGGACATCAGCCTGCACCTTTTCAATGACAAAATCATTAAATATAGAAAAAAATAAATATTTGCGAAAAGCTTGATGACAAGAAGGATAACGGTGAAAATGTGTCTATTTTTTGTCTAAATGTGCTTGTAAGAGTTGAAAATGAAAGATGGTCCTGTTAAAATAATTAAAGAAAGCAGGGATTGATTTTTTTTGGCTGTGGTGGGACGTTTTTTGTCACAGTGGGACGTTTTAAGTCCGAGAAAGGGTCGTTTGCCATGAATCGTTTATTGGAAGCTCAAAAAAAATTATTGCCAGATCTTCTCACAGTTATGCAAAAACGCTACGACATTTTGCAGTACATTAGATTAGCTGAACCAATTGGCCGCAGAAGCCTTGCGAATAGTCTTGGTCTCAGTGAGCGTATATTAAGAGCTGAAGTTCTATTCTTAAAAGAACAAAACCTGCTGGATGTCAAAGCAAGCGGTATGATGCTGACAAGTGAAGGTCATGCTTTGCTGGAATTACTAGAAGGAATGATGAAGGACGTTTTAGGTTTAACCTTTTTGGAAAATACATTAAAGAAAAAGTTAGGCCTGGAAGAAGTCATGATCGTTTCTGGTGACAGTGATGAATCCCTGTGGGTGAAGCAAGAAATGGGAAGAGCTGCTGTCCAATGTATGAAAAAAAGGTTTACAGGAAATAATATCGTCGCCGTCACTGGCGGAACGACGATGGAAGCCGTTGCCGACATGATGACCCCTGATGCCAAAAATCGAGACATGATGTTTGTCCCTGCAAGAGGCGGTCTTGGGGAGAATGTAAAAAATCAGGCAAACACCATTTGTGCCCACATGGCTGAAAAAGCTTCCGGTACTTACAAGCTGCTGTTTGTTCCAGGGCAGCTGTCAGAAGGTGCGTACTCTTCGATTATTGAAGAGCCGTCCGTCAAAGAAGTGCTTCAAACGATTAAATCATCCACGATGCTCATACATGGGATCGGTGAAGCAAAAACAATGGCGATGAGACGAAACACACCAGATGAAGATTTAAAAAAGATTGATGAGCTTGACGCAGTGACAGAGGCCTTTGGCTATTACTTTAATCGTGATGGTGAGGTCGTCCACAAAGTTCACTCCGTCGGCATGCAGCTAGATGATTTAGAAAGCATTCCACACATCATTGCTGTTGCAGGTGGATCTTCAAAGGCAGGGGCCATTGAAGCTTATTTCAAAAAACCCCGCCGAACCGTTCTTGTCACAGACGAAGGAGCCGCAAAAGAGTTATTAAGGGAGTCAATTGATCCCTCAATATAAAACATTCTGTTACCTAAAAGGAGGAAACATCATGGCAGTAAAAGTCGGTATTAACGGATTTGGACGTATTGGACGTAACGTATTTCGTGCAGCATTAATTAATCCTGAGGTTGAGGTAGTAGCGGTTAACGATCTAACAGACGCTAACATGCTTGCACACCTTTTACAATATGACTCTGTTCACGGAAAACTAGACGCAGAGGTTTCTGTAGACGGTACAAACTTAGTAGTGAACGGTAAAACAATCGAAGTATCAGCTGAGCGTGACCCTGCAAAATTAAGCTGGGGTAAACAAGGCGTAGAAATCGTTGTTGAATCTACTGGTTTCTTCACTAAACGTGCAGACGCTGCAAAACACTTAGAAGCTGGCGCTAAAAAAGTGATCATTTCTGCTCCTGCTAACGAAGAAGATATCACAATCGTTATGGGTGTAAACGAAGACAAATACGATGCAGCTAGCCACGATGTCATTTCTAATGCATCTTGTACAACAAACTGCTTAGCTCCATTTGCAAAAGTACTTAACGATAATTTTGGCATTAAACGCGGTATGATGACAACAGTTCACTCATACACAAATGACCAGCAAATTCTTGATCTTCCGCACAAAGACTACCGTCGTGCTCGTGCAGCTGCGGAAAACATCATCCCAACTTCTACAGGTGCTGCAAAAGCAGTTTCTCTTGTATTGCCTGAACTAAAAGGCAAATTAAACGGCGGCGCAATGCGTGTTCCAACACCTAACGTTTCTTTAGTTGACCTTGTTGCTGAATTAAACCAAGATGTGACAGCTGAAGACGTAAATGCAGCATTAAAAGAAGCAGCTGAAGGAGAACTTAAAGGAATCCTTGGCTACAGCGAAGAGCCATTAGTGTCTGGTGACTACAATGGTAATGCAAACTCTTCTACAATTGATGCTCTTTCTACAATGGTCATGGAAGGCAGCATGGTAAAAGTCATCTCTTGGTACGATAACGAGAGTGGGTATTCTCATCGCGTAGTTGACCTTGCAGCTTATATTGCAAAACAAGGTCTTTAATTTCTCACACTGAAGGAACTCACTTGGTTCTTTCCTAGAGACACGATATAATGAAGACGGACAAGGGAAGGGGAAGCATCCCTTTCCCTTTTCTCTGTTTTTATCCGTTCTGCACGATTTCTCGTTTTGATGAGGGCAAAATGGGAAAAGGATAAAGAGAGACTTGTCCAATGCGTAAGGAAACCAGAATAAAGGAGGATCTCCTGACGAGCATGAATAAGAAATCAGTAAAAGACATTGACGTAAAAGGTAAGGTTGTGTTCTGCCGCGTAGATTTTAACGTTCCAATGAAGGACGGAGAAGTGACGGATGATACTCGTATACGCGCAGCATTACCAACGATTGAGTATTTAACAGGAGAAGGCGCAAAGGTACTACTAGCTAGTCATTTGGGTCGTCCGAAGGGTCAAGTTACTGAAGAACTGCGACTGACACCTGTGGCTAAACGTCTGCAAGAGCTTCTTGGAAAAGAAGTGAAAAAAGCGGATGAAGCTTACGGCGATGACGTGAAAAAGCAAATCTCTGACTTAATAGAAGGAGATGTGCTAGTGCTTGAAAACGTTCGTTTCTATCCTGGTGAAGAAAAGAACGATCCTGAATTATCAAAAGCGTTTGCTGATTTAGCGGATGTGTATGTCAATGATGCGTTTGGTGCTGCACATCGTGCACATGCATCGACAGCTGGTATTGCAGCATATCTTCCTGCTGTTTCGGGCTTCCTCATGCAAAAAGAGCTTGAGGTTCTAGGAAAGGCAATATTAAACCCTGATCGCCCATTTACAGCGATTATCGGTGGTGCAAAAGTAAAGGATAAAATCGGTGTGATTGAAAGTCTTCTTAATAAAGTGGACAATCTCATCATCGGCGGCGGACTTGCTTATACATTTGTCAAAGCACTTGGCCACGAAGTAGGGAAATCTCTTTTAGAGGAAGACAAAGTAGATTTAGCGAAATCCTTTATGGATCGTGCAAAAGAAAAAGGCGTGAACTTCCTGATTCCAACAGATGTTCTAGTAGCCGACGACTTTTCAAATGATGCGAATACAAGCATTGTGCCAATCTCTGATATTCCAAGTGATCTAGAAGCACTTGATATTGGGACAGAGACAAGAGACATGTATGCTGACGTAATCAAAAAGAGCAAACTTGTTGTCTGGAACGGACCAATGGGTGTATTTGAAATCGATGCATTCTCGAAAGGAACAAAAGCAATCGCAGAAACACTGGCAGAAGCAAAAGATACATATTCTGTCATTGGTGGTGGAGATTCAGCAGCAGCTGTTGAGAAATTTGGCCTTGCGGATCAGATGAGCCATATTTCAACAGGCGGCGGCGCTTCACTTGAATTTATGGAAGGCAAAGAACTTCCAGGTGTTACTGCATTAAACGATAAATAAGACCAAAACTGCTATAAGGAAGTGTCAATCATGAGAAAACCAATTATAGCTGGGAACTGGAAAATGAATAAAACCCTTGGCGAAGCAGTAAGCTTCGTTCAAGAAGTAAAGTCATCTATTCCATCTCCTGACAAAGTGGAATCTATTGTCTGTGTGCCAGCACTTTTCCTTGAAAAGCTAAACAGCCTTTCAAACGAAACAGACCTTAAAATTGGGGCGCAAAATATGCACTTTGAAGAAAACGGTGCATTCACTGGCGAAATCAGCCCTACTGCTCTAAAAGATCTAGGTATCGGCTACTCAGTGATTGGACATTCAGAGCGCCGCGAATTCTTCGCTGAAACAGATGAAACAGTGAACAAAAAAGCACATGCAGCATTCAAGCATGGTATTGTACCAATGATCTGTGTAGGTGAAACGCTTGAAGAGCGTGAAGCCGGCAAAACAAATGAACTTGTCGCTGATCAAGTGAAGCAAGCACTAGCTGGTTTAACAAAGCAGCAAGTGGCTGAATCTGTCATTGCGTATGAGCCAATCTGGGCCATCGGTACAGGGAAATCTTCTACAGCCAAAGATGCAAACGATGTTTGTGCACACATTCGCCAGACCGTTGCAAACGAATTTGGTCAAGAAGCGGCAGATAGCCTTCGCATTCAATATGGCGGAAGCGTGAAGCCGGTAAATATTAAAGAATATATGGCAGAATCCGATATTGACGGTGCTTTGGTTGGTGGCGCAAGCCTAGAGCCTCAGTCTTTCGTTCAATTATTGGAGGAAGGTCAATATGAGTAAGAAACCAGCTGCATTAATCATCTTAGACGGGTTCGGTTTAAGAAGCGAAACAGTCGGTAACGCTGTTGCACAAGCAAAGAAACCGAACTATGACCGCTACTGGAACGAATTCCCGCATCAAACCTTAACGGCTTCAGGTGAGGCAGTAGGTCTCCCGGAAGGTCAAATGGGGAACTCTGAAGTGGGGCATTTGAACATCGGTGCAGGACGCATTGTATATCAAAGTTTAACAAGAGTGAATGTTGCCATTCGTGATGGGGAATTTGAGAAAAACGAAACGTTCCTAGATGCAATGACTTATGCAAAAGAGAATGACAAAGCCCTTCATTTATTTGGTCTATTGTCTAATGGTGGTGTACACAGTCACATCCAGCATCTTTTTGCCCTGCTGAAACTAGCGAAAAAAGAAGGCTTAACAAAGGTATACATTCATGGCTTTTTGGACGGACGTGATGTAGGTCAGAAGACAGCCAAAGTGTACTTAAAACAGCTTGAGGAACAAATCAAAGAAATTGGTGTTGGTGAAGTCGCAACACTTTCTGGACGCTATTACTCAATGGACCGTGACAAACGCTGGGATCGTGTGGAAAAAGCATATCGCGCAATGGCGTATGGTGAAGGCCCAAGTTATCAAAACATCTATGATGTTGTTGATGACTCATATGAAAATGGAATCTACGATGAATTCGTGATTCCATCTGTCATTACAAGAGAAAATGGTGAACCTGTTGGGAAAGTAAGCGACGGCGACTCTGTGATTTTCTATAACTTCCGACCAGACCGTGCGATCCAAATTTCTAACACATTCACAAATGAAGATTTCCGCTCGTTTGACCGCGGAGAAGCGCATCCGAAGCATTTACATTTCGTCTGCTTAACACACTTCAGTGAAACGGTTGATGGCTATGTAGCCTTCAAACCCGTGAATTTGGATAACACAGTAGGAGAAGTCATTTCTAAAAATGGAATGAAACAACTGCGTATTGCGGAAACAGAGAAATATCCTCATGTGACTTTCTTTATGAGTGGTGGACGTGAAGAAGAATTCCCTGGTGAAGACCGCATCCTGATCAATTCACCAAAGGTTGCAACCTATGACCTAAAGCCGGAAATGAGTGCTTACGAGGTAAAGGATGCACTTGTTGAAGACATCAATGCAGACAAGCATGATGCGATCATTCTGAACTTTGCTAACCCGGATATGGTTGGTCATTCAGGGATGCTCGACCCAACAATTAAAGCAATTGAAGCAGTGGATGAGTGCTTAGGAGCTGTCGTCGACGCAATTCTAGCAAAAGGCGGACACGCCATCATCACGGCAGACCACGGTAACGCAGACGTGCTGATTACCGAAGAAGGAAAGCCGCATACTGCGCATACAACAAACCCTGTTCCAGTGATCGTGACGAAAAAAGGTGTGACGCTTAGAGAAGGCGGCATTTTAGCCGACCTATCTCCAACGCTTTTAGACTTACTTGGTCTTGAAAAACCAAAAGAGATGACAGGAACATCATTGATTCATAAATAACAAATTGATTTCAAAAGGAGAGAAATAACAATGCCATACATTGTTGACGTATATGCACGCGAAGTATTAGACTCTCGCGGTAACCCAACAGTTGAAGTAGAGGTGTACACGGAGTCTGGCGGCTTTGGCCGTGCATTAGTTCCAAGTGGTGCTTCTACTGGTGAATATGAAGCAGTAGAACTACGTGACGGGGACAAAGACCGTTACCTTGGAAAAGGTGTTCTAACAGCAGTAAACAACGTAAACGAAATCATTGCACCAGAGCTTTTAGGATTTGATGTAACAGAACAAGTAGCGATTGACAAGCTGTTAATCGAACTTGATGGAACAGAAAACAAAGGGAAATTAGGCGCAAACGCAATCCTTGGCGTATCTAGCGCTGTAGCACGTGCAGCTGCTGATTTTTTACAAATTCCACTTTACCAATATCTTGGTGGATTCAACTCCAAAACGCTTCCAGTTCCAATGATGAACATTGTCAATGGCGGAGAGCATGCGGATAACAACGTAGATATTCAAGAATTCATGATTATGCCTGTAGGTGCACCAAACTTCCGTGAAGCACTTCGCATGGGCGCACAAATCTTCCATAGCCTGAAATCTGTATTAAGCGCAAAAGGCTTAAACACAGCTGTAGGTGACGAAGGTGGATTCGCTCCAAACCTTGGTTCTAACGAAGAAGCGCTTCAAACAATCGTAGAAGCTATTGAAAAAGCTGGCTTCAAACCAGGTGAAGAAGTGAAACTTGCAATGGATGCTGCATCTTCTGAGTTCTATAACAAAGAAGACGGTAAATATCATTTATCAGGCGAAGGTGTTGTGAAAACATCTGCTGAAATGGTTGACTGGTATGAAGATATGGTATCGAAATACCCAATCATCTCTATCGAAGACGGCCTTGATGAAAACGACTGGGAAGGTCACAAACTATTAACTGAGCGTATTGGCAGCAAGGTTCAGTTAGTAGGAGACGACTTGTTCGTAACAAATACGAAGAAGCTTTCTGAAGGTATCAAAAATGGTGTCGGTAACTCCATCCTGATCAAAGTAAACCAAATCGGTACATTAACTGAAACATTTGATGCAATCGAAATGGCGAAACGTGCAGGATACACAGCTGTCATCTCTCACCGTTCTGGTGAAACTGAAGACAGCACAATCGCAGACATCGCAGTTGCAACAAATGCTGGACAAATCAAAACAGGTGCTCCGTCTCGTACGGACCGTGTGGCGAAATACAACCAATTACTTCGCATCGAAGATCAATTGGCTGAAACAGCACAATATCACGGTATTGCAACATTCTACAACTTGAATAAGTAATGTTAAACAAGGCGCTGCGTGCCGTTCTTTTATGAGAGCGTGCAACAGCGTTTTTTTGTTTTTGGAATCCGCAAAGCTGAATGTTTAGTCAGCTTTGTTTCATTGTGAAAAAAGGATCTTGATGTCAGTTGAAAATATAAATCGACCAAAATTTATGTGAAATAAATAACTAAATACATAATAAAAATACGATTCTAATTAAACTGTATGTTTTATATACGATAATGGTATTATTTTACTGATGATATAGGTCAATCATGTTGAATCAAGTCCCACTTTGTTTGGCATGCCGTTTTATATCATGAAAATTGATGAGGATCAATTCAGCTCAGAGGCGACCCTTTTTGGATGCGTGGTATGCTTTTTAGCGGGCGGTGTACTCTACTTCTTGATTCAATATGTGATTCATGTGGTAAAAAAGCGCAGAACATAAAAAAGCAGACTGAATGAAGTCAGTCTGCTTGAAGAACGTACGAAAGTCGGACCATATCCATACATTGAATGCCATTTTCATAGATCGGTTCATCATAATGCTTAAGGAAGAAATCATGATCGATGGATGTAAGGCGGAAGCCACACTTTTGATAAAGGGCTAGCTGATGAATACTAGAGTTTCCCGTGCCGATTTCGATTGTGTGAGCACCGGCTGTTTTAGCTTCAGTAATGGCGTGGCGGACTAGCTGTTTCCCAATTCCTTTTCCTTGCCATGACTCCTTGACGGCGACATTCATAATTTCTACGGTGTGCTGGGATCGAGATGAAAGAACATAGACACCAATCAGTTCTTGTTCATGAAAAGCGACATAACAAGAGCCAGATTGTATATAGGCAAGGACCTTTTCTTTTGAAGGGTCAGCTAATAGTAAAAGATCCATAGGAACAGATTGATCACGAGACAATGGCCGAATCTGTATCAATTCACTTCATCCTCTTTATTCTTTAATATACCCTTGTTTAACGCCCCAATCATATTGATCCTGTACCCACTGGGAGGGAGGGTGATGAGTGACATTCGGGTCTTTTTTGACAGGTGGTTTCCTAGTAGCTTGTGCTGTCTGCTTATTTGCTTGAGCAGTTGTTTTCGCTGCTGCCAGCTCTTTTTGAAGCTGGTCAATTTTTAACTCAAGAGCTTTACGCTGTTTGACCTCTTTTTGATAAGCCTTCTTTTCTTTCTCCAGCTTTTTTGTGACGGTGAACAGTTTCTTTTTTTGATCATCGTTTTCATGTTTCATATCCGTTTTATCTGATTTTAACTGCGCTAGCTGCTGATCGGTCGTTTTGGTTTGTTGCTGATGTTTTTCCTCTGCTTCGTTGATGGTCTGCTGCTGCCAGACAATCCAGCCAACTGCGCCTAAAATCGCAACAGACAGAAGGATAATGGTGATGGTTTTCTTCATGTGATTCCCCTTTCTCTTAATCTCTATTAACATCGGTTAAAGACAAACAGGTTTTAACAGAACATGGGAATAATTACGTCATATTGGCAGACACTATGAAAAAAGGAGGGTGTCTGTTGATTTCCTTTATGATTCATGTCGTTGTGTCATTATTTGCTGTGTCAAACCCAATTGGAAACGTGCCTCTTTTTATCACCTTAACAGAAGGCTATTCAGAGAAAGAGCGCACCCAGACGGCCAAAAAAGCCATTATCGTATCTTTTATCATTTTGATTGCTTTTCTACTGGCAGGTAGGCTCATTTTCAAGTTATTTGGAATTGATATTCATGCACTCCGCATTGCCGGAGGTATTTTTATTTTTGGTATCGCTTACAATTTGCTGAATGCAAAAGAATCCCATGTTCAAAACCCTCATTCGGACGAAAAGGCAGAAAGCAAAGAGAAAGCAGATGTCTCTGTTACACCGCTAGCGATCCCCATTATTGCCGGCCCCGGTACGATTGCCACAGTGATGAGTTTAACCCCAGGAAGTCAGGTGGCGCTTCATATGTTTGCGATTCTGATTGGCATTATGATCGTTCTTGCCATGACCTATTATGCCTTTCAATATTCAAGTTTCATCATGCGAAAAATGGGGAAAACAGAGATGAATGTCGTCACTCGTTTGATGGGTTTGATTCTTGCTGTAGTAGCAGTAGAGATGATTGGCGCAGGAATAAAAGGGATGTTCCCAATGTTGATGTCATAAGTGTATATAAAAAAGCCGTTTTTTCTACAAAATGTAAAATAAAACAGCTTTTTTAAGGTTTTGGCACATGCTTAAACACTTCTTCACTTTCAAAAAACTCAATTAAGCGGCTAATCCAATCATAGTAATCTAGACTTTCCTTAATTTCTGAAAGAAGAAGATTGATTTTATCCTCTGTCTCTTTTGGTAAGTCGTCCTGTTCAAGTAGCTCCAACAATTCCTTGCACGTTTTCTTATGTGCCTTGCGATTTTTGCTGACAACACGTGACCAATTGGCTGCAAACAACGAAATAAACGTTTGGTAATGATCTTGTTCAACGTCATACAGATCTCTACGTATTCCTTTTTCATAAACCTTTTCAGCAATATTCAAATCAAGCATTTCTCGAACGACTTGACTCATTCTTGTTTTGCTCATGCCGGTCTCCTCTGATAGCTCTCCTAGCGTCATCGGTTTACGGTTCATGTGAATGATACCAAGCACTCTACCCACTGTAGCAGAAAGACCAAAGGCATTCATGTTCTCGGCAGCTTTTTCAATATAATGATCCTGTGCTTTTTGAATGGCACCTAACGCTAACTTGTCCACTCTTGGCTTCATCCCTTCACGACTGACAATTTGTATCACAATATATCATATACCTGTTTGTTGATGAAAACAATAAATATTGAGTATTTGCTAGTAATTTGGAGGAAAAAGGAGGGATTACTACATATTAGACCGTTAACTGAAAATTTTAAATGAATCTTATGTAATACAAACACACCGTAAACTTTTTATTTTATAAAGTTTGCACTATAATAAATAAGGTGAAAATTTTCTGAAAATATATATCCCACTAATTGGAGGTGTCTCATTTGCTGAAACTAGACAATGTATCTAAGACGTATAAAGGCGGAAGAAAAGCTGTCAAAAATATTGATTTAGAAATAGCAAAAGGAGAATTTATTTGTTTTATTGGACCGAGTGGCTGTGGTAAGACGACAACTATGAAGATGATCAACCGGCTCATTGAACCTTCTTCAGGAAACATTTTAATCGAGGGAGAAAACATTATGAAAAAAGATCCAGTCCAATTAAGAAGAGAGATTGGTTATGTCATTCAACAAATTGGACTTTTCCCCCATATGACCATTGCGCAAAACATTTCACTTGTTCCGAAGCTATTAAAATGGCCGGAAGAAAAACGAAAAGAACGGGCGCAAGAACTGCTCAAGCTAGTGGACATGGGGCCGGAATATTTAGAGCGTTACCCGCATGAGCTCAGTGGCGGACAGCAGCAGCGAATCGGCGTTCTTCGCGCACTAGCAGCAGAACCCCCTCTCATCCTTATGGATGAACCATTTGGTGCACTGGATCCAATTACACGAGATTCATTGCAAGAAGAATTTAAGAAACTACAAAAAACGTTAAATAAAACAATCGTATTTGTCACACATGACATGGATGAAGCGATCAAACTCGCTGATCGAATAGTGATCTTAAAGGATGGAGAGATTGTCCAAGTAGGCACGCCAGATGATATTTTGCGTAACCCTGTCAATGAGTTCGTAGAAGAGTTCATCGGGAAAGAACGTCTGCTTCAATCAAATCCGAACATGGAACGTGTAGAGCAAATGATGAATACGTCACCAGTAACGATTACAGTTGAAAAAACGCTGACGGATGCCATTTATATCATGAGAGAAAAGCGGGTTGATTCCTTGCTTGTGGTGGATGAAGATCAATTGCTAAAAGGCTATATCGATATTGAAACGATCGATGCGAACCGCAGAAAAGCAGCCTTCGTTGGCGATATTTTAAATACAGAGTTTTATACAGTACAAGAAGGCGCGCTGCTAAGAGACACCGTCCGAAGAATTTTAATACGCGGCATTAAATATGTACCGGTTGTGGACGCACAAGGGCATTTAAAAGGCATTGTGACACGTGCAAGTCTTGTTGATGTTGTGTATGATTCCATTTGGGGAGAAGATACACCGGCTGTCACTGAAATGAACTAAGGGAGGTGTACATATGGATCAAATCATCAATTTTCTAGAGAAAAATGGTGGGGAACTCCTCACAAAAATGTGGGAGCATTTATATATTTCTTTAATTGCTGTCGTGTTAGGCATTATCGTCGCCGTTCCTCTAGGTGTTATTCTCACACGAATGAAAAAAGGCGCAGGTTTTATCATCGGTGTTGTCAATGTCTTTCAAACACTCCCTAGTTTAGCGATTCTTGCATTTTTTATTCCTATTTTGGGGGTTGGGAAAATACCTGCAATCGTTGCTCTATTTTTCTATTCGGTTTTGCCTATTTTGAGAAATACGTATGCCGGTGTTCAAGGTGTGAACAAAAACTTGCTTGAATCTGGTAAAGGGATCGGCATGACGACATTTGAACAAATTCGTCTTGTTGAACTCCCGCTTGCCGTTCCGGTCATTATGGCAGGTGTCAGAACGTCAACGATTTATTTGATTGGCTGGACAACACTTGCCGCTTTTATCGGTGGAGGCGGTCTTGGTGACTATATTCTAATTGGACTTCAACTATATCAGACGGAATACATTATTGCTGGTGCCATTCCAGTCACGATTTTAGCGGTAATCATCGATTTTACATTGATGAAGCTTGAGAAAAAAGTTACACCAGAAGGCTTAAAAGGATTGAAGGAAGTTTCATAAGGAGTTGGCTCATGTGAAGAATCGAAAAACAAATTGGATCAGTGCACTGCTTGCCGGATGCTTGCTATTGATAAGTGGCTGTTCACTTCCTGGACTAGCCGGCTCCTCAGGCAATACGCTGCGAATTGGAGCACAAAACTTTACCGAATCAGAAATTATGGCCTATATGGTTGGGGATATGATTGAGCATTACACAGATAAAAAGACGACCATTGTGAAAAACCTAGGATCTAACACCGTACAGCAGAAAGCGATGGAAAACGGTGATGTTGACATTTCTGCGACAAGATATTCAGGCACGGATTTGACAAGTACGCTTGGAATGGATGCGGAAAAGGACCCAAAGCTTGCGATGGAAATTGTCCAGAAAGAATTCAAAAAGCGCTACGGATACAATTGGTTTGATTCCTATGGCTTTGATAATACCTATGCCTTTGCCGTGACGCAAAAGATGGCGAAGGAAAACAATTTAGAAACTGTCTCTGATTTGAAAAAGAATGCGAAAAATTATCGCTTCGGTGTTGATAATATTTGGCTCAAAAAGAAAGGTGACGGGTATGAGGGGTTTGTGAAAACATACGGCATCCAATTTGGAAGCACATTTCCGATGCAAATTGGTTTAGTTTATGATGCATTGAAAAATGAAAAAATGGATATTGTGCTCGCTTATTCAACAGATGGACGGATCAAAGCCTATAATCTCAAAATTTTAAAAGATGATAAACGATTCTTCCCGCCGTATGATGCATCACCAGTTGTCCCGGAGAAGGTGTTAAAAGAAAATCCAGGGCTGGATAAGGTGATTAACAGGCTGATTGGGAAAATCGATACGGAACAAATGCAAGAGCTCAATTATCAAGTTGATGGGGAACTTAAAGAACCAGCGACCGTTGCGAAGAATTTCTTGAAAAAACACAATTACTTTGAATAAGATTGGGAGGTGTCAAATCTGATGGACACATTGCAGCAATTATGGGCGTATTATCAGCAGAACGGTTCATATGTGTTAGAAGAATTTTATCGGCATTTTCTCATGTCAGCGTATGGGGTGTTGTTTGCGGCGATTGTTGGAATTCCGGTAGGCATCTTCGTGGCACATTATCGCAAGCTGAGCAATTGGGTGTTCGCCATTACAAATGTCATTCAAACCATACCAGCGTTAGCGATGCTTTCTGTGTTGATGCTTGTTTTAGGACTTGGCGCAAATACAGTGATCCTATCACTCTTTCTGTATTCGCTTCTGCCCATCGTCCGAAATACATACACAGGAATTGTTACCATTGAGCACGCCTACTTAGAATCTGGTAAGGCAATGGGCATGACGAAATGGCAAGTGCTGAGAATGGTTGAATTACCGCTTGCTTTATCTGTCATTATGGCTGGTTTAAGAACCGCACTAGTCATCGCAATCGGCATTACAGCGATTGGGACATTTGTTGGTGCTGGAGGACTTGGTGATATCATCATCAGAGGATCAAACGCCACAAACGGAACAGCCATTATTTTAGCAGGTGCTATTCCAACTGCGCTCATGGCCATTATTGCCGATCTTGTCATGGGCTGGCTTGAACGCTATTTAAGCCCGACCAACAAGAAAAAAGAAAGAAAAGCCTTACCTGAAAAAAACATCACCTCTGCTTAAGCATTTCGAGGCATAAAGAAAAGACAAAACCTCCCTTACATATGTGATAGGGAGGTTGTTTTATGATCATCACGCGGCTCACATCAAAAGAATACTCAATGCGTACTGGTGTTTATGCAAAAACCTCCGTTTTACAATACCTGATGCTCCTAGCTCTTTTAATCTCTGCTTTTTCAAACCGGGGCACATGTCAGATTAATTCATCTTTCTTCACTGCAATCTGACACCATAATACCGAAATTCAGTTATAAATAAGCGTAAAAAGCTTGTCAATGATCAAAATATTTTATGATGACGAACGGATGTTTAACATAAATAACAGATAGCGGTTTAGGCCCTCAATTTCTTCTTTTGAAAGGGTAGACCATATGTCTCCATCAAATATTTCGAGATCTCCAAGTTCATATTGCTCTGCTGCTTCCCTTATTTTGGACAAAGCCATTTCCGCTTCCTTGATCAGAGGGACAGGGGATGCTTCCTCAATATAGCCTGCAGCCAGCATCATTTCCTCATAGGGTATTTTTAATGCACCTGCTAGTTTCTTAATCGTTGGAGGTTTCGGAATGCCGCGTTTCCCGTTTTCAATCCGAGAAATACCGGCAGCGCTAACCTCTGAATACATGGCTAATTGGTTCACAGATAGTTTCTTTTCCTCACGTAATGCTCTTAAATATGCACCGAAGTTCATCAACTCAAAACCTCACATGGTTAAAGATTAGGTATTTCTATTTTACTCGATTTGTTGACTATTGGCAATAAGTATACCATGAAAATATTGACATTAGTTAATGGTGGATGTACATTAAGTTTATGCCCCGCTATTTGTTCGCTTTTTTTTGGTTGGTGAGCGTGAAAAAGTATTGATTTAGCTGTCTGATGTCTTGTGTGGTGAGTGTTTCCCATTGGTCTCCATCAAAAATGGGGAGATGTTCTACATCCTTTTGGAGCGCCGTTTGATAGATTTTCAAAATGGACTCATATTTAGGTTTCATTTCATGAACTTTTTCCTGTTCAATATAACCGGCAAGCAGCATTAAATCCTCATAAGGCACCTTCAAAGCGTGTGCTAATTTTTTTATGGTTAAAGGCTTTGGCACACCACGCTTTCCATTTTCAATACGGGAAATACCAGCAGCGCTTACACCAGAATACATGGCGAGTTGATTGACAGACATCTTTCTATTTTCTCTTAAAATGCGTAATTGTTCACCAAAGGGATTCATGTCATCGAACCTCACATTACAGTATATGACTTATTTTAGTATGATCATTGACCAAAGGAAATAGCAAGGGTATAAAAGTGTTGACATAAGTAAATGGAGCTGTTTGATGAGAGAGTCTTACATTCTGTACATATTGATCCTATAGGAGGTTGTAAAGATGGTTGAAAAGATTCAGATCAGGCGTTCTTTTGTGATGCAGTATATGATCGAAAACGATATGTCTTTAAATCAGCTCGCAGATGAAATTGGCATCTCTCCTGCCACACTCAGCAGGGTATTAAATGGTCACCGGAAACCAGGACAGCTTGTCATTGGCAAAATGATTCATTACTTTGAAAAAAAATTTGAAGATCTATTTTACTATGAAAGTATTGACAAAAGTCAATAAATAAAATCATAGTATCTTAACTAAAGGAGGCAACATCATTGAAAAGGACTGGGATGGTCAGACACATTGATTCTCTTGGCAGAATTGTTCTGCCTTCAGAAATGCGAAAGGTACTCAATATCAAAGTAGAGCAGCTTTTAGAAATTTTCATCGAAGGTCAAACCATTATGCTGAAAAAATATGATGCAGATAAGAGCTGCCAGTTAACTGGCCAAATAACGAAATACAACAAAAGCTACGGAAATGGCAAAGTGGTGCTGAGTCCTGAAGGGGCTGAACGACTGTTAGTAGAATTAAAACAGCTATTAAAAGAAGAAGCAACTCGTTAAAATCTTTTTTTAAAAGAAAAATGCCATATAAAACATGTTGTATGAAAACCTTTGGAAAGAAATTGAATCAAAATGATAAATAAAGTCGACGATATATAGTAAATCTTTATTTTGATGTTTCGTGACATGCACCTTATTTTCATGTAAAATAAAGTTATGTGTACCAGTTTGTCTGGAGGTGTTTTCATGCACGTATTTGCTATCACATTACTCGTAATTGTCAGTATCGCACTTATCATTGTTGTATTATTACAATCAAGTAAAAGTGACGGACTGTCAGGTGCTATTTCAGGTGGAGCCGAGCAGCTCTTCGGTAAGCAAAAAGCGAGAGGTCTTGACTTGATTCTTCACCGATTAACTGTCATTTTGTCAGTGCTTTTCTTCATTTTAACACTTGCATTGGCATATTTAGGCGTGTAAGGCGCGAGTAACAGAAGGTCTGATCTTTTTTCAGACCTTTTTTTATTATCAGCACTCTTTTTTCTGTGTTTCATACATACAAGTGGAAAATATAAACCATATCAGAAGGAAAGGAAGTCACATCATGAAAGTTGTTACACCAAAACCATTTACGTTTAAAGGTGGAGAAAAGGCGGTGCTTCTTCTTCACGGTTTTACTGGAAATACAGCAGATGTTCGAATGCTTGGCCGTTATTTGAATGAAAGAGGTTATACATGCCACGCACCCCAATACAAAGGACACGGCGTGCCACCAGAGGAGCTTGTCTATACAGGCCCGGTAGATTGGTGGAAAGATGTAGAAGAAGGCTATCAATTTTTAAAAGATGAGGGCTATGAGGAAATTGCTGTGTGCGGACTATCCCTCGGAGGAGTTTTTTCATTGAAATTAGGTTACACTGTACCTGTAAAGGGAATTGTACCTATGTGTGCACCTATGTACATAAAAAGTGAAGAAGTCATGTACCAGGGTGTACTAGATTATGCCCGTAACTATAAAAAATTCGAGGGTAAGTCAGAGGACCAGATTGAACAAGAAATGGAAGAATTTAAGAAACCACCAATGGGTATGCTCAAGGCTCTGCAAGAACTGATTGCAGATGTCAGAAGTAATGTTGACATGATTTATTCACCTACTTTTGTTGTTCAGGCACGTCATGATCATATGATTAATACAGACAGTGCCAATATTATTTATAACGAAGTAGAATCAGATGAAAAACACTTGAAATGGTATGAAGAATCGGGCCATGTCATCACGCTTGATAAAGAGCGAGAAAAGGTTCATCAGGATGTATATGCATTCTTGGAATCACTCGATTGGTCAATTTAAATATATAGGAGGTTAGAGTGTGCAAAAAGAAGAATTTATGGATGAATTACTCGCTTTCATGAAAGAAGAAGCATATAAACCGTTAACGGTCCAAGAGCTAGAAGTCATGATGGAAATTACCAATGCGGATGATTATAAAGAGCTCATTAAAGCCCTTGTGACACTAGAAGATCAGGGACTCATTGTACGTACACGCAGTGATCGCTACGGTGTACCTGAAAAAATGAATTTGGTAAAAGGAAAGCTGTCCGCTCATACGAAAGGATTTGCTTTTGTGACACCTGAAGAGTTTGGACAGGATGATATTTTCATTCCTCCAACAGAGCTTGGAACAGCGATGAATGGCGATACGGTCATGGTTCGTGTCAGCCATAAATCCAATGGCACCAAAAAAGAAGGAACAGTCATTCGAATTCTGGAGCGAAATATTCAAACGGTTGTCGGTACCTATACAGAAACGAAAAGCTTTGGTTTTGTCATTCCTGATGATAAAAAGATCACAAACGATATCTTTATTCCGAAATCCGCTAAAAACGGAGCGGTAGAAGGTCATAAGGTTGTTGTTACGCTGACAAGCTATCCAGAAGGAAGAATGAGTGCAGAGGGCGAAGTGACTAAAATTTTAGGTCATAAAAATGACCCTGGCATCGATATTTTGTCGATCATTCATAAACACGGCCTACCGGGTGAGTTCCCACAAGAAGCGTTCCAGCAGGCAGCAGACACACCTGAAACAATCGATGAAAAAGATTTGAAAGGCAGACGTGATCTGCGCAACGAAACGATTGTGACAATTGACGGTGCAGACGCAAAGGATCTGGATGATGCCGTCACTGTGCAAAAGCTGGATGATGGTAAATACAAGCTAGGGGTGCATATTGCGGACGTCTCTCATTATGTCACAGAGAATTCTCCCATTGATCAGGAAGCCTATGAGCGCGGGACGAGTGTGTATCTTGTAGACCGAGTGATTCCGATGATTCCTCATCGCCTATCAAACGGCATTTGTTCATTAAATCCGAAGGTCGATCGTCTCACACTGTCTTGTGAAATGGTTATTGATCGAAACGGGAAGGTCGTCAAACACGAGATTTTCCAAAGTGTGATCAAAACGACGGAGAGAATGACGTATTCAGATGTGAATAAGATTTTAGTGGATCAAGACGAAGAGCTACTAGACAAATACGAGCTACTTGTACCGATGTTCCAAGAGATGGAGAAGCTTGCAGAAATTCTTCGTGACAAGCGGATGGAGCGCGGAGCTGTAGACTTTGATTTCAAGGAAGCAAAAGTACTTGTAGATGATGAAGGAGCAGCGAAAGACGTGGTGATTCGTGAGCGTTCCGTCGCAGAGAAATTAATTGAAGAATTCATGCTGGTTGCAAACGAAACGGTGGCAGAGCATTTCCATTGGATGAATGTTCCATTCATTTACCGCATTCACGAAGAACCTAATCCTGAGAAACTTCAGCGCTTTTTAGAGTTCGTCACGACATTTGGTTACATTGTGAAAGGTACGTCGACGAATATTCACCCGCGTGCACTTCAAAGTGTACTCGATGCCGTCCGAAATCAACCAGAAGAAGTGGTGATTCAAACCGTGATGCTTCGCTCGATGAAACAGGCGAAGTATGATCCGGAAAGCATCGGCCATTTTGGATTATCTACGGAATTTTATACGCACTTCACATCGCCGATCCGCCGTTATCCTGATTTAATCGTGCATAGGCTGATCAGAACCTATTTAATTCAGAAAAAGACAGACAAAGAGACCCTTGAAAAATGGGGGCAGCTGTTGCCAGAAATCGCAGACCATGCGTCTACGATGGAGCGCCGATCAGTCGATGCAGAGCGTGAAACAGATGACCTGAAAAAGGCTGAGTTTATGCTTGATAAAATTGGTGAAGAGTTTGATGGCATGATTAGTTCCGTGACGAACTTCGGACTATTCGTTGAATTACCGAATACAATAGAAGGTCTTGTCCATGTCAGCTACATGACAGACGACTACTATCGCTTTGATGAACAGCACTTTGCCATGATCGGTGAACGCACAGGAAATGTCTACCGTATTGGTGATGAAATCACTGTCAAAGTGGTTGATGTCAATAAAGATGAGCACTCCATTGATTTTGAAATCGTCGGGATGAAAGGCACTCGCCGCAAATTGCCAAAAGATTTCAAGTTCAAAAAACGGACAGATCCACCTGCAAAAAGAGGGCACGGAGGTCAAAAGCCGTCCGGGGATAAAGTCAAAGATGATAAAGGCGGCGACTGGTTCACTAGCCGTAAAAAGAAGAAAAAGAAAAAACGCGTATTTGATAACACACCGAATCAAAAGCGGAAAAAGAAAAAGTAACGGGCCAAAAAAGCAAATAGGGCATCATGCTCTATTTGCTTTTTTGGCCACATGGCGTCAGCATTGTCGAAAGCTGGATTGTTTGATAAAATAATCCGTACGATTTGGACCGTGATTGTGTCAAAAGGAGGGTGTACGCCAATGCCAAAGGGAGAGGGAAAGGTTATTTCCCAAAACAAAAAAGCGAACCATGACTATTTTATAGAAGAAACGTACGAAGCCGGCCTTGTTTTACAAGGAACTGAAATTAAATCGATTCGTGCAGGAAAAGTGAATTTAAAAGATTCCTTTGCCAAAATTGAACGAGGAGAAGTATTTCTTCACAACATGCACGTAAGCCCATACGAGCAGGGGAACCGCTATAATCATGATCCGCTGAGAACGAGAAAGCTACTGCTTCATCGCAAGCAAATTAGCAAATTGATTGGTGTGACGAAGGAAGAGGGCTACTCACTCGTTCCCATTAAATTATATTTGAAAAATGGCTTTGCCAAAGTGCTGATCGGAGTCGGTAAAGGGAAAAAGAAATACGATAAACGTGAAGATTTGAAGAAAAAAGATGCAAAACGTGAAATCGAACGTGCCTTCCGTGATCGGCAGAAGCAATTCTAGCCCGGGGCGGATGGCTTGCTAAGAGCATCAACACTATGCTAAAATACGATGTGCAGTAAACTATCATCGCATTTTTACAGAAACCACCAGTTGTTTCGGGCAATAAGGCTGTTATAATAGTTATATACGGAAGCAGTTAAGCTGAACGTTTCCATCCCGTATATCCCTTTTACAAGGGGACGTTACGGATTCGACAGGGATGGTTCGAGCTTAGGCTGCGAGCCGAGAGGCGATCTCGTTAACACGCACTTAAATGTAACTGGCAAAACTAAAAGTTTTAACCAAAACTTAGCACTAGCTGCCTAATAAGCGCAGCGAGCTCTTCCTGACATCGCCTATGTGTTTGTGAGGAGCCCAATGAAGTAGGCTACGCTTACGTCTTCGTCTGAGGACGTAAGAAGAGATCCATCAGACTAGCTCTCCAAGCGCCCGTCAGCAGGCATGCGGATGAGTGAACACGTAAATATGTTGACTACGCTCGTAGACGCTTAAGTAATCGATGTCTCTGGACGTGGGTTCGACTCCCACCGTCTCCATCAAAACTTTTAGAATGCAGTCATATCAAGGGTTTGAAAGCCCTTGATATGGGTCTGGCAACGTTTTGGCAACATTTTAGAAAATCTCTTCTTCCATGAAAGCCACAACTTCCTTTTGTTTGGAAGGGTACAGATGGCTATAAGTGTTTAAAGTTTCTGCAACATCTGAGTGCCCTAAACGATTGGCTAGTACCAAAGGGTTGCAATTCTTATTTATTAAATATGAGGCATGAGAATGTCTGAATTCATGAATAACAATCTTTCTGACATTCGATTCTTTTAAATATTTTGCATAACGTCTGTCGATAGTGCTGGTAGCTATACTATCGTAAAACGTTCCAAAAACTCTATAATCATTTTTAACTGGCGCTATTTTTTCAGCGTCTTTTTTTATGCCCTTTAATAGATCCATCACTTGATTTGGCATCAAAATAATTCTTATAGATGCGGCTGTTTTTGGAGGGGTAATTTCTCTATTATACTCAGTTTTATTAATGTCTATATAATTTTCTTCAAAATTGACATCAGCCCATGTTAAGGCAAGTAACTCTCCTTTTCTTGCTCCACTAAAATAAAGCGTGGAAAAGAATGCTTTATACAATGGATCGTCGACCACACTTATAAATGTTTTAAACTCTTCAAACTCCCAGTAATTCAACCTTTTATTAACAGACACTTCAAAATTACCAACTACTTTCGCCGGGTTATTCTCAGTACCATGATACTTCGCTGAAAAGTTGAATACTGCCGATAAGGTAGAGTGGATTTTTTTAAGAAAATCAGGAGCATATTTATTAATGATTTTATTTTGATAAAGCATTACATGCCTTGGTGAAATTTTCTTGATTTCCATTTGTCCAAATTCATGTATTAGGTGGTTGAAGATGATGTTTTTAATCACCTGAATTGATGACTTTTTTCGTCGAGCTTGATACCAGTCAAAATAAGATTGAGCAGCTTCTTGAAAAGTAATCTGGGCTATTTTTTCATCATTGTAGCCGAGAAGTAACTCTGCCTCGGCTTCTTGAGCATCTTTCTTCTTTTTAAATCCTCTGCGCTTTACTTGTTTTTTTGTCCCATCACTTAAAGTGATTCTTGTTGCAAAGTAATATGTATTGGTTTTCTTATCCTTGTATACAGGCATCATTTCACCTCTAACAAATTTCCATTTACTCTTAGATTAGATATAAAGATAACACTATTATTGTCTTTTTAAAAGTTTTGTTTTTTGAAAATAAGACTATATTAGCAAGAAAAAAGTGTAAAATATGGTATAATAGAGAATTGGAGGAATTAATTACATCAGAAAAATCAAAAAATTCTAACTTTCATCGTCACAATTCGACATAATTTTTCTCAGTAGAATGGTAAATTGTTATTGAAAAGGTGATATTTATGACAGTCAAGGAAAAAAAGGATATTGGGAGAATATTAAAGGAAAGATTAGATATATCAGAAAATACTCAGATAGAGATTGCAAAAAGTATTGGTATAACTAAAGGTTATATGAGTAAATTTCTCTCTGGGAAAGAGATAGCCTTTTGGATGGTGATTCAAGCCGTTCAATACATATCTCCTGATAAAGAAAAAGAATTGATGAAAGATTACTGTAAAAGTGGAATAGATAAAAAATATATTTTTTGCGCTTTGGAGTATTGTTATAACCAAAAAATGTTTGGTGTTATGAGATACTTGATTGTAGAATATTCAGCGGTTGCACCTGAACCTTGTTTACTGTATAAATGGATTTTGAATTATAGAGGAAATTTTGACATGCAGAATATTAGTAAGTTGCGCATGAATAATTTCAAAACAAAAGAAGCAAAATCATTATTGCTAATCCTTGAAACTTATGGTTACTATAATTTAGGGAAGTTCGATATGGCTCATTTTTATATTAACAAAGCAGATTCTTGCATGAATAACATGAAAGACCCTTTTCTTCGGAAGAGTTTCAGTGCCAGAATAGATGAGGTATTAGCAAATGTTTACCTTAAGCAAGAAAATAATGTTGGGCTTGCAAGACTAGCGGCGACTTCACTTCTTGAAAACAAAGTTAGTGAAAGTCATGAAATAACTGCTAACCATCTGCTTGCACTATCTTATTTCTTAACATCTTATGAAAAATCATTAACGTATTATAATAGATTTTTAAATCTCATGGAGAAGCATCCAGAAAGAGTAGATGAGATTGTACAAAATAAAGAGGAAATTGCGATTTTACAATATTATTGGAAAACTGATATTGATTCGAGATATAATGTTTCTGAATTTACCAGAAATCTAAAGGAACATAATAAATTATCTGATTATTATAGTGATGAACGCCTTAAACCATATGCATACTTATTCGATGGAGTAAAAGAAGCGAGAGCAGATAAAATTCTGTTATCACTTCATTATTTCTCTGAAAAAAGAGAGTATTTCAGAGCTAATATTCCTAAACTAGAGTTGCAAAAATTGGAACTTGACTATAAACTCTAATAGTCAGGGGGTGAACAAATGAAATACTTAACAAAAACATTGATTTTAGCAAGCATAATTCTGCTTGTTTCAGGGTACCAAACAACTGTATCAACTACAGAACCTGTTTATCAAACTAAAGATGTAAAAGTAGGAATGTAAAAAGACGTTACCAGAAATGGTACCGTCTTTCGTGTTTTTACGGGGAGTTTCCTGTTTTCCGGATTTGCGAAAACAGGAAACCTTTAAAAACTCAGTCGTTCAAACTACATATAGAGACATTTTATTGAGGAGGGCTATTATGAAAATTGATATTGATTATGAAGAATTCATGGGCATAATTAAAGGCAATAAAGATCAAACGGATTCTTAATCTTTATTGCCTATGTTTTGTGAATCTCTATAACTTTCTAAAACAGTTATCATCACTTTTAACTCATCATCAGAAACAGGTTTTCCTTTGTGAGTAATATTGTATTTTTCTTTTAAATTTTCAATTGAAAGATCTTTCTCAAAGGTTAGAATTTTTTCACCAGTAGACATTTCCTCAATCTTATCATCCTCTAAGAAAAAATAAGATTTATGAACGTCAAAGTAATCAGCCAGTTTCTCTATCATATCCATAGAGGGTTTCTTTAAGCCTCTTTCAAGTCTAGATAAATAGCTATGAGTAACATTAATTGCCACTGCAACTTCTCTAAGTGTTTTTTTCTTTTGTTTCCTCAATGAACGAATTGACTCACCCATTTTGTTTTTCACGGTAAAACACCCACCTTATCTAGCTAAATTATATCACAGAATGTTCCTGTCATGAAAATTCTTTTTGTATAACTATTGTGTTAAAAATAAACGTGTGTTACACTTTTGGTACATCACAGACACCGAAGAGGGTGAATAAGGAATGTCCGTTTTCAATGAATTTGGAAAACTAGTCAGAAGAATTCGTATTAAAAGAAAGCTTTCTCAGACTGAATTAGGTGAAATGACCGGGTTTTCTGCATCATTCATCAGTAGAATAGAAAATGGAAATGCGAAGCCGAGTATTGATGCAGTTGAAAAAATTTCAAAAATATTAAATATAGAAGTGAAATTTTTTTTGACAAAATAGGTGTCTGTGAGGAAACAAAATGTTAGGAGGGAATTATATGCACTTAAATCTATTTGTTGCCCGTAAGGAAAAAAGGATGTCTCAAAGAGAAATAGCTGAATTGATTGGAACACACCCACAAACTTATCACCTAAAAGAAACTGGGAAAAGAGATTTTCTGCTTGATGAAGCTTTAACTATTGCAAGTTTTTTTGATCAAAAGGTAGAGGAGTTATTTAATACGGTGGAGGTTAGATCATGAATAAAAAAAAGTGAACCAAAAGTTCAAAGTAAAAAAGAGAAAAAAAGCAATCTGTTTGTCGGAGAAGTTTTCTTTTGAACAGAAGACAGACGAGG
>NZ_JAIVLB010000008.1 GCF_020524495.1 Bacillus stratosphericus | reverse complement strand
GACTTCAACTGGATAACTCACTCTTGTCCCCATAGAAAAAACACCTCCATGTTTTATTTCGGATCACAACGGTCCGTTTTCAAACTTGAAGGTGTTTTTTATTTGTCTCATCTTAGGGGTCAGTCCCACCCTTCCAAGCTTTTTTTCATGATTTCTGAATGTGACCTACTTTTTCAATAAACGCGGCTGTCTCTTGCAATCCTTCTTGTAAATGATTGGTAGCTGAAATAAACAGCTTTTCTTGATCGGGATGCTTCAACAACTGCTCCACCTTGCCAATCCCTTTTTCAAATGAAACAAGGCCTGTCTTTAATTGTTTGTCAGCCTGTTTGTACGCAACTGGGACTTCATGATGAGCAAGTCCTTTTTGAATCACACGATCAAATGCTTTTGTCGCTTTTGCCAATTTTTTGTTGGCTTGAATCCTCCCATGCCCATCTGAAATAAATTGGTCTGTCATTTTTTCATATGCTTCATTTAACTCATCCATATAATGCTGAACCCATTGTTCATACGTAGCTTCTTTTATCTCTTGTTTTGAAGGCGACTGACATGTTTGATTGCAGGCTGCTAATAATGTCATTGTGAATAACAGCATCAAATGCCATCGTTTTTTCATACAGAGCCTCCATTTCTTATTCCCATTCGTTCATATCGGTCAATTTGATTATTATCTTTTACCTCATACGAACACTTTGCAAGACATGACTTCTTTTTATTATTGTAGCAGACAGCCCGTTTCACTTCTGTTATTTGTAATAAATGAATGAAACAAATTTAATGGTTTATAGTTCCTTTTTTCATTTTAAGATCATTCTGATACAGTCAATAGACGACAGCGGATACGTATTTGGTTTCAGCTCATTTTATTTTGATGACTTTTTTTAAAATAAGAAAAAGACCCCTTTCGGCGCCTTTTCACTTTGCATTAAATCCACACATCATTCATTTCGGCAATAACCTTCGCCAGTGCTCAGTAAATGTTGTGAGTTTGTCCTTTAGATGAATGGTCAACTTGTAACCTACTTTGGTTTACACTGATTTTAATCCTGCTCCGCATAGTGGCAGCACAATCCGTTCTTGTGTCGTCGCTTTTTGATGCTTCAAATAGGCAGCATAATTGGCGGCTGTTGTTGGTTCAACATAAAACCCTTTTGCTGTAAGTGCTGTGTGTGCCTCTTTAATCTCTTGCTCGTTTGCCGTCATGATGTATCCATTTGTCTGTTTGATAGCTTGAAGGATTTGTTCTGCTCGTTCAGGCGCCGCAATCGCAATGCCCTCAGCGATCATTCCTTTATTTTGTATCTCCTCTATTTCAAGACGCTGCTCATGAAAGGCTTGTGCAAGAGGGGCACAGTTTTCTGCTTATACTGCGACAATTTTTGGAAAATTCGTCATGAGACCTTGCGCTAATAGTTCACCAAAACCTTGGTAGACACCTAATAAGAGTGTACCATTACCGACAGGAATGATCAGGGTATCCGTCATGTTGTTGAGCTGTTCCCATATCTCGTAAGTGTACGTTTTTGTTCCCTCATGAAAATATGGATTAAACACATGACTTGCATAGAACGTCCCTTCTTGCTGAACTGCCATCTGCGCTTTCTTTGCTACATCCTCTAGGGTTCCATCCACCATACGAATAGTCCAGCGGCTGTTCGCCGCTGGTTGTTCGCTAATACCTATTACGAAGTTCTCTTAAAATAAAATCATATACAAGATTGAGCTGTTGCTCTTTTGGATACAGCATAAATTCTTGTTTTTTTGGAAGACCTCCATCAAGACGGTCTTGGAATTTTGTTCGAAGATACGCTGTTCGGTGCACCTGACTCTCAAACGATTTATATGAGACATCAAGTTTGACCGTTTGCTCATTTGTAAAAATGACAACCGTGTCTCCGAGGGATGATTCTTGGAAGGTATGAATGTATTTGTGGGAGATCCACCCGCACTGAGGGCGATTGGATGAATAGGTTGGGAAGAAATACAGATGATTGGATTGATCAATCACGATTGGAGGCTTGTGGGATATACCTGTTACTTCGTATGTTCCCGCTTTTCTACCTGCATAGCTTGAGCCAAAGAATCTGCAGCTACGTTCTATAATTTGCAGCGGCTTTAATTCAACGTAAAAGCTTGTTTCTCTTTCAATGACTTTTGAATATACTCTCTTTCCTTCTTCTATCGGAAGGATCGCCATCGTTGTTTGATTGATGACGTATGAATCTAAAGGTGTTTCACTAATTCCTGACACTTCATTTCCTCCTGTGTTAATTTTTGGTTAATTTAGCTACTATTAATCTATCACCAACGTATAAGAAACGACAGGATTTTTTCAAAATTTATTTAAAATCATCTTTTTATCATATTTTTTAGTACAATCGATCGATCTAAAAGCAATTTTTAAAGATATATCACATCCTGTCGATTGGACTAGAGGTGTCAAATTTGCTCAAAAATAAATTGTCTAAAAATTATAAAATCTTGTTGATTTTTTCTTTGCCAATTCATATACTATAAAAAAGGCATCGGGGGGATTCTTTATGAAAGAGAAAAAAACGTACGCTGAGCTCATGAAGTCCCGCAACACCCAAAAAACCGAAGAAAATGGCGTCACCATTTTAGACACCTACATTCAAATGGTTTTAGATGAGGCGCTTTATAAACAGCGCTTAACCTTCCTTAGAGAAGAGATTGATAAGGCACTGGATCAACGTGATGAAAAGCGATTCAATGACTTGTCAGCTCAATATACAAAACAATGCTTACATCAATCATCATGATTTTACTTGTGGCAGAGAGACACCCACCCGTCTCTTTACCGCAAGTTTTTTGTTTATCCATTTAAGATCGTTCCACCATTCACATGAAGAATTTGCCCATTCATATAAGATGAGTCTTCGCTCGCTAAAAATAAATAACTTGGCGCAAGCTCGACTGGTTCACCAGGTCTTTCCATTGGAACATCGCCGCCAAATTCAGAAACTTCCTTTTCTGTAAATGTGGATGGAATCAGCGGTGTCCAAATAGGCCCCGGAGCTACCCCGTTGACCCGGATCCCTTGTTTGATAAGAGATAAGGATAAGGATCTTGTAAATGTTACGACTGCGCCTTTTGTCGATGAATAATCGATCAAGGTTTCATGACCTTTATAGGCTGTGACGGATGTTGTATTAATGATACTGCACCCTTTCTTTAAATGCGGGAGCACAGCTTTTGTTAAATAAAACATCGCAAAGATATTTGTTTGAAATGTCCGAAGAAGCTGATGCGAAGTAATCTGTTCAATGCTTTTTTGTGGGTGCTGTTCTCCTGCATTGTTCACCAATATATCAATTGAACCGAAAGCATCTTTTGTTTTTTTGACGACCTCATTCGAAAAGGCTTCCTCCCCCAAGTCACCTGCAATTATAATGACACTGCCTCCCGCTTTTTCAATATCGTCCTTCGTTTCCTCTGCATCATGATGTTCATTTAAGTAAACAATCGCTACATTGGCTCCTTCTTTTGCAAATAAGACAGCAACTGCTCTTCCAATCCCACTATCTCCACCTGTCACAATAGCTGTTTTTCCAGCTAGCTTTTTGCTCTGCACCTCTCGATCAAAAATAGGTCTAGGACTCATTATATATTCATGACCCGGACGTTCATTCTGGTGTTGAGACGGCAATGTTTTCTTCGGCTGCTTTGTTGACACGTCAGTTCACTCCTTCCTTCTATCTTGTATATTTTTATAGGTTGGCCATTTTTTTAAGTATGATGTGCTTGTTTCCTTTCGGATGTATGATTTTCAGCATCGTGGAAAAATTATACACAACAAAAAACTGGAGGCGACAACATGGTACAAGAACATAAAGGAATGGATCAGGCGAAATCGTTATGGTTAGCAGAGAATAAGAGGCACTCTTTTCCTACTGTAACAGAAGACCTAACAGCAGACGTGATTATTGTAGGTGGCGGTATCACCGGTATCGCCACTGCGTTTGAAATGACGGAACGTGGATTTGATGTCCTCATCATCGATGCCGATCGATTGCTTCAAGGAACGACCGGACATACAACAGCTAAAGTAACATCACAGCACGATGTGTACTATCATGAGCTGATTCAGCATATTGGCATGCCAAAAGCCCGTTTGTATGTAGAAGCGAATGAAAAAGCGAAAGAGCTCATTCAAGCACGTGTCAAACAGCACAAAATCAATTGTCAGATAGAGGTAAAAAATGCTTATCTTTATACAAAGCAAGAAAGTGGCGTAAAAAAGTTAAAGAAGGAATTAGATGCCTACAAACAGCTAGGCATTGATCGAGAATGGAAAACAGAGCTGCCTTTCGATGCTGACATACAAGCTGCACTTGGGATGACAGAGCAGGCACAATTTCATCCACTTCACTATGTCAATGCACTGATCGAGTTACTCATTGAGCGAGGTGTGCGTATTTTTGAACAGACAACTGCAGTCGATGTCAAAGAAGGTGAGCAGGCTGCTGTCGTCACAAAAAGTGGTCATCATCTGACAGGACGCTATATCATTTCATGCTCACACTTTCCTTTTTATGATGGCAAAGGACTTTATTTCACGCGCATTCATCCCGAGCAATCTTATGTGGTAGCAGCCAAAACAACTAAGCCACTCCCAGACGGGATGTACTTAGGAATTGACCAGCCAGCCTACTCTTTAAGAACGGCAGAATTCCATGGTGAAGAAGTAGTTCTCATTGGAGGAGAAGGCCATAAAACTGGACAAGGCGGTGATGAATCTGCTCACTATGAAGCGCTAGAAAAATTCGGAGACAACACTCTTGGAATAGAGGAAGTCCTCTATCGTTGGTCTACCCACGATTTGGTCACAATGGATCAAATTCCTTACATTGGCCACCTGACCAAAAATCATCCGAATATCTTCGTTGCTACAGGCTTTAGAAAATGGGGCATGACCACAAGCCATGTCGCAGCGACCCTTATTGGTGATTTGATCCAGGGACAATCTCATCCTTATGAATCAATCTTTACTCCATCAAGACTTGTTTCTGACCCATTCGTCAAAAATTTTATGAAAGAAAATACCAATGTTGCTGCGAAGCTGATTAGTGGTAAATTAAAACAAACTGATCAAACAATTGATGATTTAAAGCCAGGAGAAGGCGGCATTGTATCTTATGAACAAAAAAAATGCGGTGCCTTTAAATCAGAGAATGGCCATGTCTTTCTTGTCGATACAACATGTACGCACTTAGGTTGTGAAGTCGCTTGGAATAATAGTGACCGTACTTGGGATTGTCCTTGTCACGGTTCACGTTTTTCAATAACTGGAGAAGTAGTAGAAGGTCCAGCAAAAAAACCACTAAAAAGGTCATATAAAGAACAGTAAAAATTAACTTGTTTCCCTTTAAAAAATCCAATATTATCCGATAAAAAACATAAAGTCTGATATTTGTGATGTTATGGGGGGACAAACACATTGTTATTTAAAAAAGAGACAAAAAGAAAAAACACTGCTTTTTTCACACAGCAGGATAATGGGATAAAAAGAATTAACGTTTCGGCGAATACAGACATTACCAAACAAATTAAAATGATTGATTTGACTCAGAAAGATCTTTTTATCCTGAAACAATTGAATCCAATCGTTCAAGATGATATTGAACAAATCGTCGATACATTTTATAAAAACCTAGAAGTAGAGTCTTCCTTGATGCATATCATTCAAGATCATAGTTCAGTCGATCGTTTGAAAAAAACACTCCGCATCCATATTAGCGAAATGTTTGAAGGTGTGATTGACGAGGCCTATGTGGCAAAAAGAATTAAAATTGCACAAGCTCATTTACGGATTGGGCTCCAGCCTAAATGGTATATGGCTGCATTCCAAGACCTTTTGCTATCGATTATGGAATTATTTTCCTACCATATCCAAGATTTCAAAGAATATCAGACGGCTATCAAAGCGACGACGAAAATTTTAAATTTAGAGCAGCAGCTTGTCCTAGATACATTCCAAAATGAATATTCTAAAATTCGTGATGAAGCGGAAGTACAGCAAAAAGAGCTTCACACAAAAATTACAGAAACCTCCAATTCACTTGCTTCTCTTTTCTCAAACACAACAAGTGCAGTGGATAAACTTGTGTCAAAATCTGATGAGATGGCGGATATGTCACAGGCTGGAACGAATATCTCGGCCCAAGTTGAGGAAAAATCAATTGGCGGTAAAAAAGAATTAGAAATTCAACAAACACAAATGAATCAGATTGATAGCAGTATGACAAAGATCGAAACGGAAATAAAACGCTTAGAAGAAATTGCAAAACAAATTGAACAAATTTTTGGGATTGTCACAGGCATTGCAGAGCAAACGAATTTGTTATCTTTAAATGCCTCAATCGAATCTGCACGTGCAGGTGAACATGGAAAAGGCTTTGCTGTTGTCGCAAATGAGGTTCGTAAATTATCAGAAGATACCAAGAAAACGGTTTCGACTGTATCAGAGCTTGTCAACAATACAAATTCTCAAATTGCCATTGTGTCACAGCACATTGCAGACGTGAATTTACTTGTGATAGACAGTAAAGAAAAAATGACTCAAATCAATTCGCTCTTCGATGATATTGTGAGGAGCATGAACTTAAGCAAAAACCAAAACGGAAAAATTGAAATAGATCTCCAAACGTTCCTTAACGAGTTGAAAGAAGTCAAACAAACAGTGTCACAAGTTGCCAGCTCTGTCGAATCCTTAACAAGTCTGACAAATCGTTAATCCAGTCATTCTTCTTCTGCTTTAGTATCATAGAAGAAAAGATAGAAAAGGCGGGATTGATTGAAAACAATTTGCCTATTTAAACACGGGGAAACAGATTGGAATGCAGCGAAACAATTCAAGGGCGAACAGATATCCCTTTAAATGAGACAGGTAAGTGGCAGGCTGAACAAACTGGACTTTTGTCCATTGGGATGTCTTCATTTCCAGTCCATTATCAAGAGCGAAAGAAACAACTTATTTGTTTTTAAAACATGTGGATGTACCTCTTATGATCATGGACGATTTCATTGAACACGATGATAGTGATGCTGACGTCCATGCCTTACTCACCACCCTTGGTGATGAACTATCGGTCTTTGGGACACGAGACGTGTAAATGCTTGCTTAAATTATGTGAAATGGAAAAATGGTGAATGGAAGGTACGTGATGACAACGTGGCCAGCCATTTAACTCCATCTTCACCTTCTTAAAGAACCTGTTATCACCAACAGGTTCTTTTTTATATCAGAAACAATGATAAAATAATATTTTTTTATATCGAAATTTGAAATAGATGATAGTCTTTCCTGCCTATTTTATAACTTTTCGGATAACGAATGTTTGTCCTGAAATCGATCATGAGAAAAAAAGCACCCTTCTTTTTTAACAGAAAACCGCAATGAAACATAATTTAATATGTTTTTCAAGCGACTTATTTACCTAATTTATACTAGGACTTTCACAAAAATTCAGGTCTACTCTTTTTTGCCCATTCCCTTTAAACTGAAAACACAGAATAATCGAACAAATCAAATAAATCAAATAAATCAAATAAATCAAATAAATCATTCTGCAGACTACGGATGATTATTCTGAAATAAGAAAAAAGGGAGTGGAACGTACGTGAAAAAGAAAAATGTGATGACAAGTGTTTTATTGGCTGTCCCTCTTCTGTTTTCAGTAGGATTAGGAGGCTCAATGGCAAATGCCGAGACGGTCTCAAAGTCAGATAGTGAAAAAAGCTATATCGTTGGCTTTAAAGCTTCTGCCACCACGAACAGCTCTAAGAAACATGCGGTGACTCAAAATGGCGGGAAACTAGAAAAGCAATATCGACTCATTAATGCTGCACAAGTGAAGATGTCCGAACAAGCCGCCAAAAAACTTGAACATGACCCTAGCATTGCTTATGTAGAAGAAGACCACAAAGCAGAAGCATATGCACAAACCGTCCCTTATGGTATCCCTCAAATCAAAGCTCCAGATGTACACACTCAAGGCTATAAAGGCGCCAACGTCAAAGTAGCTGTCCTTGATACTGGTATCCACGCTGCACACCCTGACTTAAATGTTGCAGGCGGTGCTAGCTTCGTCCCTTCAGAGCCAAATGCCACCGAAGACTTTCAATCACACGGAACTCACGTAGCCGGAACTATTGCTGCCCTAGATAACACAATTGGTGTTCTTGGTGTCGCTCCAAGTGCCTCCTTGTATGCTGTTAAAGTGTTAGACCGTTACGGCAGTGGACAATACAGCTGGATTATTAGCGGTATTGAATGGGCCGTTGCCAATAACATGGATGTCATCAATATGAGCTTAGGCGGACCGAGCGGTTCCACAGCGCTTAAAAATGCTGTTGACACAGCAAACAATCACGGAATCGTTGTTGTTGTTGCTGCTGGTAATTCAGGTTCTTCTGGCTCTTCAAGCACTGTTGGCTATCCAGCAAAATATGATTCTACGATTGCCGTTGCCAATGTCAACAACAACAATGAAAGAAACTCCTCTTCTAGCGTAGGACCTGAATTAGATGTTTCTGCACCTGGTACATCCATTTTAAGTACAGTACCAAGCGATGGGTATACATCTTATACTGGAACATCCATGGCTTCTCCTCATGTAGCAGGAGCAGCAGCGCTTATTCTTTCTAAGAACCCGAATCTATCAAGTTCACAGGTTCGTCAGCGTTTAGAAAGCACAGCAACACCGCTTGGTGACTCATTCTATTACGGAAAAGGGTTAATTAACGTTCAAGCGGCTTCTAACTAATTATGTGTTTCAAAAAATCCGGCTGATCCAGCCGGATTTTATTGGTTTATTGCTATTTAGACGTTTCCTCTTTTTTTGATGCCTTTTCCATGTCAATGATTCTTTCCATCATTGTCGGGTGTCCATAGCGAAATATTTTCACTAGAAGCGGCGGATTCACTTGGGATAGTCCAGATTTTGCAAGCTTTTGAAAAGATGTCACCCCTGCCTCCCCATCTTTTGTCAGGTTCACTGCATAGTCATCAGCTGCCCTTTCTTGATGCCTTGACACAGCATTTGTAAAAGGGGAAGCAGCAAATGACAGCATAGATACAATGATCAAAAGAAGCGGCAGTGCAGCGACCTCGTGTGGCACTTTCAGCCGAAATAGAACAGCACCCTTTTGATAAAGGTAAAAATAAAGGCGGTCAATCGCAAAAAATCCAGCAAGTGACAGCACCAAGTAACCTGCTAGGCCGATATAGACATGCTTCATGACGTAATGCCCCATTTCATGCGCCATGATAAATAAAATTTCTCGATCTTTCAGCTTCTGCAACGTCGTGTCCCAAAGGACAATGCGCTTATTATCACCGATCCCTGTTACGTATGCGTTCATCGTGTTTGTTTTCTGAGACATATTGACTTCATATACATGATCTGCGGGGATATGCGCTTCCTCTGCAAGAGTTAATATCTTTTTCTCAAGTGCTTGATTCTTTAATGGATAAAAATCATTGTATAGCGGATCAATAACGACTGGCTGTATAAAAAAGAGGAACAGTGTGACTGGCACTGTCAAACACCAGGCATACAGCCACCATAACTTCCCTTTCTTTTGAATTAACCAAAAGAACACAATGGCACATAGCACAAGAATCGGATATTGAATCCAAAAATCAAGAGTTTGATCTTTTAACCAGCTTGCCGTGCTTTGAGCTGACACACCATAGTGTAAGGACAGCTGATAACCAATCCATTTGATCGGCAGTGAAACCAGCATGGTAAGAAGCGACAGCATTAAGACATAGACAAGTTTGCTTAAAATTTGAAAATGAGCAGCTACAAGGCTCCAGTCTGCTAATTTCCGTGAAAACCCTGAAATCAGCAATAGGAAAAAGATATACCAATCTAACGGGATTGTAATAAAGTACAACAGGTTACGTATTTTTGAGAAATTCTGGCTGATCACAAGCTCATGTCTTGTCATAAAGGTATGAGGGTCTGCACTTGTCCCTTTCACACTTTCAGGAACTGATGAATCACCCATTATAAACAAATAAAAATAAATAAAAAGACCGTACAATATGTATGCTAACGTTGCAAGAGCTACCCATTTACGTACTCGCACATGTCAGCCTCCTTTCTATCCTTCTCCTCTATTCTAATCCCGTATATTTTTGTTTAGAACCTGTCTCATGTGCCTCCATCATAGCATGCCCCATCTAAAAAGCTTCAGCGAAAAAAATGATGATGCTTCTAAAAAAATCGGAGAAACTAAGTGTATCAAAATCGAAACCACCTTTCAGCTATGAACCAACCGATTATAGGTCGTTTTCTTAGTAGATGAACGTATTAAGAACTGAATCAAAAACAGTCGAATTCTTTTCAGTAACAGTTACAAGAAGCCTTTCAAAAGGGAGCCTCCTCATAGAGACTCCCTTTCATTATTTGCTTTCTTCTGTTTGGTACTTGTCCTTTAGCGCTCTTCTTAAAATTTTCCCTGTTGTGTTTTTTGGAATATTATCTATGAAATGGATCGTTTGGGGCTGCTTATATTTCGCTAAATAGCGTGAACAATGTGTAATGATGTCATCTTGATTGATGTGAGCATGTTTCTTAGGGGAAATGTAACAGGCGACAGCCTCTCCTGTGTTTGGATCTGGAACACCGATGACGACGGCTTCTTCTACAGCTTCATGTTGATAAAGAACTTCTTCTACTTCTCTTGGATAGACATTATATCCGCCAACAAGAATCATATCCTTTTTCCGATCGACAATATAAATATATCCGTCCTCATCTCTTCTGGCCAAATCTCCTGTATACAGCCAGCCGCCCCTCAGTGCTGCCTCTGTATCTTCTGGCATTTGATAATAGCCTTTCATAATATTTGGCCCTTTTGCAATGAGTTCTCCGACTTCATTCGGACCGACTTCGTCTCCAAGTTCATTCACGATCTTATTCTTCACGTTCATAATATCGATCCCGACTGAACCTGGTTTTCTTTTTCCGTCAATGGGATTGAATGCAGTCACTGGGGAAGCCTCTGATAAACCATAACCCTCCAGCACTCTCACACCAAATTTCTCCTCAAAACCATAAAGTAAGGCAACGGGCATAGAGGCACCCCCTGAGATACAAATTCTCACTGATTTCATCGCCTCATCATGACCTTCTTTGCGGTATAAATAATTATACATGGTTGGAACACCAACAAATAGTGTCGGTTTTTCTTTTTCCATCATGCGCAATAGCACTGTTGGGCTAAAATGAGGAAGGACATAAATGGTCGCGCCATGAATCAACGGTGCATTCATACAGACCGTCAAACAAAATACATGAAACATCGGCAAAGCCGCAATCACCTTGTCCTTTTCACCGATAGATAGATACTCAGTAATGTCTCTGGCATTTGAATAAAGATTGAAGTGAGTGAGCATCGCACCCTTTGGTTTTCCTGTAGTGCCAGATGTAAATAAAATAACAGCAGTATCATCAGGTTGAATAGAAGGATGTTTTGTTTCTGGTGCATGTCCAGATACAAGCTTTCCAAAGAAAACAAGGCGATCAGATACTTCCTTTATACTTGATCTGCACGCAGATTCGTTTTCTGCACAAATGATCACTCGATCGATGGAAGGAAGCTGTTCATACACTTGTTCGTAAACTGGCAGAAGCTGATGTGCCGCAACTATGCCCTTCACATCACCTGTGGTGAGCATATATCCGATTTCACTTGGCGTGTACGTTGGGTTGACGGGTACAACGACAAGTCCTGCCTTTAATGCTCCAAAAAAAGAAATGACAAAATGCGGTGAATTCCCTAAAATAAGCGCAATATGATCCCCTGCTTGAAATCCTTCGTTGACTAAGCCATCTGCAAAGCGCTCGACACTTGTCATCAGCTCTCGATAGGTCCACTTGTTTCCTTCAAAGATAAGTGCGATGTTTTCTCCCTTGGTCATCGCAGTCTGTTGAAGATTTTTGATCAAATCCATTCTCCCACCCCTTATGCATCATCAATGAATGAATAGCCATTCATTTTATGGCCAAACATTCCTCCTTTCTATTATAATAGACAATCGAAAAAATCCACAAGCTCAAATGTGAATCGCTTTCATTTCTTTGGATAGAAAAGCAACGCTATCTCTAGCCGAGCTTATCCATCATTTAATAAATCAAATCAAGAAAGTTTTCTTTCGATACGTTGCCAAAATAGTGGTGCATATCCATATCTTCTAATACGTCGCTAATGGTTTTACGGTCATATTGCTTTCCAATGAGTCTTTGTTCAATATCCACAATATCCCCAACGCCAAAGAAGTCACCAAAGATTTTACAATCCTGAATGAGCCCTTTTTTCACCTCTAATCGTAGATCAATAGAGCCTGCTGTGAATCGCTTTGAGTGCTGCAAATTAAACTTAGGTGAACGGCCATAGTTCCATTCCCATTTTTGATATCGATCCCGGGAAATGTCATGAATGTTTTTCCAATCCTTTTCTGTCAGTTGATATTGAGGTACGTCCCCATTCGTATCAAAAATGTAGCTTAAAAGAATCTTTCTAAATTCTTCAGTTGTCATCTTTTGATCCAACAGTTCACTAATATTGGCAACCCTGCTTCTAATGGATTTAATGCCTTTAGATTCAATCTTTTCTTTTTTAACATTTAATGCAGAGACCACATGTTCAATTTCTGAATCAAATAGGAGTGTGCCATGACTGAAAATACGTCCTCTCGTCGCAAATTGAGCATTCCCAGAAATTTTACGCCCGTCTGCCATGATATCATTTCTGCCGCTTAATTCAGCTTTGACTCCTAGCTTTTCTAGCGCTTTGATGACTGGATCTGTGAACTTTTTAAAGTTATGGAAGCTTTCCCCATCGTCTTTTGTGATAAAGCTGAAGTTTAAGTTTCCTTTGTCATGGTAAACTGCACCACCGCCTGATAGGCGGCGAACGACTTTAATTCCGTTGTCTTCCACATATTTTGTGTTGATTTCTTCTATTGTATTTTGGTTCTTTCCAATTATAATGGATGGCTGGTTAATATAAAACAGCAAATTCGTTTCTTCGGGATCTAAATATTTTAGGCAATACTCTTCAATTGCCAAATTAATCATTGGATCATCATGTTGTTCGTTATCGATAAACAGCAACTCTATCTTCCTCCCTTGTTCCATCTAAGCCCTGAATGGGCAAGCTGTATACTGCCAGTATATAACGCCTGTGCTTCATTGACTAGGTCTTTATGCCGACCGACATGAGGCAGATGTGTGATCATTAGTTCTCCAACATTTGCTTCATTTGCAATCTTGCCCACATCAGTGCTGTTCATATGTCCTGCACTCGATCCGTCTTGCCCAGCGTAAAAATTGCTTTCGGCAATGAGAAGATCAGCATCCTTGCTAAATGGGATAAATGCTTCCTTATAGCTAGAGTCGGCTGTATACACCACAACAGCATCATCAGCATGAATTCTCATGGCATAGCATTCTACCGGATGAACCGTTTTCAAAAAATCAATTTGAAATGGGCCAATTTGAAGGCATTCTCCCGGATGATAAGGCTTTGCCTTTGTATGTACATCATCAGAAAGCCGAAGAAACGCTTCTGGATCACCAGTATGTCCATAGATCGGAAGCGGACCACTACTTTTCCCTAAATGATACCCCACCAATTTAGCATATTGAAGAGGTCCGATATCTGCAATATGGTCGTGATGATAATGCCAAAGGAGAACAGCATCTAATTCTTCTATATCAATGTATTGCTGAAGCTTTGAAAGAACGCTACTCCCGCAGTCTACAAGGAGCCGAAAACCATCTGATTCAAAAAGATAGCCTGACGTCGCTTCACCAACTGCTGGAAACCCTCCGTAGCATCCAATAACGGTTAATTTCATCGACATTCTTACCTCCTTTTTCTAAAAATCCCCTTCTTACAATATACCCATTTTTAATGGAAAAAGCATTCTTCTTGCCCGTTGTTACAAAACAGATTGACAATTATTAACCTGTTATAATACAATAATAGCAACAAAATGTATTGGAGGATGACAAATGCTAGGAAAAATCACTGAGTTTTTTAGAAATTTGCCCTCAAAGAAATGCACAAAATGTGGAAATGACTTAATGGAACAGCACGAGTGTTATGGTAATGAATGTGAGGAATGCTCACAAGTAAGTTATTTTAAATAGATAAAAATTGAATAAACAGGCACTTTTTTCCTCAACTATCGGTTGGAGTCAAAAGTGCTTTTTATTTTTTCTGAAAAATAGGTAAAAAGGGAAAACCCTTGATACTAAAAGGGTTTTTTAGTATTTTTATATAATGAATTTTAGGCCTGAAGGCACTTTTTATTGACTTTATAGAAGGAAGAGGGGTCGAAATATCCATTTTTTCTTATAATTTTGTATTTTCTCAATATAATTTAATCGTGGACGGACTTCTTTAATTTTAGTTATACTTTAATTCATCTATTAAAACTTAATATGATGGGAATATTCCTTTAATGAAGTATGTCAGGGAGGAAATCTATGAAAAAATTAAAATTTGGATTAGCTACTCAAATCCTAATCGGTCTCATTCTCGGTGTCGTGGTTGGTGCAATCTTTTTCGGTAACCCAGGTGTTGAGACATATTTAAAGCCAATTGGAGACTTCTTCTTAAGACTCATTAAGATGATTGTCATCCCGATTGTCGTTTCTAGTTTAATTCTAGGAGTTGCAGGTGCCGGTGATGGTAAAAAAGTAGGGAAGCTTGGTTTTAGAACCATTCTTTATTTTGAAATTATCACAACATTTGCGATCCTCCTCGGTCTTGTCCTCGCGAACGTCGCTCACCCAGGAGCGGGCGTTGACTTTGGACATACAGAAAAACAAGATATAAGCCAGTATGTTGAAACGGAAAAAGAACAAAGCAGTAAATCAGTTGCTGATACGTTCCTTCATATCGTTCCGACGAACTTCTTCCAATCACTGGCGGAAGGTGATTTGCTTGCAATTATTTTCTTCACTGTTCTATTTGCACTTGGCGTTTCAGCAATCGGTGAAAGAGGCAAACCTGTGCTCGCCTTCTTTGAAGGGGTATCACACGCCATGTTCCATGTCGTTAATGTTGTAATGAAAGCTGCACCATTTGGTGTCTTTGCACTCATTGGTGTCACAGTATCAAAATTTGGTCTTGAATCTCTAATTTCATTAGGTAAGCTCGTAGGTCTTGTTTATTTTGCGCTGGCGCTCTTCCTTATCGTTGTATTCGGAATTATTGGAAAGATGATTGGCGTCAATATTTTCAGATTTCTCGCTTACATGAAAGACGAAATGCTTCTTGCTTTTAGTACATCCAGCTCCGAAACGGTTTTACCACGAGTTATGGATAAAATGGAGCGCATCGGATGTCCAAAGGGAATTGTTTCTTTCGTTATCCCAATCGGCTATACGTTTAACTTGGACGGCTCCGTCTTATATCAATCCATCGCCGCGCTTTTCCTTGCACAAGTATATGGCATAGACCTGACGATCGTACAGCAACTCACACTTGTTCTTGTGCTGATGGTAACATCAAAAGGTATGGCTGCCGTTCCTGGTACTTCATTTGTCGTATTACTCGCAACACTTGGAACGATCGGTGTACCTGCTGAAGGCCTAGCATTTATTGCAGGTGTTGACCGTATCATGGATATGGCACGGACTGTTGTCAACTTAACAGGTAATGCACTTGCAGCTGTCGTGATGTCTAAATGGGAAGGGCAATATGACCCTGAAAAAGGACATCGTGTGATGACTGCACAAGATGTTCCTGAGCCAACACAACTTTCAAGCTAATCAAAAAGAACCCCAATAGATGGGGTTCTGGGTTCTTTTTTTATGCTGTAATTAATGTTGATTGAACATAGTGATAAAGAAGGTTGGCTGTATGGATCAGCGAGTCTTCATGTGTTCTTTCAAAAGCATGCGAGGAGTCAATACCAGGACCGATCAGTCCATGAATGATATCGTGACCGGCTCTAATAGCTGCTGAGGCATCTGAGCCATAAAAAGGATAAATATCAAGTCGGTAATCAACCTCATTCTCTTCTGCTAATGTCGCTAAATGCTTGCGTAAACCGTAATGATAAGGCCCACTTGAATCTTTCACACAAATGGACACACTGTATTCATCCGTTGATTGACCGTCGCCGATGGCTCCCATATCGACAGCCAAATACTCCACCGTTTCTTCTGGAATATTCGAGTTTCCGCCGTATCCGATTTCTTCATTATTAGAAATTAAGAAGTGCGTCGTATGTGGCAATGTGATGTTTTCTGTTTGAATGCGGTGAATCAATTGCAGCAATAACGCCACACTTGCCTTATCATCAAGATGTCTAGATTTAATAAAGCCTGAAGATGACACTTCTACTCTAGGATCAAACGAGATAAAGTCCCCTACTTGGATTCCAAGTGCTTTGACATCGTCTGCATTTTTCACCTTTTCATCTAGACGAATCTCCATATTCTCTTGGTTTCGTTTCGCCTTTCCAGCATCCTCATATACGTGAACAGACGTTTGATGCATGAGGATTGTCCCTTTATATGTTCGTCCTGATACTGTTTCAATTTCACAATATTCTCCTTCAATTGAGTTATATTGGAAGCCCCCGATTAGTGCAAGACGAATTCGACCATTTGACTTAATTTCCTTGACCATCGCACCAAGTGTATCAACATGCGCGGTCAGCATGCGGTGTTCCCCGTCATCCGATCCTTTTATTGTGGCAATTAATCCGCCTTTTCGATTTCGCTTTGTCTCTATATTCAAATCTTGTAAAAAACATTCAACAAAACCGATTATCTTTTCTGTATTTCCTGATGGGCTTGGAATTGATACGAGCTTTTGAATGAGTTGAACCGTTTCATTTACTTCCGTTGTCATTCGACATTTCCTCCTTTGTCTGAAAGCAATTCCTTCCATGTATACCTTTTTCAGCATCTCTTCTTAAAATATATCGCTTCGGGTTTCTGATGTCTAATGTTCTAATAGAAAAAATCCTTTCTCATTGAAAGAGAAAGGATTTACTCCTTAAGCTTCGTCTTGTTTCACTTTTCTTACGTTCCAAGCAAAGTATGCTGTGGTTGCCGCCATCATGATGATGGCAACTGTTCCAAGGATTGCTGCTTGATGCCATAGATAGCTGTAATCACCGCTTGCAATGATCGTTCTAAATCCATTGATTGTATACGTCATTGGAAGCAGATTATGAATGACTTGGAAAAATTTTGGTACAAGCTCAAGCGGGAATGTACCCGCACTTGCTGCAAGCTGAAGAACCAACATAATGACAGCAATGAAGCGTCCTGGGTTCCCCATTGTTGTCGCCAGAAGCTGAATGATTGCTAAGAAGGTCAGACTGACGATGATTGCAAAGAGATAGAAGCGCCAGAGACTCTCCACCTCAAGTCCAAGTCCAAAGATAAGCATAGAGCTTGCAATCACTGCTTGTAAAATACCAACAAGTAGAAGCACACTATATTTGCTGATAAACCATTCAAACGCATTTCTTGGGTGTCCAGCAGGTTCTTTCATCGGGAATACGACGGTGAGCATGAGAGACCCTACAAAGAGTCCCATAGATAAAATATAAGGCGTGAGCCCAGTTCCATAATTATCAATCTTTTTCGCCGTATCGTTCTCTGTTTTGACTGGGCTGGCAATTTTATTGTAATTGTCCTGACCTACATCAATTTCCCCTGTTTCATCTGCGGCACTTTTCAATTTATCGGAAAGTTTTCCTGTACCGCTCTTTAAGTCTCCCAATCCTTTATCAAGCAATTTTGAGCCTTCAGCAAGCTTAGATGTGTTGCTTTGGATACTCGCTGAACCACCTTCTAGCTTATTTAACGCTGCACTAAGCTGGCTTGAACCATTTGCGAGCTTATCTGCACCACTTTTCGCTGTATCAAGCTTCCCATTTGCTGTTTGCAGTCCTTCTTGTAATTGACCTTGGCCAGTTTGAAGATTGAGTGCACCTTGATACAATTTATTTGTACCTGTTGTCATTTGATCAATGGCGTTTTGTATCGCAACTGTGGATGTGTACAGCTGTTCTGTTTTCTCTGGCAGCTGCTTTATTTGCTGTAATTGTGCTTTTGCAGAAGCAACCGCAGATTGAACTTCACTTGCGTCAGGCAGTTCCTGTAAGGCTGCTAAGCTTTGCTCAAGTCCAGATAGGTCAGGCAGTTCGATTTTAGGAAGGCTTTCAAGCTGATCCATTGCCGCCTTTTTCTCTTCATCTGTCATTGAGCTGTTTTGAATTATGCTTTTTACTTTTTCATCTCGATTAGACAGTGCTTCTTTTAAAGAAGCAAGTTTTGTATTAAACGCTTTTGCATTTTTTTTCACCTGATCTAGCTTTGACGACATCTTTTCAAGATTCGCTAAATCTGGTGAAGACAATACATTCTCTACTGCTGCAATTTTCTCTGAAAATGATTGTGCTTTATTGTTGAGTTGTTCAATGCCTGCTGTGAATTGTGGCATTTTAGAAGCAAGCTGTTGATGTCCTTCAAGGCTTGTGTTTAATCCTGCAGTCAATGTATCAATTCCTGTGCCAAGCTCTCCAAATTTCTGATCAATGGTTTGATAACCCGTTAAGAGCTGAACAAGCCCGCTGTCAAGAGATTGAATCCCTGAGTTCAGTTCCCCCATTTTTCCTGCGAACTGATGAACACCCTCACTATATGTCAACGTTCCTTCTGCCAATTGAGCCATGTTGTCTTTTAACTTTTTACTACCGTCTTTTGCGCTTTTTGTTCCGTCATCAATTTTCTTCGCACCATCGCTTGCTTGATCTAATCCTTTTGCAATGGTTTTGAAGTTATCAAGGATAACTTCTGCATAATTTTTTGTGACTTCCTTTGAAACCGAATCTTTTAATTTGATAATGGCATTATTCGCAATTTGTGACGCAGCATAGTTTGCGCCTGGATTCGTATAATATTTCAAATTCGATTTTTTCGGATGTTTGTCTAGCACTGTACTTGCATTTTTAGAGAAATCTTTTGGAATTTCTACGACAAGGTAATAGGCCTTGTTATTTAATCCATTGATGGCCTTTTTTTTACTATCGACAAAGTGCCATTTAAAATGATCATTTTTCTTTAATTCCTTCACTAAATCAGCGCCAACTTGAAGTGTTTTACCTTCATACTGACTGCCTTCATCCAAGTTCACGACCGCTACAGGTAATTGATCAACTGTACCGTATGGATCCCAGTAAGCCTTTAAAAATACACTACTATAAATCAGCGGAATAAATAAGACAGCGAAAATCGGGATCAGTAGTTCTTTGCTCGTCACAATGTCTTTCCATTGATTCCGAATTAAATTCATTGCTGTTTTCCTCCCATTGATGATTGACTAAATTTCAAATTTGGTCATTTGAACTCAAAAAAAATTACGTTGTTGCAGAAAGTCCTTTTAATACATAAAGCTCCAAAGATTCAGCTACCTCTTCTTTTGTTAAAGGCTCATATCGCTTTTCCCAATCAAAAATAAGTGCAATATATAGTTTTACCATCACAAATGCAGTCAATTCAGGATCACAAGGCTTAATGTCGCCTTTTTCAATCGCTTCATTTACTTTTGTTTTAATATAGCGAATAATCATTTGCTCCATCTTTTCAATCATTTCCTTGACAGTTGACGTGCCAATCTCAGCATTTTCCTGAAAGATTTTAATTGTAAGTTGGTGGTTTTTTCTAAATTCCAATATTGCAAAGAGTGCTAAGTGAAGGTTTTCAGAGAAACGATTCTTCTCATCAATTGCCTCGTCCGCAATTTTCTTCATCTCCAATAAAAGTGATGTAAAAATTTCATCAAACAGCTCTTCTTTGTTTTTGAAAAAGGTATAAATGGTTCCTTTACCGACGTTGGCAAGCCTCGCGACAAGATCCATAGTCGTGGCTTTATACCCGAATTGAGTAAACGCCTTTGTAGCCCCATCTAAAATCATTTGTCTCCTATCAACATTCATGATCTCACTCCTGAAATGACTATTTGAACATTTTGGTCATTAAGTACAGAATGTAATATACCACATCCCTTTCCTCAGATGCAACTACTTTGTTCACTTTTATTTATTCACATCTCTTTTCTAAACTTACCGAACATAAAAAACTCCCTTTCTATGACACAAAGGGAGTTGATATTTAGGAGAATAGATAAGATACAGCCTCTTTGATGGCGGCTTTTCCTTGATCAATACAATCAGGGATACCAACACCTTCAAAAGCAGCACCTGTGATATAAATACCAGGATATGATTGCTTAAACCTTTCACGCATGTTCGAAATCTGTTTTTGATGACCGACGTAATATTGCGGCATGCTCGTCTTCCAGCGAGTCACTGTCGTCAGTTCTGGATCTGCTTTAATATCCATTATTTTCTTCAAATCTTCCAGCACGATGCTGACGATTTGACTATCTGACTGCTCGACAATCGATTCGTCACCAGCTTTTCCTACATACGCACGCAATACCGTTTTTCCTTTAGGTGCTGTATGCGGCCATTTTTTGTTCGTCCACGTACAGGCTGTAATGGAGAAATCACTGTTTCTTGAGATGACAAACCCTGTGCCATCATATTCATTATGAACATCCTCTTCTTTAAAACCGAGTGCAACCGTTGCAACAGAGGTCGATGTCATGTCATGCAAGTACCCAAGCCCTGCTTCTTTTGGAAACATGGAATAGAACGATTGATGGGGAGTAGTGACAATGGCTGAATCTGCAAAAAGCGTTTGACCGCTGTCTAATTGAATGCCATAGCCTCCATCTGTTTTTTCGATCTGTGTGACTTTTGTTCCTTTATAAATTGTCGTCAGCTTGAGCTTGCTTTCTACCGCTTCAACAAGCGCTTGCAGCCCTTGATTGATCGTTTGAAACTGTCCTTGCTTTTTCGCTGTCACTTGCTGCGCTTTCGCATGCTGCTGTGACTTTTTCATCCCTAGAATCAAACTGCGATGCTTTTGTTCCGTTTGATAAAATTGGGGGAATGTGGACATTAAGCTAAGACGATCTATGTCACCTGCGTAAATGCCTGATAGTAGAGGTTCGATTAAATTATCGACCACTTCATCGCCCACACGTCTCCTAAAAAATTCACCAAGCGACTGATCTTCTGTCTGCTTGCTTTTTGGCAAAACGAAATCCATCGCCGCTCTTGCTTTTCCTGCAACTGAAAAAAGACCAGTTGTAATGAAAGGACTGATTTGAGTTGGAATTCCCATGACAGCACCCTTTGGCATCGGATGGAGTGTTTCATTGACTAATACATACGCTTGTCCTGTTTCATTATTGACAAGCTGATCGGACAGACCGACATCTTTTGCTAGCTGCTGTCCGCTGACCTTCCTTTCTAAAAATGAATCGGGTCCGCGTTCAATGATGTAGCCATCTTTATATAAAGTTTGTATTTTTCCACCTAGCCTTGGACTCGCTTCAATAAGAGATATTCGGATAGGAAGGCCTTTTTCCTCGGCTTCTTTTTCCAAATAGAAGGCGGCGGCCAAACCAGTGATGCCACCGCCAATGATGACAAGGTGTTTTTGATTGTCATGCATAGGATCGCCTTCTTTTTATATGATTACTTGTTTTCGTCAAGCTTCTTTAAAACGACTGTGGCGAGCGCATCAATAAATGCTGGCTTCGCATTAGGCATTTCTGGACGATAGTAGACTGCACCTATTTCATCTGTCACGACTTTACATTCAAAATCGTTGTCATATAACACTTCAAGATGATCAGCTACAAACCCAACAGGCACATATACGAACGTTTTATAGCCTTTTTGTTCAAATAGATCTCGCGTTAAGTCTTGCACGTCTGGCCCAAGCCATGGATCAGGCGTATTCCCTTCACTTTGCCAGCCAATTTCATAATGTTCAATTTCCGCTCCCTCTGCAATCATCTTTGCAGATTGCGTGAGCTGATCAGGGTATGGGTCTCCTGCCGCAATAATTTTTTCAGGAAGGCTATGTGCAGAGACAATCAGCACTGCCGATTCTCTTTCTTCTTGACTCATGGATGCATACGTATCTTTCACTTGCTTCACCCAGTAATCCACAAACTTCGGCTCATCATACCAGCTTTCAACAGAAGTGATCTTCAGATTGCCAAGCTTATCTGCCTCATCTTGCGCACGTTTGTTATAAGATTTCACACTAAATGTGGAGAAGTGCGGCGCAAGAACAATACTCACAGCTTCTGTAATACCATCTTGGTGCATCTTAGCAACCGCATCCTCAATAAATGGCTCAATATGTTTTAACCCAATATAGACATGAAATTCAATGTCTTCTTGGATGTTATTCAAATGATCACACAAGCCATTTGCCTGCTGTTCTGTAATTTTTGATAAAGGTGAAATACCGCCGATTGCCTTGTAACGATCCTTTAAATCTTGCAGCATCTCTGGCTCTGGCTTTCTGCCTCTACGAATATGTGTATAGTAACGGTCAATGTCTTCTTCTTTATATGGGGTGCCATAGGCCATGACAAGAAGTCCCATTTTCTTTTTCTCCACAACCAACACTCCTTCAGATCATTTGAAATAGTTTAGATGGATAGTTTTTTCTGTTTAGCAGAATAGTCGTGGATAAAATCCGTTAGCTTCTTTAACGTTTCTGGTGAAACATCAGGAAATACTCCATGACCTAAGTTAAAGATAAAGTGATCTGATTTCATCCCTTGATTCAAGATGTCTTTTACTCTTTCTTCAATTACTTCCCAAGGGGAAAGTAAGATGGTTGGATCAAGGTTTCCTTGTAACGTTTTCGTTAAACCTTCTTTTCTCGCTTCGTCTACACTCATGCGCCAATCAAGTCCAACGACATCAAGCGGCAGGTCATGCCAATCTTTCGCTAAATGACTCGCGCCAACTCCGTACATGATCATGGGCACATTTTCAGATTTAAGCTCTGTGAAAATACGCTGTATGACCGGCTTAATAAATGTTCGATAGTCTGCTGCATTTAAAGTCCCAACCCAAGAGTCGAAGATTTGAAATGCACTAACTCCTGCTTTCACCTGTGCCCGAATGTACGTGATGGTCATATCAGTTAATTTGTTCATTAACCGCATCCATGTCTCTGGATCACTGTACATGAGTGCCTTCGTTTTATGATAATTTTTAGATGGACCACCCTCAATCATATAGCTTGCCATCGTAAATGGTGCACCGGCAAAACCTATGAGCGGAACATTCAGCTGCTCCTTCGTTAAAAGCTTGATTGTCTCAAGGACATATGGCAAATCTTCTTCAGGATGAAGCTCCCCGAGACGTTCTATATCTGTTTTTGTCCGAATGTGTGAATCAATCACAGGTCCAATACCATTTTTAATTTCAACGTCCACTCCAATAGACGGGAGTGGGGTCATAATATCTTTATATAAAATAGCGGCATCTACACCATATTGTTCTACTGGAAGTCTTGTTACATAAGCACACAGCTCTGGCTGATGCGTGATTTCAAATAGCCCGTATTTTTCTTTAAGGGCACGATATTCTGGCTGCGAGCGTCCTGCCTGTCTCATGTACCAAACAGGCACATGGTCTGTTTTTTCCCCTTTGCACGCCTTTAAGAACGTGTCATTAAAAGCCTTCGTTTTTCCCATTACCTTTCATTCCACCTTTCGCCTCACACTCTCTTTGTATAAGGCTCAAACAATGCTTTCACTATACCGTTTTTTCAAGGCACGGTACACTAAAGCGGCTCAATGTTCAAAAAATCGCCGAATATTAACGTCCAAAAGCCTCTGGCTTGACATAAGAACTGCCTTCGCCTTCTTCTTTTGTCTGGGTATTGTATGGGACGACCTTATACTGCACATCTGAAAACACATTGGCATACGGCATTGTGTAACTGTTTGTGCCTGTGACCGAGTCAATCAAGGTCTCACTTCCGTTTCTCTTTTCATAAATACGATATTCAACCCGTTGATCCTCTTGCTCATCCCAAGACAGCTCCAATATAAACAATTCTTTTATTTTAAATGTATAGCGGGCTTCAAATCCTGACAACCCTTCTAAACGGATGGGTGATTGAAGTTCCTTGATTCCCTCTGGCTTATCAAATGTTTCATTCGTGATTTGGGCTATCGTTAAAATATCTTTAAACATCTGGACTGGATAATGACTGCCGCCAGTTAAATAGTGACTGTTATCGGTTTTGTCATACCCCATCCAAATCGCACCCGTTGTACTAGGAGTATAACCAGCAAACCAAGCATCTTTCGTTGCACCTTTCACACCTGAATAGGTTGTCGTTCCTGTTTTGCCCGCAAGATCTCCAGCATATGAACCGCTCTGAGCTGTCCCGCCTTTGACGACTTGCTGTAGCATTCTCGTCATATACCAAGCGTTTTGCACACTAAACACTCGCTCTTGTTTGTTCCGATTCTTCTTAACGGTTTCCCCTTCACCATTGGTGATTTTCTCAATGAAGAAGGGCTTTTTATAGACACCTTCATTTGCAAATGTATGAAAGGCTCCAGCGATCTGCAAAGGAGAGACTCCATTTTCTAAGCCGCCAAGTGCCATGGCAAGTCCTTTATCCGAAATATCAATCCCCATTTTTTCAAGATATGATTTTGAAGTGTCAATGCCAAGCTGACTTAACGTCCATACAGCAGCTGTATTTTTACTTTTCATCAGGGCATCCACCATCGTGACTTGACCTTCATACTGTCCATCGTAATTCTTTGGTAAATAGCCATCATAGTTTTTTTCTTTGTCTTCAAGCAGTGAATAAGGTCTAAACTTTTTTTCCTGCAACGCCGGACCATAAACAGCAATCGGCTTAAAAACAGACCCAGGCTGTCTCAAAGCCGTTACCCTGTTATAGCCTCTTGCCTGATAATCTCGTCCTCCAATGGCTGCTTTTACTCCTCCAGACGCGTTGTCAATAAACACGGCGCTACTTTCCGGTGAACCGCTTTTTCCCGGGAAATAACGGTTGTTTTTCATCGCATCATAGGCGACTTTTTGCAAGTTCATATCGATCGGTACAGTAATCGTATAGCCGCCTTGGAGTAACTGCTCATGTGAAATGGCATACTCTGATTCTGCTTCTTTAATGATGAGATCTACATAACTGTCCATCCACGGCGTTTCTGATTTCTTTTTTAAATGGAGACCTAGTGTTCGGCCTTTCGCTTCAATCGTCTCTGTTGACGACAAATAGCCTTGCTCATTCATTAAATTCAGTATCGTATCTCGCCTTTGTTTATTTTTATCAGGGTGCAAAACAGGCGAGTAAGTAGAAGGTGCCTTTGGCATAGCGGCAAGTGTAGCACCCTCGCTAACAGTTAAATCTTTGACATCTTTATTAAAATAATAATTGGACGCTGCCTGAATACCATAGACCCCATGGCCGAAGTAAAGCTGATTCAAATACATCTCAAGCAATTTATCTTTTGAATAATCTCTTTCTAAATTAATAGCAATAATGACTTCTTTTGTTTTTCGAAGAAAGGTTTTATCGTTTGTAAGAAAAATGTTTTTTGCGAGTTGCTGGGTAATCGTGCTACCGCCCTCTACCTTTCCTCCAGCTAATATATCTCGATAAACCGCCCTTGAAATAGATTGTGCATCAATACCATGGTGCTCGTAAAAACGCTTGTCTTCTACAGCAACAAACGCCTTTGCTACTTTATCAGGTACCTCCTTCAATGACACAGGATCTCGATTTTCTGAATACATACTTGTGAGTTCTTTTCCATTCTGATCAATGATTTTTGAGGAAGCATGAAAAACAAGCTTCTTCTCATCTATGACATAATGTCCTAAAAATAAAATGGTCAGATAGCCAATAAATGAGAGTACAAGTGTACTTCCTACAATGACTAATGGAATGATTATCTTCTTTTTTTTCAAATTAGGGCACCTCATTCCTTTATACGATTAGTATGGGATGTATTGCTTCATAATATGTTTTATGGATTGACTACCAAAGAATTATATATCATTCTTTTGTTATACTATCAAGCAGGAGGCGGTTTAGATGAATGTCTATATAACATATGGAACAGCAGACTTTTTGCACAAAATCGCAAAAAAACATCAACAGGAAAATCTGCTGTATATGGTTGGGAAAGAACAAGCTGCTCTGTGTCATGAAACAGAGGGCGATACTGTCTTTAAAGCTCCTCATGCATATGATGTGATTTACGCGAAAGGCGAGCTCGTCCAATCTGGCTTCGTCACCTTAAATCATATCCCCGTAAAGCTTGAAAGCAGACCCCTTTTTGAATCCACATTCCAGAAAAAAACAAACATTTCAGAACATCAGCGTGGCTTTCAGTCACTTCGTGTCCTAAGACCCCAAAAAGATGAAGAGGTCTATCTCATTTTGACGATTTGGAAATCAGAGGAGTTATTTCAAGACTTTCAAGCATCAGAGGCATTCTTTCAGCCACACGAAGATACAGGCTCTATCTTCTCTCGTCCTGCCTATCTGACATCCTACCATGCTGCCACAGACAATTAAGGAAGTGTTGCTTGCAGCACTTCTTTTTTCATGAAAAAAGCCCATTAGCTGGGCTCTCTTCTTTTAACCGTCTTCATTTTAGCTCGTACCGATGAATAATAGGCTGAAACACATAGAAATTCAGCAATATCCACCCTAATAAGATCGGCCACTTCAACATAGGTGAAGCGCCTTTCAACTGAAGAAGCATCACCAACAGCGGAATAAAGCAGAGCATGAAAAAGCTCATCTTTGAGACAAACGTTTCCTTGATTTGGTGCTGACAGCTTGGACACATCATCATTTTCGTATGAGATAAATGAAACTTTTCGACGAAAGAAAATGCTTTTGAACAACTTGGACAGCTTCCCAACGCCACGTCCCCCCCTTTTCCAGAGTTTCCAACCTTCGACTTTTATGTAAAATGACCTTTTATGTTGAACGGAAGTCCTCTTCTGTTGAAAGATTCTAACAATTACCATACAATCAATAAAAGAGCATGAAGGAGGTTTTCGGTTCAATGACAATATCCACTTTAAAAAGCATCAATGAACGTCTTGATGAACATTATGAGGAAATGGTTGAAATTAGACGCCATCTCCATATGAATCCAGAACTTTCTTTTCAGGAAGAAGAAACCGCCGCTTTTATCTCAAACTACTATGACACATTACATATACCGACACACACTCAAGTAGGTGGTCATGGTGTCCTCGCCTTTATTGAAAGTGCTGCACCGGGGCCAACCATTGCCCTCAGAGCTGACTTTGATGCGCTTCCCATTGAGGATGAAAAGGAGGTGACTTATCGTTCGACAAAGCCTGGTGTGATGCACGCATGCGGTCACGATGGGCATACAGCGACGCTTCTTGTATTAGCGAAAATTTTACATGCGCATCGGGATCAATTAAAAGGAAAAATTGTCTTCATTCATCAGCATGCTGAAGAATATGCCCCAGGCGGTGCAAAGCCGATGATTGAAGACGGCTGTTTAAACGGAGTTGATGTCATATTTGGCACTCACCTTTGGTCGTCAGAGCCTTGTGGCACGGTTCTTTATAAAAGCGGGAACTTCATGGCCGCCGCAGACCGTTTCTCTATTCAGATCCAAGGAAAAGGCGGACACGGCGCCCAGCCTCACCTAACGAAAGATGCCGTACTCATCGGTTCACAAATTGTTGCAAGCTTGCAGCAAGTCGTCGCCCGTAAAGTCAATCCAATTGATTCTGCTGTTGTATCAGTTGGAGGTTTTGTAGCTGAAAATGCCTTTAATGTTATTGCCGATTCAGCTGTGTTAACCGGTACTGCACGATCCTTTGAAGAAAGTGCAAGACATATCATTGAACGTGAAATTGAACAGGTGGTGAAAGGGGTTTGCCACATGCATGATGCTTCCTACACATATGAATATATCCGAGGATATCCAGCTGTCCAAAACCACCCTAAACCAACTGAATACATCGCTGAAATAGCGAAACAGACTGAGGGTGTCACAGAAGTAAAAGAAGCGGAAACACAAATGGGCGGAGAAGATTTTGCTTATTACCTTCAGCATGTCCCTGGTACCTTTTTCTACACAGGAGCCATGCCAGAAAACAGCCAGGATGTATATCCACATCATCATCCGAAATTTGATATTAACGAAAAGCAATGCCCGTCGCCGCAAAGGTACTGGCACATGCCGTCCTTTCCTACGATGAATGAAAAAATCCGCTAACGAAAGCGGCTTTTTTATTTCATTTCTTTCAACACCCTTAAGCGAAACACGTGGTTGCCAGCTCATTTCGCTCTACGATCGATCACTAAAAATGAAGTGAATGTATAACAACTACCGTGGATTTCGACCATTGTTTTTACTGCACTTGTGATGACTTAATAAAACCTGGCAGGGATTAGGCGATTCAATTGTGCTGAACTCCTTTTGAAAACCGCTCAAGCTTTGGAGGTTTTCTTAAAAATGCGTTTGAAAAAGAATGACCTCTTTAAACAACTCCCGTTCAGCTGCATTCATCCGGTCCCCTCCTTGATGTCATCATACGTTCGCTGTCAAAAACATATCTCCACTTATCTCATCTTTTTTAATCGACTTTGTACGTAAGGTTTGAATAGGACAAGCACAAATGCCAATGAAATGAGAAGAGCAAGTCCACTTCCCTTCCATCCTCCTGCTGGCAAAAGCGCACAGCTAAGCAGAATTGATTGAATGATGAGCACATTACGGACGAGAACAAAAAAGCTTCGATCGTTTTCTTGCTTTGAGACTGGATAAAGTGACTGTAACGAAAGATGAGCAAAGTGTTTCGTTAATGGAACAAGCTGTACACCTGTGATAAATACTGTGAACAACACAAGTAAAGCGCCCACCCAATCTGCTGCACCTGTATACAGGATGATGAGCACAAACAAGACCGTTAACCTAAACACAAGTCCAATATAGTCATTTGAACGTAAAAACGCCCGCACATACATGTAAGAAAAAGTTTTACGCTGCTCGTATGGTACAAACTGCAAGAGCCAGTCCATATAAACTCTTCTCTTCACTTGCTTTTTTAAGTGAGGCACATCTGTAAATAAATTCGCCAAGCGATAAAAGCGCTGCTTCCGCTTTAATTCATCAGAAATGTGCAATTCCCATTGAAAAGGCTGTTTTTTCACTGCAATTGTTAAGTAAATAAGATAGACAGCATATAAAAGATAGAAAACGATTGTAATCGCATAGACTGACTGTAAAACGGAGTACATTAAAATCGTATTCAATAGAAAACGAAGCGCTGCATCAAGCCACCTGACATGTTTTCCTTGAAAATAAGTGATCCGCCACTGAATCGCTGTATTCAGACCCTTTACCAGAATCATTTGCGCCAAAATAAGGGCGTACAGCACCAAGTCTCCTGAAGAGACAGCCGAATAAAAAGGGAGTGCGATAATCGATACAGCAATTAAAGAAAATAGCTGAGAAATGAAGCTAAAGTTAAAGGCTTGCTTTAAATAAGGCTCCATCTTTCCTTCCAAAGGAAGCAAAAACACCAAATCTGCCTCTTTAATCAACGTTCTCACGTAAGAGCTCGTCAACACCAAAGAGAAAACAACGGCCATCAACCAATACGAAGGGAAGTGGGTTGGGATATGTTTAAGCCAACCGCTATACCAGCTCGCTCCACCTGCAAGGAGAAAAATAAGCACAATGACAAGATGATCATTGAGCATGTATTTTAAATATTTTCTTGTTTCTTGTACGTGTTCCTCTAATCGTGATTTCCAAATGGTTTGCGTTGTTTTACTCATAACTTTCTTCCTTTGTTAATTCCAAATAAAGATCATCGAGTGTTGCATCTCTCATTTTGAACTGCTCTCTTAGCTCTGTCAGTGTCCCTTTCGCTCTAATTTCCCCTTCGTGCAAAATAATAAAGGCATCACAATAACGTTCAGCTGTCGCCAAAATATGCGTTGACATCAGGACACTAGCCCCGCTTTTCTTCGCAGCATTCATACGTTCCAACAGCGCATTTATCGCAAGTGGATCAAGCCCTAAAAACGGTTCATCAATAATATACAGCTCTGGTTCTACAAGAAACGCACACATAATCATGACCTTTTGCTTCATTCCTTTGGAAAAATGAGCAGGGAACCACTTTAAACGTTTCTCCATTCGAAATTCTTTCAGCAATGATGGTAGACGTTCTTCTAATTGTTCCTTTGAAAGACCGTACGCCATCGCTGTCAGCTCTAAATGCTCTTTTAGCGTTAACTCTTCATATAAGACGGGTGTTTCTGGAATAAAGGTAAATTGCGAACGATAAGCCTCTTGATCTTCTTGAAGGGTTCGTCCATTCAGTTCAATCACACCTTTATGCGGTTTCATCAATCCGATGATATGACGAATGGTTGTACTTTTGCCCGCTCCGTTTAAGCCAATGAGACCAACGATTTGATTTCTTTCTAGTTCAAATGAAATATTTTTTAGAACGGGATTTTTCGTATATCCGCCCGTTACATCTTTTACAGTTAAAAGGGACATGAGTTCGTTCCTTTCTTTCTTTTTTCCTTTATAGTACCAAAAACGAAAGATAATTTGAAATGTTTACCTATAGTCGAGACATGAATAAAAAATGAGCGCATTGGTCATCATAATGGAATGTAGAAGAAATGAACTTGATGACCAATACGTAAATGAGGTGTTTGTTAAAGGCAAAGAACCGCATGACAAGTTGGGTTTTCGTCTAAAAACCTTAGCTCCTGTTTTGCTTCACTGATTCTTGATTTTTGTGTCCTATACAATCTTGTATTCGACAAACCAAAACGTCAAATGAGGTGTTTACGGCAGAAATAGCAGGCATATGAATTCTTTATTCGTGTAAATGGAGAATTCAAAAGGCATATCGATTGAAAGTATCAGCATTTCTTCTACAGGAGCAGGATAAGCGACCAAAGGAGTTCGTTTTATCCTGTTTCCTTTTTTGCTTCTTTTTGTGATACGATAAAGAAAAAATAATGAGGAGTGACATGGCGTGAGCGACTGCATTTTTTGCAAAATCATTGATGGAGATATTCCATGTGCAAAAGTATATGAAGACGAGCATGTATTGGCTTTTCTTGATATTAGCCAAGTAACCAAAGGACATACCCTTGTTATCCCAAAAATACATAAAGAAAACATTTATGAAATGACATCAGAAGTGTCTAATCATTACTTCCAAGCCATTCCGAAAATTGCAAGAGCAATCAAACAGGAATTTGAACCAATCGGTTTAAACCTCCTTAATAACAACGGTGAAAAAGCCGGACAATCAGTGTTCCATTACCATATGCATATCATTCCACGCTACGGCAAAGGAGATGGTTTTGGAGCAGTATGGAAATCACATCAAGAGCAATACACTTCAGAGGATTTAGCAGACATTTCTTCTGCCATCCAGAAACGACTGACCTCATCTTAATAGATTTGAGGTTTTTCTTTTTCTCCCCCTTTTTCTAGGCATCCATCTCTTCCATCCATACCGTAAGATATTTAGAACGACTCAAATTTTTGTCCAAATCCCTCAAATTTGTGATAGGATGGTTTTATCTTTTAATCCATTAACGCGAGAAATAGGGAGAGATTGTGATGAAGCGAACGACGAATTTTAATGCTGGTCCGGCGGCACTGCCGCTAGAAGTACTTCAAAAAGCACAGGAAGAACTTGTTGATTTTAAACAAACTGGGATGTCTGTGATGGAGCTTTCTCATCGCAGCGGTGAATATGAAGAGATCCATAATAAAGCAAAAACGCTTTTGGTGGAGCTGATGGACATTCCAGAAGATTATGAGGTCCTTTTTTTACAAGGCGGGGCAAGTCTTCAATTTGCGATGATTCCAATGAACTTCTTACATGAAGGCGAGACCGCTCATTTCATTCAAACGGGGGCTTGGTCAGAAAAAGCATTGTCAGAAGCAAAAGGGTTTGGTGAGACGTCTGTGTTTGCCTCAAGCGAAGATGAGAACTATTCGTATATTCCTGATGTAGATGGATCCAGTTTGACCGATGGGGCTTACTTGCACATCACATCGAACAATACGATCTTCGGTACTCAGTGGAAAACATTCCCTGACATTTCATTGCCACTCATTGCCGACATGTCCAGTGATATCCTCAGCAAAAAAATAAACGTTTCTTCATTTGATTTCATTTATGCCGGGGCACAAAAAAACCTAGGGCCTTCTGGTATCACGATTGTGATCGCGCACAAACGTTTATTAAAGAAAGAAAAAAGCGGTACACCAAAGATATTAAAGTATTCAACACACGCAAAAGCTAACTCTCTTTATCACACACCTCCAACTTTTGCGATTTATATGCTGTCTCTTGTTCTTGAGCATGTCAAAAACGCTGGCGGCGTAGAAGCAGCGGAAAAACGCAACGAACAAAAAGCAGCCATTCTCTATGATACGATTGATCAAAGTGATGGTTTCTACAAAGGGCATGCCCGCTCTGATAGCCGTTCACATATGAATGTCACGTTTACCCTTCGTGATGATGCGCTCACTACATCTTTTGTGGAGAAAGCAAAACAGGAACAAATGGTTGGACTTGCTGGACACCGTTCCGTCGGTGGATGCAGAGCGTCTATTTACAATGCGGTGTCTATAGAAGACTGCCAAAAGCTTGCGGACTTTATGAAAAAGTTCCAGCAAGAAAATGAGAAAAAAACTTTCCTATCGTGAAATAAATTTGTTATAATAACGAGAAATAAAAGTGATGACTCTTGCAATAAATGATGAGCCATATTATTGGAGAGTCCTTTAAGAGCTTAGCAGAGGAGAGCATAGAAATGAAAACAAAAGAATTAGTGATTATGTCATTGCTTGCAGCAATGGGAGCTGTTTTGCATACGATTTTCCCGCCCATCTTCTTCGGAATGAAACCTGATATGATGCTGGTCATGATGTTTTTAAGCATCATCCTTTTCCCTAAGGTACAGCATGTAGTCGTCATTGCCCTAGTGACTGGGGTCATTTCCGCTTTGACAACAGGTTTCCCCGGCGGACAAATTCCAAATATGATTGATAAACCGGTGACGGCCTTTATCTTCTTAGCCCTTTTCTTATCTTGTCAAAAGATGAAGAACAAAGTGATGCTGACTGCTGTATTAACAGCCATTGGAACCATTGTATCAGGCATTATTTTCCTATCTGCTGCTTTACTGATTACTGGACTGCCAACTGCATTACCGGCACTTCTTGTGGGCGTTGTCCTACCAGCAGCCGTGATTAATACCATCGCGATGGTATTTGTCTTCCCGATTGCTCAGTCCATTCTAAAGCGTGCAAGAATGATAGAAGTCGCTTAACGAATAACCGAACCTCTTCATCAAATGAAGAGGTTCTTTTCATGCTTTTATAAAAGAAAAAGGGTGAGCAGCAAAATGGAGAGCGAAATCCCTGCACCTGCTGCACACACAAGTGCTTTTTGTTTTAATACATGTTTTGGCGGATATGACCCTGCATACCCAAGCTGTCTTATATAATGAATGGAACCACATGTGAACACAACACCCATACACGTAAAAACGAACAGAAAGACAGACAACCTTCTCCCCTCCCTTTTCTTCAAAAGTATGCTAAAATAAAGCAAGCTATGTATGGAAGTTCAATGAAGCTGATCGTCAGCTCAGAGAGAACATGCGAATGTGTAAAATTTGACTAGAGGTGATTTGAATGGCTAGTGGACGTTCTTTATTAACAGGATTATTTGTAGGCGGTCTCCTCGGAGGTGCGGCAGTGCTCCTGACGACTCCCTCTTCTGGCAGAGATGTACGCGAAAAGGTGAAAGACAGCTATGACAAATTCGAAGATACGCTAACAAGATTAAAAAAAGACGGGCAAGCTTTAAAAGAGCAAATTGTTGAAACAGCAAAAGAAAGTGCAGAGGTCATCAAAGAGGTTGGATCTGAATTACAAACATCTATTCAGCAATGGCGAGAAGAAATCAAACCTCATCGGCAGGACTTACAAAAGGAAATTCAGGAAATTGAGGAAAAGCTTAAACAACTGGAGAAAACCTTACAAAACTAATATGCTCACAAAAATATTCGTTTACAAAAGTGTGCGGGGTGCGTATCCCGCACTTTTTTTGATGAAAAAAGGTTATTTTGTCAATGTTTTTCATAACTTTTTAAAATTCTTGAATTTTCAGCTTTATTAATCTTTATTTTATTGGCATAATAGAATTACAAGAAAAAGAGAAGTAGGTGAAATGGATGAATCATTCGGAACAGCCTTTCGATGTAAAAGAAGCACTTTTATTCAGTCAAAGAATGGCCCAATTGAGTAAAGCTCTTTGGAAATCCATTGAGAAAGACTGGCAGCAGTGGATCAAACCGTATAACCTGAATATCAATGAACATCATATTTTGTGGATTGCATATCAATTAAAAGGAGCTTCAATATCAGAAATTGCAAAGTTTGGCGTCATGCATGTATCAACGGCGTTTAACTTCTCCAAAAAACTGGAGGAAAGAGGATTTTTAAAATTTTCTAAAAAGTTAAACGATAAACGCAATACGTATATTGAGCTAACGCCAAAAGGCGAAGAGACATTCCATAAACTACTCGAAAATTACGACCCGGCCCGAACTGGAATTGTCAAAGGCGCACAGCCGCTTCATGACATTTACGGAAAGTTCCCTGAAATTTTAGAAATGATGTGTATTATCCGAAACATTTATGGTGAGGATTTCATGGAGATTTTTGAGAAATCGTTTTCAAATATTGAGAAGGACTTTTTGAATGAGCATGGGAAAGTCACGAAAAAGCCTGAGGAACTTGAAGATTCAGAAAAAGCGGCTAAAGCAAATCAAATTGTTTAATGATCTTTATAAATTCATTCATTAACGGCTGAAACAGCCCTTGAGCATGGAGAGCAAAAATCGTTTCATGAACATCTAGCTTCTCAATTAACTGACCAGCAAAAAGCGCAAGGAGATCGTCGAACATGACATAGCCTTGTGCTTTTTGTTTGTCCATTTCGTCTGAAAGCTCAGCACAAATACGCTCAATGTCTGTTGCCTCTTCCTTAGATACACGCTGCCGAATCAATAGCGCATAATATGGATAACGGCTCATATCAGTCGTCGTTAGTAAAAGTTCCATATAATATTCGAGCTGGCTCATTCGTTCCTCAATACTCATGTACGTTACCTCTTTCTCTTATTCTTTCTATTTTAGCCGAAATGACTCATTGACGAAAGAGACGAACTTTCCCCTTATGTCATTTTTTCTTGAAAAAACCAAAGTTTCCTCTCTTTATTCCATATGAATGTAACATTTTATTTTTTTTCACGAAAACCATTGATTTTTATCCTCAGGAAGAGTAAATTATCTTGAGATATTCAATTAGATTTTTGAGATTGGAAGGATGAAAAATGAATTGTTGGAAGACCATTAATCTGGAAAAGGATTATGGTTATACGAGAATGATCATTTCAGCAATAAGTCTTGCTATACTCTTTTTCATTTTTGCTTTTTTATGTTTTCAACTGACTCATCCTGAAACGAAACTAAGTAGTCACAATGCACCGCTTTTTGCCGTGCTTTTACTTGCGACACTGCTTGTCCATCGTGTGGTTCACTTGATTCCGGTCATGAAGAACAAGAAAAAAATGACGTTATTTAAACGAAATTGCTGGCAGCGCGTGCCAAAAAGAGTGATGCTTTTCTCCCTGCTCAGCCCGTTTTGTGTCATCTCACCTGTTTACTTTGTTTTAGGCATAGCATTTCCAATGTACGCACACTATTTTATCATCATCGCAAGTATTCATGCAGGCTATTGTTTGCCTGACTTTTTATTTGCATGGAAACTGCTAAAAGCACCAAAATCATGTATCATCGATCAAGCCAAAGACGAGTTTGATATTTTAGTTGACCAAACTTCCTCATCATGAGGTTTTTAAAGCCAACTTCTATCTTTTTCATAAAAAATTTGGTAATGTAGTATGGGAATAGCATAGAGAGGGGGGATCTCCGATAGTTTTATTTTACTTCATCGCCTTTGCCGCGTTTATTGTGTATTCAATAAACAGGCTTACTAATACATTATGCCTTGTCAGAGAGATTCCTGAAGAACGGCAAGATAAGGTGTTTCGCTTTATCAATGTATCAATACTGATTTTACTTATCTCATCATTTGTTGAAATTACCATTTCTATTTAAGCTCAAAGCAAAAGCTGCCTGTATGAGGGCAGCCTTTTGTGTTATATGATCGATTAACAAATCCAAGATGCACCGATAATGATCAATAAGATGAATAACACGACGACTAGTGCAAAACCGCCAGCAAAAACTTCTCCTCCCATGTGAAAACACCTCCTGCCAGTTCTTCCTCTGTTCTAAGCTCAGTGTATGCAGTTAAATTGAAAACGTTTAGGCACATGTCATCGTTTTAAAAAAGAACCGCCCGCACGCATGGCAGGACGGCTCCTTCTATAACAGCGATTTAATTAGTAAAGATATGCTGCACCAACGATGATCAGCAAAATGAATAGCACGACCAATAAAGCAAATCCATTAGAATATCCTGCTCCCATATAATTCAGCCTCCTTTTTGTGATCACTATATATGTATGTCGTGAGCAAAATTTTGACTAGACGGATGCCCTCCCATTTGCATTTCTTTTTACAGCGTGTCACAATATGTTATGATACAAGCAATGATAAATAAATTGGAAAGATTAGGAGTGTTTTTTGAATGAAAAAAATGGCTTTAGCAGCTGTAACAGCAGTAAGTGTTTTAACTCTTGGCGCATGCAGTAGCGGTGATAAAGAAGTGATCGCAACAACAAAATCAGGAGATGTCACAAAAGAAGAGCTTTATACAACTCTTAAGAAACAAGCGGGTGGAGATGCTTTAAATCTACTTGTTCAACAAAAGGTTCTTGCTGACAAATACAAAGTATCAGATAAAGAAATTGATAAGAAAATGGAAGAATATAAAAAGACACTTGGTGAAGACCGTCTAAAACAACTTCAAGATGAATTTGGAAAAGATTACATCAAAGATCAAGTGAAATATGAGCTACTGACTCAAAAGGCTGCCAAAGCTAACATCAAAATCACTGATAAAGAAGTAAAAGCGTATTACGATGACCTAAAAGGAAAAATCCGCGCGAGCCACATTTTAGTTGCTGATAAGAAAACAGCTGAAGAAGTAGAAAAGAAATTAGATAAAGGTGAAAAATGGGATGACCTTGTGTCTGAATATTCAACTGACACGGCTTCAGCAGCAGAAGGCGGCGATGTCGGCTGGTTCGCAAAAGATGGCCAAATGGATGAGAATTTCAGTAAAGCTGCATTCAAGCTAAAAGTAAATGAAATCAGTCAACCAGTGAAATCACAATTCGGTTACCATATCATTAAAAAGACCGAAGAACGCGGAAAATACGATGACATGAAAGCTGACTTAAAAAAAGAAGTGCTTGATCAAAAACAAGCAGACACAAATGAAATCCAAACGATCTTAAATAAATTGGTGAAAGATGCCGATGTAAAAGTAAAAGACAAAGAGCTTCAAAAGACGTTTAAAGAAAAATCTCAACAAACAACACAAAACCAAAACCAATAATCACAAAAAAACCTCCTCTTCGATTGAATGCGTAGAGGGGGTTTTTGTATGAACAGATGTTTAAGCAATCGAATGGTCCTCATGTTTCGCAGTTTCCTCTGATCTTTTCACTTGCTGATCCTGATGTCTGCGCTCTCTTTCTTGTTCCATTCGCTCGATAAAGATTTCTCCCTCCTTTTCAATAAAGGATTGATCAATCTCTTGCTCTTCTTTTGCTGTCGTCATTAATTTATATGCACAGAAAATAATGCCAATGGTACACGCATACACCCACCATGGAAAAAACAACATCTTGTCATCGCCTCCTTTTTTTCAGAACATCCCTCTTTTCCTTTGTGTTACATGCTTATGCGACAAGAAGACAAGTTATGAAAAAAAACGCCCGCTTTAAACGGACGCTTTGACATTCTTATTTATGATGAAAGGTTGGTTTATAAAACGAACGATTCTCTAATGCAAAAATACGTTCTGTATATTCTCCTGGCTTCACATGTTCAAGGGCACGATCCATCATGTTCATTTTCGCATCTAAATTATCAATATAGTGGAGAATTTCGGCTTCCTTCACCATTGGTGGTTTAGGACTTCCCCACTCCCCTTTTCCATGATGACTCAGTACTAAGTGCTGTAAAATCAGAATTTCTTCTGAATCAATTCCCAGCTCTTCTGCGGCTTTCGCAATTTCTGTCACCATAATGGAAATATGTCCAATTAAGTTCCCTTCGACTGTATATGTGGTGGAGACTGGACCCGAAAGCTCTTTGACTTTCCCTAAATCATGTAGAATGATTCCTGAGTATAAAAGATCTCGATCTAATGATGGATATAGGTCAACGATTGATTTCGCTAAATGAAGCATGGACACTACGTGATAGGCAAGACCAGAGACAAATTCATGATGATTTTTTGTAGCTGCTGGATAATCAGCAAATTCCTGTCCATATTTTTTGATCAGATGTCTTGTGACACGCTGAATATTAGGGTTTTTCATATCAAAGATATATTGCATAATCGTATCCATCATATCATGTTTTGGAATAGGAGCTGTTTCTAAAAAATCATCAATTCGAATTTGCTCGTTTTCAGCAACAGGGCGTATATTCCTAAGCTTCAGCTGATTCCTCCCGCGATAATGATGAATGTCACCTACTATCTTCACGATTGTTTGTGGTGCATATGTAAGTTCATCAGTCTGCTTTGCATCCCACAGCTTCGCCTCAATATCTCCACTTTGATCTTGAAGAATTAACGTTAAAAATGGTTTGCCATTGCTCGCAATACCTTTAGTAGATGATTTAATTAATAAATGCAGGTCAACTTGTTCGCCGACATCATAGGTCATAATCCCTTTAGCCATTCAATAAAAGCTCCTTCCATGTTTCTGCTTATTTAAGTATAACATAAGTCATTATTTGTAAATCATTCAACTGCTAAACTCGTAACCTGGCCACCTACTGCTGCTTGTTTCATATGATGATGACAAGTGAAATAAAACAGTTGTGTCTCAAAACAAGTCAGTTCATTCATCATCTCCAGCACTCGTCCTAGACGAACATGATCAAAATGTACGAAACTGTCGTCCATCATAAACGGAAGGTGACAATCTTGCTGGTGAGACAAAGCGAGCGCAAAACGAATCGCGAGATAAATTTGTTCACATGTTGCCTGTGAAAGCTCTTCTGGTCGGAATATTCGTCCATCCATCCTTTTCACAATCAGCCGGTCATCTTCTGTTGAAAACAAGATCGTTTCATATCGATCATTCGTTAACGGCTGAAGAAAGCTGGAAGCTGTATGAAGCAGTGCTGGCAGCCTTGTTTCTTTATGTTCATTCAATTTTTCACGAATAACGAAGCGAACAAGCTGGATTCCCGCCCATTTTTTCACAAGGTGCTTCGCATGCTCCTGCTCTACTGCAAGCTGATGAGTCAAATCAGACACCGTACCTGAAGCTTCCATTTGCCGAATTTCCACTGCTTGTTCTGCTGAGCGTTTCTCCATATTGGTCAAATTCTGTTGAATGTCATGTAGACGCTTTTTCGCTTCTGCACACTCTTCCTCAAGGCTGCGCAATCCTTTACGAGTAATCCATTCTTCTTCATCAAAAACACCGCTTCTATGCAGCTCTTGATTTAGCTGCTGCAAGTTGTACAGCTGCTCCCGGTATTCTTTAGATAGATGAGAAAGTAAATGGTAATCTTCTTTTGATTCTGCTTCTACTTGACAAAAGAGCTCGCCTGTTTGTTTTTCGTAATATTGGATTTCTCCTTCTAGCGTTGTCAGCTGCTGTTTTACATGTTGAATGGATACATTCAATGTCTGACGTTCTTTTTCTCTTTTTGCCTCATCTTTCAATACTTCCTGAAAGGCTGAGATGCTTTCTTGAAAGGTTCCTTCTTTACTTTGGAGATGGCGGCTGCTTAACGCTGACACTCTTTGCTTATAGTTTGATTGCTGATGAGTAAGCGCTTCTATTTCTTGAGCAAGCGCCTCATATGCCGCTGAATTCGTTTTTAATTGTTTCAGGATATGAAAGGCTTCTACGAGAAAAGAAAGCTCTGAGGACAAGCCTAGCTGGCTTTTCATTTCCTCTACGTGCTGCTGAACAGGTTCTAGCTCTCGCTCCCAGTCTTCATATTGCCTTATGATTCTTTCGTACAGAAGTTCCTTTTGCCTCACAAGCGTTTCAGCTGAAGCTGCTTGAATTTGAAAATAATCATGATTTTCGCTTCTTCCTCCATGGCTCATCTTTGTATTTTTAAGTAATGGAGAAAATGCTGTGAAGACAAAAACAGAAAACCCTGCAAACAGCAAAGTCACCCACCACTCTGCTAAAAAGAATAAGATGAGCAGAATTACAGCATCAAACAAAAACATCAGCGGGAATAACCACGTTCGATAATGAACTTGTTTCTCTTTGGCTCTTGTTCCTCTGACATCTTCTGCACCCTGCTGCCTGACTTGCTGATCCTTTAATCCTTTTAGAGCGGTTTCCGCTTCTTCTAACTCATGTCTTGCGTGATCAAAGCGTTCGTCTAGTTGTGCCTTTCTATCCATTAAACGAACGTATTGGCTGACAGCCTCCTTTAATTCCCACTCAAAATCTAGTGAATCATCGATCTGATCCAGCCTGATGGGACGCTGCCACTTCAGCTTCGCTGTCGCTTCTTCTATTTTTTGTTTTAATAAATGACTTTCTGCTTTACCTTCTGCTAAGCGCTTCGTCACAAGCTCATCATCAAAGGACTCATTAATGAGACGCTTCATCTCCATGAACGTATCCTTGTCATAGAGTGGTTGAACTTGCCCTAGTGATGTTTGCAAGTGATCTAATTTCTGCTTCAGTGCTGTCAATTGAGCCTTCTTCGGGTGAAGGTGCGATTCTAATTTATCGAGTTCATGCTCGGTTTCTTGTCTAAACTGTTTGACTCGCTTTGGATAACGCCCTAATTCTTTTTTTAACTCCACCTTTTTCTCTATCAAAGGATAAAGGCGAATATGTTCATTCAATTGTTGAATATCTTCTTCTACATGCTTTATTTCTTGTTGAAGCTCTTCTATCCCCTCTGTTAATTGGGCTTGTTCCCGTTTCTTTTCAGCATAACGCCATGCTATCAATTTGGCCTGTTTCAGCTCGCCTGTAAGCTCTTTTATACGATTAAGCTGTTGGTTTAATTCGGGCTTGCGTCCATTGGGTTTAAAAAGCTGCTCCTGCTGCTTTAGAAGCCTGCTATCCATCTTGGAGGCCGCATCTGAGCCAAATAAACTGGAAAAGAGAAGAAACTCACCAATTTGGTCTTGGTTTAAGGCTTGAACATTTTGCAGTCCAAACACATCAAATGAATAAATCGACTGGAATAATCTGCGGTCCGTTCCCTTTAAAATAGTGCACAGAAAAGCTTCGTCTTTTACTTCACCATTCGGTAGCAACACCTGTGCTTGACCGCCTCGATCGGACGTTCTTTCAATATGAATGACACCTAACTCATCATCTAAACAAGTGAGGAAGCCGCCATAAAATGATCCCTGCTTTAACTTATACATTTTGCTTTTCGAAAAACCAAATAACATCGATTCAATAAATGCCTTCAATGTCGTTTTCCCCGATTCATTCAGACCATAAACGAGCTGAAAACCGTCACTAGAAAAGTGAAAGGTTCGATTGGAAAATTTCCCGAAATTCGCAATATGGAGTGAACGTATTTTCATTATGCCTCTCCTTTTCTCATAATTGCTTTAGCTGTTCTGTCAGCAACCTTTGCGCTTCTTCTTTTATATCCCCTTCATCCTCTTTTGTGAGGGCTTTTCCTGACTTCCTATAGGTTGGATGACGCTTGATCGGTGAGAGCAGCTCTTCATACGCCTCAAACTGGGCAATTTCTGATGTGAGTTCCTTTAAAAAGGAATCTTCTGGATAGACAACATCCTCGTTTGTACGACAATCAATAGACATCACCCAAACAAACACGTCTTCATCTTCTTCCTGCTCATGAAGAACAGCCAGCAGCTCCTCTAGCACCTCTAGCTGCGCAAGCTCAAAATAAGCTGGTGCATCACCAATCAATTTAATTTTCACAAAATGAGGAACGCCCCGCTCTTTCAGCTCACAGATCTTTTTTTCCACAAGCGTTACAAGATCCGTCATATGAGCCGTTTCTGTGATGTTTATTGTCAATGTCTCAAAGATGACATCAGCACAGCCAATAAACTCCGCTGTCTCAGAAGTATCGGATAGGTGAACGAAGTAACAGCCTTTCTCTCCTGTTTCTTTTATATGTCTTCCCTGCATGTTGCCAGGGTAAATAATCAATGGGTCTTCATGTAGAAGGGCCCTCTTATGAATATGTCCAAGCGCCCAATAATCGAAATCCTGAGAAAGGAGCTGCTGAAGCTGAAATGGTGCATACGCATCATGTCCTTCTTGTCCCGCTAATGTGCCGTGAAGCATCGCAATTTGGTAAGCAGCATCTGTCGTTTTGATGTAATGAGACGTCATATTTTCATACACAGCTCGCTCTTTGTAACTAAATCCATAAATACTTGCGACAAGCTGCTCTCCTCTATAAAAGGATTGTTCACTTGGTGTACTGCTCGAAAAAACGTGGACATTCTCTGGCCACTCAATTGGTGTCCATTCACCACCTAAATGATCATGGTTACCATAAATAATAAAAGCTTCGATCCCATGTGTTTGCAGCCTTAAAAACTGATTTCTTAAGAAAAGCTGTGCTTTCAGGCTGCGATTTGATTCGTCAAATAAATCTCCGCTCAGCAGCACAAAGTCTACTGCTCGACCAATGGCAAGATCAAACATGTTCTTGGCACTTTGAAATGTACTATCTTTCAACCTCTTAAATATTTGGCTTGGTATTTTCGATATTCCCGTAAACGGACTATCTAAATGAAGGTCTGCGGCGTGAATAAAGGTGAGCTTAGTCAAACGTCTATCTCCTTCTACGATACTGTAGTTGTCCATATTTTATCATGCTATTTTTACGAATGCACGTTCTATCGCTCTGATTCTAAAAAACACATTTTTGAAGGAAAAAAAGAGGTTTTGCCTTACTCTTTGTTTAATTACATTAAAAAACAGAAGAGAGGAAGATGAGAAATGGAGAAGACATACTTTTTGACCGTATTTGATCGGTCAGGTGAGACCTTAATAAATGAAAAAATCACCACGGATAGTGATGAAAAGGCAAAGGAATTAGGACGTCATCGCCTAATCGAACAACAATACACGAAGCATTCTCATCGGCTCGTTGATGATGCAGGCAAGCTTCTTTTATTTGAACGTTAAAAAGCCGGCACTCGCCGGCCTTACATTCGTTTATACTTGATGAAACACAGGTCGTCTTTTTTCTAAAAAGGCTTGGATGCCTTCCCTATGATCATGACTTTGTCTGAGTCTTGCCTGCGCTGCTCGTTCCTTTTGAAGAACTGCTAACAGTTGTGATTCTGACTGCTGAAAATAGATCATCTTTGTTTCAATAAATGCTTGAAGCGGCATGTTGACAAATGGCTTCACACAAGCTTTTTGATACATATCAACCTCTTCTTGAAACACGCCGTCTGCGAGACCCAGCTTTAGCGCTTCATCAGCCGACAGCTTTTGTCCGCTCCAAATTAATTGTTTGGCGGTTTGTTCGCTTACTCTTTTAGTGAGGAAAAAATGTCCTCCGCCATCTGGAATTAACCCTATTCCATTAAAATTCAAGGCTAGTTTTGCCTTCTGATGTATAAACAAATAGTCACAGCTTAGAGCAAAGCTAAAAGCAAGACCAGCCGCCGCCCCGTGAACAAGCGCGATCGTCACTTTTTTCATACGGGCTAGAGAAAGTGTAATCCCTTCGATTAAATCCATCACACGATGGAAATCTTCCTCGCGATCTTGTTTCAGCATCATTCCAATATCTCCGCCTGCTGAAAACCCTTTTCCCATTCCCTTCAGCACAACGATTTTTGCACTGCTTTCACTTGCTGTATCACACGCCTCCTTAAGTTCTGCAAACATATCAACATGAAATGCATTATAAGCTTCCGGCCTATTGAAAATGATTTCAAAAATATCCCCGTCTAACTGACAATTGATATATGTCATCATCCATACCCCTCTTTCTTTTTGAGCTTATGACTTACTTCCCTTTCCATCGAACAATTCCTTTTCCTCTAAACAAAAAATTTCAGATCAATTGATACTAAAATAAGCGTAATTGTTGAAAAAAGAAATATATTTATTAGAATCTGTGAAACCTCTTTGATAATTAAAAAAGTATATTTACTCCTTGGATTTTCTATCGTCACAAGGCCCGCTAGAAAGGAAACTTGCAAATCAGTTCATTTAACCAGCATGCCAAGCAAACTCGAACTCCTGTTCAAAAAATAGCACGTGATATCTTCATACTCCTCTAATAACGCTGTAATCCTAAATGTGAAGGGCCCAGTTCCAATTCCGATCACACAACCATATGTACACCTGCTTTAACCTTTATATACCCTTTTATAAATGAAAAAAACACTGCGTCACCACAGTGTTTAAATGTGAGAAATAAATAATGACTCAAGGAATTGAATCTTCTCCTCCGTATAGTGCTCATAGCGATCATTATACGATTTTGGATCTTTTGGATTGGCATACTGCGTAATTTTTCCTGATCGTGGATCAATAAATTTACTGGCCGCACCGCAACCAATTCCAATGATCGTCTGCACTTCTTCCATAATGATGATATTATACAAACTTTCCTGTCTATCTAATGAATACCCGACATTTTCGAGATTCCCCAAGATGTTTTTTTGTCTATATAAATAATATGGATGATATTCATGTGCTTTCGTCCAAGCAACCGCTTCATCCATCATACGCATGATTTCCTGTCGGTCTGCCACTTGATATTTCTCCTTATTGCGTGTCATTTCAGACGCCCTTTTAAATGAGAGTGTATGCACAGTTAAAGATTCAGGCATTAGTTCTTCAGTCTGCTGCAAAGAGTGCTGAAATTCCTTCAGCCCTTCCCCCGGCAAACCAATAATTAAGTCCATGTTAATATTATTCATCCCGTACTGTCTTGATAAATGATACTTTTCAATCGTTTCTTCGACACTATGGTGACGGCCAATGGCTTTCAGTGTTTCATTCTCATACGATTGTGGATTAATGCTAATTCGGTCAATATTGTAGCGGTTTAGCACCTCTAGCTTATCAGGCGAAATGGTATCAGGACGTCCAGCTTCTACAGTGATTTCCCTAATGTGTTTCACATCAGGAAAAGAACGATACATTTCTTCATACAGCAAATCCATTTCTTCCGCTGTAATACTCGTCGGAGTGCCCCCACCAAAATAAACGGTCGTTACTTTAACACCATGTTCTTTGAGCCATGAGCCTATTTTTTGCATCTCATAATGCAACCCAAAAAGAAACGTCCCCACTCTTCCAGCTTGTCCTTTAATGGCATAAGCAGGGAACGTGCAATAAGCACATTTCGTTGGGCAGAAAGGAATACCAATATAAATACTCACTTCCTGCTGAAGGTCATACAAATCTGGAATCGCTTGTATTTGACGGTCGACAATTTCCTGCATCAAATTGATTTTTTCATCATGAATGAAATAATCACGCTTTAATGCAGCATGTGCCTCTTCCCTTGTCATGGCTTCTCTGAGCATTTTATGAAGTAATTTCGTAGGACGTATTCCTGTGAGGATTCCCCATTTTTGCGTGATTCCTGTATGTTCCTGAAGCAAGTGTAAATAAACAGACAGCACCGTGTTTTTGATTTGCTTCCAGCGTTCCTTGTCGTTCAAACCCTCTGGAACAGCTCTTGTAAAACAACTGTTTACGTCTGACCCCGCGATATGACCAGATGCTTCAACCATTCCATGTTCCTCTTTCCAGCTAAGTACCATCACTAGACCATCATACAGTTCGTCTGGAATAAACTGTACTTCACTATCTTCTTCAAATAAATTTGCTATATTGACAAGCGGGCGATGAAATCGTTCATCAGACAGCCCTTTGATTAAAATTCGCATCGTATCACCTTTATCTTCAAACTTGTTTCATTTTACAAAATTCATCTAGGGAAAGCAATGAAGAGAACAGACGAAGGCCCTGTCATTTCATGATTGACAGGGCCCTTCACCGTTTTATCGTTTAATATCAAATTGATGTAAAAAGCCTTCTCTTTGCTGCATTCTAAAGTATTCTTTGATCATATAAGCGACACCCTGTTCATCATGAGAACGTGTCACCCAATCGGCTTTACGCTTGACCGAATGAGGTGCATTTCCCATAGCAACACCTAGACCAACTAATTCAAGCATTGGAATATCATCTATCCCGTGGCCAATGACGACCGTATCTTCTAATGTAAAACCTAACGCTGAGGTTAAAAGAGAAAGTCCCGTTTCTTTAGAAACCCCTTTACAAACAATATTCATTTTCTCATGACTGATTTTGATCAGGTCAACAGATGGAAACGCTTGTTGAATTGTCTTGTGAATCTCAGGCTGAAGCTCTTCGGTCGAATACACTTCAATCACAGGTGTGCTGACCGGTTCATCCATAAGCATATCACTTAATGATTCAACAAATTGAACGGGATAGAAGATCGGATCAGACGGATGAATCAACGTTTTTCCCATAAGTTGAGACTGTGTTTTTTTTCGATTTCCGATAGAGAATTTTTCATGCAGCAAGCGCACATTACAATCAAAGCTTTCAAGAATTTGAACAAGATTAAATGTTTTTTCTTCCGTTAATTTTTTCACATGAAGCGGCTCATCGAGTTTATCAGCGATAAATGCACCACTATGTGTCACAAGTGTTGAAGTTGGAATTTTCAACGCCTTGGCAATTTTTTGTGCTGATCGAAAATGCCGGTTTGTGACAATCGTCACGTAAACCCCTTTTTTCTTTACATATTCCACAGCTTCTTTAGTAGCGGAGTGGATTTTTCCATTGGAACGAAGTAATGTTCCATCTATATTGAGTGCAAGTAGTTTTTTTGACACTGAGGCATCCCCCTTCTTGATGACTGTACTTACGATGAGGATATGCCCTAGCTAGGTGCTTTAGAACATGCAGTTCAAGCAATCACTGTTTTATATGAATGAAAGGTAAATAAAAAAGCCTACCCCTAGGCTTTTTTTATGTATGGTTTGGATGCGTAACAATGGAGGAGTGATGAAGCTCCCCATGATCCCCTAATCTTAACACACCAAAGCATTGCTTATATCAGATCCCCTTATGCTTTGCGTTTCTCCCAGAAGCGCTTCTCGTTTGGCTCATCGCCTTAAATCCCAAGTGAAACGCACCCAATTGTTCATGAGAGCACTCATTGAAAGCACTTTCAATAAGTATTATCGCAAAATTTTTGAGCTTAGACAACCTTTTTTTAAAGATGTCCTGATGAGATGTCAAATAAAAAAGGGCGATGACATTCGCCCTTTCCATTAATTTTCTTCTGTATTTCCATAAAGTTCTTCAAGAGGCTTCATGATAATTTTATTTAGCTCACCGATGAGCACACTCACACGTTGTTCTGCTTCCATCAACTGAGAGATTTTATCGTGCTGCTGCACAAGCGCAACTGTTTTTTGAGCTTGCTCAACCTCTTCTTGTGTAATCTCTTGACCAGTCATTTGTTTTTGTTGAAGGTTTACTTGAATGTCACGGAAGTTCTCAAACATTCTTTTAGAGGACTCATCCTCGTTTACCTCATCATAAAAATTTCTTAAAGTTGAATATTCTTCGCTATGACGCAGTGCTTTTTCAAGGTCATATGCAACATCATAAAGATTTACAGACATGTTATGTCTCCTTTCTATCCGTTATCACCGATATGATCGGCGGACACCACTCCACTATAACAAACTATGGCTTTCGTTTCACATATATACAATGAATTCATCAAAATTTCTCTAACTTGTCTTAGAATAACGTGACAAAGATAGCTTGGATTGCGCCGATCAATCCGCCTAAAAAACCGCCTAAGAACGTAATCATTTTGAGTTCTTTATTTGAAATACTGATTACAAGCTCCTCCATTTTTTGAAGCGGGAAAAGTTCAATTTGCTCACGAATGACTTCTTCAAATTGGAGCTTCGCTAGCAGCCCCTCTAAAGCATTCGATGCCGCTTTCATCCCCTTATCTACCAGCACTGGTGCAAAGTGAATTTTGAGATCATCCGCCACAGCACTGACATATGTTCCAACTGATCTGTCTAAAATCAGCTTTGTAGAGAAATGTGAAAGCAATTGCCTTTTCGCACTAAAGACAAGCTCTTTCACATTCCATTTCTCATCAAGCTCATGAAGAGAAAACTGCTTTATCTTGTCCCATTCTTGAACAAGCAAATCTGATAAAAACTTCTTTGTTTCTGCATTTCTTAAAAACTTGATGATTTCGGGATGTACACGATCAATTAAGCTTGAATTCCCAAGAAACATTTGAACCATACTGCCAAGCATTCCTCGTTCTTTTAAGAAGTCATCGATCATATTGCTAAGCCGTGCTTTTCCTTCCTCACTTTCAAAGTAATGAATACCCCGATTTAAAATATACTCTGCTACATCTGGAATTTTTGATGAGAGCTTGTTTTCGACTTCCTGCGGGAGCAGTTCAAATAAAGTTTGCTGGTCATATTTTTCAAGTAGTGAATGGAGTTTTTTGTCTGACCATTGGTGGACCCATTCATCCGCTTTTATATCAGCCTGTGACATGCCGTATCTTTCTAACAAGGACACTACTGACATCTCCATCTCAGCCCCCTTGTCAATATATCGATGGACTGTATGCAATATCTCTTGCCTTGCCTCCGACGATTCAAATCGTTTTTGAATACCTTCTGGCGTCAGCAAATGCTCCATGACCATGACACCTACTTGCTTGGCTACTTCATCTCTTCTTTTAGGAATGAGGCCTGGTGTAAATGGAAGCTTTTTCCCAAATAAGTAATATGGCTTATAAGGACGAAAAAGCATTTTAATCGCAAGATGGTTTGTCGTTGCTCCTATTACTGCTCCTATCACAATCATAAAGACAAATGTTGTGAATATATTCAAAGTCGTCATCTACCTTTCAAACAACACCCAATGTTTATTGTTTTTATCTATACGTATTATAGTTGTTGTCAAGATCCCAAGCAAATGAAGCATTCAATGAGACATATGATAAAGTGATCTGTCGTAATGATAAAGGAACAGAAGGTTTATGTAAAATCCTGAATATGTGATTTTGGGGTGTTAAAAATTGAAGTAGAAAAGTAGGTGTTTTTTCATGACGTTAACATTAGGCATTGTAACCCTTTCTCTGCAGCATGAAGAGGGATTCACACTTTAGCTTGCCAAAGCTGCCTCTTCTTTTGATTTAGAGGTCGTTCGTTTTACACCTCTTGATTTAAAGCCTGCTTCAAATCTGATCCAAGGTCAAAAATATACGATTGGTCAAGGGTTTACAAACGCAGAATTTCCGATTCCTGACTTGATTTACGATCGATGTCTTTATCAACATGACACTCAATCTAAAAAAGCAAAACCAATCATGGAATGGTTAAAAAAGTATCCAAAAACAGCATTTTTGAATACTGGGCTCCCAAATAAAATGACGCTATTCGAGCAGCTCTATCTTCATTCTCCTTTACAGCCATATTTACCTGTCTGTTCATTATTGAATGAGCCTTCAGATCTGTTCAACATGGTCAAGGGGGAGGGATATTGTAAAATGCAGCCGCTCTCTCAACAGCATGCAGCACCCACTTACTTCATTTACTTAAAGGACAAATCAACATTTACTGTTCAACTTCATCACAAGCAAGTCATTACATTTTCTGGTCCATCAGAGATTGAGCGCTGGTGCAGAAAGTATATTGGTCGATATTTCCTCCAATTTTTTAACACAAATGATCAAAAAGAATTTTTATTTAATGAAATCAGAATTTCCCTTATGAAACAATCACAAAATCAATGGAAACGCATAGGGATTCATACAAAATCACCAGCAGAAAATAGCCTTTTAAACAATACACAAAATTCAGTTCATGTGCTAGGATTTAATCACTATTTAAACTCATTGCAGCCAAATATCAATGAGCTTCTTTTAGATGATATCGTATCCATTCAGTCATCTCTTCCAGCGTATTTAGATAAAAGCTTCTCTCCCTCCATAGAATTTGCTGTAGATCTACTTCATACAAATGAAGGAAAACTATTCATCTCAAATGTCAGTTCCAAGCCAGGAAGAACCTCCTTTTTAAAAACTTATCCTGAAAAAGAAAATCAATTGATCAACATCATTCTTGAATATGCGCAATCTACAATGTCTCAGCCGAAGGAGGTTCTTTATGAACAAAAAACGTTTCACCATCGTATCTCACCTCACAAGTGAAAAGACAGTACATCTTCCTATTCAATTTAAACAGCAAATAGAGATACATTCCGTTGCTTTAGGGTCTCATTTAGTAGACGGATTCACTATTTCCTACCATCAACACTCACATAAAATATTATTATCAGCAGATATATACAGTGATTTACTGATTCCTTACGAATCAAAAGCTGATGTAGTAATCGTTGATCAAGCCCTTTATATAGGGCCACTCATCGGTATTTTCACTGCTGGCTTTGAGCAGAAATCGCAGCCTTTAGGAGCAAGGTCAGATTTTTTTATCAAGCTTCTACAATCTTTCAGACAACACGCTGGTATTGCCTACCTTTTTGGCACTCATTCTATTGATTGGGAACGAGGAACAGTAGAAGGACTGCTGTATCAGCAGAAAAAATGGATCAAAAAACGACTTCCTCTGCCATCTGTTGTTTATGACCGGCTTCCAAATAGAAAAGCTACTCAGTCAGCATTTGTTCAGGAAACAAAGCGAAAACTCACTCAAGAATATGATTTCCCTTGGTTCAACCCTTATTTTTTTAATAAATGGCATATTCATGACCAACTAATGACAGATGAGCGAACAATGTTCTTCCTCCCCCATTCCATACAATTAGATCCTGCTGATGTTATAATGAAAATCAAAACACTTCTCCATCTTCATCATGTTATCTACTTAAAACCGATGAATGGAAGTCACGGAGACGGTATTTATCGGTTAACAGCAACGGAAAGCGGGATGACTATATGTACAAATAGAGGAATGGGCATTCGATATGAATCAGTAGACGATTTTATTAAACAATTCCGAAAGGATTGTGTCATTCATGACTATATAGCCCAACAAGGCATTGAATTGCTGCAAATAGAGAACCAACTGCTGGATTTCAGAGTTCATACAAATAAAAATAAGAACGGTCATTGGACAGTCACGGCAGTAGCGGCAAAAGCCTCAGGAGATCACACAGTCACCACCCATCAGTTACATGGTGGAACTGTCAAAACACTGAATGTTGTCTTTCCTGAAGCAAAGACGCGATTACAGATGCTGCAACAGCTTTCTGAAACCGCTATCACCCTTAGTCAGGTGATAGATGAAAAAATGCCAGGCTTTATTGGTGAAATTGGCTTTGATTTAGGAATTGATCACACTGGTGCTATTTGGATGTTTGAAGCCAATTCTCGTCCCGGTCGTGAGATTTTCCAGCATGCGTCATTGAAAAACTCAGAATGGCTCATTGGCAAAAGAATCGTGGATTACTCTTCTTACCTATCACAAACAGCACTCACTATTACAGACCACGCTACAGTCAATTGATTGTTTTTCTATTCTCGTGACGGTGGTCTTAAATCTATGCTTTTCCTATGCTATTTTCACTAGATGAGATACAATACAATCAAATGCAAAGGTTGTTTCCGTATTGTCGTATGTACTTATTGTTTCATCAATAAAAGCAAGGAGGCAATGAAGATATGATTTCTCATTTTCAATGGAAACCCCTTTTTAGAAAAGCACAAATGCCAGGCTGGAAAATATCCTTTTTCCACAATGGTGCACACTATGAAGGCATTTACCACAAAACAGGTGATATAGAATGGGGCTCCCAGCTTCCGCCATATGAAGTCGAACCAACCTTAAAAGAAGAAATCCACGAACTAATGCTATTCCATGTCTATGATTAAACTGTTTAAGGAGCCTCTCTATTTAGAAAAGTTTAAGCTTGTTTACGGACACCATATCATCAGCTAACCAACAACTGACAAACACATTCTTTGAAAAAGGTGAACTAAATCGTCCAAATGATTTGTCTCAGGCCATCACAAGTGACTTTCTAACAGATTCCGTCTTTTTACAACCAAACGAGCATTACATGCAACGAGGAAATCTTAGATCAGGGGTTACAATACTTTACCAATTTTTCATCCCTCATTCAATATGATGCCTCCGTGTTTCTAACGCTATTTCTGATGCATTTAAAGAAACAGTCTTTGATCGGGATGTTTTCCGCACCCTTATGACCTATATGCAATGTAATTTAAATACATCGCAGGCATCAAAAACTTTATACGTTCTCAGAAACAGCCTTCAATATCCAATCGATAAATTTATTGAGCGAACAGGACGACATTTTCAATAAGCTTCGGCTGCCTATTTTATGATGAATTTTTTCGATCTTTCATAAGAAACGGTTTACGTAAGCACCCTGCCCAAAAATAAAATAAGATGTTGTGCACGTTGTCCATTTACAGAATCTCACCTATTTTATACACTTTATTCATTAGTAAAACGCTTTCAAAAAGGGACTGGGAGGCTATCATCTATGGCTGAAATGATACTCAATCAAATTTATAAAGTGTACGATAACAAGGTAACAGCAGTAGATAACTTTGATCTACATATACAGGATAAAGAATTTATTGTGTTTGTTGGTCCATCGGGGTGCGGAAAATCAACCACCCTTCGTATGATTGCAGGTCTTGAAGAGATTTCACAAGGGGACTTTCTGTTAGACGGTAAACGGATGAATGACGTGGCACCAAAAGACCGGGATATCGCAATGGTTTTTCAAAACTATGCATTATATCCTCACATGAACGTGTACGATAATATGGCTTTTGGGTTAAAGCTTCGGAAGTTTCCTAAAATAGAAATTGATGAGCGGGTTAGAAATGCCGCTAAAATATTAGGGCTTGAACAATACTTAGACAGAAAACCAAAAACATTGTCTGGCGGTCAAAGACAGCGTGTTTCACTTGGCAGAGCGATTGTGCGCGATGCAAAAGTCTATCTTTTGGATGAACCGCTCTCTAACTTAGATGCGAAACTACGTGTTCAAATGCGAGCTGAAATTTCTAAACTTCATCAGCGCCTGCAAACGACATTTATCTATGTTACACATGATCAGACTGAAGCGATGACAATGGCTACCCGTCTTGTAGTCATGAAAGATGGCTTTATTCAGCAGATTGGTGCGCCGAAGGATGTTTATGAAAACCCAGAGAATGTTTTTGTAGGCGGATTCATTGGCTCTCCTGCGATGAACTTTTTTACAGGAAAGCTTTCTGAAGGCACCATAGCCATTGGAAAAACGCACATTCGTGTGCCAGAAGGAAAAATGAAGGTATTACGTAGGCAGGGCTATATTGGAAAGGATGTCATTCTAGGCATCAGGCCAGAAGACCTCCATGATGAGCCTGTGTTTATACAGGCATCTGAAGGAACAAAAATTGAGGCAAATGTAGAAATGGCTGAATTAATGGGAGCAGAAAAGATGCTTTATTCTTCTCTTGATGGTCAATCGTTTATTGCACGTGTTGATTCTCATACAGATGTTCAGACAGGTCAGTCTATACCACTTGCCATCGATATGAATAAAGCTCACTTTTTCGATGCTGAAACTGAACTGCGCATTCGCTCAATTGAATAAGAGAAGTTCTCGTGCACCATCACTCACTATCGGGTGATGTTTTTTTGCATGTTGAAACAACATTTACCATGGCCTTTTTTCGTATGTTTTCATCGCAAATATCCATAATACTTAGTATCAGGCGGATATCGTATTGGGTTTCGCCAAGTGGCAAATGACTTGAACATTTCGCTGGTGCGATTCCAGAAAACCCAACCAAACTAAATCATATATAAAAAGGAGATTCACATCATGGAAAATTCTAATAGATCAAATCAATTACTCGTTCCAGGAGCAGAGCAAGCAATCGATCAAATGAAATACGAAATCGCTTCTGAATTTGGTGTAAACCTTGGAGCAGAAACAACAGCTCGTGCTAACGGTTCAGTTGGTGGAGAAATCACAAAACGTCTTGTGTCTTACGCTCAGCAAAACCTTGGCGGAACAAAAGCTTAATTTCATATCTGGATCATAGAAGGCACCTCTTATGGTGTCTTCTTTTTTTGCTTTTATCCCTCACAAATTCCCTTTCTACTCATACTATGTATGAGAAAGGAGCGGATCTTCATGGACATTATTTCCGGTATGAATTTTGAGATTTTCCAATTTGTAGGACTCTCTCTATTATGTGAATATGCTCATAGTATTCGATCCTTTCATCTTTACAGAAAAAGCATGACATAAAATTGTACCATTTTGGGTTCTTTTCACTTATAGTATGTAGTGGAGGGATCGAACAGATGAAAATAGCACTTTTCGGTGCTCATGGACGTGTAGGACAAGCATTTCTTCGTTTTGTTCAAGTAGATGATCGTTACATGGTTCGTTCTTTAGTTCGGACAAACCGGGAAGGAATGCTTGCGGGTATGTTTCAAGTCACTGGCAATTCAAGAAATCAAGAGGATGTGCTTGAGACAATCAAAGGATCAGATATTGTTGTGAGCTGTCTATCGACAGATGGTGATGATACATTATCTATTTCAATGGAGCATATCGTACAAGCCATGAAGCAAACAGGGACATCAAGAATCATTACGATTGGCACTGCGGGTATTTTAAAAGCAAGGCAGCAACCGGAACTTTACCGCTTTGAAACAAATGAATCAAAGCGAACCACTACCCGGCCAGCCAAAGAGCATGCGAAAGCCTTTGAAATCATTCAATCGACTGAACTAGATTGGACCATTATTTGTCCAACCTATTTACCAGATGGAGAAGTGACACGGTCATATCGCTATGAAAAAGATTTTCTCCCTATATATGGAAAGGAAATTTCAGTTGAAGATACGGCACACTTTTTATATCAGCAGTTAAATTCGAAGGAATTTTTGCATCAGCGAGTCGGCATCGCTTATTAACCTTTTGCCCGTGCAAACCATATACAACAAGGAAAAAGTCGAGGCGATAACATAAAGCCTCGACTTTTTTCGTCACTTAATGGTATCAAAAAGAGCCGCTTTCGAACTGAAGGAAACTCTTTTTTTGGCTGTTCACTTTTAGCTGCTAGCAACGGTTTGACCTTTTTTGGATTCAAAGGTGAAGTTCTTTAATACATTTTTTCCTTCGTTATAGGCAAAGGTGACATCCTGAAACTGAACGTGTCCCTCTATTTTCTTCTGCACAAGTTCTTCCATTTCAGTTCGTGGCTCATTTAATAATCGAAAGACCCTTTCAGATGATACCCTTGCTAATTCTAATCTGGAAAATTGATTCACGATGCCTGTAATCGGCTGGAACAATCGATTTAAATAATCGACAAACGCATAGAGTGCCCCAATGGACACAAATTGACCAGAACGAATGTCATCAACTGCCTGTCCAAGATACCTTTGGGGTAGCATTTCAAGCACATTCACAATAAGGAGCAGCATAATAGCAATCGTATATCGCCTCCACTCTTCTTTAAAGAACCAGCCTAATTTCGCAAATACTGAAAACATGTTCTTCTCTCCTTTTAAAGCTAGCCGCTTTCTATATTTTCTTGGCTGTCACGCATGTTGACAAATACGCAACATACGCGTTGATTCATCCGATCAATTGGCACAACATCGTTCCTTTTCAATGACCAATGAAGGTGTAATTGTCACGTGAATCAACTCATTCATGCAGTTTGATTTCATTCTTCCAAAGTGCATATGACATTTCCTCCTTTTGGATCTTGAGGATTTTTTTATCTTATAGTATCTGTCGCTATTTTCAATAAATGAAATTTTCTAACAAAAATACGTGACCATCATGTGTATGTTTTTCTCATAACGGGTATATCATGAGTGTAAAAACTCCTTTTGAAAGGAATGATGATATTGTTTCAAGCTGATCGGATGGTCATTGCGTTTGATGGACATGAAGACAGTAAGAAAGCGTTAAAAAAGGCAATCGCCTTAGCCAAAACCTTGCATGCCAAGCTCACCGTCGCCTATGCACATGATCGCAAATCAGGCAGACAGGTGTTTGATGCACCGCGCCCAATGACTGGCGGCGCTTATATCGGCGGCGGCATGGCAGACCTTCAAACACCCCCTATATATGTACCTCATGATGAACAGCAAAGTCCCTTGATATTTGAAGACCATACAGAAGAGGTCGTTGCAGAAGCGAGGATGATTTTGAATGAGGAACAGTTTGAAGCTAAAATAGAAATTGTCGAGGGAGAGCCTTCAGAAGCAATTATCGAATATGCTGAAGACATATCAGCGGACCTCATCGTCATGGGAGCACGTGACCAAAGCAGATTAAAAAAAATGCTATTTGGCAGTGTGAGTGAAAAATTATCATCAAACTCAGATATACCTGTGCTTATTGTGAAATAAATGCATTACAAAAGGCTGTAAACATTGGTTTACAGCCTCTTTCATTTATGAAGTAATCGATGCTTCAATTTCTTGCTTAATTTTTTTTTGGAAACCTTCCTGAACACGCTTCGTGATCTCTCCAGGAACACCTTCTCCTACTGATTGACCATCTATCTCAACAATCGGAACGACTTCAGCAGTTGTTGAACTGATAAAAATTTCTTTAGCACGCAGCAGCTCTTCTTTGCTGATACGTGTTTCTTCGACACTGCACCCCTCTTCCTCACATACCTGTAGCAGTTTTCTACGGGTAATGCCGTTTAAAATGAGGTTGTTTGCTGGGTGTGTACGAATCACGCCATCAATGACAGCATATACATTCGAGGAGGTTCCCTCCGTCACAAAGCCGTCTCTGATTAAAATGGCTTCAAACGCACCAGCTTCCGACGCTTTCTGCTTTTCCATGACGTTATATAATAGGTTTAAGCTCTTAATATCACATCTTAACCAGCGAAGGTCATCAGATAATAAGGCCTTTGCACCAGTTGTCTGCTCTTGAACAGGCTTTTTCACTTGGAACGTATACGCCGTGATTTGAGGAGTGAGAGAATCACCATATTGGTGTTTGCGAGGTGCTACCCCTCGTGTCACTTGAATATATACGGCGCCATCTGTTAGTTGATTGTCAGCGACTAGCTTTTTTAATTTTTTTTCCATATCCGATACCGTACCTTGCAGATGAATGCCGATTTCTTTTGCACTCTTGAACAGACGCTCTGTATGCTCTTTTAATGTAAACAAAGTACCATTGTATACACGGATGACCTCATAGACTCCGTCGCCAAATTGGTAGCCTCTGTCCTCAATATCAACATGTGCATCTTTTTTTTCAATGAAATCTCCATTGTACAATACTTTCATATGGATTCTCCCCTTCGCTTTGCTTTAATGGTTGGATCTGATGCTATCTTAGCCGATAAATGAAAACGTTTCAATGATTATTCAGAATGATTTTTGATCAAATAAATGGATCACTTTCTATTGAAACAAATATAGATTCATAACGAAAAAGATTCCAACTTTTTAGCATCTTCTATATTCATAGGCTCTTTTTTCCTGTATACTTACTCAATATAAGCACGACAAAAAACAGCGAAAAAAGACAGAATCCACTACATGATTCGACACAAATTTTTGATTTATTGGAGCGATTGTAATGCAACGGGTTACGAAAAAACAGACACCTTCAAACACGCTGCTGCTCTCAAAGGCTATTGGTTTAGTGATTCTTACACTGATCCTCTTTTTAATATGGGATATGTCAAAAACCAATATGCAGGCAGCAGATCAACCGGCTGAAATGTCTGCGAGCAGTCAATTCCGAGACACAAGCATAAGTCTGAAAGCAAAAGATGATTCTACGAAAACATTAGATGCACATTTTAAGATCAACCCAAACAAACATGTAACGGATCAAACGATCTTTTTAACCTTTGATGATGGTCCTTCTGCTACATTAAATCAGCTGTTAGATGTGCTAAAGGCGCATCAAGTGAAGGCCACATTTTTTATGCTTGGGCCAAAGATCAAAGAACACCCAGCAGCTGTGAAAAGGCTTCATCAAGAAGGGCATCAATTAGGGCTTCATGGCATCACGCATGATGTGAAACGCTTTTATCAACAAAGTGATTCTCCCGTCAACGAAATGAAAGAAGATCAGCGCATTTTAGCTTCTGTCACAGGTGAATATACTCATCTGGTGAGAACACCCTATGGCAGTGTTCCAAATTTAACAGATCAGCAAAAAATACGTTTAAAACAAAAAGGCTTTATTTATTGGGATTGGACAATTGATAGTCTTGACTGGAAATATAAAAGCTCAAAATACGTACCAGAGGTATTGAATCAGCTGCAAGTGCTTGAGACAAAACATCCAAAAGAACCAAAAATCATTTTAATGCATGATCACCCAGCTACCGCAAAATACTTAAACAGTCTGATCACACAGCTAAAAGCAAAGGGCTATACATTTGAAGTCCTTGATGAAACAATGAAGCCGCTACAACAATAAAATTTGAAACGTCAAAGCCCCGCAAAAAGGTGCGGGGTTTCTTTATGATTTATATTTATAGAGATGTCGTAGATAGGGTAGCTCATATTTCGTCTGGCACGAAGGACAAGTGGCAGTCTGAATGAAACCATGCAGTTCATAGACATGCTGACTTCCCTCTTTTTTTGCAAGCCGTCAATATTTTGTGTGAAGATATCCACATGCTTCCCTTGCTTCTCAAGGTTTGCCAAAAAGTAATGTCCCGCATTTGGTTCGTACTCTCCACTCATTTTCATTTGAAATAATTCCTTGAATTTTGGCCAGAATTGATGAGGGTGTGATAAAAAATAGGATCCGCTCATTGCCTCCATTCTAGAGGTATCTTCTGTCCACACACCACCTGTTGATCTAAAATCGGGGATACCCGATTCTGTGCTCATACCAGCACCTGAAAGTACTGTGATATGTGAAGCTTGTGCCACACTCTCTCTTTGCGCTGCCACCTTTGCTTTATTCACCTTGCTGTTTCTCACCCTTTTGTTCCATATAAATGGTCTGTCCAGGGAAGGCGAATTCTACACCTTCTTGATGGAAGATATCGATGATACGATAGTTAATGTCTTGCCTAATATCAAGGTTTTCAGACCATGCCGTTGTGTTTGTGTAAAAGTTAAAAAATAAGTTCATATAGCTATCTGCCAGTACATCGAGGTTCACCATAATGGTTTCCTTATGAACACCGTCATGCTCATACAGCATTTGTTTAAGACGCTTAATACAATTTTCAATATTTTCCTTTTGTGTATTATAGGCCACACGAACTGAGAATGTAATCTGGCGTTTATTCATTCTCGTCCAGTTTGTAATCGGCTCCTTTGAAAGCGTGGAATTTGGAACTGTCACGACTGCTTCAGCAGGCGTTCTAAACTTTGTGCTTCTAAATGTAATGTCCTCTACTGTTCCAAGTACACTTGGGGTCTCCACAAAATCGCCCATCGTAAATGGCTTCTCTGTAATAATAACAACACCTCCAAAAAAGTTCGCCACTGTATCCTGCGCAGCGAACGCAAAAGCTAGACCTCCTAGACCAAGTCCTGCCACAAGCCCGTTCACGTCATAATTAAATTCTTGTGCAATGACACTAATACTCAGTGCAATAATAATAAAACGAAGTACCTTTGATAAAAATGGCGCTAAAATATCATCCATTTCTAATTCAAACTTTGAATTCACCTTTTGAAATAAGAATGAAGAAGCAGCGGTTAAATTACAAAGCCCCCACGTTAGCATCAATATAATCGAAGACCTATACAATTTAATGATGACACCCATATGGTGCTCAAAGTACGGCGCCTGTCTAAACGCAAAATATAAGCCAAGTACCACAAAAAACAGCCTTGCAGGTTTTTCGAATGCCACAACAATTTGATTAATGACCTCAGTTTTAGACCGATTCGTCAGCCTAAAAAGGAGATGAAACAAGTACTTCGCAAATACTTTCCGAAGCAATAAAAAAAGCAAAAAAATACATAGGCTAATGCCAATTTGGATCGCAATTTCTACTGTAAAGTATGTATCCATCCATTTTTGTGGAAACATGTCTGTCTCTCTCCTTTAAAACAATCCTCTCTAGTTTATATTATAAACTTCGTATGTGTCCTCTCTTAAATGTCTGACCTGAATATAAAAAGCCTCGAGATACATCCCGAGGCATGATGTTCAATATGAAATTTTGGCTTGAGACATAACGACGGGCAGCAAACTACTTTTTCTTCTGAGTCTGATCAAGGAGAGTCGCTTTAAACATTTCAGCATCCGTTTCGACCTTAATACGTTCTTCTACTCTAATTCTCCCTTTACCCAATCATCTCGCCTCCTTTTCATCATTATAAAACATCAGAATTTTCAGTCAACATGACGAATGTACTAATATTTTGACGAACGCTGACGATTTGGACAAAATTGATCGAAGAAAAATTGATGTAATTCAGATTTACTCAATGAAAGCTTGGGATATTCCTGGAACTTTTCACATTTACACAACATGCTTTTTTACATACCGCTACCTTCCCCTCCTGATAGTAAAGCAGGACAATATATAAGGCATTTGATATGATATGATAAGATCAGAACTTATGTCAGGGAGCTGGATCATGTGTATATTATTGCGCATAGAGGATCATCAAGCGCTGCCCCAGAAAATACAATCGCTGCTTTTGATTTAGCTGTTCAGCAGGGTGCAGATTATATTGAGTTAGACATTCAGCTAACAATGGATCAGCACATAGTTGTGATCCATGATGATACCGTTGATCGAACGACAGACGGAAGTGGGCCAGTCAGAAGTTATACACTCGATCAGCTTAAAAAGCTGGATGCAGGGAGCTGGTTTGATAAACGGTACGCCAAAGAAAGAATCCCAACATTACAAGAAATTCTTGAGAGATACAGCCAGTGTATCGGTATATTGATTGAAATCAAGCATCCAAAACGGCAAATTGGGATTGAAAAAGCAGTTGTGGACATCATCAATCGTTTTTCCTATTCTCGCCATATCATGGTTCAATCTTTTGATGACACTACACTTCAAAGAATCAAAGCTGACGCCCCTTCTCTTCAAACAGCTTTTATCATGAAACCTTCCGCCTTAAAACTGACGAAAAGGAAATTAGCGGTGTACAACTCGTTTGCTGATTGTCTTAATATGAAGAAAACGATGATCAACAGTTGGTGGATAGACCATATCCACTCATTCGGGATGGATGTGTTTATATGGACAGTGAAAGATCAAAAAACAGCCAACTGGATAAAAAAATACCCAATTGATGGAGTGGTGACGGATCATCCGCCATTTTTTTCAAAAGGAGAAATGATGTAAATGAAAACTTATCTCGCCGTTTTTATTGGTGGACTGATTGGTACGTTTTGCAGATATAAGCTAAGTCAATCCGTTGTCAGCCAAACATTTCCCTACTCAACACTCATCGAAAACGTTGCAGGCAGTCTGCTTCTTGGTTATGCCACAGGATACTTTATGTTTCATAAAGAAAAGAAATATCTTGCAGCTTTGATCGGAACAGGATTTTGCGGTGGTTATACGACCATGTCCACTTTTTCTAAAGAGGCAGTTCTCTTATTACAAGCTGGGCAATTCAATTCAAGTGTAATGTACATACTACTGTCAGTGATTGCTGGAGTAACTGCTGCCTTAACTGGATTTATAATCGCTCAGCGGCTTTTACATCAACATCACCAGCAGAAAGGAAGCAGATAAATGATTGATTTTTATACAGCGGTTGCAGGAGGGATTGGTAGTGCCCTTCGTTTTTTCATCAGCCAATCTGTTCAGAAAGCCCAATCCCATGCGCGTTTCCCATATAGTATTATGCTCGTCAATTTATTAGGTGCAGCCGGTTTAGGTTTACTGACAGGTGCAGTGATGTCCGATCACCCACTACTTGTAATCATTGGAATGGGTTTTTTCGGTGGTTTTACGACATTCTCTACTTTTAGCGTAGAGTCGGCAACCATGCTGATGCACCGTCAAATAGGGAAACTTGCTGTCTATTTAGTTATGACGATTCTCGGGTCTTTAAGTCTCTTTGCTGCGTTCTATCAAATAGGACAAATCCTTTTTTAAATATTCGTGATGGTTGCTAAGCTGATGAGTAGTTGATTCATTAGTTGTCCTTCTATGCGAACATATATTCCCTAAAAAAGAAACTTAATACCTAAAAAAGAAACTTAATACCTAAAAAAACCTTGAGCTTATTTTTTGCTCAAGGTCATTTCGTTTACTAACAGCGGCTCTTTTATATCAAGCCTAGTTCGTGTGTTTCCTTTTTCTGATGATGTGATGCCTTTTTTCAGGTCAATCTTTTTAATATAACGTCCATCCATTTCCAGCACCTTTATCCGAATATCATCAAGATAAATGGATTGCCCTTCTTGGATATCAATATTTTCCTTTAAGATTAACCCGCCAATTGTATCAATCTCTTCATCCTCATAGGAAAGCTCGATCAAATCTTGAATGTCACTTAATCTAACTTTGCCATCTAGTACATAATGATGATCGGCTCTTTTTTGAATGATTGGCTGTTCATCTTCATCAAATTCATCCCGAATGTCTCCAACAATCTCTTCTAAAACATTTTCTGTAGTGACAAGTCCAGACGTTCCGCCATATTCATCGGTTAAGATCGCCATATGCATTCTATCACGCTGCATTTTGACAAGTAACTCCTGAATTGGAATTGTATCAATCACTTCAATCACTGGATAAATATAATCTTGAATCTTCAGGTGATCTTTTTCTCCTTGATACACAATATCTGCAAAGAGCTGCTTTTTGTTCAGCATGCCAATGACATGATCTTTATCACCTGAAAACACAGGAAAGCGCGTATACTTTTCCTTCGTCATAATGGCGAGTATGTCGTCAAATGGCATATCTTCCGGGATGGCACAAATTTCTCTTCGCGGTATCATGATCTCTCTGGCAATTCGATTATCAAAATCGAAAATTTTGTTCATATAATTATATTCTGATGGGTTGATTTCCCCATTTTTTAAGCTCTCAGATAATAAAATCTTCAATTCCTCTTCAGAATGGGAATGTTCTTTTTCAGACCCCATATCGATACCCATCATTTTGGTTAACACACGGGCTGACCCGTTCAATACATAAATGAAAGGGAACATAAGCATATAAAATGCATGCAGCGGGCCTGACAGCCATAGCGTCATTTTTTCTGCCTTTTGAATGGCAAGTGTTTTTGGTGCAAGCTCACCTACGACTACATGCAAAAAGGTAATTATAGAGAACGCAAGTGTTGCTGAGATCAGGCTGATTGCTGAATCAGGAATGTTTGTCAAACCGAAACCTCGAACCAAAAGTTCTTTCACTGCCGGCTTACCGATCCACCCTAAACCAAGTGATGTCACCGTAATACCAAGCTGACAGGCTGACAAATATTCATCTAGCCTTGATGTCACCTTTTTCGCCATGGTGGCCTTTTTAGACCCTTCGGCAACAAGCTGATTAATTCTTGAACTTCTCACCTTCACAATGGCAAACTCAGATGCAACAAAGAAAGCTGTTAAAGCAATCAAAACACCGACTATACTCAGATTAACAATATCGTCCATTTAACCTTGCTCTTTCTTAGAAGAACAAGGAGTCACCTCCTGATTGATGATGTTGTCTTTTGCAAAACGGTTAACTGATTAAATAAGACTACATTGAGGGTCCCACTTAACCACCTCCGGTTCACATAAAATCCGCCTCTCTGCATATATATGAAACGGTATTCATTTTATCTTACCATAAATAATCTGAAAGTTCCTGTATCATCATGTTATTTTTGACATGATAGCCTAAATTGAGGGAAGTCCCCTCTGCATATTGGAAGGGAATATGAACGATTAACTTGTATTTCAGACTCGAATTATATTAAACTATTTTCATAAACTATAACGTGACGGTTAGGAGGAGATGTTCAGATGGGGCTGAGAAAAAGTATCGTATTGGTGAACTAGCACAAATTGCACAGGTGACGAAACGAACTGTAGATTATTATACAAATCTTGGACTGCTTGCGCCTGTTAGATCTTGTTCAAATTATCGTTATTACGATGAACTTGCTTTAAAACGATTACAATTAATCGTTCTTTGCAAACAGCAGAGATTGGCTCTTTCTGACATCAAATCCAGATTAGATGAACAATTCCCTTCTCAAAAAGAAGAACATGATGAACTTGTCCATTTAACCACTGATATCGATCGTATGAATGAACATATGGACCGCATTTTGACACGTTGTAAGCAGCTTCAACCAGAACAACGTGAAAAACTAAAAGAGCAGCTTACTCCAGAAAAAATGACGGCTGTCCAATCATTTTTACTGCTGTTAAGTTAAAATCTTTACTAAACAGGAGGTGTTACCTTCGTTCTCAAAGTCAGAACGAAGGCCTTAATTGGACATAGTTAATTTATTCATAGTTGCTTTACTTATAGCTTTAACCGCATTTTTCGTTGCATCAGAGTTTGCGATCATTCGCTTAAGAAGCTCAAGAATTGATCAATTAATTGCAGAAGGTAATAAAACCGCAATTGCTGTAAAGCATGTAACGACTCATCTTGATGAGTACTTATCTGCCTGTCAGCTTGGGATTACCATTACCGCCCTTGGGATTGGTTGGTTAGGGGAAGAAACGATTTCGCATATGCTTGCACCACTCTTTGCAGAGCTTTCAATTCCTCAATCAGCTAGTCACATCGTCACTTTTATTATTGCGTTTAGTATCATGACGTTTTTACACGTTGTGGTTGGAGAACTTGCACCTAAAACACTCGCCATTCAAAAGGCAGAGCAAGTATCCCTTCTTTTTGCTAGACCACTCATGATTTTTTACAAAGTGATGTTCCCGTTCATCTGGGTATTAAATGGATCTGCTCGTTTGTTAACGAAAGCGTTCGGTCTTCAGCAAGTATCTGAGCATGACATGGCGCACTCTGAAGAAGAATTGCGAATTATTTTATCAGAGAGCTATAAGAGCGGCGAGATTAACCAGTCTGAATTCAAATATGTGAACAAAATTTTTGAATTTGATGACCGTCTTGCGAAGGAAATTATGATTCCGCGGACCGAAGTTGTCAGCTTCCCTCACGATATTACCATTGAGGAAATACTGAAAGTGACCAAGGTGGAAAAATATACACGCTATCCAATTGAAGATGGCGATAAAGACAACATTATTGGTGTTGTGAATATTAAAGAGGTTCTCACTGCTTGTATTAGTGGTGAATGTTCTACAAGTGATACGATTGAAAAGTTTGTGAACCCGATTATTCATGTGATTGAAACCGTTCCTGTTCATGATTTACTGCTCAAAATGCAGCGTGAACGAGTACACATGGCCATTTTATCAGATGAATATGGCGGTACAGCAGGTCTTGTTACCGTTGAAGACATCCTTGAAGAAATTGTCGGAGAAATTCGTGATGAATTCGATATTGATGAAATTAACGAAGTGCGTAAACTTGGAGAAGACCATTATATCTTTGATGGGAAGGTCCTTGTCGATCAAGTCAACCTGCTACTAGGTACGCAGCTTGATAACGAAGAAGTCGACACGATCGGCGGCTGGTTCCTTACACAGAAATATGAAGTGGAGAAGCACGACTCTATTCGTGAACAAGGCTATGAATTTATCATTAATGAAGTCGATGGACACCACGTCTCATACATCGAGGTCAAAAAGCGAAATGAACAACAATTAGAAGCAGCCGAAGAAGGCGCTTCGTAAGAAAAAAACGACCCTTGCTTAACAGCAAGTGGTCGTTTTCTTATGCCTTTTCCTTTTCGATTAATTGAGCTTCAAGTTCTTTGATTCTTGTATTTAACACTTCCGCCGTGGCACCTAGCCTTTCTTTTGACGGCAGATGGTCAAATTCTGACAGCTCAATCGGCTCACCGATGATTAAGCGCATTTTCCCCTTCTTGAAAAGACTTTTTGCATTTGATGGTCCTTTGTAAGCCGCTGGTATAATTGGCGATTTACCTAATTGTGCAATGGTGACAGCCCCTCTTTTTAAAGGCACATCCTCTGTTGTCCGTGTGCCACTTGGAAAAATCCCAACGATCTTCCCCTCTTTTAATAATTTAATGGGCGTTTTAATACTGCTTGGCCCAGGATTCTCTCGATCAACTGGAAAAGCATGAATCTTTTTTAAAAATCCGCCGATCCATTTATTTGCAAACAATTCTTTTTTCGCCATGTAGTGGATCTCAAACGGAAGAATTCCTGCGCCTAATGCAAGAACATCCACAAAACCCTCATGCGTACAAGCAATGACAAAACCCCGATCTGTTGGCAGATTCTCTTTTTGATACACTTTGATTCCACCTCGGAGAGCAAATAATGCTTTGACGGTATAGCCTGAAAATTTATACATAGTGCACTTCCTTTGTTTGAAGAATGGAGGATTTGTTTCTATTATAACAAATTTTTTATTACCTGGTACTAAAAATTTTCTGATGCTGTCAAAATAATGGCTGTTCATTAAAATGATGTTTTTTTGTTTGAATTACGGGTCCTTCTGTATTCTGGCATAAGGTTTTAGGAAAGAATAGAATAGTAATTTTATCCAATTTTGTCTTTTTTCGAGTTTTTATCCTGATTTGTTCTATTAAAAATGCTTTATAAATGATGCAAATTTCGCTATGATAAGGAGAAATGATTTTGAATCGGCGAAAGAAATGATTAATGTACGGTCTATGAGAAGTTTCGTGCAACTTTATGCCTTTCTTATTCGTGTATAACATAGAGGGGAGAAAAATCAGTGACAATCGATGAAATTTATCAAATGTATATGAACGATGTTTACAGGTTTCTGCTCTCCATGACAAAAGACAAACATTTGGCAGAAGACTTATTGCAGGAAACCTTTATGCGTGCTTATATACATATTCATTCCTACGACCATAGCAAAGTGAAACCTTGGTTATTTCAGGTGGCACGAAATGCTTTTATTGATTATGTCAGGAAACATAAAAAAGAAGTGACCATATCGGATGATCTCATTGGCGGTCTTTTACAAACGTCTGTACAAAGTCCTGCTGAACAGGTTGAAATAAAAGAAGTCCTCAACATGTATTTAGAGCAGCTTCCAGATAACTACAAGGAAGCATTGACATTGTATTATTTAAAAGAATTGAATTACAGAGAAGCATCCAAGGTCATGAATATTACTGAAGCAAATTTTAAAAGTGTTTTATTTCGTGCAAGGCAGCGCCTAAAAGCACTTTACAACAGAGGTGTTAATGATGAATGAAGAGTTTAACAAGCGATGGGAACAATATAATAATGGCGAAATGAATGAGGAAGAAATGATGGCGTTTGAAGAAGAGCTTGAAGAAAATGAAAAGCGCTTAAGCCAGGAACTGAATGACTCAGAATGGACGGACTTTTCCATCAGTCCTGAAAAGCAAAAAGCCATTTTACAATATGGAAAAAGAAAGTCATATATGCGTATTTCCGTACTTGCTGTCATATCGACGCTCATTATTTTACCGCTTTGTACACTAGGAAGTTATCTATACTATGGGATTGGCGGAGCAGAGAGCAGGGGCAATCATTTTATGGAAACAGCCGCAGTGACAGTTGCTCTGACAGAGCCTAATGTAGCAATTGATATGAAGGATTTAAAAGGACAGGTCAAGCTGTTTGGTATGAATACTGAGGTTAAGCTGCAAAAACAAATTGGCAATAAAACAGAAGCCATTGGCATTGAACAAATTGACATGTTTTTCGATAAACTAAAGCAGCCTACGATCTCTTATTATGGTGACAGTGCGCACGATACAGAAAAATTCTTTAGCCACCCATCTACGCAGGCAGATGCATCAAAAAGACAAACACTCACCACGCTAAACAAGCTTCCCGAAGGAACAGTGAGTGAAGTGTATGTATCCTATGTCACAGCTTACACACCAAAGGAGGTTTATTCATTTGCTGAAAAGTATGATATGAAAGTCCTCTGGAATGCGATTAAAACAGAGGATTCATTAAGTGGAAACCAGCTCCCAATCGGTTTTCCTGCAAAAGACTCCGAATTTTTAAAGGAGCTACAGCACACGTCAAAAACAGAGGTAGATCAATTCAAAGATGCCCTAGCCTATGTCAATCAGCATCCAACCTGGGCAAAAACAATCTCTGGCAGACCTGAACTTGATCTCTCTAACCGAATACGTTATATCAATCAAAATGGTGTCACTGTTTATGGCTCTGTTGTGACGGGTCCTTCTAAGGAAATTGAGAAATTTGTGAAGATGAAACGTATTAAAACGGCAAAAGTGAGCGAGGTGGAATTATGGAATTGGTAAGAATTTTTAAAGAGCATAATGTATTTGGCTGGATTTCTGTTGGCACAGCTATTTTATCCCTGCTCATGCTGAACCTCGCCATTATCAGTAACGTGACATTTTATTCTTTTCAGATGCTCCCTTTTGCAATGGCTGCAGTTCCATTTGGCATTATTGAACTGTTCATTAAAAAGGGGCGTACGGGCCCAGGTTTCCTAGGCGTCGTTTTGAATATTTTTATCATCGTTTGTGTCTATACCATTGTATCGATCGATGTAGATCTTCAATTAGGTTTTTAATGGCTCACAAAATGAAAAGCCAGTGATACTTGACTACACCGAGTATCACTGGCTTTTTTGGTTTATTGTTTATTGAATTCTGTGTGCTTTGTGATGTGCAATGATAGTGCTGATAAATGACAGCAAAACAGGACAAATCCATAAGGTCTACTCATCTCTTGTGAATGATATATGAAAAAAAGACTGCTCATGAGCAGTCTCTTTGAATAGATTAGTTGACAAATGTCTTCGCTCCAAGGTATATCGGTTTCCAATAACTTGAATTCATATCACTAATCGTCACACCGTCAGAAGCAGCATGTATAAACTTGTTGTTCCCAAGGTAGACACCCATGTGAGATGGACCAGATTTATATGTTGTAAAGAACACAAAATCTCCAACTTTTGGTGTTGACACGCTTTTCATCGAGCCCCAAAAACCTTCTGTTGTTTGTCTTGAAATCTTTTTTTGTTTATTAATGATATACCACATAAAACCGCTGCAATCAAAGCCTTTTGGCGTCGTTCCACCCCATTTGTATGGTGTACCGTTCTGTGCTTTAGCATCTGCTATGAGTTTAGACGTATTTAATGAAGAAGTAGATACCGTTTTCTCATTGACAGGTGTTGTCTTCACTATAGCCGTCTTTTTCACCTCTAGCTTTTGACCAATTTTGATGAGATCTGTTTTGAGTTTATTTAATGATTTTAGCTCTTTCACTGTCATTCCGTACTTTTTGCCAATTTTAGATAATGTATCGCCTTTGACAACTTTATGAGTGGCTGTCGCTGAAGCCGTTTTAACTTTTGTTGTTGTTTTCGAGGAAGCTTCATTTACTTTTAACGTTTGTCCAACATAAATCATGTCGGATTTCAGCTTATTGTCTGATTTAATCTTGCTCACGGTTGTTTTGTATCTTTTCGCTAGAACAGAAAGAGAGTCACCTTTTTGGACCTTTACTGATTGTGCTGAGGCAGCTCCGGCAAATAATGTTGTCCCAAGTAGAACTGTACTTGCAGCTGTGATCAATTGTTTTTTCATGTGTTCCTCCTCGTATGTATCTATCGTGATCCAAATCTACTTAATATTATAAGGATCAAATACCAGAAGAAATAGTCTTGACTTCCTGCGACATTTTGCTTAATAATTCGTCAAAATTTTATTTTTTTAGGGTTCTTTTTATTTCATTTTTATTACACAATCATGACAAATCAAATGTATCTTGTCATGGATAAATGATACATTCATTTCTCTTTTTAGTCCACTCTATGTAAAGTGGACCTTTACAATTTTAAAGTGAACTTTACGATGCTGTAAAAAGGAATCCTTTGCTCTACCATTGTAAACGTAAGAGCAATACATTCACAATGAGGAGGCACATGAATGAGTGTGTTGAAAAGCTCGAAAACGAAAATAGCTGCAGTGGCAGCGGCATCTTTGCTATCGATTGGCATTTTTTCAGGAATTGAATTTGGACAGGCTGACAAAGCTGAGGCTAAAAAGAAAACAAAAAATGACGTACAAAATGTGATCGTGCTAATTGGAGATGGCATGGGAACACCTTATCTTATAACTTACCGCTCATTTAAACACAACGGAGACCTTTCAAAGCAAACAGCGTTTGACCCTTACCTCACTGGCATGCACAAAACATACCCTGACGACTCTAAAAGTAACATCACCGATTCAGCAGCGGCCGGTACAGCCATGGCAACTGGTAAAAAGACATACAACAATGCTATCAGTGTAGACAAAAACGGCAAAAAATTAAAAACGGTTTTAGAACAGGCAAAGCGTAAAGGAAAGTCTACTGGTCTTGTCGTAACATCTGAATTAACGAATGCCACACCTGCTGCGTATGCCGCCCACGATGTTTCCAGAAAAGACACAGCAGCCATCGCTGATGATTTCTTCGATGAAAAAATCGGAAAACAACATACAGTGGATGTCATGCTTGGTGGAGGACTTGTCGATTTTGTTCGCAAGGATCGTGATCTTACGAGGGAATTCAAAAAAGCAGGTTATGATTACGTCACAAATAAAGCAGCCTTACAAAAAAACAAAAACCAAAAAGTGTTAGGCATTTTTGCTGATGGCGGTCTCGACAAAGCAATTGATCGTGATAAAAATACCCCTTCTCTACAAGACATGACGTCCTCAGCCATTAAACAGCTGTCTAAAAACAAAAAAGGATTTTTCCTCATGGTCGAAGGCAGTCAAATTGACTGGGCTGGACATGACCACGATATTGTTAGTGCCATGAGTGAAATGAAGGATTTTGAAAAAGCGTTTGAAGAAGCCATACGTTTCGCGAAAAAGGATAAAAACACGCTCGTCATCGCTACGGCGGATCATTCAACTGGGGGACTTTCCTTTGGGGCAAACGGCTCAGGCAGCTGGGATTACAAACCTGTAAAAGCAGTGAAAAAGACACTTGACTTTATTGCAAACAAAATCATAGGTGGTATGACAGTTGAATCAGCACTGAAGCAATATATAAATCTTGATTTCACAAAAGAGGAAGTAGCCTCTATTCAAAAGGCGGCAGAAACAAAAGATGCTTTCAAAATTGATGACGCGATTGAAGAAGTGATCAATACGAGATCACATACAGGCTGGACAACGTCTGGTCATACCGGTGATGAAGTACCATTTTATGCTTATGGACCAACAAGTCAGGAGCTAAAAGGTCTCATGGAAAATACAGATCAAGCGAAGCACATTTTCAAGTTGCTTAAAAACCAATAAATTTGTGAATTACACAAAAAAGATGTCTTAAAACAGACATCTTTTTGGCTCTTTTTTAAGCGAGATATTTCCTATGAACACCTTTTCCATCGTATGAAAACATCAGTTCTTTTCCTTCAAGAACTGATTCGATATGCACACTTCTTCCCCACAACTGATACAGATACGGGAGCACTTTTTCTAAGTATTTCAGGTCGAGCTCAATGCCTTCATACCAATGCTTAATATAAAGTTCATTGTTTTTTAAGTAGTCGCCATCTATCACTGTCAAATAAGGAAAACCGCCATTGACTCTCATGCTTACAAGCTGATCACGAACTGCCTTCCATTCTTTATCAATGACTTTATAATCTCTCCCCTGCTTTTGAAACAAGTACAAGTCTTCTCTCATCACAAGGTCTTTCGTTAAGTAGTTACGAATAAAGGAAATGTCCGATTCAATTTCCCGTACTTCAAACATTTTGCCGCAGCCTGACCCTTCGGTCACACCTGCTTTTTTTAATTCTTCACATGGATTGTCATAACGCTCTTCAATATCTTCAAAAATCTTTAGCCCTAAATAGTAAGGGTTGATACCCGTCTTAGATGGTTGGACCACTCCAGCATTTAATTTGGCAAACTCAATCGATTCACTTGTATCTAAATCAAGCTCACGCATAATCCGCTGGTGCCAATACGATGCCCAGCCTTCATTCATGATCTTCGTTTCAAGTTGCGGCCAAAAGTACAACATTTCCTCTCTAAGTATGGTCAGTATATCACGCTGCCACGGTTCCAGATCCCGGGAGTGTGCCTCAATAAAGAGCAAAATATCTTTTTCTGGCTTTGGCGGAAATTGCTTAACGGTTTTCTTTTTCTTACTCGTCTTCGATTCATCCATCCCCCACAAATCATCATACGGCGTATGACGTTTTGGCTTATCTTCTTCTGGCTCTTCTTCATCGTCTACATTCCAGCTTAATTTTGAACGAACAAGTGACGGATCAATATGCTCTTGCAGAGCCAATACCGCATCTAAAAAGGATTCGACTTCTTTTGTTCCATGGATATGCTCATACTCTTTAATCCGTTCTGCCGCCGCTGCCATGCTTTCCACCATATCTCGTTTTGTGTTTTGGAAACGACAATTATTTTTGAAGAAATCACAGTGCGCCAGTACATGTGACACAATTAATTTATTTTGAACAAGCGTATTGTTATCAAGTAGAAAGGCGTAGCAAGGATTTGAATTGATCACCAGCTCATAAATTTTGCTTAATCCTAAATCATAATGAAGCTTCATTTTATGAAATTGCTTTCCAAAGCTCCAGTGACTAAAACGTGTTGGCATTCCGTATGCACCGAACGTATAAATAATTTCCGCGGGACAGATTTCATACCTCATCGGATAAAAATCTAGACCAAATCCTTCTGCAATTTCTGTAATTTCATCAATGGCTCTTTGTAAAAGACGTTTTTCAGATACGCTCAAGGAAACCATCCCTCCTCATCGGACTTATCCCTACTATATGAACGCACCTAAAAAAACATGATGTTCAACCTTTCGTTTATATAACTTCGATCTCTTTGATGGATTGCCCGCCGAATGCTTCGAAATGAATATTCTGCTTTGGAATTCCAAGCTCTTTTAGAATTTGAATTATGTCCTGTGTAAACACCGGGGAACCGCATAGATAAAATTGTCCTTTCCCTTCTCCAATCACTGATTGAAGGAATGGACGGTCAATACGGGAAGCTGCTTTCTCAACAAGCTCACCTTTACTAGGTTGTGCAAATTGTTCATTACATAAGATGATGCGTCCATGAGAAGCTGAAGCTAGAACGTTTTCAAATTCATTTCCAAAAGCGGTTACATCCTCTAATCGATCTGCATGAATCATCGTAAAAGGCTGCCTGTTTTGAGCAGCTGTTTTCATTAACCCGATCATGGGTGTGACCCCAGAGCCAGCACTAATGAAATAAACAGGCTCTTTTGTGTCTTGTACCAAACAGAACATCCCCTGAGGCATACTTACTTGAAGGACGTCTACTTCTCCCATTTCATCATGTAAAAATGTAGACACATGCCCATCGCGCTTCACTGTAATACGATAATAAGATGGATGATGCTGATCTGATAAACTGTATTGTCTGCTGCACATATAGGCTTCTCCTGGCATATCTGCCTGTACTGTAATGTACTGGCCTGCTTCATACATTGGCAGTTTTGATTCATCTTCTGGTACTAAGTAAAAGGAGATCAGCGATGGAGATTCCTGTACCTTTTTCTTAATCACAAACGGTTTCATATCTGCCCATCCGCCTGTTTTCTTTACATTCTCTTCCATCATTTCTGCTTCAATGGTGATGAAAATATTTGCAATGATGTCATATGCGGCCTTCCATGCTAATAATGTGTCATCCTCCTCTGTTAATTCAAACACTTCTTTCAGCGCTTCAATGAGGTGATATCCGACGATTGGATATTGTTCTTTTTTGACCATGACACTGACATGTTTATGGGCAATTTGTTTGACAGCAGGAAGCAATTCTTCTAATCGGTCAATGTGCAATGCAGCTTGATAGAGTGTCGCAGCAAGCGCTTCAGGCTGACTTCCGTTCATGAGATTTGTTTTATTAAATTGATTGAGTAGCTCCGGGTGCTGTCTGATCATATTTTGATAAAAAACAGTCACAAGTTTGGTTCCCTCGGCTTTTAATATAGAGGCTGATTGTTTAATAGCGTTCATTTGATCTGTGGATAACATGGTCATTCCTTCTTTCAAAAGATGTATTTTAAATACATCTTTATCGTAATGGATGACAGCTTATCATAGCAATATTTATAATAGATGTTTTAAATGTTGTCACATTTAAAACTTTCTCCAACAGTTCTTGTCTAAAATGTGTTACGATGATACAAAACTCTATTAGGTTTAGAGGTCAAAATGAAACTTACGAATTATTCAGATTTCTCTTTAAGAGTACTCATTTATTTAGCGTCAAGAGAAAACAATGAACTGTCAAATATTCAGCAGATTGCCAATATTTATGGCATTTCTAAAAATCATCTGACGAAGATCATTTACCATCTTGGAAAACGCGGGTATGTGGAAACGATCCGCGGGAGAAATGGTGGAATTAGACTGGGGAAAAACCCAGAAAGCATCAATATTGGAGAAGTTGTCCGCTATACAGAGGACGATTTGGTCATGGTTGAATGCTTTGATCCAAAGAAAAACAGCTGTATCATCTCCCCAATTTGTTCATTAAAACACGTACTTCATGAAGCACTCACTGCTTATTTACACGTTCTTGACCAATACACATTAAAAGATTTAACACAAAACAAAGATGCTCTAAGAGAGCTCCTGCTTTAGACGAAAGAATTCCATTTCTTTCGTCTTTTTACCTCCTTGGAATAATATTTATTTATAATCATTATAAATAAATATTATATATCATGTTTGATTAAATATAATTAGGGTAAATAGATTGCTAGAAACCATTTTTTGTTTACAGGAGGAGAAAAGAATGACAAATTCAAATCATAAAAATTTGACGACGAATCAAGGCGTGCCTGTTGGCGATAACCAAAACTCAAGAACAGCTAGTCATCGCGGACCTTCATTTCTTGATGATTACCATTTGATTGAAAAGCTTGCACACTTTGACCGTGAACGTATCCCAGAGCGTGTCGTTCATGCAAGAGGAGCCGGTGCTTATGGTGTGTTTGAAGTAGAAAATAGCATGGAGAAACATACAAGAGCAGCCTTCTTAAGTGAAGAAGGAAAACAGACAGACGTTTTTGTCCGCTTCTCAACAGTTATTCATCCTAAAGGCTCACCTGAAACTTTGCGTGACCCACGCGGGTTTTCTGTCAAATTTTACACAGAAGAAGGTAACTATGATTTAGTTGGTAACAACTTGCCGATCTTCTTTATTCGTGATGCATTGAAATTCCCAGATATGGTTCACTCTCTCAAGCCAGATCCTGTCACCAATATCCAAGATCCTGACCGTTATTGGGATTTTATGACCTTAACACCTGAGTCTACTCACATGCTCACATGGCTTTTCTCTGACGAAGGAATCCCTGCGAACTTCGCAGAAATGCGCGGTTCTGGTGTTCATACGTTTAGATGGGTAAACAAATTTGGAGAAACCAAATATGTGAAATATCACTGGAGACCTTCAGAGGGTATTCGCAATTTATCCATGGAAGAAGCAGCAAAAATTCAAGCGAACGATTTCCAGCATGCGACAAGAGATCTATATGATCGCATTGAAAAAGGCAACTATCCAGCGTGGGACTTATATGTTCAGCTTATGCCGCTTAGCGATTATGATGAACTTGATTTTGATCCATGTGATCCAACGAAGACGTGGTGCGAGGAAGATTATCCACTTCAAAAAGTGGGCCGCATGACACTTAACCGCAATCCAGAAAATTTCTTTGCTGAAACAGAACAATCTGCTTTCACGCCAAGTGCACTTGTTCCAGGAATTGAAGCATCTGAAGATAAACTGCTTCAAGGTCGTCTGTTCTCATATCCTGACACGCAGCGTCATCGGCTTGGTGCGAACTACATGTGCATTCCAGTCAACTGCCCTTATGCGCCTGTACACAATAACCAGCAAGATGGCTTTATGACAACAAATCGTCCAAGCGGACATATTAACTATGAGCCAAACCGTTATGACGATCAGCCAAAAGAAAACCCTTACTACAAAGAAAGTGAACCTGTTCTTCATGGTGACCGTATGGTGAGACAAAAAATCGAAAAACCGAACGATTTCAAACAAGCTGGGGAAAAATATCAAAGCTACTCTGAGGAAGAGAAACAAGCATTGATTAAAAACCTAACCGCTGACCTCAAAGATGTAAATGAAAAAACGAAATTACTTGCGATCTGTAACTTCTATCGTGCAGATGAAGATTACGGACAGCGATTAGCGGATTCACTCAGTGTGGATATTCGCTCATACCTTCAAGGAAGCATGAAGTAATTGAATTTGTGCTGGCACCTCTTCCAAAAGAGGTGCTTTTTTAAAGCCGAAATACATTGATACTAATCAAATGGCCGGTCACCGGGTGAAAATAAATTTCGGCGTGCGCTGCAAAAAGTGTTGAACCTTCCTTCACGGTAACGCGAAACACATCTTTTGTCTGCTCATCATTCACTTGTGTACGTCCAATGTAATGGTAATCGTTTAAAGCGGCACCTTCATATTCGTCTTGCAAGGCTGTATAAGCAAGTCTTTCCCAATTTTCAAAGGGCTGTACCGCTGCTTTTGATGCAGGGTGAATCAGACTGCCGAGCAAAAGCATTCCTGCTACAATAAGCATCCACAATTTCGGCTGCATGATATCATTGTTCTCTCTTTCATGTATATTTTGATTAGGTTTAGCTATACGACTCTCTTTCATACATGGAGCATTTATTCAGCCTATAATTACCGGTACGCTGTTTATGCGGACACCAACTTTTCCCCTGAAAAAGTTTAAATGGTCCGTGCAAACTAATGAGGACTTCTCAAGGGAAAGGAGAAGGTTTAATGGATGTGGCGGATTATGATAAGGCCCTTTATTATACGCATCGTTCGCAGTGGGATAATTTACTTATTCTTATGGTACGTACAAAAGATGACTTGCTCTCGAAACATATTGAGCATTTCTTACATGCGTATCAATTTAACCGGAACGATGCAGATGTTGAAAAATGTTTATACTGGCTTCTGCAATATATTGACCATGCTTCAGAGGCTGCTTCTAAGGTTTATTCAGAACCGGTGTACTCATAAAGAAAAAGGCTGATTTTCGGCCTTTTTACATAAGTTGGTACGTTCAATGATGATCTTCTGTCATAGTAGCTCTTTCGGCTGATTTTTTTGATATTCCACTGCTTGTGTTCGATCTGCCAGCTCTAACTTTGATAAGTTGACCGTCTTTTCAGAAATAAACAGCGAAGAGGCGATTTCTTTGTTGCTTTTGCCCTGTGCAATTTCAAATAGGACATCTCGTTCTCTATTGGTCAGCTCGTTCATCATTGCCCATTTTTGCTCTTTTGGTTCTGTCAGATGCTGCACAAGAAAGGTCGTGATATGACCATCTAATTGATAGGTGCCATTTTGTACTTCAATCATCGTTTTGAGCAACTTTTCTGGCGCTACATCCTTGAGCTGATAGGCTTTCGCTCCAGCTTGAATAGCTGGAATGACATAATCTTTATCCGCATAGCTTGTCAGAATCACAATGCGGGTCCCCGGCATTTCTATCGTCATTTGTTTCGTTGCATCAATTCCATTCATAACAGGCATTGATAGGTCCATCAGGACAATGTCAGACTGCGTTTGTCTGACAACCTCAAGTGCCTCTTCGCCATTTGACGCCTCTCCAACGATGTCAATATCAGGCTGTGTTTGCAAAAAAAACATGAGGCCTTTTCTCACAATATGATGATCATCTGCAATGACTACTCTCATGAAGCCCCCTTCCTTTCTTGAGAAAATGGCACTTGGACATGAATGGTGGATCCTTTATTTCGCTCAGAATTAATACAAAATGTACCACCTGCTCTTTTGATTCGGTCAGCCATCCCTTTCAGCCCAAGTGAAGGAAGACTCATTTGTTCGTCATACTGAAATCCTTTTCCGTAATCGATGATTTTCATATCAAACGTGTCTGCTGATTGCTCGAGTTTGACTTCTACTTTGTCTACTCCCGCATGTTTTTGACAGTTATTCAGCGCTTCCTGACATACGCGAAACAAAGTCTCATGCCGCGAATGATCCATTTCCCTACAGCCGGATAAGGATAATGTACAGCTTAGCCCTAAAAGCTGTGCATACTCTTCAATCGCTGTTGTCAATCCTTTTTCAAGTCCTCTTGGTCTTAACTGCCAAATGAGTGACCGCATCTCAATGAGTGCATCTTGTGACAAATGCTGAATAAAATCAATCATTTCCCCTAAATTCTGGTCGCTTGTCATTTGACGGGCTGCCTTTGCAGTAAGACTCACAGAAAACAGCATTTGATTGACCGAATCATGTAAGTCCTGTGCGAGACGGTTTCTTTCTTCAAGTAGTGCATGCTGCTGTTCACTTTGCACAAGCTTCATCCGCTGAATGGCCGTACCAATTTGAAGCGCAATACTTTCAAGCAAATTCAGCTCTTCTTGTGTAAATGTAACTTTTCCTTTTGCCGCCACATTTAATAAACCGAACGTGCGCTTACATGCTTTGAGCGGAACTGTTGCATGATGCGTAATTCCTTCCGTATCTCCAAGCTTTTGCTCAATCACCGTTTCAATTCGTTAACAGTTAATGATATTGGTGGCTGATTGTAGTGACCCCTTAGTATATCGATTGATGCAATAACAATCATTTTGGCACATCAATTGCTTTCGATCCTTTGCCAGTGCTTCAGGTAAAGATACCTCTGCCATCAGTTCATACGAGCCGTCTTCCTCTATAAAATAAATCCATGCTGTCTGAAAGCCTGTAATCTCCATGAGCATATGAAGAACTTCATGAAGCGTATCTTTCATTTCCATGCCTTCTCTTATCATTACGTTGATTATACCATGAGCATCCTCTTGGCTCTTTCTCAAAAAGGATGATTTTATCTCATCCTTTTGGCTGAGAAAAAAGCCATCATGCATAACACGATGGCGTTGTTAATTTGGTTTATTTAGCTGTTTCTTCTAACAATGTCGTAGACGACTTTCATCACTTCTTCTGATAGATCCTTCAGCTTTTCTTCGCTATCTGTCAAAGATGTGCCTTTGACCGCGATATAAAATTTCACTTTTGGCTCAGTACCAGAAGGTCTTAAGCAGAACCATGAACCATCTTCAAGGAAATATTTCAGTACGTTTGAAGCCGGCAGATGAATGGTTTCTTCTTTCTTTTCAGGCACAAGGCGTCTTTGACTTGATTGATAATCTTCAATGACAGTAATGCGCTGACCTGCGATGGCAACTGGCGGATTTGTTCTAAAGGTATGAAGGATCGCTGAAATCTGTTCCGCTCCTTCTTTTCCTTTTAAGGTTAATGACTTTAACCCCTCGCAGTAAAATCCGAATTCCTTAAAAATATCGACGAGTGCATCGTACAATGACTTGTCTTGTTTCTTATAAAAGGCAGCGACTTCAACGGCTAACAGCGCTGCTTGTACCGCATCTTTATCCCGGGCAAAATCACCAATCAAATAGCCATAGCTCTCTTCATAGCCAAATTGAAACGTGTATTCCCCGCTCTCATCAAATTGTTTTATTTTTTCTCCAATAAATTTAAAGCCTGTGAGCGTGTCAATTGTGTCAGCACCAAATGCGGATGCGACAGCACGACCGAGTTCACTTGTGACAATGGTTTTGATCACAACTGGACGAGGCGGTAGCTGACCTAGCTTTTGTTTTTCAGACAATAAATAATGAAGCAGCAGAGCACCTGTTTGATTGCCTGTTAAGACCGTAAATTCTCCCTCATGGTTTCTAACGGCAATGCCTAATCTGTCAGCATCTGGATCTGTTGCAATCAAGATATCAGCATTTTGCTTTTCACCAAGCTTGATGGCGTATTCAAATGCTGCATGCTCCTCTGGGTTTGGCGACGTCACAGTTGAGAATTGCGGATCTGGCTTTTCCTGTTCAGGCACAACGGTCACATGCTCATATCCAAGAGCCTGCAGCCCGTTTCGGACAGGTTTATTCGCTGTACCATGAAGCGGGGTAAACACCACTTTGACATCGACTTCACTTGCAAGCTCAGGGTGCACACTGATGGTTTTTAATTTTTCAGTATAAGCATGATCAATTTCTTCTCCGATGATGTGGATCAACCCGTTTTGCTTCAATGTTTCTTCTGATTCTACTGATATCGCTAGTTCATTTTCAATTGCATCTACTTCTTTAATGACTTGATCTGCTTCGAATGGGGGTAGCTGCCCGCCATCTTCTCCATATACTTTATAGCCATTATATTCTGGTGGATTATGGCTTGCTGTGACAACGATACCAGCAAATGCATTCAGCTCTCTAACCGCAAAGGAGAGTTCTGGTGTCGGACGCAGTTCGTCAAATACGTACGTTTGAATGCCATTTGAACCAAGCGTTTTGGCTGCTTCCATCGCAAATTCAGGGGATTTATGACGTGAATCATATGCAATGGCAACGCCTCTTTTTTTTGCATCCTCTCCATGTTTTGCAATATACGCAGCAAGACCGGCTGATGCTTTTCGAACGGTGTAGACGTTCATTCGGTTCGTTCCAGCACCAATCTCTCCGCGCATTCCCCCAGTTCCGAACTCCAGATTTTTGTAGAAGCAGTCTTCAAGCGCTTGATGATCATCCTGATGTGCCTCAAGCCAATCCCTTAGTTCAGTTTCTAGCTGCTCCTCATGGATCCATCGCTCATAATTCGTATTCCAGCTCATGGTCGTCCTCCCAGCTCTTTTCATCAATAAAATAACATCACTGTTATTTTATATGGAATCAGACTTAATGTCATGCTATATCATTGGCATATCAAAAAAACGAAAAACAATTTAAAAAAAAGCCGATACACGATCGACTTTCTCTTTATTCGGCATCAAGCGGAACAACAGCTTCATGGAATAGTTGATCTAATTCAGTTTGATGTTTTTGTTTTGTCGCTTCATCCCAGCCAAAGTGATCTGCCATATAGTCAACGACAGGCTGTGCATATTTTTTTGCCCAGTTGATATTAAATAATAGGCTTCCTGTTCTTCTTAAGAAAAAATCAACAGGTGTAACGGCCAGTTCTTCTTCTATCGCATAGACAAGCTCAGCGAGTACATACGCCGGAATATTTCGTTTGTCTGCTTCGCCTTGAAGCTGCTCTACACGTTGGAATATACTACTGACATTTGAGCCATATTTTTCGGCTAGTTTTTCAGCAATCGGTTCAGTTAAACCAACAGATGCTCCTTCTGCCGTTTTCGCTTGAACAAAGGATGCCATATTTTTAGAACCGCCTACATGGCCGCCTGAAATTGGCATATGTTTTGTTTTACATGGTCCGTAATCTTTTCCCGTTTCTTTTTTGAGACCATCACGTACAAGATCCACAATATGCTCAGCCATTTTACGGTAGCCTGTTAATTTACCACCAGCAATAGTAATTAAGCCTGAAGATGATGTCCATACCTCATCCTTACGAGAAATTTCTGAAGGATCTTTGCCTTCTTCATGAATGAGCGGACGAAGACCGGCCCAGTTGGATTCAACATCTTTTTCTGTAATGTTTAAATCTGGGAACATGTACTGGATTGCTTGGATGACGTAATCACGATCTGCTTTTGTCATACGCGGATGTTCCAGCTGTTTTTTGTACACCGTATCTGTTGTTCCAACATACGTTTTGCCTTCTCTTGGAATGGCAAAAACCATACGCTTATCAGGTGTGTCAAAGTATATCGCTTGTTTTAATGGGAAAACAGATTGGTCAAATACTAAATGGATTCCTTTTGTATGCTGTAAATGTTTTCCTTCTCTTGATTGGTCCTTATCTCTTAGCTGATCTACCCATGGACCTGTCGCATTGACAATTTTCTTCGCATATACATCGTATGTTTTCTGAGTCATGACGTCTTCAATAATGACGCCGACGACTTTGCCTTTATCATAAATAAATTCTTTTACTTTCGCATAATTAACAGCTTCAGCACCGAATTTTACAGCCTCTTTCATGACTTCGATTGTGAGGCGTGCATCATCTGTACGGTATTCAACATAGTAGCCGCCGCCTTTTAAGCCATCCTTTTGCACAAGCGGTTCTTTCGCAAGTGTTTCTTTTGCACTTAGCATCCTTCTGCGTTCGCTATGCTTTACCCCTGCTAAAAAGTCATACACTCTTAATCCAATTGATGTTGAAAACTTACCAAATGTGCCGCCTTTATGCATCGGAAGAAGCATCCATTCTGGTGTTGTCACATGCGGACCATTTTCATATACAATGGCACGCTCTTTACCGACCTCTGCCACCATCTTCACTTCAAATTGTTTTAAATAACGAAGCCCACCGTGCACGAGTTTCGTTGAGCGGCTAGACGTACCTGCCGCAAAATCCTGCATTTCGGCAAGACCAACACGCATCCCACGTGAAGCTGCATCAAGTGCTGTTCCAGCGCCTGTTATACCCCCACCAATGATAAACACATCATATGGTTTTTTTGTCATTTCCTGCAGCATTTGTTCTCTTTCTAAGCTAGAAAAAGTCATCTCTTGTTCCTCCCATGTTATACGGTAAAGAAAAAGAGACCACAAACACCCAAAGCGTATTTCTACACTTCAGTGTCTGCGGTCTCTCCAGTTCTCCAACCGTTCTATTAACTTACTTGGAGTATACCATACTCTTTGTTTATTTGAAAGCTTGAGCTGCTTTTACAGCTTTTTTCCACCCGCTATATAACGAGTCACGGCTGTCCTCTTCCATCTTAGGGTCAAAGCGCTTGTCAAGGTTCCATTGGTTTGCAATGTCTGAACGGTCGTTCCAGAAGCCAACTGCTATTCCCGCAAGATAGGCCGCACCGAGTGCCGTCGTTTCATTAATTTCTGGACGTTCTACTGGTACATCCAGCAAATCACTTTGGAAGCCCATTAAGAAGTCATTCTTCACAGCTCCGCCATCAACACGCAATGTTTTTAATGAGATGTTTGAATCCTTTTCCATCGCATCTAAAACATCTTTTGTTTGATAAGCAAGTGACTCTAACGTTGCACGGACAAAGTGCTCTTTAGAAGTACCGCGTGTTAATCCGAATACAGCGCCTCTGACATCACTGTCCCAGTATGGTGTGCCTAGACCAACGAATGCCGGAACGACATATACGCCGTCTGTTGACTCTACGCGCTCTGCATAAGCTTCACTGTCTTTCGAGTCTTTAAACATTCTCAGTCCATCACGCAGCCACTGAATTGCTGAACCAGCAACAAAAATACTTCCTTCTAAAGCATATTCAACTTTTCCGTCAATGCCCCATGCAATCGTCGTTAATAATCCATGATCCGACTTAATTGCTTTTTCCCCTGTATTCATCAACATGAAACATCCTGTACCATATGTGTTCTTCGCCATTCCTTCTTCAAAGCAAGCCTGACCGAATAAAGCAGACTGCTGGTCTCCCGCCGCTCCTGCAATCGGGATATTTTTCCCGAAGAAGTGATAGTCCGTCGTTTCACCATAAATGTGTGAAGATGGTTTGACCTCTGGCAGCATAGAAGCAGGTACGCCTAGAATATCAAGTAATTCTTCATCCCATTTTAAATCGTAAATGTTAAACATTAGTGTTCTTGACGCATTAGAGTAATCTGTAACGTGAGATTTACCGCCCGTCATTTTCCAAATGAGCCATGTATCGATTGTGCCAAACAGCAAGTCGCCATTTTCCGCTTTCTCACGTGCTCCTTCTACATTGTCTAAAATCCATTTTACTTTTGTACCTGAGAAATAAGCATCGATGAGAAGTCCTGTTTTATTTCTGAATGTATCATTGTGTCCTTGTGCTTTCAGCTCTTCACAAATGCCAGATGTTTGTCTAGACTGCCACACAATGGCATGATAAACTGGTGCCCCTGTGTGTTTATCCCATACAACAGTCGTCTCACGCTGATTCGTGATCCCGATACCTGCGATTTGATCTGCTTCAATTCCTGATTCAATCAGAGCCGTTGAAATCACAGAGAGAACAGAGCTCCAAATTTCATTTGCATTGTGTTCTACCCAGCCTGGGTTCGGAAAATACTGATTAAATTCCTTCTGTGCTGTATGAGCAATTTTGCCTTCTTGATCAAATAAGATCGCTCTTGAGCTCGTTGTCCCTTGATCTAATGCGAGAATATATTTTTCTTTTGCCATCGTGTTTTCCTCCCCTTACATACTTTCATTTACAGCGTTTGTGTGGCTTTTCGTAGAGAAATGGATTCCTAACAATACCACAACTAAAATAACGCTTACAATCCAAAAGGCTGGCGTGACATTCGCTTTGAAGGCTGCATTGTAGAAAACACCGCCAAATGCGCCGCCTAAAATTGGACCAACAACAGGGATCCAAGCATATTTCCAATTCGATGGACCTTTACCTGGAATCGGCAGAATCGCATGTGCAATTCTCGGCCCTAAATCACGTGCAGGGTTGATCGCATAACCCGTTGTTCCACCTAAAGAAAGACCAATCGCTACAATTAAGAAACCAACAATCAGCGGGTTCACCCCGTCTGCAAATTTATTTGCACCAATCGCTAAGATCCCAACAACCAATACAAACGTGCCGATCACTTCACTGAGTACGTTTGCAAAGGTATGCGGAATCGCAGGACCAGTTGAAAAAACACCTAGTTTTGCACCTGGATCGTCTGTTGCTTTCCAGTGTGGTAAGTAATGTAAAAAGACAATAATAGCTCCGAGTAATGCCCCAAGCATTTGACCGACAATATACATTGGAACATCAGCCCAAGAAAAACTTCCTTCTAGAGCAAGACCAATTGTTAGGGCCGGGTTTAAATGTGCACCGCTAATTCCACCAGTTGCATAAGCTGCAATGGCTACTGCAAATCCCCATCCGAAAGCGATTACAATCCAGCCGGACTGATATGCGAGCGATTTCTTTAAATTTACGGCCGCACACACACCGCCTCCAAAGATAATGAGTAGCATTGTACCTACGACTTCACCCCAAAATGGTGTCATAAAAATTCCTCCTCTGGTTCAATTGCCAAACCTATGAATGTGTTGAAAAGATAAAGAAAGAGACCCACAACAAACATACTTTACATCAGGGTCATTTGTCACCTAGTAAAGCGCTGTTGTGGATCTCCATTTCTCCATCACATGATATTAACTTAGTGCTATAGTATCAGAGTGTGAAAACGTTGTCAATCAATTTTCACATTTATCTTTTTCACTTTTGGAACGCTTTCCAAAGGTCTGTATTCGACGTCGTCACAGCTGTTGCTCCTGCCTCAAGCGCTCTTTCCACATCTTCTTTTGTCCTGATAAATCCTCCTGCAAATATTGGTATTCCCGCTCTTTTGCGCACTTCTGTAATTAAATCGGGCACGACACCTGGCAATACTTCAATAAAATCTGGACGATGTTTCCCAACAAACTCCATGCTTTTTTCCATTGCACTTGTATCAAGTAAAAACATTCGCTGAATGGCATTTACTTTTTTTTGCTTGGCTTTTACTATGACAGAAGACCTAGTAGAAATAATTCCTGCCGGCTTCATTTCCTGACATATAAATTCCGTTCCATACTCATCGTGTTTGATCCCATGAATTAAATCGACATGGACAAACATTTTTTTCCGATGTGCATTTGCCTCATTCATGATGCCCTTAAGCCGGCCTAAGTGAACATCCAGTAAGACTCCATATGTAAATGGATTTTTTAAAAATTCCTCAAATTGCTTCATATTGCGAACAGCAGGTAGAATGGGTTGATCATGAAAACTCATATGCCGTCTCCTTCTAAATTGTATTGGTTCACTTCTCCTACAGTAATAGAATATCTTCTTTTTTTCAATACACCTAGTGTGCCCATTGTCGATTTGACCTAGCAACTTGAGTAAGAGATCTTTTGTCTAATGAATAGGCTTTTCGTTTATAGAAAAAAGCAGAGAAGTCTCTCTGCTATAGCTGTGCCATGCTTTCTTTTAAGGTGTTGATGATGAATGCAGCGTCTTCATCTGTGATACTCAGTGGTGGTGCAAGCTGAGCAACGTTATTATAGCCAGCCACCGTATCTCCATTTTTCCCAATGATCAGCCCGCGTTTTTTACATTCTGCAATCAATTGACCAACAACACTTGGATTAGCTGGCTTTTTAGACTGCTGATTCTGCACAAGCTCAATGCCAAACAGCAATCCTTTTCCTCTGACATCACCGACAAATGGATGCGCTTTTAACGCTTGCAAACGATCAAGCATGTCTCTACCAAGTGTTTCGGAGCGCTCAACCAACTGCTCGTTTTCCATGATGTCAAGGTTGGCAAGCGCAACCGTACAGGAAGCTGGGTGACCACCAAATGTATTCACATGACGCAGCCGATCATACGTATCTTCTCCTGCATAGGCTTCATAGATTTCCCGCTTGACACACGTTGCAGAAAGCGGTAAATAGCCGCTTGTGATCCCTTTCGCCATTGTGATGATATCCGGCTTTACTTCCTCATGCATAAAACCAAATCGCTTTCCTGTCCGGCCAAAGCCGCATATCACTTCATCCACGATGAGGAGCGCTCCATGCGCGTCACAGATGTCTTTTACCTTTTTCAAATACCCTTCTGGCGGCATTAAAATACCGCCTCCCGTAATAATCGGCTCCATGATGACCCCAGCAATAGTCTCACTTAATTCCCACGTCATCACTTGATCAATCGCCGTAGCACTTGCCAAATTCTCTTGATCCTCAGGGTACCGATACAGATCAGGTGAAGCGACATGGATGAAGCCCTGTCCTAATGGTTCATATTTATATTTGCGCTGCGCTTGACCCGTTGCCGCAAGAGCTGCTGCAGTATTGCCGTGATACGACCGATACCGGGAGATGAATTTTGTGCGTGTACTCTCTCCTTTTTGCGCATGATATTGTTTTGTGATCTTAAATGCGGCCTCATTGGCTTCAGAACCGCTGTTGGAAAAGAAGATCACATAGTCACCGCCAAGCCATTCATTGAGCTTCTCAGCCAGCTTGATCGCTGGTACATGGCTTTGTGTAAGCGGATAGTAAGGCATCTTAATTAATTGCTTATACGCCGCTTCTGCAAGCTCTTTTCGGCCATATCCGGCATTCACACACCAAAGTCCTGACATGCCATCTAAATATCGATTTCCATGAATATCTGTCACCCATGCGCCGTCTGCCTCGTGAATAACCATGCTTTCATTTTCCTTGTTTTTCCCTTTCATATGATGCCAGATCAACTGATCGTCTTTTTCCTGAAGATTTTGAGCCTGCTCATGTATTTTCATCTTCCCACGCCCCCACGTACCCGTTTTCATCACTAAAAATGCTTAGACAGGTCAGTACACTGTCTCTCCATTCATTATATGGATGAAAAGTGAGACATATGAAACTGAATCAAGACCACCTGTTAAAGAGATCCAAGGGCTGGGCAGACCACATTAGACAGATCGTTTGTTGCCTTGGCAAATCTAACAAAGCTAGTTAATGACGATTTCCTTGCAGAAATTCATAAGCGAGGATCTCAAATTCAAGCGCCTGGCATTTCGGTGCTTGAAAGCTTGTTCTCCTATGCTGAAACTGCTCACAATATTGACCAATCCCAAAATTGATGACTGTTCCATGAAGCTGTTCCCGATCATATAGTTGTCTAATTTCGTTTGCTGCCTTCTCCGCATGCTCTTTCCAATTCTCTGCCTTTCTTGCTTTTGAGACACTTCGTCTCCTTTTGGCAATGAAGCATGCTGTAAGTAGCTCATGACAAGCTCTTCCGTTTGCTTAGAAGAATCACCCTCAAGTGCTGATATACTTGATCCAATATATCCATTTGCGGATGAGGGGTCAATAAAAGCTCATTAACACATGTAGCCATTTAACCTGGAAACAGCACATTACCCTAGCTAATATGTTCACATGCATAAAATGCTTCGTTTTCATCACATTACTCACTTGAAAATGACATCTGTATTCATTCATATGTCCCCCTTTGTTTGCCGTCCCCTATCCCAGAGGGTGCATGGATAAAAACCATAATAAAACAGGTAAAGTGACGATACTTAAGATCGTACTAAGAAAAGTCGTGCTTGAGACAAGCTCAGGCTTCGTTCGAAATTGAACAGCCATCAGCGTTGTATTCGCTGCTGTTGGCATAGCTGCAACTAAGATCATAATTTGCTTCACTAAATCATCTACCGGTAAAATGAGAGTAAATCCGAATGCGATCATTGGTGAAATAAATAACTTCAACAGCACGGCATAGGAAATATTGCGATAATCCACTTGTTTAAAAGAAATGACAGCAAGCTGCATGCCTAAAATGAGCATAATCGTCGGTATAGCGGCATCCCCAACGAGCTGAACACCCGTCATGAGCTCTTTAGGTAATGAAAGGTCAATGAGCTGAAATAATAGACCGATGAGCGCCCCGTAAGCAACCGGCATGCGTAGCACTTTTTTCAAAACGACCTTTAGATCTCCTGCATCCTCTCCTCCCTTCGCTGCATAATACATGCCAATTGTACTCATCACAAGCTGCTGAAGGACCATCAAAACGATCGCAATATCTAAACCAGCTGCTCCAAAGACAAGCAACACAACGGGTGTACCATAATTTCCATTGTTCATAAATGATGACGACAAAACCATTGCACAATATGTTTCATTCGAATAACCATAAATACGAGATAAAATAAAGACACATAAAACAAGTGAAAGGCAGAGCCCTACGACAAAAATGAATAAGTACACATAGTCCATCGATACTTTATTTTGATAAAAGGTTTCAAACGCAAGAAACGGTGACATTAAATATAAAGACATTGATGAGAGCGTATGTATGTCAAAACCAATTGCCTTCTGCCCGATATACCCTATAAGGAAAATTCCGAACACTGGCATTAAGACTAGTAAAAACTCCATGCTGCACCTACTTTCCTTTTTTAGAAGAGTTCCTTATTCTTTTCATTTTCTCATTATCATACCACTGATTAACAATAAAAAAGAAGCACCCTTATAAAAGGTCGCTTCTCTCCTCATCCATATAGAACACTTCCCACAAATGACCATCAAGATCCTGAAAGCTCCATCCATACATCAAATCAAGATCATGCTTTTCCTTAAACGGTGAACCGCCTGCTGCGATTGCCTGCTCCACCAGCTCATCGACCTCTTCTCTTGAATTCACCTGCAAGGAGATAATCATCTCTGATGCCTGCCTTGCATCCACCAATTGTTTCTCTGAAATGGATTGAAAATGCTTAAGAGATAACAGCATAACAGTGACCGTGTCATCAATGACCAAACAAGCGGCCTGATCATTCGTAAACTGCTGATGAAAATGAAAGTCCAGTTGCTCAAAAAAAGCCCTTGACTCCTTGACATGCTTTACCGGCAAATTGATATACAGATGTTTAGATTGTCGCCCCATGTTCCTCTCCTTTTTGAACATATGATCTCCTTTTTGAACATATGATCTCCTTTCAGTATATTCGTCTTTTGCTTCGGCATCCCTTGCACATAAAAAATAAGCGGTTAAAATCGTTACCTTATTTAAAAAAATATATAATAAATCTCGAAACACAATACTAAAAAAACTAGGAGTTTTTTAAATGAAAACAATCACAAAATCTTTGGTCCTCTCCTCTATAGTCATTTTATTCGCTTTACCATTTACACAGACAGCTGATGCTGCTGTACCTGTTCAAAAAAAGCAGGTAACAACACATAGTGACTTTCAGCGTCCTTCAATCAATGACACCATTAAACAAAACGTTGAACTTTTCAAAAACAGGAAAAGAAGTTATTGCAGGCAGGAAAAGCATGAAAAATTTGCAAGTTTTTCTTACAACGAGGCACTTGTTTTGGTTATTTCTTATATTCGATATGGTACACGTCTCTGCGTCGGTCCTTTAATTGACGCACAGTACCATCTTGCCGCTGTCTTCTTAAAATTTCTAAGTCGACATCACCGACGACGACCATTTCAATATTTGGATTACACTCACCGACAATGCCATCTCTTGCATATTCAAAGTCAGATGGTGCAAAAATAGCGGACTGTGCATATTGGACATCCATATTTTCTGTTTGTGGAAGGTTTCCGACAGTTCCAGAAATCACCGTATAAATCTGATTTTCAACCGCTCTAGCCTGCGCACAGTAACGCACCCTTAAATAGCCTTGGCGGTCTTCTGTACAAAAAGGGGTGAAAATAATTTTAGCGCCTTTGTCAGCAGCAATCCGAGCAAGCTCAGGGAATTCAATATCGTAGCAAATTTGGATCGCAATTTTGCCGCAGTCTGTATCAAACACCCTCACTTGATCACCGCTTGAAATTCCCCACCATTTTCTTTCATTCGGGGTGATGTGAAGCTTATATTGCTTTTCAATGGTTCCATCACGTCTAAATAAATAGGCGATATTATAGATTTTCCCTTCCTCTTCAACGAAGTGGGAACCACCGATGATGTTAATGTTGTACTTCACAGAGAGATCTGTAAACAAATTAATGTAGTCCTCGGTATATTCAGTGATCCGTTGCACCGCAAGACTTGGTGATCTCTCTTCTAAATAAGACATCAGCTGCGTTGTAAAAATTTCTGGAAAAACGGCAAAGTCAGCTGACGCATCTGATGCGACATCTACGTAATATTCCACTTGATTCATAAATTCCTCAAATGAATGAATTTGTTTCATCGCATATTGAATCACACATATTCGGACCGGGAAGGCTGATTTATAATATCTTTTTGATTGAGGGCGATAATCAACATTGTTCCATTCCATTAACGTCGCATATGTGCTAGACGCTTTATCGTCAGGCAAGTAATTAGGATTAATCCGCATCAGGCTAAATTCATTTAACAGCTGAAAAGATAAAACGGGGTCGTAAATTTGGTGCAGCATGACCTGCTCCACATATTGGCGAGGCGTCATTTCTTCTTGATATTTATGATAGTTTGGAATGCGTCCGCCAATGATAATGCTTTTTAAATTTAATCTTCTCGCTAAATCTTTTCTTGCTTCATACAAACGATGACCAATTTTCATGCGTCGGTATTCTGGACTAACCATGACTTCAATTCCGTACATATTCATTCCATCAGGGTTATGGTTTGTGATGTACCCATCATCTGTAATGTCCTGCCAAGTATGCCGATCATCGTATTCATCAAAATTAATTAATAAGCTTGAACAAGAGCCGATGATTTCTCCCTCGAATTCTGCACAAAACTGTCCCTCCGGAAAATATTCGAGATGACTTTCAAGATGTTCTCTTTTCCAAGGGTCCATACCCTGAAAGCATACTTCTTGCAAAGCAATGATCCGGTCAATGTCTTCTTCCCTTATATTACGAATGACCATTCTTTTTTCAAACCGCGTTAAATCTAGTTTTTCTGCCATGATGTTTTTGCCCCCTTACTGACCCTTTTTTTCAAGCTGATGGAAAAGCTGGAGCAATTCAATTTCAGCCATTGATTCTAATCTGTAATCATATTCTTCAAATTGTAGGGTGCTCGTCACTTTGTTTGGGACAATGACACATTGCATGCCTGATCGTTTGGCAGCGACTAAACCATTCACAGAATCCTCAAATGCCACACAATCTTCCGGCTCTACACCTAAGCAGCTTGCTGCTTGCAAATAAAGTTCTGGATTTGGTTTAACTTCTTTCACATCATCTGACGTGCGGATACATTCAAAGTAATCGAAAAGACCAATTTGCTTCAGATGATCAGACACCCATTTATAGTCTGAGCTAGAGGCCAGACCAATCTTAATTCCAAGCTCCTTTGCTGCTTCTAAATAAGCCTCTACCCCAGGTCTTGCTGTTTCGTTCATTATTCTCTTTTGAAAACGTGAACGTCGGTCCGCTGTGAGTGCCTCATGATTCAACGTTTTCCCTAACTGCTCTTCCAAATATTGAAATGGCTTAAATCCTGCCTGCGTCCCAATGACATTGCCCCAGACAGAAAGAGGCAGTTCTGATTCATGCTCCTTAAACATTTCTTTCAGAACTTCATATTCATGTGTTTCTGTATCTAAAATTAAACCGTCAAAATCAAATATAATCGCCTTTACCAACGACGCCACTCCTTTTTACAAAAGTCTTAAAATGATACTCACTGCTATCATATCGTGAATAAAATTGACTTTCAAAGATGAATGTCTGCTAAAATGATTATGTATAAAAGGAGCCTGCAACGTTTTGTCAGGCTCCTATCATGTTCGATTCATTCTGCAAGAGATCCAAGCGCTCCGATTCGTGGAGAATATATAATGGTGAAAAAGAGCGGGTTTGGTATTACAGGATCATGAAGGTTTCTCCGTTTCCTTAAAAATAGTATGTGCGGCCGCCCTGTAAGTTAACAAGGAAGTTCACACCAACTTTTACGCATTTTGAAGGAGACGGCTCTCAAAATCGTCTAAGTCAAATGGAAAAAAGAAGCCGCACGCATTGACTTGTTCCCGGTTCCGCGCGAATAACTCACGATCTTGTTTTGTTATATGACGTTTAGGCTTTAAAATAATGATATGTACAAGCTGAAGGCCTGATAAAATACGAAAAGCATCATCCATTGTACCATTATATACTCCATCAATGAATGTAAGCGGTCGCTCCTTTTGACGGGCTTCCTTTTGTTCTCCCTTTACAAAATGGGATAAAAGATCTTCAAACTCCTTTGATATTTCTTCAATTGCCTGCTCCTGAAGGTCTGTAGCAGCTTTCATTAATCTCACGTGACATCTACCTCTCTGTCGTTATTTCTCCATTCAGAATAGCACAGAAAAAAAGGCATTCGCCAAGGTAAGTGTTTCCTATATAAACCCAAAGAGAGGAACGGAAATCATGACATAAAAGGACATACACTCTCACTAAAAGTAGATGATCGTTATCATAACACTTCATTAAGTCATTTTTTAAAAGCCGAAGTGTCTGCCTCTAAACCGATCACCCATTTTTGGATGGAGCACCAAAAAATACGTTTAAATCAAAAGCCTGCCCGTCACGCGGTAAAAGTCAGTACAGGTGACCAGATCATCATCGATTTATTTGAAACGGAAGAAAGTGATGTTACGCCAGAGTACGGTGAATTAGAGATTTTGTTTGAGGACGAGCATTTATTAATTGTTCAAAAACCAGTTGGACGACCGACGCACCCGAATAAAAAAGGGCAAATTGGCACACTTGCCAATCTTGTCGCATTTCATTTTCAAGCTAATGGGGAAGAAAAGCGGGTGAGACATATCCACAGGCTAGATCAAGACACAACCGGCACAGTTATTTTTGCAAAACACAGGTTAGCGCATGCTATACTTGATCAAATGCTTTCTAAAAAAACGATTACCAGAACTTACATCGCCATCACAGAAGGATTGTTTAAGAAAAAGAAAGGAACCATCGATGCGGCAATTGGCCGCAATAAACACCATGCAGTCAGACGAAGAGTCTCCCCTAATGGCCAAAACGCCGTTACTCATTTTCAAGTCATTGGCTTAAATACACACGTTCAGATGACAGCCGTTCAGCTTCAATTAGAGACGGGAAGAACGCATCAAATTCGTGTCCATCTTAGCAGCCTCGGGCATCCTTTAGCTGGAGATACATTATACGGCGGTCTGCGTGATCGTATCAATCGATGTGCCCTTCACGCCAAACAAGTAGAGATGAAACACCCATTGACAGGTGAGCAGTTGACCATAGATGCGCCGCTTCCACCTGATATGGCCGAACTAATGGACAACATGATCCAATAAAATAAGAGCTTGCTGATCATATACAATCTCTTTTTTTATTATACAGATGCTCTTTTTGCATAAATAATGTACCGCTCTGGTGCATTACCGACAAAATGAAATGGATAGCATGTGGTCAGCACCAGCTCTTCTTTTTCATGCTGCAAGGTGATAATGGATGTATCATGCTGATCCACAATTTTCGTATAAGTGATTTCATAAACAAATTCCCCATACGGCACAGTAATTTTCAATTGGTCGCCAATGTCCAGCTCACCTGTCCGTCGAAATACCGTGTCACGGTGACCTGACAGAACGATTTGTCCATGCTCATCAGGATAATAACTGCCTTTGTAATGCCCCACTCCTTTGGCAAGGTCGTCCGCATCCGTTCCTTCGACAATAGGAAGGTCTGCTTTTAATTTCGGAATCGTGAGAATGCCAGAGGCTTTGCCTACTTTAGGAGCAAACTGCTTCTTTGTTATCCCTTGATCGACCGCTATGACCTTCTTCGCTTCCTCTAATGATTGTGCTGTTTGAAGATGAGTAGAGGCGATTTGCCACATTCCCCAGCCTAGCAGCGCAATACCTGCTGTCATTACAGTAAGTGCAAGCCACTTTTTCATGCTTAAACTCCTTCGTTTTATAAATAATTACACTTTTCTTAGATGATGCGCCTTCAGCTTGCTGCTGCCTTTCTTCTTGTTTTGCTTGTTGCATTAGACCTTCGTTTTGATACACAATAGAAGCGTCTCAAAACTTTTAACAAAGGCGACGGTTGCTTCTATACCTTCAGGGCCGGTTTCAGGATTTTCCCTAGTCGGCTTATTCAGTTGCAGTGGCTATGAAGTTATTCACCGTGAGTGTATACGATTGATCGAAAGCAACTGGAGAACCATCTGACAGCTTCAAGTCGACTACTTTATATGTTAACGGATCAGAAATACTATAATCTGGACCAAATTGAGGAGATATTTAGGCTTCAATGATATCACCAAGTCCTTCCCCTTAATCTCAAGCTTTAAAACATTGCCGAATGGCTGAATATTAATGTAAACTGAATGTTTTTAATCCCTTCTGGCATCACCATTCCTGCGGCAGATTAGGTCACTACACCGATAAATGCCTCAGGGATTCCTTTGACATCCTTGATTTCATAGGTAGGTAAAAGGGGTTTGCCAGAATCCTTGTATTCACAGTTCGCACAAACAAGCGAATTAATTGTTCTGGCTGTCATACCCTTTTGTGTCTTTAGGATGCTCTCCGTCTTTTAAAATACGTAATAACTCGTCTACTCCTTCATCAAATTCACGGTTTCCGACTGTGCCGACATCAAATCCAATGTTCTCCATGAATTCCACAGTTGGTTCATCTTGAAGAAGAGAAGATAGGGCTTCACCAATCATATTCCCTACATGGACAGTAATCGTATATGTTTTTTCATATAAGCCACATAATCCATTCGTCCGTTCATTCGTTTACTGCCATCCCTTTCAGATCTAGCTTGTATTGTTGATCAATTTTTCCATGTAAATCATTTATGCTTAAAATGATGAATGGTAATTCGCCCGACTCTTCTGCCGGCTGATACCCTGCCTGCTCTGCTTCTTCTTTAGAAGCAAAAAAGACACGTTTATCTACCTCTATCTCTTTCCATCTATCAGGGGCTACGTAGGTTTTTGCAGATGAATCACCAACATAACGTGTAAGTCCTTTTTTCTGCTCGCGTGCTCTAAATTCAAACGGCTGTTCTAGCAGGGGGTCCGCTTCATTCCAAATACCCAGCCCTTTTTTCTTCGCTTCTTTTACTGCTTGTTGGAACATGTTGTAGTCTTTTTTATCTCCAACAGGCCAGATGAAATAAGTAGTGGCATATCCTTCTATCACAAGCTTTAAATTCGTGTTGATCCCTTTTTTTGTTTTCACTTGAGCTAGAAGACGCCCATAGCCATCTTTTGCTTTAGGGCCAATGCTTAATGTGACGTTATCACCGCTTGAGAGTAGTGTTTTTAAATAATCTGTCGCTTGCTTTCCAAAACGCAGTTGGTTTTGATCTAATTCATTTTTTGGATTGTGGTAGGTTTCAGGCGTGTCCATATTGACAAAGCGCACCTTTGTTGTACCTAGTACAGGGTTTTTTAAATGAATGGTATCTCCATCCACAACACGGTCAACAGTTGCTTGATATTCTTTCTTCATTTTTGGCGGCTTTGGCTGACGTTTCAGCAGTTTGATATCAGCCTCATGTCTTGGAAGCACCTGCAGCGTGTCGTACCTGCTTAAAACTCCTGTAAACTCATACCATTTCCCCATCTTGACTTGATCAATTGCAACTGTATCAACCATGACTCTAAGGACAGTACTGCGATACTTTTTATCTATCAAGACCACATTGTATCCACCGGCAGCAGGCTGCTTCGGTTTTGATTCCACGTAGCCTTTTACCTTCACAAGTCTTCCTTCATATTTACCTGCATGATCGGTTTCCAATTGTTTAATGGAGACGCGCTTCGGTGCTGGCAATGGTTGATGGATAGCATCTATCTTCAGCCGATCTTGAGATGGCACAATTTCAATCAACCCTTTATAAGACGTTACCTTGCCAGTCACCGTCACCCTCATACCGGCTTTCAATTCTGGGAAATGTTTGGGCTGCGAGGAATAAATATTGATGCCTGCTGTTTTGTCTTGAATATACGTGGATAGTTTTCCATTTCCAATAGCGGACTGATCTGCTGTCACAATTCCGCTCACCGTTACCGTCTCTCCTATCAGCTCACGGGCTTTTTGGATTTTCATTGGCTTCTTTTGTTTCCACACAGTTTCCTTCTTCTCAGATGCACTGACCTGCTTTACTGTCATCATGCTAGGCAGTAAGGATTGCAGACTAAATATCACCAAAACCAAACAACAGATCGTTCGAATTGATTGATTACGTTTCATTGGCTCTCTCCCCTTTAACTTTATCTCTCATAGTGTACAAAGTAAATATTGATGCTGAATGGATTTCTTGTAAAAGTTATCTCTTTTTACTCATTGGAAACGTAATAATCACCCGTGTTCCCTCAAAGCTTTTACTTTCAAAACGAATGGTTCCACCATGACTTTCAATGACTTTAATTGTCAGCATCAATCCAAGGCCTGTTCTTTTTTCTTTCGTTTTATAAAAAGGCTCGCCCAGTTTTCCCATTTCGTCTTCTGATATGCCCTTTCCTTGGTCTTCAAATATCAGCATCATTTGATTATTTTTCAGTACTGAGATCACTTGGATGACACCTGTCACGCCATCCATTGCTTTTATACCGTTTTTAAGGATGTTAAGGAAAACTTGTTTTAATTCATTTGGTATGCCTTGAATGCTTGGCAGCGCTGGAGAAAGATCCTTTTGAATGGACACTCCTTTTAATACCGCCTGGGATCCAACGACCATAATGACTTCCTCGATCAGAACGTTGACATGTACTGGCTCAAATTTCACAGATTTGCTTCTAGTGAGCATGATGAATTCGTTAATAATTGCCTCGAGTCGATTAAACTCTGACATCATTACACCTGCATAATCCTTTTGGTACTTTTTACTTTGAATCATCAGCTGTAAAAAGCCTTTTAATGACGTAAGCGGATTGCGGATCTCATGAGCAATGCCCGCTGCAAGCTGACCAACTGCCAAAAGCATTTCGGACTTTATGTGCATTTTCTCTGACTGCTTTTGATTTGTAATATCCTCCGAAAGACGCATCACGATTGACTGCATTTTGTCCTTGTCATCAATTCGGTGTAAAGAAACTCTCTCCCATCGTTCGCACCCTGATAAATCCTGAAAGTAAAGCTCACCTATCCAGCTTCCTTCTCTTAAACAAACGTCCCATTGCTTCACTAAATCATCACATTGACACAACGAATGATAGACAGAAAAAATATCTTTGCCGATGAGATCATACTGATGCTGCTGTACAAACTGACAAAAGCGCTGATTTACGTATTGGATGGTGCCTTCCTCTGTTGCGACAACAATATGAATATGGCTGTTATCAAGTGCTGTCACTGCAAGAGGAAGCGCCTGCTTGATTTTCGTCATTTCCGTCATCTTAATCCATGTCATCGCTACTTCCTCATGATCCTGATCATAAATAGGTGTCATATGAACGGTAAATTGCTCCCCTTCGTTCGTTTTAATTTCACGTTCGATGACATGCCTGTCCGATATGACGGATTGAATATCATCATACAGCCTTTCCTGTGTGAGCTTTTTAGCCATCGACTGAAAGGATTGCTGGGGCCGGCTTTGAGCTGAAGTGAATAAAGAGGCAGATGTAGGAATTTTAAAGCGAATATTCATGTCCCTGTCCACAAACAACGTAGCAAACTCCGGCTTCACAGAGGGTCGATACAGTTCTTCCCATAATTGAGCCCTTGCTTCTTGCTCCTTTTGTTTCACTTCGTTGAGTTCATTTTCTAAATCGACAATACGCTGTTGATAGACTGAATTCTGCTCTGACAATCCTTTACCCCTGCCGTTCTGTTGATTCTTTCCTCTTCCATTTAGCCGAATGAGCATGATATATACTCCTTTAAAACGGCGATCAAAACTTTTCACTTTAAAATCGGCATACTGCTTTCTGCCTTTTTCCGAAATGAGGACATGCTGAAATACAACCTCAGTCTCTTCTGTCCACACTTTTTGAAAGGTTTGGCTCAACATCTCTTTCATATAATCAGGTGTCACATGTTCACATGATTGACCTGACACTTCTATATGCTCTAAGTAAGAATAGGCGCCATTTGATATTGCCAAAATTTTGTCACAATCGTTGATCACCAAGTATTCGTCATAATCCTCGCTTACTTCTTTCATATATTGTGCAGCTCGTTCTTTTAACTCTACAGGACACGCGTCATGCCTCGAATACACATTGTATTTAGGAACGTTTGAGTGGGTGTAAATGTTCCATTTTTCATTTAACAAATGAAACAAACGAGGGATATTGGGTACAGTTTCATTTGGCCCTAATATCAACATTCCTTGATCCTTTAAAGCATATTGGAATCCGGACAATACTCGTTTTTGTACTTCTGGCTGGAAGTACATGAGAACATTTCGGCAACTGATAAAATTGAGGTGGATAAAAGGTGAATCGATCAATAAATTGTGAGGAGCAAAGACAATATGTTTTCTAAGCGATTGCTTCACAATAAAAGCGTCACCTTTTTTTTCGAAATATTGCGCCCGCCATTTTTCAGGCATCTTTGCCATAGACTCTACCGAGTAAAGACCTTTACTTGCAGTTTGAATGGCTTTCCGGTTAATGTCAGTTGCAAACACTTGAAGTTCAATTGACACTTGTCTTCGCTTCATTTCTTCTAAAAATAAAATTGTAAAGGAATAGGCTTCTTCCCCTGTAGAACATCCAGCGATCCAAACGCGGCATCGAGCTTTCCCATTTTTTATCGTATTTTCAATAATCGACGGAATGATTGTCTGTTCACATATACGAAAAGCTTCCATATCTCTAAAAAAAGAAGTCATGCCGCTTAAAAGCTGTACATGTAAGTGATCTAGCTCATCTGGTTCTATTTCTAATAAACGATCGTACTCTGACAATAATGAAATTGGCTGTTTTGCACTTCGCATTCTCTTTTGAATGACAGAGAGCATTTTTTGCTTTTCATAAGGTGAAAAGGCAATACCTTTATGCATTTCAAGACGTTCAACGATTCTTCCCAACACGGGATCTGCCACATCGACATGTGAGAGGTTTATGATATTGCTAATATATACTGCAAGGGTAGAAGGGTCTTTAAAATGTTGATGATATATACTGTCTAGTCTACTATCTGTCTCACTACATGATAAGGCTGTACCACCTTGATCAACCAATTGAAGCAAACCATTCCCCACACAAAAGCCTTTTTGAAAAAAGATGGCAAAGGCCTCTTCCTTTTGCACATTGGCAAGCGACTGAAACAACGTGTTGACAGAGCATGTCTGAGCAGTTGAAAGCTGCTGTGATATGTGCAACCGCTTGTCTTCTGTCAATGTCACAACCGCACCCTGCGGACAAAAATAAATCGTGTTTTTCATGACTTTCTCACCATGTTTAATCGTTTTTGCCCGGTAGCCAATCGTTAAAACAAGTGCTTCCACATTTGTTATACAACCGCCCGTCACACGATTTTGGACAACAATAAAAGAGGCACTTAGCTCGTGTGAAAACGATTGAAAAAAAGCCTCAAGATGATGCTGATCAAATGGCGAAACACCAATGCCAATCACTGGTGCTTGCACATGTTCGTCTTCTATCAAACGATTAATGATTTTGTCCTGCATCTGGTACCCCCATGTTCATTCGTATGATACTTTTTTTCGACAAAAAGGAAGAAAACCCTCTAATTGTAAATAATGTTTTTTGCATGAAAGAAGGAAAACATCCTCATATTAATACAGAATATATAAACAGAAGGAGGAATCTCTATGCAAAACGATCAGCAACCATCCGTTCAGGGAAATGCCCCCCAGCCTGAATTCAACCATGGCGGGCATGAGTTATTCGATTTACATGAAATTTTAGCGGGTACGATCAATATTTTGGATCAATATATGATCTTACGTGAATTTATCCAAGATCCAGCATTATCCGACATCTTAGATCGACAATATGAATTTGTTTTGTCCCAGTACAATGTCACTGTAGATTGTTTTTCTACTGGACAAAAGCCTAGTGAAGAAACTGCCACTTATATGATGAAAGAAGAAACGCAGGTGACGTATGGGATCAAACCTTCTCAGCCGAAAAAGCCCAATCAGTCATTACAAGATATAAAAGACTCAGGCATCACAGGGCATATGCTCGGCCTAGTCAAATCACACGCAGGGTTACTTTCAATGACAGCATTAGAAGTAACCAATCCTGTTGTCAGACGTGTGCTTGCAGCACAAATTCCGAACTTTATCGAAATGGCGTATGAAATTTTCTTGTATCAAAACAAACATGGCTACTATCAAGTTCCTCAGCTTTCAAGCCAAGATATGCAAGCCATGACATCTACTTTCGTTCCGTTGCAGGGGCAAGTACAAATGCCGCCAAGCAAAGCCAATCAGCAAAAAACACTTCATTAAACAAAAAACGGCTGACCCATTTCTCCGGTCAGCTGTTTTTCCTTTGATAAATTACCTTAAACTGTTCTTCAAAGTCTGTGAGACGCTGTCCTGTCGCATGTTCAAAGCCTCTATCAAAACGGCCGGTTTTTGCCGTTTCCTCCATGATCTCATGTATGATGTTTCGTCCGAAAAGTTGCACTAGCTCATAGATCATATAGTAGCTTTGTAAATAAACATCCGTCTCATAGCTCATACGAGATTCTTGCCAATCTTGATCAGAATAAAGAGATTGAAAAGGGATGACGTCAAACCGTTCAGACGTGGCGTTTAACACGTCATAAGCCGTCCATTCTGCTGTTCCTTCATGGAACCAAAGAGGAAAGATCACTGGAGACACCTTGTATGCATGCACCTTTTCATAGAAAACAAAATGAGCATACTCATGAATGAATAGCGTATTGAAAAAGTACAAAGGTAGTGTCTCTTTCTTTAACAATTCCTCTCTTTTATTTGGGTATAACCCAATCATTTGATTATCATCAGAGTAAAAACCCGTAATATGCTTGATACCAGCAAATTGTTCAATCGTATCTTTATCATCAAAATAAATAATGTCTAAAGGTTTGTCAGTATCAAACTGAAGCACCGACGCGGTTCTCTTCTTTGCCTGATCCAGTGCCTCTATTGTCAGGTCGACAAATTCATCCTCTTCCTCTGCATAGTAGATTCTGATATGTTCATAGACTTGCTTATTGAGTCCCTCCGTTAATACCGTTTTAGGAGAAAAATCCTGCTTTAAATATTGTTCTGTCAGCTGAAACGTAACATAAATCAAGTAAGCGGTGAAAGCATAAAAAATAAGACCTGCTGCAATCATTCCGCCTACAAGCTTTTTATGAATCAATGACGGCTTTTCTTTCATTTACTCCCCACCTGAATTCATCCTGCAACATCTTTCTCTTGATATGAAGAAACAAAGATCAACAAGAGGTGATATATTTTTTACTTTATGCAGTCAGTTATACAAGGTGCGGTTCTAAACAAAAAAGCCGCATATGACATACGGCTTTTGTCTTAGCTATTTTGATTCAGGAAAGACGCGTCTAACGGTTTCAGTAAATTCATCGAAGAATCCTGAAATAGGCTCTCCGCTTCTAATACGTTTTCCGTACCCTTCCATACGATCAACAAAGTCTGGATTAGTGGATACATATACGTTATCAATTTCTTGATCCGTTGATTTTACTTTGTCTGAAATTTTGCTTTTCAAATCTTCTGTCACATCGCCGCTTTTATTACCTTCAAGCATGACTGCAACAAATGCATTTTTCCCTGTGACAAGCACGTTAGCTGTTTTCACTTCAGGCATGTTGGCTACAAGCTCTGACGCCTTATCTGCTACTTTGACCTTCTGAGGTGTTTGGACATTTTGCTGATCCTGTCTCATGTTGTCGTTCTTATATGTGACATTTTCATACTGTCGCTCCATTGTTCCTCTTCGCTCATTGCCTTGGTTGTTCATTCCACACCCAGTGGTGATTAATGTTGGAACGAGTAGTAAAGAAAGCATCCATTTCTTCTTCATCAATTATTCCCTCCTTTTGCTCATAGGTTTTTCATACAATCAACTTTTTATGCACACATTCTCTATTTCAGCAAAATGAATTCATAATTCAGCCTCGTTTGGTCATCCTAAACATGATGAAGGATCATCACGACCAAATGGAGGGATTCGTTTTGTTTAAAAAAAGAAAAGGTATGAGCACTGGTGCTATGATCGCTGCTTCAACAGCCATCATTGCATTATTCTCCCCAGTATTACGGAGAAAGTTGAGAAACATGACTCAAATGAAAATGTCTTCAATGATGAAAGACAATAATCATCCACATCAAGAGCCGTATCGTCATGAAACTCACTCGCACAAAGAATCAAAAGGGACTGCTGAAGTTGGGCAAATGATCAAGCAAGCGTTCACAGCTGTCCAACCAAAAAATCAGACGAATCAGCATCAGTCAGCATCAAGAACACATCAGCCAAAAGAGTCTTATGCACAGTCTCTTCACATTGATGAAAGTGTCATGAATGTGATGGATGATGAATCTATCCAGCAAGTCATTAACGACATCGAGCACAAATAAATCAAATAGGAGCCTTTCTGAAAAAGGCTCCTTACTTTATTCTCTTGAAAAATGTTCTTTTACGAAAACGGTTAAACCTCCTAAAATTTAACATGTAATTTACGAACGATCTAGGATACTTTTCAAAAAAATAGAGCCATCACGCCTAATCTAGAAAGCGTTTTCTACACATTCTCATCATTCATTAATATTTTTTCCATGATGATAATCGCAACACTTTTTTGATTGCTGAACGCCATATCAATCATGTAGTGAAAATGCTGTTATCCATTACGATAAGCAACGTGATAACAACCAGCCTGTTTATCACCATTGTACATGAAACATCATTTGAACTGCATTTCACTTATTGGGCTGTTGAGCATCAGACAAAATCATATCAACTATTAAATTTGTATAGATTCCAAGCTCATTATGACTTTTAACAGGTGCTTTAAATCACGAAAGTTTGAGAGACCTTTGGCATAGGCTTTTTCCTCAATTTGTTAGCCTTCATTATTTTTAAAAAAGTTTTCGTATAACAGTTGTTTTTTTCCACAAACACTGGTAAAGTAGAGGTAATTATTTTTGTTCGTATCATCTTTAAGAAGAAAGTTTTGAAAGAGTTTTCGTCTTTGAAGTTTGTGTAAGAGCAAGAATAGTGAATTTAAGCGTTAAGATCGCTTTAGGAGGAAATTTCATGTTAGAAGGTAAAGTAAAATGGTTCAACTCTGAAAAAGGTTTCGGATTCATCGAAGTAGAAGGTCAAGACGATGTATTCGTTCACTTCTCTGCTATCCAAGGCGAAGGCTTCAAAACTTTAGAAGAAGGTCAATCAGTTTCTTTCGAAATCGTTGAAGGTAACCGTGGACCACAAGCTGCTAACGTTAACAAAGCGTAATTTAAGAGCATCTGCTCTTTTAGCACTTTATAGAGTGAAGGAAAACCGCACGGCTTCAGCCGGCGGTTTTTTTGTGCAAATAAAAAGAGAAATGAGAGGTTCTCTTTTTATTTGTCGTTCCAGAACGATACATATCATCATTCATTTATTTCCCTTGTTCATCTTCTTTGACAAGTGGTTTTGGCTGCTTAAACTTTTGAAGAGCTCGCAGGAACAAGCTAAGAATGACACCTGCAGCACAGAATAACGTAACCCACATATAAGCATCGTTAATGCCCATATGATGTACCACATTCGATACAGCCGCCTGTAATGAATTCATAAAGAACGGGTCAGTCCGATTCGTATAAATCGTCGTGATCAAACTCGTCCCGATCGAGCCGCTAATTTGTCTTAGTGTATTCGACATTGCCGTACCATGACTGTTTAAATGCTGTGGTTTCATCTGAAAGAATATGAATCAATCTCATAGCGATTCTATTTTCTCTGAATCTACTCTGCTAAAAAATGGTGTATAGCTCATTTATACTTATTGTTCATTAATGAGCAAAGAGCAGAAAAAGAAGAAAAGACGATAGGCATCTTTTTGAAAATATTTCACAAGATTAAATATTCATAAATGAAAATTGAAATCTCAAAGAGAAAGTGTTACTTTTTTTCTGGTTTTCCCTTCCTTCTTCACACCAAAAACCTTTCAGCCATTATGCTGAAAGGTCAGCTTGTAGACAAAGTCTACAAGCTTTTTTGTATAATAAGGGTAATAACACAATTCTGCGGGGGATGAACATGTTATCGAAACGTGAAGAAGAGAGAAGAAATCAATTAGAAGTAGT
>NZ_JAIVLB010000007.1 GCF_020524495.1 Bacillus stratosphericus | reverse complement strand
AATATTGAAGTATACTTTTGTTCACGCCAATCTGTTTTGCAATTCTAAGCAAGCTCTCACGGTCAATGAGGTATCGTTTTACCGCTTTGATTTTATCTTCAATTGTAAATTTAGCCAAAGAAAAGCACCTCCAAATGTTAGACTGTGTCTAATATTTGGGGTGCACTTCACCTCATTTGCCCCATTTTAAAATAGATTTTGGCTCATTTCGCTATTTGATGTGAAATTGTAGAACGGTTGTAAAGACGGGTAAGAAAAGAGATTCATTATACAATCGTGTCATCCAAATGAAATAAAAAGTTATCTTTTTTTATGAGTCGAATGAAGGAACAATGAAAATATTGTAGAAATATTGTAGAGGAATGAGGCTGGAAAAGGGGTGTAAGAGAATGACTGAAACGCTCAATGGCAAGCAAGTAACCGCTGCGGAAGATACCAGAAAACTAGCAAAAGAGAATGAATATTTGCGAACTGAGTTGATGCAGCAGAAAAGGCTTTTAAATAAGACGTTAGATGCCATTTTTATATTTGATCAGCACCTCAACATTATTCAAGCCAATGAAGCGACATGCACGCTTGTACAGACACCGAAAGAAGACCTCCTCAATAAATCCGTTCTAGATTTCCTATACGGCATCCCGAAAAATAAAATTGATTGCTCACTCGAGATTTTTTTCCGAGAAGGAACATTGAAAAGAGAAATCTCCATTCAGCTTGAAAATAGGGAGACAAAATATATTGAATTTGTCGCAGAGCATGACATAGTGAATGAACAATATATTGTGATCATGCGAGATATCTCGTCAAAGAAAATTTTAGAACGAGAACGCTCCATGAATGAGCAGCTGTTCAAAGATTTATTTGACCGAGCAATTGATGGTATGGTCATTTTTGATCAGGATGGCTGCATGATTGACGCAAATCACTCTTTTTGTCAAAGCTTCGAGCTTCAAAAGACAGATTTAACAGATCGTTATTTAAATGAATTTGTTGAAGAAGAAAATCTTCCTGCCTTGCATCACCTTTTAACGTCACTAAAAGAAACGGGGAAAGCAAAGGGGGAGCTTCCCGTGACCCTTCAATCTGGTCAGCACAAATTATTCGAACTGACCATTACATCAAATGTCATGAGCGGTTTTTATATGTCCATCATGCGGGATATTACAGAAAAAAGATTAATGGAAGAGAAGCTGTTAAAAAGTGAAGAACGCTTTAGAGAAATATTTGAAAATGCGATGGATGCCATCATCATATGGGCGGACGATGGGGAGATTGTGAGAGCGAATCAATCAGCCTGCCGAATATTTGAATTACCGATGCATCAGCTGATTGGTAAGAAATTAACGGATTTTCTAGTCAAATCTGATAAGAGATATCGACCAACAATAAGACAATATATGAGAAATCATGAAATAAGAGAAGAACTATTGTTTAGAATGGCAAACGGTCAATTCAAAGAGCTAGAATTTACATCGAAGCATGCGGTATTTGAGGGTCAGCATTTAACCATTTTACGTAATGTTAGTGATAGAAAGCGAATGGAGCAGGAGCTGCGCGAAAGTGAGCTCAAATTCCGTAAAGTATTTAATGGGTCAATGGATGGCATTGTCCTTTTTGATAATCAATACCGCATGATTGATGTCAATCCCTCTGCGAGCGAGCTTCTTGGACTGAAGGATGATCATTTAACTGAAATGAGCCTTTTCCATATTCTTGCGCCATATCAGATCGAAAAATTGGCTCAGCCAGCTCAGACGATGTCATTAGATGAGATGGACAACGAAGTTCCGTTTGTGCTGAACCATCCAGATCAGCGCATACTGGAGTTCTCCTTTAAACGCAACATTATTCATAACATGAATCTGGCGATCTTTAGAGATGTGACAGAGCGGAAAGAATTAGAGGAGCGGGTGAGAAAATCAGATACACTTCATGTGGTCGGAGAGCTTGCTGCTGGAATTGCCCATGAAATTAGAAATCCGATGACGGCATTAAAAGGTTTCATTCAGCTGTTGAAAGGAAATATTGAAGGGGAGTATTCTCTCTATTTCAATGTCATCACATCAGAGCTAAAAAGAATTGAATCCATCATTACAGAATTTTTGATTTTAGCGAAGCCGCAAGCCATTGTGTATGAAGAAAAAAATGTGGTGCAAATTGTGAAAGACACGATGGATCTTTTGCACGCCCAGGCCAATCTTGGCAATGTCCAAATGCACCTGAATGTATTGGATGAGATTCCGCTTATCTACTGTGAACAAAATCAATTAAAGCAGGTCTTTATTAACATTTTAAAAAATGCGATTGAAGTGATGCCGCAGAAAGGAAATGTATACGTGAGTATTCAGCGGAAGGGCGACGAGCATATTGTCATCTCACTGCGTGATGAAGGATGCGGAATGACAGAGGATAAACTAAAGCGTCTCGGCGAACCATTTTATACAACGAAAGAAAGAGGAACTGGACTTGGTTTAATGGTCAGTTATAAAATTATTGAGGAGCATCAAGGAACCATTGAGGTTGAGAGTGAGGAAGGAGTAGGAACAGTTTTCCACCTCACTTTACCACTGAGACAACAAAGACAAGAAGGAGAGCTTTAATGTGTATTATACAGTCTATAGCGCACCAGTCGGGGAAATATACATACTAGAAAAAGACGGTTTCATCGTCGAAGTAATGTTTGATGATGAGCCGTTTATGACAAAAAAGCAGGTAGCCCATCTAAAAAAAGAAGATACGTCTGTATTACGAGAAGCGAAAAAACAGCTTCATGAGTATTTTCACGGTCATCGTAAAGTATTCGATCTTCCTCTCAAGCAATCAGGCTCTTCGTTTCAAGAGCAAGTATGGGAGGCACTTTCTGCTATTCCGTATGGTGAATCAAGAAGCTATGCAGATATTGCAGAAGAGATCGGCAATCCAAAGGCTGTCAGAGCTATAGGACAAGCCAATCGGCGAAATGCATTGCCTATTTTTATTCCGTGTCACCGGGTTATTGGTAAAGACCGGTCATTGACAGGCTATGCAGGAACGAAGACGGATATGAAAGCAGTTCTGCTTGAATTAGAAGGCATCCCTTTTGTTAAAAAATAAATCGATTGACCTGTTCCAAATGTTTGATAAGCGACATATCCTTTTATTAAGCTAAAAAAGTTGGTTGAGGGAAAAAGGAGGGATGCTAGGATGTTTTTGGGAAAAAAAGATAAAATGTATGCCGTGACGTCACTATGTGTCAAAATGAACGTCTTGACGGAGGAACAGAAGAAAGAAATATTAGCTAAAACGATCGAAACAAAAGAGCATGGTGCTCTTAAATGACAAGAACATGGCGCTTTTTTATATTAGAGTGTGATGCTTTCCGTGAAAAGAGCATAGATCTCCTCTGTATAATGCGAAGTGATGATTCCTTTCTTTGTAATCATACATGAAATGAGATGATGAAGAATAACATCAAAGGTCGAAAGCGGTGCTGCCACAAAAAATGGAATTTGCATTTTTATTCGCTGAAACGGTATCTAATGCCCAGGCAAGATTAACGGCTGTTGGACGAGCACGATATAAATATTCCTTTAGTCGAGCTACTACTTTTTTAAAGACATCAATCTCTTCTGTTTTAATCTCTTGGGCACTGAGTGCCAGCCTGAAAGCTTTTGTAATGCCAATAGCAGGTGCTCCGCACACTTTTAATGTCACGATTGCATAATAGACATCTTCTTTTGTATATAAGTGCTCAAACACAGTTTCCAGCCGGTCATATTTGTTGATTCAGAAATTTTAATTCGGTTTTCCCAATCGACGGAACGAAGAACTTCAAATTCTTTAGACAAAACCCGTCACGCCTTTACAGATTGCTGGAATAATGCGACGAGGTCAGACGCAGTTTCCACTGCAAGGTATTGTTTGATGAATGTTTTTCCGAGGGCCAGAGCTCCTTTTTTCTTCTGAAGCCTTCTAGATGTTGATGGAATCGTATCAAGATCAGCCGCATGAGCAAAACCAATTGTTCGTCGAACAAGCTCACAGCCAGCAAAGCCTGTCGCTTCTTTTAAAATACGGTCAAAGGTTGTGTCTAAAAAGCTGTTTGATCCACTGAACGCTTCAATGCTGTCTTCTTTCCAAGCTTTTGTGAACACTTCTTTGAATGTAGCCCATACATTGACAACATGGTTAAAAAGAGGCTGCTGTTCTTGTTCATTCTCACGAGATAAAGCATTCAAGAGTAGATTAGCAATAAAGTGACCGATATCAAATCCAAAAGGGCCATAAAAAGCGAATTCTGGATCAATAATCTTTGTTTCACTTTCACTTGTAAAAATACTGCCTGTATGAAGATCTCCATGAACAAGTGTTTCAGTTGAGGTTAAGAAGATGCGCTTCAGCTCTGCTGCTTTAACTTGCAGTTCAACATCAGCCCACAGCGCTTTCGCATCTTCTCTTAATTCCTCTTCGAAGTCATTTGTTTCGCTATCAAAGAAAGGGTCTGTGAAGACAAGCTTTTCAGTGATGTCACATAAATCAGGATTGGTAAACAGCTTTACGAATTGTTTTTTGATTTTAGGATTCGTAACAAAATCAGATGTGTAAAATAGTGTTTTGCCTAAAAACTCTCCGACATGACGGGATAAATGCGGATAATGTTTTCCGGCAATTAGCCCTTTTCTGACGATTTCTAAGTGTGATAGATCTTCCATTGCTGTCACAGCAAGAGCAGTATCGGAATAATAAACTACTGGCACGAAGTGCGGCGCAAACTCTGACTGCTTGATCAGTGCAGCACTTTCAATTCTTGCACGGTCTAATGTAAGAGGCCAGCTCTCCCCGACAACCTTTGCATAGGGCAAAGCTTGCTTCATAATCAGCCCTTTTTCGTGTTTGTGATCAAAAATATGAAAGACGTAATTTAAATTCCCGTCACCAATTTCGGTACATGTCAAATGACTGCTTTCTTGGATTAATCCAAGTCTAATTGCTAGTGCAACTGCCGAACTCTCTGTTAATTCTTCATATGATGCCGTAAGTGTAACCAATTACTTCCCCTCCAAATCATATAAAAAAGCCTCTTTCTCTTGAGAGAAAGAGGCTTGATGGCGTGTATACTCTAAGCCTCTCTTATCTCTCAGCACATACGACTGATGGAATTAGCACCGTGCCCTATAAGACAATTGTCTTGGCGCTTTACTTGCTGCGCCCCACTTCACAGTGGTATTAACGGTCGGTTGCTGTTGGGGTCAAAAGGCCAAATCCCTCGCCCAACTCTCGATAAGAGAAATCAATTATGTAATTGTTTCATGTCTGCATGTATTTCTTAATTCAAGATATTATCAGAGCTGCTCTTTACATGTCAATCTTTTTTCCGAAATGGCTTTACAATTAATAAAACAATCTATTACAGTGAGTGTATTGTCAAGTAACTTGAATAGAAGGTGAAGAGATGGAATTTCAACAATCAGATGTGTTGAAACATTTACCGAAACAGTTTTTTGCAGCGCTTGTCCAAAAGGTACAGAAAAAAGTGCAGGAAGGGGTAGATGTGATTAATTTAGGCCAGGGAAATCCTGATCAGCCAACCCCGTCACATATTGTGAAAGCCATGCAGGAAGCTGTAGCAAAGCCTGAAAATCATCAATACTCCTCATTCCGTGGAACAGCAAAATTAAAAAAAGCCGCCGCTGTCTTTTATGAAAGAGAATATGGCGTCACGCTTGACCCAATGACGGAGATTGCGATTTTATTTGGCGGGAAAGCGGGACTTGTTGAGCTGCCACAATGCTTACTGAATCCTAATGATACGCTACTTGTTCCGGACCCTGGTTATCCTGATTATTGGTCAGGTGCCGTGCTTGCTGGAGCCAACATGGTCACCATGCCTCTGCTTGAAAAACATCAATTTTTACCTGATTACAATCTATTGTCAGAGGATGATAAGAAAAAGGCAAAATTGATGTACTTAAATTATCCAAACAATCCGACTGGCGCCACTGCAAGTCGTGCATTTTTTGAAGAAACTGTTACTTTTGCGAAAGATTACAGGATGTGTGTTGTTCATGATTTCGCATATGGCGGTATTGGATTTGATGGTGAAAAGCCTATCAGCTTCTTGCAAGTAGAAGGAGCGAAAGAGACAGGAATCGAAATTTATACATTGTCTAAAACATTTAATATGGCAGGCTGGAGAGTAGGTTTTGCTGCAGGTAATCCGTCTGTGATTGAAGCCATTGAGCTTTATCAGGAGCATCTGTTTGTGTCACTTTTTAAAGCGACACAAGATGCAGCAGCAGAAGCACTTTTAGGTGATCAAACGTGCGTAAAGGTGCAAAATGATCGATATGAGAAAAGACGTAATACGTGGATCGCTCTATGCAAGGAGATTGGCTGGGACGTATGTGTACCGAAGGGGTCGTTTTTTGCTTGGTTAAAAGTGCCTGATGGGTATACATCTGAATCTTTTTCTGACTTATTATTAGAGAAAGCGCATGTAGTCGTTGCGCCGGGGAATGGCTTTGGTACACACGGTGAAGGCTACGTCAGAGTAGGCCTTTTAACAAGTGAGGAGCGGTTAAAAGAAGCTGCTGATCGAATCGCTTCATTGCAGTTGTTTGAAAAAAAGTCATTGTCAACGTAAAAAAATGGTGCGATAATTCAGCCAATATTTAAGAAAATTGAATATTCTTATTAAGCATAGGCAGAGGGACTAGCCTAATAAAGCCCGGCAACTGACTTCCATGAAGCATGGTGCTAATTCTTGCAGCAAGCGCTGAGAGATAAGATTCGGATGAATGAGACGAAACCTCTTTAAGGTGCTGACCAAGCACTTAAAGAGGTTTTTTTATTGACATAAGCAGGAAGCAATCGAAAAGGGGATTCCTAGTGAGTGAATTACAGCAACATATGTACAAACACACCGAGCGGATGAACAAATTGACCGAAAAGCGGAGCATATCGCGTTTGGATTAACGATCGGGTGAAAATGGCCTTTATCAATTAGAGGTGAAAATTGCTTGCCCTGAGGCAACTTTTCAGCTGACATACCCGCCGTTTTAACGTCGATTTTTGGAAAACTTTCACTAGATAGAAAAAATAAAGCTTGTCGGTATAGACTTTTCGGCAGATTTAAAAGAAGTCTGACTATTTAAAAAAAACATATGAAGAGAAAGGGTTCGCACGTTATATGCAGTCAATTTAGCTGGTAGAACCTTCGATTTTAAAGGTCGAGCAAGGAAGGCCGATTGGAGCTGATGCGAGAACACATTACTTGAGAACGAACAAGAGGCGGCAGTTTATTTAGAAAAGCAAGGGGTTATTTATGAACATTGGGATATTGAAAAACTACTAAATCAGTTATCATAAAAGTATAATTTAACATAACAGTAAAAATAAGTAATTTTGGCTGTTTTGCAAAAGGAAATTCGAGACATATACAAAGCGCAAGACGTGATCTCTTAATCTGCTTTTTTAGGAAATTAGGTATAAAATGAGAAAGAAAATAGTTGATATTGATCTTTTGCATAGGATAAAATTCTGTTTAATCCAATATGTCAGTCCTGCCTGTTCAAATTTGAAGTTTACCCAGATATGTTTGGGTAAAAGTTCTTTGGCTGTAAAAAATTAAATAAAATAAGCACATTTTATTTAATTTACAAATAAGGTATAATTTTGGTGTCGGAAATTTAGAGAGTAGCAGATGAATTCATTGCGGGAGCTGAGATAATGAATATGTATGTAAGGAAAGAACAGTTGCTAATGTCAATTGATGAGAAGAGAAAACAGATGGTAGAAGCTGCTCAAGTGGAAGGGTATACTGGTGAGACGACAATCAAATACAGTCAAGAACTGGACAATCTGATGAATGAGTACCAGCATCTTCTTTTTCATGAGAAACATTCTGTTACCTCCTTTCATGATCTTGTGTCCCAAATGAGTCTCTTATCTGTGAATCGTCCCTCTTACTGACATGAAAAAACCGGTCTTGCATAAGCAAAACCGGCTGTATGCTTCAGCTAAAAGGATTGAGCGGAAGGGAGAATGATCATAACCGTTGTTCCTTTATTCACTTCGCTATGAATATCGATTGTCCCGCCATACATCGAAATGATTCGCTTACACACGACAAGCCCAAGGCCGGTTCCTTTTTCCTTCGACGTAATAAATGGCTGGAAGATATGCTTTAGCATCTCTTCTGGAATGCCTTCACCCGTATCTTTCACTTTAATGATGACATGTTCTTTCTCAGCTTCAATCACAATCTTCAAATGACCGCCATTTGGCATAGCTTCTAGAGAATTTTTTGCTACATTTAATACGACTTGTTTAATGTGATCCTTCGTGCAATATACACCAACATCTTGAATTGTATTGATTTGCAAATCAACCTCGACATTATAAAGGTTAGCCTCAGAGAAAACGATCGGCATAATTTCACTCACAATTTCTTTCACCGAATTATTCTGCCATTTTTCTGCAGTTGGTTTTCCTAACACAAGAAACTCACTGACTATTTGGTTAATCCGTTTAATTTCTTCCTCTATAACAGAAAAATAGAGCTGATCTTCTTCTGAATGATACTTCTTTTGCAGTAGCTGTATAAATCCGCTGATGCCTGTTAATGGGTTGCGGATTTCGTGCGCCGTACTTGCTGCGAGTGTTCCAATCAATTCAAGCTTTTGCGCTTCATTTTGATGACGCTCCTGCTGGGTTTGCCTTCTTAAAATGATATATTGGACAAGTGTGAATAGAATATTTAATAAAATAAATGCACTGGATAAGGGAAACAACATAACAGACAGCACTTCACTTGTTGTAGCACGCTGAGGATAAACCTCTAGCTTCCAGCTGTTTTCATCTAAATATGTAGACACGGTGCTGCCTTTTTCTGATGCTGGCTGCGGTCCACTTGTAAACACAACATGGCCATTCTGGTTCAGCATCTTAAAATGAAGCTCTGGATTCAATACATTCATAATGTTTTTTAAATAATCAATTTGAATGGCTGCGACTAGCACATTTGTGACTTGTTCGTTTTCATCCAAAACTGGTACACAAATGGAGAGAATCCGCTGTTTTGTAATTCTACTCACATAGTTATCCGTGATCACGGTCTGCTTTGTCACTTGAATGCGCTTAAAATAATCTCTGAAGGATAGATTGATTTTTTCCTTTAACGGTGTGGTGCTTGCTGTTACATTTCCTTTTTTGTCTAGGAGATACAAGCCTGAAAAACGAGGTTCTTGTTTATAAATTTTATCTAGGATGTTCTTTACTTTTTTCGTTTCCAATGGCTGGTCAAATCCCATGGAAAGGGATGATAATCTCGCTTCTGTTTCACTAATTAAATAATTCATTTGGTTTTTGTGAATATTTAACATAATTGTAGCGGTTTGTTTGTTTTTTAAATCAATTTTTTCCGTTTCTTTTTCGTAGATAAAATAACTAATGATTAGGGTTGGAATCATCACCAAAATAAGGTATAGTCTGACCTTCTTCCAAAACCCTTTCAGTATTCTCATCATTCATCGCTCCAACGTTTTACCTAATAGACTTATTATAGCATTGAAACTATCTATATTACGATCACTTGTGTAATTTTTAAAAAATTAGGTGATTCGTTCTGGTCTCATTTTCATGCTAATAAAGAATCAAGATGTTGACATTTTACTTATTCTTTATTAATGTCACATTAGTGGGGTGCATTTTATAAAGGATGATAAAGAATGGAAAATCTTAATGTTGAGAAATCTTTGAAATTATTTATTGTATTATCACGTGCCTATCGTTCAATTAATCATCACATGAACAAACATATAGTTAAGCACGGTCTGAATCCGACTGAATTTGCTGTACTAGAATTGCTATATCATAAAGGTGATCAGCCGCTACAGCATATTGGCGATAAGATTCTACTAGCAAGCGGAAGTATCACATATGTGGTCGATAAATTGGAGAAAAAAGAACTTCTAAGTCGTAAGGATTGTGCGGATGACCGCAGGGTGACATTTGCACATATTACGGAACAAGGACGAGCTTTGCTTGATGACATCTTCCCAGATCATGCGAAAGAAATCCATGAGATGATTAGTGTGCTAAGTGAAGAAGAGCAGGATGCCTGTATTGATATGCTCAAACATGTGGGACTGCGTGCAAAACATTTATATGATCATAAAGAATAAACATATAAAAAAGAAGCCACTGGCTTCCTTTTTTATTTCCCTTTTTTCTCAATTGGTAAAATGAGTACTTCTACGCGTCTGTTTTTACTTCTGCCTTCCGCTGTATTGTTTGAGGTAATCGGCTTAAATTCACCGTACCCTTTTGTACTAAAATTCTCTTGGTCTAGGTTGCTGTTCTCTAGTAGAATATTTAAGAAGTTGACAGCACGAATGGCGCTTAAATACCAGTTGGATTTAAATTCTGAATTTCTGATGGGTACATTATCTGTATGTCCGCTAATGACAATGTCATGTGCGGGGTTAATGACGAGCAGCTTTGAAATTTCTTTTGCTAACGGGACATCTTGTGGACGAATGACCGCTCGGCCAGAATCAAAGAAAATACTGTCTTCAATTGTAATAAGCAAACCTTCATCTGTGAGCTTTGTTTCAAGTTTAGACTCAAGGTTTTTATTTGCAATGAATGAATCCACTTGTTTTTTTACCTTTGTGAGTACCGCGTGATCTCGGGATTTCGCTTTGGCTTCTTCATCTTCCTCTGCTGATTTCTTGATTTGATTACTGTTTTCGGTTTCCTCAGTGCTTTGCATGCTTGATTGATCCATAACACCAGTACCACCAGTAAAGACAACATTAAAAGACTTGGCCATCTGTTCATATTTTGCAGCATCAATGGAACTAGATGCAAAGAGCACAATGAAGAGGGCGAGAAGAAGCGTCAGAAGATCGGCATAAGGGATAAGCCAAGACTCATCTACATGTTCATCGTGATCATGTTTTTTACGTTTCCTAGCCATTCTGTTTTTCTCCTTCTTCAATGACAAAATTTGCACGTTCATTCGCTGGTAAGTACATCGAAAGTTTTTGTTCAATGACTTTTGGAGATTGCCCTTCAAGAACAGAAAGAATGCCTTCAATCATAATAAGACGAAGTTTGACTTCTTCTTTGGATTTACGTTTAAGCTTGTTCGCAAATGGATGCCATAAAACATACCCAGTAAAAATCCCAAGCAGTGTGGCAACGAAGGCAGCACTGATGGCGTGTCCTAGTTGTTCAATATCTCCCATGTTTGCAAGTGCAGCAATCAACCCAACAACTGCGCCAAGTACACCAAGAGTTGGTGCGTATGTTCCTGCTTGTGTAAAGATTAATGCACCTGACTGATGTCTTTCCGACATCGCATCGACTTCTTCTGTTAATACGTCTCGAATAAATTCTGCACTTTGGCCATCAACCGCCATGCTTAAGCCGTTATTTAGGAAATCATCATCTACTTCCTCAAGATTTGCTTCTAATGCTAAAAGACCTTCACGACGAGCAATTTGTGCCCAGTTTGAAAAAAGAGGGATCATTTCTTGAATCGTTGGTAGCTGGCTGTCTTTGAAAATTTTTCCGAACAATTTTGGCGTTTTCTTAATCTCACTAGATGGGAATGCAATGACAACAGCTGCAATGGTCCCGACAATAATTATCAATATAGCCGCCGGGTTGATAAGAGCGGTTAGACTCACACCTTTCAAAACTATACCGACACTCAGTGCAATAAATGCTAAAATAATACCAATTAACGATGTTTTGTCCATTATCTCACCAAATCCTTTAACTATCTTTTTCTATAGTTAATATCGGTGTGTTCTAGAAGGGTTTTAGTCAGAATATAAAATTAAGACAGTTTCTGTGAAGAAATTTTGACGAAACCGCTTTCTATACACCGTAAAAAGAAACCCCTTCTTTAATAGAAGGGAATTTCCAGTTCATTAATTTGAGTCGCTTTTATTTAAAAGTAGTTCTTTTAATTTTTCTTCATACATGATTTTGATAAGGTCATAACTCCAGTTCATCATGTGATCCACCTCCTTTTCTTTTATCGTAAAAGAAAAGAGCCAGGTGAGCGTCAGCTTACAGGTGGAACTTAGCCATCACAATATGATGGAGCTTTTCATCCTCCTTAGGATGTACTTATCCTTTTTTCACAACAATTTCATCATGTTCAACATCAACTGTAAAACCAGAAAGATGTTCTTCTTCAAGCAAGATCTCAGTCATTTGATCCTCGACGTGCTCTTGAATGGTTCTTCGTAATGGACGGGCACCAAATTGAGGATGATATCCAAGCTCTGCTATTTTTGCTTTTGCTTCGTTTGTAACGTGAACGGTTAGATTTTGCTCTTTTAATTGCTCTGATAGCTCATTGAGCAGAAGATCAACAATTTGAACTAAATCGTTTTTGTCTAATGAGACAAAATGAATGATGCTATCAAAACGGTTCAAAAATTCTGGTTTGAAATAGGTGCTGAGTGAATCAATTAGTAATGGTTCCTCAATCGATTCTTTCTGATCAGACTGGAAGCCGACTTTGACTGTTTTATCATTGCTGCCTGCATTACTTGTCATGATGATGACCGTGTCTTTAAAGCTGACGGTTCTACCTTGGCTATCTGTTAATCGGCCATCCTCCATGATTTGCAAGAACATGTGCTGGACATCAGGATGTGCTTTTTCGATTTCATCAAGCAAAATAATGCTATATGGTTTTCTGCGGACCTTTTCAGTGAGCTGACCAGCTTCATCATGCCCAACATAACCAGGAGGGGAACCGATGATTTTGGATACGGAATGTTTCTCCATGTACTCACTCATATCTAAACGTATGATGGCATCTTTTGAACCGAATAATTCTTCAGCTAACGTTTTGGATAATTCGGTTTTCCCGACACCTGTTGGTCCAACGAAGAGGAAGGAGCCAGTCGGTCTATGTTTTGCCTTTAAGCCAGCTCTGCTTCTTTTTACAGCTTTCGCCACTTTTTCAACCGCATGTTCTTGACCAATGACTCGCGCTTTTAGGCGGATGTCAATTTCTTTCAATTTTGTTTGTTCGTCTACTAGCAGTTTGCCGACTGGGATGCCTGTTTGTTCTTCCACAATGGCTTGAATGTCTTCAGTTGTGACGACATGTTCTTTGTGATTTGTTTTATTTTGAAGTCTTGATTCAATCGCTTCTTCTTCATCTCGAAGCTTCGCTGCTTTTTCATATTGTTCTTCTTTTAAAGCAGCTTTTTTTTCTGCGGCGATTTGCGCAAGACGGTTTGTCAGTTCATCTTCACTTGTTACATCAAGGGTGAGGTTCGCTTTTGAACCTGCTTCATCCATTAAATCAATGGCTTTATCCGGTAAATGGCGGTCTTGAATATACTGTGAAGATAACTGAACGCACGCCTTAATGGCTTCGTCAGAATAGGTGACACCATGATAGGCTACATATTTATCTTGAATTCCCTTTAAGATCTCGATTGCTTCGACCTGTGTTGGCTCGTCAACGATAACTGGCTGAAAGCGTCGTTCAAGTGCGGCATCTTTTTCAATTTGGCGATACTCTTTTAACGTGGTCGCACCTACTAGCTGCAGCTCGCCTCGTGCAAGGGCTGGTTTTAAAATGTTTCCAGCATCCATTGATCCTTCGGCAGAACCTGCGCCTACAAGAAGATGAATTTCATCTACAAACAAAATGATGTTTTTACGACTTTGCAATTCTTTGATTACCTGCTTCATTCGTTCCTCAAATTGACCACGTACACCTGTGTTAGCGACAAGTGAGGAAACATCTAATAAATAGATTTGTTTGTTTTTTAATTTATTTGGTACATCGCCATTTGCAATTTTCAGTGCAAGTCCTTCGGCGATTGCTGTTTTACCTACACCTGGTTCACCAATGAGAACAGGGTTATTTTTATTTCTTCTATTTAAAATCTCGATGACTCTTGCGACTTCTTTATCACGGCCAATGACTGGATCAATCAGACCAGCATGTGCGCCATTAGTTAAGTTCCGGCCAAGCTCGTCGAGTAAGCCTTTTTGTTTAGGCTGCTCTTGACTTGAGGCATGTCCTGTTGGTTGAGAGAAGAATGAACTTCCTCCGAACAGGTTAGGTCCCATTTTCATTTTTGACTGCTCCATCAAAGAGGTGTAGCAGTCTTCACATAAAGCCATTTGGCTGCGGGAAGAATTCACTTGCATATTCAGGCGAATAGTTGCTTCATTTACTTGACAATGTTGACAACGCATTTGCCATGACCTCCTTAAAATAAAGTTTGACCTTATTTGACCAATTAATGTTAAATAAAATGGTCTAATGTTTGACCATCTTTGACTATAGTATACTCTGACCTATTTTGACTTTCAACTGTTTTGCTCAAAGCTAGATGAAAAATCCTTTTTTGCATTTAATCATGGTTTGTCCTTCTTTTCAAGGAACTTGTCTCATAGGATATTTAATAGACAATCGAAAGTGATGGGTGCGGAGGGGTCACATGAAACGTTCAAATGAATCCGCTTTTCAGCTTGCCTTTGTATATGTAGGAACAGTGGTCGGAGCTGGGTTTGCGACAGGTAAAGAAATCGTAGAATTTTTTGTTCGTTTTGGCTGGATTGGATTAGTGGGAATCCTGATAAGCGGCGCTATTTTTACTGGCCTTGGCGCAAAAATGATGCTCATTTCTAAACGAATTGAAGCGGAGTCATATCAAGATATGAATCGGTTTTTATTTGGAGCAGCTGCTAGTCAATATATTAATGTAATGATGTTTTTTATTTTACTTGGCGTGACTTCAGTGATGATTTCAGGCGCAGGTGCCATTTTTGAGGAGCAGCTTGGCATATCGAAGGAATATGGTGTTTTGTTAACGATCATTCTGAGCGTCGTTGTGCTGTTTAAAGGATCAAAAGGGTTATTTGGTGTGAACGTACTCGTAGTGCCAATGCTTATTTTCTTTTCATTGATTGTGTTTCTTGATTCATTTATTTTTAGCAGCGGTGAAAGTCACGTCCTTGTGCTGCAAATGGGAGAGGGCGAATGGATTTTGTCTGCTATTTCATATGGTGCCTTTAATTTAGCGCTGTCACAAGCTGTATTAGTACCGGTAGCAAATGAAATGACATCTGAAGCTGTGATTAAAAAGGGAGCATTGCTTGGGGGCACCATGCTCACACTCATTTTGCTTGCTTGCTTTTTATCCCTCTCTTCATTAGATATGCTTGAGGCATATGATATTCCAATGGCCCAAGTGGTGTATCAAGTAGCAAACTCCATTCATCTTATCTATTTATTTGTCATCTTCGGCGAAGTTTTTACATCCGTCATAGGTAATTTATATGGGCTAGAGAGACAAGTGAGGGCGTATATACGAATGAAAAGCATCTATACGATATCCCTTATTCTTGTATGCTGCTATGGGATCAGTAAAATCGGATATGGTACACTGATTTCAACGGTTTACCCCATTTTCGGCTATGTCAGTATCTTTTTTATTCTCTTTCTTTGCCTAAAAAAAGTGCCTACATCGCTTGATAGGTAAAAGAAGGGATAGCCTGAATAAAAAATATATGGTACACTATCCTCTGTGAAAATTGAACAAAAATCCGTGAAGACGGGAGAGGTTCTAGCAAAACCCTCTATAAAAAACTAAGGACTTGCCGTATCCTTGGATGTGGCATTTTTTATTTTTTATGGCTAGGACACCTCATTAACATGTGAAGGTGTCTTTTCTTAATAGGGGTTTTCAGGTGCCTTTCAGATGAAGCTTTATACGGGTTGTACGGATCTGCAAAGGGGGAAACAGGAAATGAAAAATGAAAAAGCAGTCGTTGTCTTTAGCGGCGGACAGGACAGTACGACATGTTTATTATGGGCACTTCAACAGTTTGAAGAGATAGAAACAGTTACCTTTCATTATAACCAGCGCCATCAAGAAGAAATTGATGTAGCCAAAAGAATTGCTGACAAGTTAGGTGTGAAGAATCATCTATTAGATATGTCTCTTTTGAATCAGCTGGCACCAAATGCTTTAACAAGAGATGACATTGACATTGAGGAAAAAGAAGGAGAGCTGCCTTCGACATTTGTTCCAGGCAGAAATTTAGTGTTCTTATCCTTTGCATCTATTCTTGCATATCAAATCGGAGCAAGACATATTATCACAGGTGTTTGTGAGACAGACTTTAGTGGCTACCCAGATTGCCGTGATGAGTTTATGAAGTCTTGCAACGTCACAGTGAATTTGGCGATGGAAAAACCATTTGTTATCCATACACCACTTATGTGGCTGAATAAAGCAGAAACATGGAAACTGGCAGATGAACTTGATGGGCTAGACTTTGTGAAAAATGAAACGTTAACTTGCTATAATGGTATCATTTCGGATGGCTGCGGGGAATGTCCTGCTTGTAGGCTTCGGAAAAACGGTTATGACACTTATATGGAAATGAAGGAGGCGAAATAAATGCTTTCTCAAATCTATCCACAAACGAATCATTCATTTTTATTTGAATTGAACAAAGATATGCATCTGTCTGCAGCACATTTTATCCCAAGAGAGGATGCAGGTGCATGCAGTCGTGTACATGGTCATACGTACACGATCAATATCACGATCGCGGGAGATCAACTAGATGAATCGGGCTTTCTTGTCAATTTCAGTACGCTGAAAAAGCTCATTCATGGGCAGTACGATCACACTTTGCTCAATGACCATGAAGAATTTTCATCAAACGATCCATACGCCATGCCAACCACTGAGGTTGTCGCAAAGACAGTACATGACAAAGTGGCGGCATATTTATCGACTTTAGCGAACAGACCGACCTGTGTACAGGTCTTTGTCAGGGAGACACCAACAAGCTATTGCATTTACCGGCCGAAACGAGTTGAGATCAATGGCTAAAGCGATTCCTGTATTAGAAATCTTTGGTCCGACCATTCAAGGAGAAGGGATGGTCATTGGTCAAAAAACAATGTTTGTCAGAACGGCTGGCTGTGACTACTCTTGCAGCTGGTGTGATTCATCATTTACATGGGATGGGTCAGCCAAGCACGATATTCAGTGGATTCAAGCAGAAGACATTGTAAAAGAGCTGAAAAGAATAGGCGGACAGGCTTTTTCTCATGTCACCATCTCAGGAGGGAATCCTGCGCTTTTAAAACAAATGGAATCACTCATTGATTTGTTACATGAAGAAGGGATCGATACAGCGCTTGAAACACAAGGGACGATGTATCAGGACTGGTTTTTAAAAATAGATGATTTAACCATTTCTCCAAAGCCGCCAAGCTCAAATATGAAAACAGATTTTACGAAACTGACACGTATCATGGATGAATTGAAAAGTGGAAACAGGCTGAAGCATGCAAGCCTGAAGGTCGTGATCTTTGATGATCGTGATTTAGCCTATGCGAAGGATGTTCATGCGAAATACCCAGAGCTTCCTTTTTATTTACAGGTAGGAAATGATGATATGACGACAGTTGACGATGCTTCCTTATTAACGCATTTATTAAAGAAATATGAAGTGCTTGTAGATCAAGTGGCGCAAGATCCAGACTTGAATCGTGTGAGAGTCTTACCACAGCTCCACACGTTATTGTGGGGAAATAAACGAGGCGTATAGAAAGGAATAGGCGATATGACGACAAGAAAACCAGAAGAATTAGAAGGTGTCACTTTACTAGGAAACCAAGGAACGAATTATTTATTTGAATATGCACCACAAGTGCTTGAGACGTTCCCGAATAAACATACAAGTAGAGATTATTTCGTGAAATTCAATTGCCCAGAGTTCACATCTCTTTGTCCGCAAACAGGGCAACCGGATTTTGCGACGATTTATATCAGCTATATTCCCAATGAAATCATGGTCGAAAGTAAATCGTTAAAATTATATTTGTTCAGCTTCCGTAACCATGGTGACTTCCATGAGGATTGTATGAATATTATCATGAACGATCTAATTGAATTGATGGACCCAAGGTATATCGAAGTATGGGGCAAATTCACACCAAGAGGCGGCATTTCAATTGACCCATATACGAACTACGGAAAACCTGGGACAAAGTATGAAGAAATGGCGTCGTATCGTATGATGAATCATGATATGTATCCAGAAACGATTGATAATCGCTAATCATTTAGGAAAAGACATGCCGAGTGATATGAGGCTGAAAACATAAAAAAAGAGAAGAGTCATGTCACTCTTCTCATACCAATAGGAATAGAACTTGCTAGGACGGCTGGGGGCTATCAGCTCGTAAATGTATTATACAATACAGAACGTATGTTTGTAAAGGCGGTCGTGCTTTTTTTCCTTATCACGTTTTCCTTGAGATAAAATAGGAGCAACGAGTGAAAAACGGAGGCGTATGTGTTGTAAACAAAGAAGAGAAAACAGAGAAGTTGCTAATGGATCAATTATATGCTCGACCATCAAAACAAAAGCGGAAATGCAAACCTTTCATACGCAAAAAGACTGATGCTTCATCCAAACGATGTATCAAGACGAAATGAAAAACACTCCATCTTTTTGTACAAAGAAATGGCCTTTTGATTTGTAGAGAAAACGGATAAACAAATCTTTTCAATTGATGGGTTCTTTTCTGCCCAATCTAATAAGGCTGTTAGTAACATTTCCCCTACGCCTAAACCTCTATAGTTCTTATTAACCATCAACTCGAATGAACCTACATGAGAAGTTCGTTTTGTATTTGATGCATTTTCAAACGCTATCCAACCAATTACTTTCCCGTCTTTTTCAGCAACTATGTATGTCTCATTTTTGTTCTCTATTCTTTTCTGTACCCATTCTTGGTGTTCTAAAAGGGTTTTTTTGTTTTCTTCAGGCGATGTAAGTCGATATTTTGATTCAGCAATAACTGATTTCTGTATTTCTAAAGTAGTTACAGCATCTTCTATTTGACCAAGACGCACAATCATTTGATTTGAATTTTTAGAGCTAATACTGCATCTCATCACTTTATTTTAACTAAAAGGTATTTGAAATAGCCTTCACCTTTTTGATAGGATGTGATCAGCTTTGCTTCGTATATCTTTTTATAACGATAGTCTGATTTGAGGATTGCAAATTAATGTACGGAGTCTTTGATGATTTTATAGTTTTTATGATTAACGACTGTTAGTGAATCTAGTTCTAAATCTCTATAGTTGTCCATAATCGTGACATCCACAATGACAGAGTTTTCATTCACTTTTTCAACTACACCTGTTAAACCATTTCTAAATTCGATCACATTTCCAATTTTTGCAATCTTCAACAGATCCCTCTCCTTTAAAAACAGATTTCATTACCTATTAAAAAGTATTTTGCAATATTTTCATGCCAATGTAAAGGATAAAGACGTTTTGTTTCGTTTTCATTATACGCTTTTCATACGAATGGTATATTTATTATTTGATCATGGCAAAAAAGGAGCGGTTTTTTTGACTGAAGAACAAATCACACAATACTTGAATCATGACGGAATGGGACAGAGAAGCAAGTTTAACCATTCAAGAGATGATTTTTTATCTTTTCGTTCTTTCTGTTTTGGTAAAGCAAGATGATTTTAAACAATTTCGCAGAATGGCCAAACATGGTGGAGATGTTATTTTTGAATATCTTAAAGAAGCAAGAAGCTTTTTTGTCACGCTTCAAACCAGCCTGATACATATGAAAAGAAAATGTAATAACCCATAATCAGGATCATAAGGATGATTATAGGCTGAAAAGAGGCCTTTTTAAGCGCTAACATTTCCAGTTCGTGTGTATTACAACTAGGACATGCCAGTTAATGACGGAATTTGGACAGGCATGCAAATCTTTGTGCGTGAAAATAAAAGAAGCTCTTGTTAGAGTGGACAAGTATCTTACGTCCTACTTTGATGAAAGGAGGAATTAAGCAATTGATTAAAATTCATACAGCTCTTTTTGTCATCCTGATACTAGTCTCAGCGATGAAAATGGACAATAACAATATACAAAATCAGCAAGGCACATTAAGTCAGAAACTTGCACAAGCATCTGTTAAGCATCAGCTTTCATATATAGATCAAGATGATCATTACACGGACATCCCAGCATTTTCAGAGGAGAAGCATCAGCCGAAAGTCAAAATGCTAAGTACGCTAACGGAAGAAAAGGCTTTAAAACCGAAGCAAAAGAAAAAAGTAATGTCTGAAACGACGAAAGAGGTAAGCTCAAAAAATAAAACGCGTTATACGAATGAAGAGATGGACTTGCTTTCTAGATTGGTACATGCTGAAGCAAAAGGTGAATCGTACGAAGGAAAAAAAGCTGTGGCGAGCGTTGTCTTAAACCGGGTAGAACATGGCTCTTTTCCTGACAGTGTCAGAGGGGTTATTTATCAGCGAAATGCTTTCCAACCAGTTTCCAATGGAAGTATCAATGATAAGGCAGATCAAGATTCGATTAAGGCTGTGAAGCAGGTTGTGAAAGTAGATGATAGAACGACAAAGGCCATTTATTTTTACAATCCGAAAATTGCCACAGATAATTGGATTCGTTCTTGTAAAATTGTAGAGCGCATCGGCCGTCACGTATTTGCAGTGTAAAGAAAAGCAACGATCAACAGGTCGTTGCTTTTTTGTCTTCAATTATCAAAATATTTTCAGTACTTGTCTCATAGACTGGGAAAAGAATTTGCTTTTAGACAAGGGGAGGCTACATGAATCGATTTGTAAAAGGGGTCATTCTGCTATCTGTCGCAGCTTTCATAGCGGAGTGTATAGAGTTTTTAGTCAATATGATTTTAGCGAGAGAGCTTGGAGAACATGGAATGGGTCTTTATATGAGTATCCTTCCAATTATCATGCTTGTGCTTGTGATCGCTAGTTTAGAGCTGCCAGTCTCCATTTCTAAATTCATTGCAGAATCGCATGAGCGTCTTCATAAAAGTATGCTGCGTCATGCATTTAAAATGACGCTTGTGGTGACTTGCACAACTACAGGGATAGCAGCGGTTGTATTGCCGTTCATTCCAGTGTTTCAGTCGTATCATCCACTGATGAAAGGGTTGGTGCTGTCACTCATTCCTATTATCGCGTTTACTTCTATCGCACGTGGTTATTTTATGGGGAAGCAGGAAATGGGCAGAATCGCCCTAGCGAATATGTTAAAAAAAACAATCCAGCTCATCTGCTTGTTTTTGTTTTTTCATTGGTATTCCTTTGATATCGAAACAGCGGTACTTATCGCTATTGGAGTCATAGTTGCGAGTGATCTTGTTGTCTTTATCTATTTATACTCCCAATACGTTATGGCGAAAAATGCTGTAAACGTGAGATCTGTTGAATTAAGAGGGATAGATGTAAGAAAGCGCTTGTTGGCGGTCTCCATTCCAACAACTGGGATGCGCATTTTTCATGCCATCGCCAATGCCGTTGAACCCTTTTTAATCAAGGGATCCCTCGTTGCAGCTGGCATATCGGGAACATTAGCTGTTGATCACTACGGAATGCTTGCTGGTGTAGCGATGTCGATCGGTTTTTTCCCGGCATTTATCGCTCATTCGATCATGATTGTGATGATTCCAAATGTATCTGAAGCCTATGCTTTAGGGCAGTATCATCTTGTGAAAAAACGTGTAAAGCAGGCGATTTTGATTACATTTGGATATGGGGTGCCTGCCGTGATGGTGATGTATTATTTGGCTAATCCGCTCACGCAGCTCTTTTTTGATTCATCGCAAGCCGCTGTCTATTTACAGCTGCTCTGGCCATACTTTTTATGCCACCTGTTTGTAATGCCATTTCAAGCGTGTTTAATCGGTATGGGGCTGATTAAAGATGTGTTCCTACATAATATATGGGTGCATGTGGTCACGTTTTCTATGGTGTATTTCCTCGGATCAATGGAAGCTCTGAATATGATGGGGGTCATATTAGGGATGAACACGGGCATGCTGCTATTGACTGCTCTGCATTATGCAACGATTTGTAAGGAGCTCGGCGTTTCGATGTTTCTCACAATGAAAAAAGGTTGAATGTCATCTTCAACTAGAGGGCAAGCTATTAGAAAACTGGGAAGGAAGATCCTGATGAATCGTAAATATCTGCTCGCCAGTCTTCTGATCATGACTATTCTTTCATTTTTGATGAATACAGAGGTAAAAGCGAAACAGCCTGTTATGGCACCGAGGATAGAGGTTCCTACATTAACTGGCGAAACGCAATTCATACCGCCGAAAGGGAAACGAGCGATCCTTCATTTTTGGACAACATGGTGCCCGTCCTGCAAAATGGAGCTCCCAGCCTTTGAGCAGATCGTCAAAGAAAATCAGAGTGATGTTGACATACTGACTGTTAATTTACTAGGTGCTGAACAAAGTAAAAACGCTGTCGCCCAATTTGTAAAAGACAAAAAGTTTACATTCCCGATCGTTTTAGATGAACGCGGAGAGTTGATGAAAAAATACCAAATCATCACCATCCCAACGACCTTCTTCATTAATGAAAAAGGAGAAGTGGTAAAAAACCATGTAGGCCCAATGACGAAAAAACAAATCAAAGAATGGACGAATTCGTAAAATACATCCTTTCTGTAAAGAACCAATGGACATTCCTTTGGTTCTTTTTTGTGTTCCATTGCTTTCATTTGAATAAACTTTGCTTGAGGAGGATAGGAAAGGTCTATTTCAATAATGATAATTATTATCAAAAAGAAATTAAAATAATTATTAATTGAAAATTGATCAGAACCTGTTATAATGAGTTACAGACCTACAGGAAGCTTGAAAAATCATAAGAATATAGATGGAAAACGGAACGGGTAACGATTGATGATATGAAAATAATTATCAATTAGGGAGGAGAAAACGATCATGAATGAGAATTCATCACTATATCAAACGACAAATCAAAAGGAATCAAAAAGATATTTTCACAAGTGGGCACAGCACGGAGAATTAATTGCAGCAGGGATTTCGGGGATTCTCATCTTGATTGGATGGGTTTTAGAGGATAAAAGCATGTGGAGTATTCCTCTTTTCATCCTTGCTTTTGCCATCGGAGGATTTGCAAAGGCGAAAGAAGGAATAGAAGAAACTATTTCATCTAAGACATTGAATGTTGAGCTTTTGATGATTTTCGCAGCGATAGGTTCAGCTATTATTGGATATTGGGCGGAGGGTGCCATCTTAATTTTTATTTTTTCATTAAGTGGTGCGCTTGAAACGTATACGTCAAATAAAAGCAAAAAAGATTTAACGGCCTTAATGAGTATCGCCCCGGATGAAGCCACTTTAATTGAGGAAGATGGCACAACCATTCGAATCTCCTCTTCATCATTAACGCCAGGCGATCGTATTATGATCAAAGCTGGAGAACGTATTGCGGCTGATGGTGTAATCTTAAGCGGAAAAACAAGTGTGGACGAATCTGCACTCACTGGTGAATCTGTTCCTCAGGAAAAAGGGCAAGGGGAAGATGTGTTTGCAGGAACTGTCAACTTAAATGGTTCGTTAACAGTAAAAGTAACGAAACATAATGAAGAAACGCTTTTCCATAAAATTATTAAGCTTGTTGAATCAGCGCAAGAAAGTGTTTCGCCGAGCCAAGCATTTATCGAAAAATTTGAAGGAGCATACGTAAAAGGTGTATTAATCACCGTAGCTATTTTAATGTTTCTTCCTCATTTTGTACTCGGCTGGAGCATGAGTGAAACCTTCTACCGGGCAATGGTGTTTATGGTCGTCGCATCACCTTGTGCACTTGTGGCATCCATTATGCCAGCAGCTCTTTCACTTATCTCAAACGGCGCAAGAAACGGTATGCTTGTGAAAGGAAGCGTCTTTTTAGAAAAGCTCGGCACAAGCACGATGATCGCATTTGATAAAACGGGCACAATTACAAGCGGGAAACCAGCTGTAGAAAAAGTTGTGATAGCAAAAGGACAAGATGAACCTGCTTTTTATCAGACGCTCTATCAAATTGAAAGTCAATCCAACCACCCATTGGCTAAAGCGATTTCTGATATGGCAAAAGAGCATCAAGTGGAACAATCAGCACATGTAACCATTGAAGAAACCTCTGGTTTTGGTGTAAAAGCACAATTGAATGGAGAAACATGGCGTATTGGGAAGAAGGATTTTGCAGGAAAGGCTTCAATGGACCGTGAGATTGAAGAAATTGGTGACGATCTTTCATTAAAAGGATATACAGTGGTGTATGTTCAAAAGGACAAAGAGGTCGTTGGGTGTCTTGGTCTTAAGGATCAAATAAGGCCAGAAGCCAAAAAAATGATTCAAGAACTGAATGATTTAGGCATCCAAACTGTTATGCTGACAGGAGACCAGAAAAAAACAGCTGAAGCCATTGCAGAAGAAGCCGGCATCCAAACCGTGGTTGCTGAATGCCTTCCAGATGAAAAGGTAAACGAAGTCAACAAACTAAAAAAACAAGGTGATTCTATTATTATGGTAGGTGACGGAATAAATGATGCACCTGCACTTGCCACAGCAGATGTTGGGGTTGCGATGGGCGGGGGCACAGACGTTGCCCTAGAAACAGCGGATCTTATTTTAATGAAGAACAACTTAAATAACCTGACAAAGATGATCCGCCTTTCAAGAAAGATGAATAGAATCATTAAACAAAACATTATCTTTTCATTAACTGTAATTTGCCTCTTAATTTGTGCGAATTTCTCACAAGTCCTTGATTTGCCTTTGGGTGTTATTGGGCATGAAGGAAGTACGATTTTGGTTATTTTAAATGGGCTGCGTCTGCTTCGTGCATCTTAAGCAACTCATCATGGTGCACTGACATGAAGTCAGTGCGCTTTTGTGCGAAATGCAGCAAAAACTGATACAATAGATCAGTAGTAAAACCGTGTGAGGAGGATACGATGAACCGAATGAAAAACTTGTCTTCTTGGCTTCAGAAAAAAGACATTCAAGGTGCATTTATACATACAAAGGAAAATGTGTTTTATCTATCAGGATACTTCACAGAGCCGCACGAAAGAGTCATGGGGCTGTTTGTTTTTCAGGAAGCAGATCCATTTTTTATTTTGCCTAAGATGGAAGTAGAGCAGGCGAAGAATGCTGGATGGTCGGGCGATATCATTGGGTATGAAGACCATGAAAACCCATTTGAATTCATTCAGTCAGCGATAGAAAAACGAGGTATACGAGCGACTCGTCTTGCGATTGAAAAAGAATCAATTCCACTGCAACGAGCAGAGCAGCTACACGCTGTCACGGGTGCAGAAACATTCGTCCGGGCAGAAGAGGAACTAAACCAGCTAAGACTGATTAAGGACGAAGCTGAAATAGCGACACTGAAAAAAGCCGCTCAATTGGCTGATAAAGGTGTAAACATTGGGGTCAACGCCTTAAAAGAAGGGATCACAGAAACAGAAGTGCTCGCTTTCATTGAATATGAACTAAAGAAAAAAGGTATCCAAGGCATGTCCTTTTCAACAATGGTTCTTTTTGGTGAAAAATCAGGCGAACCTCATGGGAATCCAGGACAGACAGCCTTAAAAAAAGGCGATTTTGTATTATTTGACCTTGGCGTCATTGTGGATGGATATTGTTCAGATATTACGAGAACGTTTATCTTCCAAGAAGCATCTGAAAAGCAAAAGGACATTTATCACACCGTATTAAAAGCAGAAATGGCCGCACTTGAAATGAGTCAGCCAGGTGTGAGAATCGGTGACCTTGACTTAAAGGCAAGAGGGCTGATCACAGAAGCGGGATATGGAGAATATTTCCCGCACCGCCTTGGACATGGATTAGGAGTCTCTGTTCATGAATTTCCTTCCATGAGCCAAGCCAATGACGACCTTCTGCAGGAAGGTATGGTCTATACGATTGAGCCGGGTATTTATGTACCAGGAGTCGGCGGGGTTAGAATTGAAGATGATGTTCTCATTACAGCAGATGGTCCAGTCACCTTAACCAATTATCCAAAAGAGCTGACGATCATCCATTAAAAAAAATCACGATGAACATCCGAAATATGGAAATGTCATCGTGATTTTTTGTCACTCTTGCCTATCCTTATCAACAAAAAAATCATCAATTGATTGAAACGGTTTGATTTTATGTTCTTTTCCTAAAGGATGTAATGCGAAGCGAGCAGAAAACAAAACAGCCATACATAATATGATCCATATGATGATACCCATCTTGAATTCCCCTTTCCATCCAGTGATTTGTTCAGCTCATATACATCTTAAAGTATGAAACGCTTATCATATCAAGAGAAAGTAGGAGAAAAAATGCCAAACATAAGGGAGATTGCGAAAAGAGCGGGCGTTTCTGTAACAACCGTCTCACGTGTGATGAATCATCATCCTTATGTCAAAGATGAAAAACGAGAACGAGTTCTGAATGCGATGAAAGAGCTTAAATATACAAGGAATATCCACGCAGTGCATTTAGCTAAGGGCTATTCGAATATGCTCGGGATCGTTCTCCCAACGATTGATCACTCCTATTTCAGCGGAATTGTCACAGGTATTGCTGAGAAAGCACAGGCGAGCGGTATGCACTTTGCTTTGTTTCAAACGGTTTATGATCCATTAAAAGAAAAAGAAGCCTTGATGAGTTTAAAAGAGCGGCGTGTTGACGGGTTAATCTTTTGCTCAAATGCGTTAAGTGATCGAGACATTCTCAAGTGGCAAGATTTTGGACCAGTTATTTTTTGTCATCCTACGGCACATGATGAATGTTCTGCAGTATCTATTGCGCATGATCAAGCATTTAAAGAAGGGCTTGATCATTTAGCGTCATGCGGTCATCAGCGAATTGCGATCGTTCTTGCCAGAACAGAAGGAGCGAATAGCCAAACGCGCCTTCAGGCTTATCAAGAAATGATGCGATCGCTCGGGCAGGACATTGATGAGGAGTGGATCATCGAAGGAAAGCTGACACTTTTTGATGGAAAGCAATTATTTACAGAATGGCAGGGGATGAAAAATCGTCCCACAGCATTACTGATCACAAATGACGACGTATCTGCAGGCTTTTTATTAGAAGCACAGCGTCACCACATAAAAGTAGGGGAATCACCAGCCATACTCGGCTTTCAAAACGAACAATTGAGTGAGGCTCTAGGGATTTCTAGCATTGAAATACCAATCAAACAAATGGGTCAGGAAGCTTTCGACTTGTTTTATCGGGCATTAAAGGGAGAAGCGCCAGAAAAAAGAGTGCTGCCTTTTCGCCTTATCGAGCGAACAACCACCGTTTTAAAAAACAATCGTTGACGCACGTTTCATCTGTTTTGTACGATAAGAGGGATTGAATAAGAAGGAGGTGGGGATGTTCATGGAATCCTTCACCGTTGATAAAGCGTTAAATAATAATGTCATCATTGCAAGACACCCTTCTTATGAAGAAGTGGTTTTGATTGGAAAAGGGATCGGCTTTGTAAAAAAATCGGGTGATGTTCTCGATCAAGCGTCATTTGAAAAGATGTTTGTGTTAAAAAACACGAAAGAACAAACTGAATATAAACAGTTGCTTCATCACATTGATGAGAACATGATCGAGCTTGCCAATGACGTCATTTATCATATACGAGAAAAATTGGGACATCGCTTGAATGAGTATATTCATATTGCACTGACCGATCATATTGCCTTTAGCTTTAAGCGAGTACAACAAGGCTATGATATCACCAATCCTTTTATGTTTGAGACAAAGTCGTTATACCCGAAAGAATACGAGGTCGCAAAGGAAGTCGTTGAACTGATTAACGAGCGGCCGGATATCGAAACAAAGCTTCCAGAAGGGGAGATTGGCTTTATCGCTCTCCACATTCATTCAGCTTTAACGAATCGGCCTCTATCTGAGGTGAATCGTCATTCGCAGCTCATCACTCAAATGGTCCAAGTCATAGAAGATTCATTTCATATGAAGGTAGACAGAGAAAGTATTCATTATTTACGTTTATTACGCCATATTACGTTTTCTATCGAGCGTATTAAAAGGGAAGAATCAATAGAGGAGCCAGAAAAGCTGTTTCATCTATTGAAAAATGAATATCCGCTATGCTACAATACTGCTTGGAAAATGATCAAAATAATGCAACATGCATTGAAAAAACCTGTACATGATGCTGAAGCTGTTTATCTCACTCTTCACCTGTACAGATTGACTAATAAAATTTCATAGTTTCCATTGAAACGTGTAACTGATTCGATCAGGCATGAGTGACTTAAGGTAAATACAGGATAAGATCCTGTTATTTGCGCAATATCACCATGCCTTTTTTGTGTTTGAAAGTGAAGTGGAAATGTAAATGGTTAATTATGAAATGTACGTCAGGGATTGAAAATGTATGTTGTAAGCGAAAACAAAAGGAGGTTCAACCAGTGTTTAAATCACTTTTTGGTGTGTTGCAAAAAATTGGACGAGCACTTATGCTTCCAGTTGCCATCCTTCCTGCTGCTGGTATTTTATTAGCACTTGGAAATGCGATGCAAAATCCGCAACTAATTGATGTAGCTCAATTTTTAAGCAATGATACAATTCAGCTTGTTGCAAGTGTTATGGAAAATTCAGGGAACATTGTCTTCTCGAATCTTCCGCTCTTATTTGCCGTAGGGGTTGCGATCGGTCTTGCCAATGGAGACGGTGTGGCAGGGATTGCCGCAATTATCGGTTATCTTGTCATGAACGTTGCCATGAGTGCCGTTTTAGTGGCAAATGGATCGATCCCTTCAGATTCTGTGAAATTGGCTCAATTTTTCAAGGAAAGTCATCCAGAGTATATCAACATGCTCGGCATTCCGACCTTGTCTACCGGCGTTTTTGGTGGGATCATTGTTGGGGTTTTAGCAGCTTATATGTATAATAAATTTTACAAAATTGAGCTCCCACAATATCTCGGTTTCTTTGCTGGTAAACGTTTTGTTCCAATCGTCACATCCATTTCAGCACTTATTTTAGGCCTTTTGATGCTGATCATTTGGCCGCCAATCCAAAGTGCACTGAACTCTTTTTCAACAGGACTGCTTGCAGCGAATGAGCCGCTTGCTGCCTTTGTATTCGGTGTGATTGAACGTTCACTAATTCCATTTGGTCTGCACCATATTTTCTACTCGCCATTCTGGTATGAATTCTTTAGCTATAAGAGCTTATCAGGAGAGCTGGTACGTGGTGACCAGCGTATCTTCATGGCACAAATCAAAGATGGTGTCCAGCTGACAGCCGGAACATTCATGACAGGAAAATATCCGTTCATGATGTTTGGACTTCCAGCAGCAGCACTTGCGATTTACCATGAAGCGAAACCAAAGAATAAAAAGCTTGTAGCTGGAATTATGGGCTCAGCCGCACTCACATCTTTCTTAACAGGGATTACAGAACCGCTTGAATTTTCATTCTTGTTCGTTGCACCATTATTATTTGCGATTCATTGCGTATTTGCCGGAATATCCTTTATGATAATGGATATTCTAAACGTGAAAATCGGGATGACCTTCTCAGGAGGGTTAATCGACTTTTTCTTATTTGGTATCTTGCCAAACAGGACGGCTTGGTGGCTTGTGATTCCAGTAGGTCTCTTACTTGCTGTCATTTATTACTTCGGCTTTAGATTTGCAATTCGCAAATTTAATCTGAAAACGCCAGGTCGTGAGGATGAAGCGACAGATGGTGCAAGTGGAGCTAAGTCTGAAAAAGGTGATGACTTGCCGTATGAAATCCTTGAAGCGATGGGTGATCAAGAAAACATTAAACACCTAGATGCTTGTATTACGCGTTTGCGTGTCACTGTGAATGATCAGAAAAAAGTGGACAAAGACCGTTTGAAAAAGCTTGGCGCTTCAGGTGTTCTTGAAGTAGGGAACAACATTCAGGCAATCTTCGGCCCGCTCTCTGATAATTTAAAAACACAAATGCAAGACATCATTGCAGGCCGCATGTCTCGTCTAGCTAAAGACCCTTCCGCAAAAGAAGAAGTTAGCCAGCAGGTCGAAGAAGTGATTGCAAAGCCGCTTCAAAATGAGCAAGAGGAAATCTTTTCTTCACCAATTACAGGGGAGCTGTATCCAATTACGGATGTACCAGATCAAGTATTCTCAGGGAAAATGATGGGTGACGGTTTCGCCATCTTGCCAAAAGATGGAATGGTGATATCACCAGTGAAAGGGAAAATATTAAATGTTTTCCCAACGAAACACGCGATTGGCCTACAATCTGAAAATGGACTTGAAATCTTGATTCACTTCGGTATTGATACGGTCAGCCTAAAAGGTGAAGGATTTGAAGCATTCGTACAAGAGGGAGATCAAGTAAAAATCGGTCAAAAGCTCTTAGAAGTTGATATTGATAAAATTAAGTCTGAAGTACCATCTTTGATGACACCAATTGTATTTACAAACTTAAGTGAAGGACAATTTATTGACCTTCAAGAATCCGGTGAAATTAAAGCTGGTCAAGAAAACATCATGAAAATTTCAAAATAATTTTCATAACTGCCGTTCTTGTTAGATGACAAGCACGGCAATATGATATAATATTTTGTGGATGTATTAATTGTATAAAAAGGAGATTGATTAAAATGGCTCAACAAACATTCAAAGTAACTGCAGATTCTGGAATTCACGCACGTCCTGCAACAGTTCTTGTTCAAACTGCTAGTAAATATGATGCTGATATTAACTTAGAATATAATGGTAAAACAGTGAATCTGAAATCTATTATGGGTGTAATGTCTCTAGGAATTGCGAAAGGTGCTTCGATCACGATTTCTGCTTCTGGTTCTGATGAAAATGATGCACTTGCAGCTTTAAAAGACACAATGAAAAGTGAAGGCCTAGGCGAGTAATGCAACAACTGAAAGGAATCGGTGCTTCAGCAGGCGTTGTGATTGCAAAAGCATATCGTCTGGAAGAACCAGATTTAACTGTTCACCAAAAAGACATCAATGATCCAGAGACAGAAGTGAAGCGTTTTGAAGAAGCAATTCATGTTTCTAAACAAGAACTTGAAGCAATTAAAGAACATGCGCTAAAAGAGCTTGGCCAAGACAAAGCAGATATCTTTTCTGCACACCTTCTTGTGTTAAGTGATCCAGAGCTGCTAAACCCAGTAAAGGACAAAATCAAATCTGATAAAGTAAATGCTGAATTTGCTTTAAAAGAAACAGCGACGATGTTTGTCAAAATGTTCGAAGCAATGGACAATGAATACATGAAGGAACGTGCAGCGGATATTCGCGACGTAACAAAACGTGTAACTGGACATTTGCTAGGCGTTGACATTCCAAATCCAAGCATGATTTCTGAAGAAGTGATCATCATTGCTGAAGATTTAACACCTTCTGATACTGCTCAGCTGAACAGACAATTTGTTAAAGGTTTTGCGACAGATATTGGCGGACGTACTTCTCACTCAGCCATCATGGCAAGATCTATGGAGATTCCAGCAGTTGTTGGAACAAAAGAAGCGACAAAAACGGTGAAAAATGATGATGTCATCATTGTTGATGGTATTAGCGGAGACGTCATCATTCAGCCTTCTGAAGATGAAGTGAAAGCGTATCAAAAAAAGCATGAAGACTACTTAGCTCAAAAAGCGGAATGGGCGAAACTGGTTGACCAGCCAACGGTCACAAAAGACGGCGTTCACGTAGAGCTAGCGGCAAATATCGGAACACCTGAAGATGTAAAAGGTGTACTTGAAAATGGCGGCGAAGCAGTCGGATTGTACCGTACTGAATTTTTATACATGGGCAGAGATCAGCTTCCTACAGAAGAAGAGCAGTTCGATGCGTATAAAACCGTTTTAGAGAAAATGGAAGGGAAAGCAGTGGTTGTCCGCACACTAGATATTGGTGGCGATAAAGAACTTCCTTACTTGCAGCTTCCAAAAGAAATGAACCCGTTCCTTGGCTATAGAGCGATCCGCCTTTGCCTAGAAGAGCAGGAGATTTTCAGAACACAACTACGCGCGTTACTTCGTGCAAGTACATATGGAAACTTGAAAATCATGTTCCCTATGATCGCGACGTTATCAGAGTTTAGAGAAGCAAAAGCCATTTTACTTGAAGAAAAAGAAGCATTGGTTGCCGCTGGTACAGTCGTATCTGATTCCATTGAAATTGGGATGATGGTGGAAATTCCATCAACAGCTGTCATTGCAGACCAATTTGCAAAAGAAGTAGATTTCTTCAGTATTGGAACAAATGATTTGATTCAATACACAATGGCTGCTGATCGAATGAACGAACGAGTGTCTTATCTTTATCAGCCATACAATCCAGCTATTTTACGCCTTATTACGCTTGTCATTGAAGCAGCGCATAAAGAAGGCAAATGGGTTGGTATGTGCGGTGAAATGGCAGGAGATGAAATCGCAATCCCACTCCTACTTGGATTAGGATTAGATGAATTCTCAATGAGTGCAACTTCCATTCTTCCAGCAAGAACGCAGCTAAGCAAGCTTTCTAAGGAAGAAGCTGCATCATTTAAAGAGCATATTTTATCACTTAGTACAACAGAAGAAGTTGTTGAATTCGTCAAGAAAACGTTTTAAAAAACTTGGTGAATCAAACCAGGCAGGTTACACTGTCTGGTTTTTTTGTCGAATTTTATCATAATAAGTCATATCGAGCGAAGAGAAGGGCATTCTATAATAAAAAATGGAGGTGACCAGATTGCCTTTTTCAGACTATAAGCCAGGTGATCAAGTATATGTGATTTATCGCAATCCACATGCAGCAAATGTAGCACAAATTAAAGAAGCGGAAATCGTTTCACATCCATACAATGATCAAGAGCTTGCACTTTTTTTACTTGAAACATATCATCCATTAGCACCTGATGATGCTATATTTCCAACTTACGAAGAAGCTGAAGCCCTGTATCAAGATCTATTTGAATAAGGGAGATATTAGAAAGGATAAAAGCCATCCTGAGCGGTTAAAGTAAGGGAAACCTTAAAGGTAAGGATGTGCTAAATATGATCAAGCCTTTCGTCCCCCAGCTTGTTTACATTGAACCTCGTGCGTTAGAGTACCCATTAGGACAAGAGCTGAAGGAAAAGTTCGAAGATATGGGAATTGAAATAAGAGAAACGACTTCACATAACCAGGTGAGAAATATCCCAGGGAAAAATGACTTGCAAAAGTATCGTAATGCGAAATCAACGCTTGTCATTGGTGTAAGGCAAACATTGAAGTTTGATTCGTCTAAACCATCTGCGGAGTATGCGATTCCGTTTGCGACAGGATGCATGGGGCATTGTCATTATTGCTACCTACAAACGACTATGGGAAGTAAGCCGTACATTCGAACATATGTCAATGTAGAAGAAATATTAGATCAGGCAGAGCAATACATGAATGAGCGTGCGCCGGATATCACAAGATTTGAAGCCTCGTGTACCTCCGACATCGTAGGGATTGACCATTTGACACATATACTCAAACGAGCGATTGAATACTTCGGACAGTCCGATCTTGGCAAGCTTCGCTTCGTCACAAAATTTCATCATGTCGATCATCTATTAGATGCAAAACATAACGGACGAACAAGGTTCCGCTTTAGTATTAATGCCGATTATGTCATTAAATATTTCGAACCAGGAACATCACCGCTCGATCAGCGGATTAAAGCGGCTGAAAAGGTAGCCAAAGCAGGCTATCCACTTGGCTTTATTATTGCCCCAATATATCTTCATGAAGGCTGGCAAGGGGGATATAAAGTGCTTTTTGAAAAGCTCGATGCAGCTCTTCCTGAAGATGTGAGACAGGATATCACCTTTGAAATGATTCAGCACCGTTTTACAAAACCAGCGAAGCGTGTCATCCAAAAAAACTACCCGAAAACAAAATTAGAATTAGATGAAGAAAAAAGAAGATACAAGTGGGGTCGATATGGAATTGGAAAATATATCTATAAAAAAGATGAGGAACAAGAACTAAGACAGACGTTAGAATCATATATCAATCAGTACTTTCCATCTGCAAAAATTGAATATTTTACTTAAAACAAGCCTTTGTGGCTTGTTTTTTCTATTTAAATTTCTTGCAACTATTGAAAAGGTACCAATTTTACCGATATATAAGACGAAAGTAGGATGTAGGGGTGATGAGATGTTTAAGAAACTTCAAATGAAGATCGCTGTATTTATCTCAGTTATTTTAATTTTAACTGTCGTAGCGGATCAAGTTAGTTCCAACATAGTATTAAGACCACTCATTGAACGAAATGCGAAAACAACCACAACAGCAATGGTAGAAAGCATGAGAGACATCATTGCACTAAAGCTTGATAATTACAGCAATACAATTAACAAACTGGCAACAAGTACACTTACTGAAGATTTTGTACAAAAACAAACAAAACAAACATTGGCACTTGAAAACGATGAACTAAAAGGTTTGCAGGAGCAGGATGAACTTATCTCGCTTGCCTATATTGGAACAAGTGCCGGCAAAATGTTCGCTTTCCCAGAGTCTGATTTTGGCGAAGGGTATGATCCATCGAAACGAGATTGGTTTATTCAATCGGCTGAAAAGCCTGATGAGGTCTTGTGGACAGACCCATATATCGATAAAGCAACGAATGAAATGGTCGTCTCAGCGACTAAGGCGATAGTTCATAATGGAAAAGTCGTTGGGGTCGCTGGACTTGATTTGAAGCTGTCCTCCATTCAATCCTATATAAAGGAACAAAAGATTCCTTATATGGGCACCGCTTTCTTAGTTGATGGTACAGGAACTATTTTGGCACATCCAACTCATCAAGGAAAAAATATATCAAAAGTAGCTTCTTTGAAAAAAGCGATCGACAATTCTGGTATTGATGATGACAAAGAGCTGACTGTCATTTCTAAAATGAAAGAAGGGAATTTAACGATAGGGGTTAGCTTCGAGAAAAAGAAATTGCTTTGGATCACTGAACAAATGAATCAGACAAGTATCATCATATCTGTCATTGTCATTGTACTTGCCATGATTCTAAGCTTTTTATTAGCAAGAAGCATTACAACACCAATCCAACGTTTAGTAGAGCATGTTCGTAAAGTGTCTGAAGGCGATTTAACCAGCTCACTTGAAACGAAGTCCAAGGATGAAATAGGTTTCCTCACGAAAAGCTTTAATCAGATGACAGAGGGCATCAGAGAGTTAATCGAAAAAGTGAAAGGTGCTTCAGATCAGGTTGTGAAATCAACTGATGAAGTGACGCAAATTTCAAACGAGACCTTGCTATCTAGCGAACAGATTGCAACTGCCATTCAAGAGGTAGCTACAGGGGCGTCTAAGCAGGCATCAGAGGTTGAAACCATTAATGAGAAATCAGAGCATTTGTATGAAAAAGTTCGTCATATGGTTGAGCTTGCCTCGCAAATGCAAACCAACTCAAAATCATCTGAAGATGCAAGCTATAGAGGACTTGATGCTCTTGGTCAGCTCGTCCAAAAATCGACACAAGCAAGTGAAGAATCGAAGAAGGTAGAGCAAATGCTGCTTGACCTTGAGCATAAAACGAAAAATATTGAAAACGTCGTGACGGCAATCTCTGAAATCTCTGACCAAACGAACTTACTTGCACTAAATGCCAGCATTGAAGCAGCGAGAGCGGGAGAAAGCGGAAGAGGCTTCGCTGTTGTCGCAGAAGAAGTAAGAAAGCTGGCTGAACAATCTGTGCAATCAACTAAACACATTAGTGAAACCGTGAAACTCATTCAAGATGAATCAAAGAAGGCAGCAGAAGCGATGACAGCAGCAAGTAAAATGAATGAGGAACAAGGTGAAGCCATCAATGCAACAGGTGAGGCACTAAACAGCATCACAATGGAAATGCAGGCGCTTGTCGGCTCCATTGATAGCATTCATTCACAGATCAATGAAATGACAGAAGAACAGCAGAAAATGAATGATTCCATTCAAAGCATTGCTGCAATTTCAGAAGAATCTGCGGCTTCAGCTGAGGAAGTGCATGCTACTACAGACGAACAAGTGCAAGCTTTAGAAAGAACGAAAACCTCGACCGAAATGCTAAACGAATCAAGCGAGGCATTACGTCAGGCGGTTGACCGGTTTAAGCTATAATAGAGAGTGAAGGAACCTTGCAACGTGAGCAAGGTTCTTTTTGTATGATAAAATAAGAGCTAGGGGGTGTTGACATGGATGTCAATCTATTTTGAAAAAAAGCATTGGTTGCAGCAAGCAGTCAGGGAATTGGAAAAGCGATTTCCTTTTCTCTAGCAAAAGAGGGAGCAGACGTGACGCTCTCAGGGAGACATGAGCATCCGCTGAAAGAAAAGGTCAAAGAATTTTCCCCGCTCGTAAAAGGTCAGCTGACCTTCAAGTATGTGATGTGTCTAATGCGCAAACCAAGGAGCTTTTGGATACGGCTGCTGGTGAGTAAAATCGTCTTCACATTCTTGTGAACAATACAGGCGGTCCTAAAAGGAACGTTCGCTACCTAAACGGATCAAGATTGGGAACGAGCTATCCCGCTTGGCCGGTACGGACAGCCCGAAGAATTTGCTACATATGCGGCTTTTCTTTTATGAAGCCAATACATATATGACAGGTCAAACACTTGTGAATGATGGTGGATTCATACAAAGTCTCTTTCAGGAGGAACACGTGATGGTAAAAATCAAAACAGTTGGTTTTATTGGAATCGGTGTAATGGGAAATAGTTTGGCAAGACATTTAATGGCTGCAGGATATGAGGTTCTCATTTATACAAGAACAAAAGCAAAGGCAGACGCATTGATTGAAAAAGGCGCTTCGTGGAAATCGACATTGAAGGATATGGCAAAAGATGCGGACGCCGTCATCACAATGGTTGGATATCCATCAGATGTGGAAAAGATCTATTTAGGAGAAGAAGGGCTCGTGACACATGCTGCGCGAGGTACATATCTCATTGATATGACAACATCGAAGCCTCAGCTTGCAAAAGAGATTGAAATGAAGGCGAAGGAAAGAGGACTATTTGCGTTAGATGCGCCGGTATCTGGCGGAGACGTAGGGGCAAAAAACGGAACGCTGGCAATTATGATTGGTGGAGAAAAAGCAGCCTATGAAGCTTGCCTGCCGTTATTTCATCAAATGGGCGAAAACATTCAATATCAAGGGCCTGCAGGAAGCGGTCAGCATACTAAAATGTGTAACCAAATTGCCATCGCTGCAGGCATGGTAGGTGTCGCAGAGGCAATGGCCTACGCAACAAAATCAGGTCTTGATCCAGAGCAGGTGCTCAAAAGCATCACAACAGGTGCTGCAGGAAGCTGGTCCTTGTCAAACCTTGCACCACGAATGCTGAAAGGTGATTTCGAGCCAGGATTTTATGTGAAACATTTTATTAAAGATATGGGCATTGCGCTTGAAGAAGCTGAGCTGATGGGAGAAGAGATGCCGGGCTTGTCACTTGCGAAGTCTCTTTATGAAAAGCTTCGTGAAGAAGGCGAAGAAAACAGCGGAACACAAAGCATCTATAAATTGTGGGTAAAATAAGAAAGCCTGTCCCCATTGGGGACAAGCTTTTTTATTTTCCGATGAATTGCTGCGTCCAGTAGTTACCATCTTTCACATAACCAACACCGATATGTGTATAGTTTTTGTTCAAAATGTTCGCTCTATGGCCTTCACTGTTCATCCAAGCTGTCATAACTTCTTGAGGTGATCTTTGACCTTGGGCAATGTTTTCACCTGCTGTTTTATATGTGATACCGAATTGCTTCATTTGATCAAATGGAGATCCGTAAGTTGGGCTTGTATGAGAGAAATAGTTTTTATCTTTCATATCTTGAGATTTTGCGCGAGCAGATTTGCTTAATTTTGTATCAACAGAAAGCGCCTTTAATCCTTGTTTTGCACGTTCTTTATTTGTTAGCTCAACGACTTCCTTTTCAAATGCATTTAAGCTGCTGTCTTCTTTCGTTGTTGGTTCTGTTTGGTCAGCTTTTGTGTTGTTATTGTTTGTGTTTTGTTTTGACGGAGTGCTTGGTTTAGAATCAGTTGGTTTGTTCACTGATTCTTGTTTTTGTTCATTTTTCGCTTTATTTACTTCCTTTACCACTTCTGTACCAGTGACAGGTTGACCGCTCTTGATCAGCTTGTTTAATAGAGCTTCAATCTCTTTTTGATTTGATTTACTTAGCTTGTTTACATCTGATGAGATATGTAATTCTGTAGCTAAAGTATGAAGATCAATAGCTTGATGCTGTTCGTGTAGGGCTTGTTTTAGATTACACTCCTTTGCATCAGCTGAATACCCTCCAGTGAACGTGATCAATGCAGCAGCTGTTAGTGCTGAAAAAAAGAATGATTTCTTCTTCATCATGTAACTCCTCCTCAAATCTTTTGTTTTGTTTTCTCACATAAAATCGTAACACGGACTTTTTGTTATAAACGTACCAGCATCCTCCATTGACAAAGCGTGTTTGTCATTTTTGTTAAAGTCATAGAAAGAGTCTCTTCATATCAAAGAATAGAAAATAATTCTATTTAAAGAAAACGACATAAACATACCAATATTTTAAAGTGTTAGTATTTTTTTTTTGTAGAATAGGGATTGACAGCTTTTTTTCACTTGTTTCGCTGTAACAACTATTACAAAAGTGTTACAATAATGAGTGGTAATTGTAAAAGATTGAAAGGATGAGAGGAGCTACATAAGTGGGAGAGAAACAGCATCAAGGTGCTGCCGAGCAGAAAAAAATCAAGCGTCGGAACGCCTGGAGGATCAATCTCTTTTTCTTCGCTGTATTTAGTTTATTTGCTGGCCTGGTGATCAAGCTTGGTGTGCTGCAAATCGTCAATGGTGAGGATTATAAAAAGCAAGCAAACCGAACTGAGGTCAAAACAGCATCATACCCGTCTCCAAGAGGAAAAATGTATGACGCGAGAGGAAGAGTCGTCGTTGATAACGAGAGTGTACCTGCCATCGTTTATACATCAGAAAGCGGTGTGAAAGCGGAGGATAAGATTAAGGTAGCAAGAAAACTTGCGACTTATATAAAAATGGATACTGATTTTTTGAGAGAGCGAGACATTCGAGATTTTTGGCTAGCCAGTCACCCAAAAGAAGCGGATCAGCTAATATCAAAAGCGGAAAAAAAGGATATCGATGCAAAAGACGTCTATCCGCTTCAAGTAGAGCGTGTGCCAAAGAAAGAAGTAAAAGCGATTGAAAACGATGCAACCGAAAAAGCAGTTGCAGCCATCTACCGAAGGTTTACTGGCGGATATGCCTTTGAGCCTCAAATTGTCAAAGCAATGGATCCGAATGAAGAGAAAAAAGGGGACGAAAAAGTTGCTTTACTCGATGAAACAAAAGAATCAAAACAAACATCTTCAGTGAGTTTGACATACGAAGAAATTTCACTTGTATCAGAGCACCTTGATGAACTGCCTGGCGTGAATGTCATCAATGACTGGACAAGAAAATATCCATATGAAAAGACACTATATAATGTTCTTGGCGGTGTGACTACACCTGAGCAAGGGATTATTAAAGAACGTGAAGATTACTATTTGGCAAGAGGCTACTCGAGAAATGACCGGGTAGGAAAGAGCTATTTAGAATATCAATACGAGGATTTTCTAAATCCAGAAAAAGCAACCGTTCAATATACACAAGTCGGCGGGAAGCTGCTTGAAGAAATTAAGCGGACAGAGGGCCGAAGAGGACTTGACCTTGCGCTGACGTTTGACATGGAGCTGCAAAAGGAAGTCGACAAGATCGTCGAATCAGAGCTTAGATCTGCTAGTGCAAGAAACTATATGATGGACCGGGCATTTGTTGTGATGATGGACCCTAACACAGGTGATATTCTCGCCATGTCAGGAAAGAAAATGGACGGCAGAGAAGTCACAGATTATGCCATCGGAACATTTACGACCCAGTACGAGATGGGCTCTGTCGTCAAAGGGGCTACAGTACTCGCCGGTTATCAGGACGGAATGTCACACAATCAATCCTATATGGATACACCGCTCTATTTTGGGAGGAATGGAAAGCCGAAAAAGTCTTATAGTAATCTTGGTTGGGTCAATGACCTTCGGGCCCTTCAAAAAAGTTCAAACGTCTATATGTTCCATGTAGCGATGAGAATGGCAGGTATCACCTATCAAAAGAACGGTCCGTTACCAGCAAGACCTGAACATTTACAAAAAATGAGAAATTACTATGCGCAATTCGGTCTTGGGGTAAAAACAGGAATCGACCTGCCGCAGGAATCAAGCGGAATGCAGACGCATCCTAAGACGGTCGGCGGACTCTTGCTTGATGAAGCAATTGGTCAGTATGACACGTATACACCTCTTCAGGTCGCACAATACATGTCGACAATCGCAAATGGAGGCAATCGCGTTCAGCCAAGAGTGGTGAAAAGCGTTCACCTACCAACGAATAAGGAAGAAGTAGGCTCGGTTGTGAAAAAATATGAGCCGAAGGTGCTGAACACCATTAACAACTCGAAAACAGATATTGACCGCGTCAAAATGGGACTGAAAATGGTCACATCAGCCGGCGGAACTGCCAATGGCCGGTTCGGTAAGCATGATGTAGCAGGAAAAACGGGCACGGCCCAGACTTTTTATTATGGCGCCAACCGCAGCTGGTGGGGGAATGCTACGTACAATTTAACCTTTGGAGGATATTATCCATCTTCTAATCCAAAGGTGGCTTTTAGTGTCGTGACACCTTATATAACAGATAAAGACCCTGTCATTAAAAACATTCCAAGTAAAATTGTTGATAAGTACGTTGAATTACAAAAGAAATATGAAAACAATAAACAGTAGGGAGCACAGCAAACAAAGTGCTCCCTTTTTACTGAAAATATGGACGTTTCACACGAGTTTGGAAGGAAATTACGGTTTTTCTAGCGAATCCTTTTTATACATCAAACTAAGGACAACCCTAAAAAATAAAAGGAGGGTCGGACGACGATGGAACAAAAAATGAAAGATTCGAATCAGCTTTACTCGAATATTGATTTACATGCCGTTCTTTCTTCTAATGGCCGTTTTCTCTACATTTCTTCCAATTGTAAGCAGCTTTTGCTCTATGAACAAAAGGATGTAATAGGGTGTTTTATGAAAGACTTTGTTCATACCGAAGATCAATTTCTCATCGAAAGTTATTTCTATAATCAGCACATGCTAGAGATTTGCCACTTTAGACTGCTTAGAAGTGATCTTACAGCTGTTTGGGTAGAAGCAAGCATTGACTTTGTTGCTTGTAATGGTTTGGACAACGAATTAGGTAGAGAAATGATCCTGAAAATGAGGGTGCTGGACGCTGAGCCCCAGAAAGCAGCATTTCAAACAAAAACAGAAGTGTCAGAACAGTCGTTAGGCAGTCTACCGGCTTTCCAAGATGTCAGTGAAGCTGAAAAATTGATTGCCATGCTGCCAAATCCGTTATGTATTACGACGTTAGGGAAAATTGTGTATGCGAATGATGCGATGCTGCAATTAATGGGGGTTTGCACAAGAGATGAAATGATTGGCAAGTCTGTGTTTGATTTTATTGCAGAGGAATACCATAAGATTGTCAGAAACCGCATTACAAGGCTACAGCAGGGCCTTTCAGTCGGAATGATTGAACAAATATGGAAACGAAAAGATGGGAGCAGCATTCACATTGAAGTAAAGTCATCGCCTACGATCTATCAAAATCAGCGGGCAGAGCTTTTGCTCTTAGTGGACATCTCATCCCGTAAAAAATTCCAAACTGTCCTTCAAAAAAGCAGAGAGCGGTATCAGTTGCTTATCCAAAATTCAATTGATACGATTGCGGTCATCCATGATCATAAATGGGTGTTTATGAATGAATCGGGCATTAAATTATTTGAAGCCGAACATTACGATAAATTAATAGGAAAGGATATCTTTCATCAAATCCATTCTTGTGATCAGCAAAAAGTCAAACAGAGCTTATCGCGTATTATTGAAAGAACATCAGATTCTGAGATTGTCACAATGAGCTGTCATACGTTTAAACATCGGCTTATTTATACAGAAATGGTTTGTATCCCGACGACATTCTTTGGAGAAACAGCCGTTCAAATTATTTTAAGAGATATATCCGAACGAAAGCAGACAGAAGAACTGATGCTACGCTCTGAAAAATTATCAATTGCAGGTCAATTGGCTGCGGGTATTGCACATGAAATAAGGAATCCATTAACAGCGATCAAAGGCTTTTTACAGCTCATTAAACCAAAAACAAAAGACCGTGATCAATATTTTGATATTGTCTTCTCTGAGCTAAGCAGAATTGAGATTATTTTAAGTGAGCTGTTAATGCTGGCGAAGCCACAGCAAACAGCATCGATGCAGACGCTTGATTTGAAAAAAATCATCAGCGAAGTCACAGCTTTGTTAGAAACACAGGCCAACTTAAATGGGATTTTGATGAACACAAGTGATATCGAGGAGGATCTCCTGATAAATGGGGATCAAAATCAGCTGAAGCAGGTGTTTATCAATTTAATCAAAAATGCCGTAGAATCCATGCCGGACGGAGGAAAGCTAGACATTATGGCCAAAGCAGAAAGAGATGGGATACTTGTCACGATTAGAGATGAAGGGGTCGGCATTCCTGAATCAGTGATGAAGCGGATAGGTGAGCCCTTTTTGACCACAAAAGAAAAAGGCACAGGGCTCGGGCTCATGGTGACATTTAACATTTTAGAAAATCACAATGGGACGATCCGTGTCGATAGTCAGCCTAAGAAGGGGACTGTGTTTCACATCATGTTTCCTGCAAAATAAAAACAACGGCAAGAGAGCCGTTGTTTCATCCGTCTGTTGAACGTATGGAACGTTTTTTAAGTACAAAATGTTCTAGACGGTCAAGTCCTTCTTTTAGCGTTTCAAGTGAATATGCATAGGAAAGGCGCACATATCCTTCCCCTAATGGAGAGAAAGCAGAGCCAGGTACGACAGCAAGTCTTGTACTTTCTAACAGCTCCATGCAAAAATCAAATGAACTCATCCCAAACAATTCAATGGATGGAAAAATATAAAAAGCGCCAGAAGGCTTAATGACCGGAAGCCCCATAGAAATGAGCCGATCATATACATAATTAAGTCTCTTCTTATATTGCTCTCTCATGATGAGTGCATCATCTACACCATTTGTCACCGCTTCAAGTGCCGCCTTTTGTGAGACAGACGAGGCACAAGACACATTATATTGGTGTACTTTTAATACATGTTTAGCAATAGGAGCTGCAGCAAATAAAAAGCCAATTCTCCATCCGGTCATGCTATGAGATTTTGATAGTCCGTTGACCACAATGGTCTGTTCCTTTAAGAAAGAGGCGATTGAATGATGCGGCCGATCAAATGTCAGCTCACTATAAATTTCGTCGGATAGAATAAAAATGTCTTTTCCTTCAAGCAACTGGGCAATTTCTTTCAATTCTTCTTCTGAAAGAGTGACACCTGTTGGATTTGAAGGATAAGGAAGGACAACACACTTTGTCTTTTCTGTTAATGCCTCCTCAATCAACTTGGCATTTAATTTAAAGCCAGCATTCGTTGTGTCGATATGTACTGGCGCCGCACCGCACATTCGAATGATGGGTTCATAGCCGGGGTAAACAGGTCCTGGTAAAATGACCTCATCCCCCTCAGTCAATATGGTTCGAAACGCAGCATCAATCGCCTGACTCGCGCCTGTTGTAACAATGATTTCTGACTTTGCATCATAATCAAGATTGACTTTCTTCTTGATGTATTGCTGGATTGCTTGTCTCAGCTCTAAAAAACCAGCATTATGGGTATACGAGGTGAAGTTTTCGTTGATGGCTGTTTTGGCAACTGTTTTGACATGATGCGGCGTATAAAAATCGGGCTGACCAATGGTCAATGAAACGACATCCTCATATGACGATACAAGATTTGAAAATGTTCGAATGCCTGAAATTTCAATATCCTTTACTCTTGGATTCAGCAAATGTTCCATTTCTCATCACCTTAAAAAATTTATGTTTTTATCCTATTTTACCATTCACTGCATAAATGTCACCTGTGAAAGGGTGTGGGATATCATGATATGTAGTCTATTCTCCTATCCATCACAGCATGAGAGATATTTTAAAGAAAGAGCAACATTTATTATAGCGTAACCTGCTCGGAAAATACAGACTATGATGAAGATGATTAGAGCACGATAAAACTGCGTAACCTGAAAGAACGTGAGAATCAAGTCATGGGAATTGCTTTCACAGACATACGATTTCGTGAAGGAGTACGATGCATGGAACTATCAGCGAAGACATCTAAAATAGCGTTTCTATCTGTGGTGAGTAATACGTTTGTTGTGGTCCTTAAAATCATTATCGGGCTATTAACTGGATCTGTTGCTGTTTTATCAGAAGCCATTCATTCCTTTCTCGATTTAATGGCATCTTTTATTGCATTTATTTCTGTTCGTATTTCAAGAAAGCCAGCAGATTCGAAACATCCGTATGGCTATGGGAAAGTCGAAAATATTTCTGGAACCATTGAGACCCTGTTAATTTTTATTGCCGGTATTTGGATCATATACGAATGTGTTCACAAAATTTTGCATCCAGAGCCTGTCAAACTGCCTGTACTTGGAATTGGCGTCATGCTGATAGGAGCGCTCATTAATTTTGTTGTGTCGAGAGTCGTGAATAAAGAGGCAGAGCAAGTTCACTCGGTGGCCATGAAATCTAATGCGTTGCATCTTTTAACAGATGTTTATACGTCATTAGGGGTGGCATTCAGTTTATTGCTCGTTGCTTTAACAGACTGGTACTTCCTTGATCCAATCATAGGAATGGTTCTTGCACTCTTTATTATGCGTGAAGCATTTAAGCTCATGAAGGAAGCCTTCCCGCCACTTGTCGACGCACGATTAACCCCCGAGGAAGAGCAAGCAATAGAAGCTATCATTCAAGGATTCAGCCAAGAATTTATTGAATATCATGACTTTCGAACAAGACGATCTGGTGCAGAGGAATACATTGATTTCCATTTGATTGTTGATGGGAAAACAACTATTGAAGATGTTCATCAATTATGTGACCGAATTGAAGAGAGAATTCAGCTAGAATTTCCGCATGCGCAAATCTTTATTCATGTGGAACCTGAAAGTGAAAAAAGTTCACAAACGTAAAAAGGCGATCAACCTATTCTATGGTTGTATCCCTTTTTCACCCTTCATCTATGAAATGAAATCAATACCCATAAGCTGTATCGTAATCTTCATATCAAGAGAGATAAGTTGCGTCTTCTTCATTTGACAAACCATGTTTCATGTCTAAAAAATCAGCTTCGCAAATACCTTCAATCACAGTCATTTCGTTGTTCTTTAATAGTATGACAGTTCCCATCATGAACAGCTTTCTTTAAAAAATCCTTGCCTATTTTACCATGTGAAATACGATTGTCAACACAAAATAAGATAAAAATATCACAAAATGTTAAAAATACGGTCAAAAAGAACTGGAAGCGCCATAACTTTCACGAATTTTCAGTTTTTATTCACATGAATGGATCTAAAAAAACTGCTCTAAATATATGAAAAAGTGTAAAGCTCCATTGATCTTGCTATATTGATAAGATATAATAACGAATGATTAAAAGAAAATTATAGAAAACATACATAATAAATTTTATATATTGGCTACACCATTGTATTCTTCACAGAGAAGAAACAAGCACTTCACGATTTAATTGCAAGTACTATTGTTTAGAAGAAATCATGAGAAGAAGCACCTCTGCTATATAGTAAGGGGTGTTTTTTGAATAGATAGATTGTAAAAATAAGGAAGGGAAGGGAGATGATAGATTGAGAAGGGGAAATAAGACCGTACAGAAAAAAAGAGCAGGCTTCGGGCTGTTTTTGACAGCACCTGTTTTGGCCTGGGCCTTGTATGATTTTGCAAACACGATTTTTTCGTCGAATATGATCACCATTTTCTTCCCGTTCTACTTGCAGGAAACCATAGGAGACAGTGCGAGAATGGACCAGATCGCCAGTACATTTATCTCTTATGCGAATGCATTAGCAAGCTTTTTCCTTGTGATTTTTACACCATTATACGGAGTGCTGATCGATCATACAGGTAAAAAGAAGCGCTATATCACTGTGTTTACCCTTGTTTGTATCGCTTGTACGTTTATGATGGGAATCTTTGCTGGAATTGATTTCTCAAGTGAGTGGTTTGGGCTGCCTGTCTCCTTATTGGTGGTGGTCACCTTATTTGTGATCGCGAAATTTTTCTATCACTCTAGTCTTGTTTTTTATGACACCATTTTGCCTGATCTTGGGACAAAGGATGAAATCCCACTCATTTCTGGATTCGGAATTGCCGTTGGCTATTTAGGTACACTTGTTGGTCTCTCTGTTTATTTACTTTTAGGAAATGACCAGTTTCATGAAGCCTTTATCCCGACAGCTCTATTATTCTTTCTCTTCTTTCTCCCCTTTCTCTTTTTTGTGAAAGATCCTCAACCGCTGCCACAGCAAGTGAAAAAAGCATCCTTTTTTAGCGGGTATAAAGAGATTATTCGCACGTTTAAAGATATGAAGCAATACAAGCCAGCTTTTATTTTTATGATTGCTTTCTTTTTTATGAATGATGCTTTGCAGACAGCGATTGCGATGATGGCCGTTTATGCCAAAATCATTGTTGGCTTTACCGCTGGGCAATTTATTTTGCTTTATCTTGTGTCCACCGTCTCAAGTATCATCGGGTCCTTTCTATTTGGATATATCACAAAAGCGATCGGGGCAAAGCGCTCGATTACAGTCGTTCATGTCATTTTAATCATTGCACTTATACTGGCTGTGACAGCTTCTACCGAATGGGTCTTCTGGGTCGCGGGAAGTTTATTTGGGATATCACTTGGCGCGAGCTGGGGGGCATCCCGGATATTGATTATTGAGTTAACACCTAAAGAAAAACGAGGACAATTCTTTGGACTCTTTGCGTTTTCTGGGAAAGTGTCCTCAATTGTCGGACCCATCATTTATGGCTCAGTCACACTGCTATTTGCAGCGCACGGAAATCTCGCAAGCCGCCTTGCGCTTGGGTCTTTACTTATCCTTGCAGCGATAGGACTTGTGATTCATCAATTCGTGGGAGAGAAAGCGTAAAGAAACGTCAACTTTTGACCCATGCTGCCGATATAAAAAGTACAATCTTATATTGAAGAATAGAGGGATTTCCGTGGCTTTAAACAAACAAGACATTTTACTTGACTCTGGTACAAATGAATTGGAAATTGTGAAGTTTGAAATTGGTTCAAATCAATTCGGCATTAATGTGATGAAAGTAAGAGAAATCATTCAGCCAGTTAAGGTAACGGTTGTTCCGCACTCTCACCAAGATGTAGAAGGTATGATTAGTTTACGAGGCGAAATTTTACCAGTCATCAATCTATTTTCCTTTTTTAATGTCGAGTCAGATCAGTCAGAACAAGAAAAATACATTGTGACTGAATTCAACAAACGGAAATTTGTGTTCCATACAGGAACGGTTTCACAAATTCACCGCGTCAGCTGGGAAGAGATTGAAAAGCCAACTGCACTCAATCAAGGGATGGACCGTCATTTAACAGGTATCATTAAGCTTGATGGGAAAATGATTTTCCTTCCAGACTACGAAAAAATCATTTATGATATTGAATCCGCTTCTGGCGTAGATTCGTATCATATGTTTGACGGTGAGAAAGACGAGAGAAGAACAGGGAAGAAGCTGTATGTCGTTGAAGATTCTCCGCTTCTCATGGGATTATTAACAAATGAATTAACGGAAGCAGGCTATAAAAATATTGTCACATTTGAAGATGGCAAACAGGCATATGATCACGTCATGGATCTTGTCAGCAAAGGGATCAATTTGACAGAAGAAATTGATATGATTATTACAGATATTGAAATGCCAAAAATGGATGGTCATCGATTAACAAAACTGCTAAAGGACAATCCTTTAACGCAATCCATTCCGATTCTCATCTTCTCTTCGTTAATCACTGAAGATTTAAGACATAAAGGGGAAACAATCGGTGCAGATGATCAAATTAGTAAGCCAGAAATTCATCAGCTTATTGAAAAGGTAGATCACTTTATTATTTAATGAAAAAACCACTCGGCCCGAGTGGTTTTTTCTGTTTAAAAGTAACTTTCCCCGAGTCGTTTGAAGACGGGTTTCGTATTATGTGATTTTTGTTTTGTAGCGACAGTTTTTTCTTTTAAACCGACATACGTTTGAAGGATTTGTTTTGCTCTGTTTAATGACATATTCGCTTTCGGATTGCGATATGATTGATTTAAATTTCCTAAGTGTGGCAAAAATTCGAAGTCTTCTTTGGTTGGAGGCAGGTGAAAATAATAATCTCCAATTTCAATCAGCACGTCGGACTGTTGTTGACTATATTTGGGGTTGTTAGAGAAATGTAGGCCCACTTTTCTTCCTTTATCTTCTTGCAATATTTTTTGCAGTGCACGCTTTTTCAAAAGATAAAGGAACTTGGGGTTTGGTGCGGTTTTAGCATGGCGGTTAACAGTATAAACGGCTTTTGCGATGTTTTCTGCTGTAGGTTCTATGTCTTTAGTATGAGCATAATCGTCCATCTTTTCTCTCCTTTGTCTTTCGTCTTCTTGTGCTTAGTATAAATTATACGTTTTTATTAGTAAATTGCAAATAGAGTGATTGTAAAAAGAAAACCTTTGGTATAAAGGGGTTAGGGAGGATTATAATCTTAACATTATAGAATCCACCCCAAAACCTCCCCCAAATTATAAATTCATCGCCTATTTAAAAACTTCAACTGATTCTATTTCTAATTCTTCGAACGATTTGAGGGGCAACTGTATCAGCATAATTTAATTGAGTTAGGAGATATAGGTTTTCCATTTGTTCGCCTAATTAGTACAAGATCATTTTCTTTTAAAGGATGACCAAAGGAAAGCTTTAATTCTTTACACCAATTTTGTTCTCATTTTTTTTATTAGCATCCTCCCTTCTCTTATAGTGCGATAACTATTATTAGTTTTAGGGGGACGCAAACCATCATCATCATAGGTTTGTTTATTGTTATCATGCAATTAATAAAATTCAATGTCTTTCCATGTCAAACCTAACGTTACGCATTACTGTACGGTCTAAAATGAGAAGGCAGCATAATTTGAGATACTTTTAAGCGTTTGAGCAGCTTCAAGAAAAGCGCTTAATTGTTCGCAAGCGGTTCTTCTTCATTCATTTGGAATGGTACAGTTTAGTCTTCACATAATCACCTTGACTTAATTCGTTTTCTTTATGTTCTCAATTCGTTTTTTGAAAGAGGGATGACTTTCACGCCATTCAGATTTTCTTCCATAATCTCCATCTTCTCCTTCAATAAGGTTACTTAATTTAATCAAAGTATTGAGATACAGTGTTTTATTCTCAAGATGGGAAACAGCAAAGTGATCAGCCTGAATCTCAAATAACCGGCTGATTTTCTTTGGCAACCATTCCGTAATGAAGATCATGAGAATTACTCCTATTGGGAAAATAAGAACATATTGCCACCATCCGTTGGCAAGCATAACCTGTCTTGCATAATACATACTGATGCCCATAAATAATGTTACGATCAAAGTTAGGAACATGGTGTAGTGTGCATGTTTTAACTTCGCATGCCCCATTTCATGGTATAAGATAGCACGAATTTCATCTTTATCAAACTTATCTAACAACCCTTCTGTCACATACACATCGACTCTTCTTTTACATGGAAGTTTAAAAGAATATATCCAGGCATTCACACCCTGTTGAGAGTCTTTTTTCACCCAAATATTTACCTTTTGGTTTGTCTTATACTCAATATCCTTGCGAATATTCATGAATGCTTCCGTATTTAAAACTTCATATTTGTTTATTATTTTTTGAATGATTGAGTAACCAATAATAAATAATATGATTAGGGCGAAGTACCAGCCACAAAATAGAAAAAGGTTATCCATGATCTTCGCTTGAAACGACAAAGGAAGTAATAAATATGATCCGAAATATAACAAAGATAATGTGGCGGCACCAAACAAAACAAGTTTCTCCCTAACATTCATTAAGAACGAATTTCCGGACGCGTCTTCATTTTCTTCTAAATCTTCAGGTGTATCTTTTGTAGTATACTCAAACGAATAAGCTGTCAATAAAATTGACAGGAAACTAGGTACAAGTATAGAGAGAATAATGCTTAATACATAAGAGCCTGTTATTGATAGCACATATCCCATTAAGAAATAATAATTTAATCCCAAGGGAAGAAAAATGGCTAAAACAAAGGGAATAAATAATGTGAATAGGTTTTTCATAGATTCATGAAGATTAAAAAATAAAAATAACATAGCTGGAAAAAGAATTCCCATTAAGGTTATTAATATAATAAATGTGGTATTATGCTTAAAACCTGTTTTGACCTTAGTAGTTTCTGTTAAATTCGTTAGGTTGTATTTAGAGAAAAAAGGATTTTGCGATACCTGTTCCATCTTGATTTTATCATCATGAATAGGTACAAAACCTCTTCTTAGAAAAACTGTTGCCTTATCTTTCATTAATTTGTTAGTTTCAATTTTGCTAATTCCATCCCTAGATGGAATCTCCGTGAAATGTATTTGCTTCCCCCCCCAATTGAATGGCTGCTTCTGAACGATCTTTGGAGGAACCATCTTGATAGGTCAATAAAAAATCACCCTGATAAAGAGAATGGGAGATGAATACTTTTGGATTGTTATCTTTGTTCGAATCAAGTAGAACAAATGGAGAAACAACTGCTGAACGGATACCAACTTCAATCAAAATGACTATGATTGTAATAATGCTTGCAATAAAATAAGAAAGTGAGGCTTTTCGTACCATTTCATCACATCCTGCTGATATATAGGTGGTAGATATTCAGTAAATTAGTGGCTTTTTTCCTATGGTATGGGTCACTATGGTTACTTGATTGTAATAGAACTATATGTAGTGGATGGCAAGTTTATTTCAGTCACACCTAGTGAAAACATGTTATCTCTTTTTTCAACACCAATAATTCCGACTCGTCTACATCCAAGAAAGTCTGCATCTGAAAGTGGCCGGTTATCCTCAATAAGGATTGGCTCAAATTGAAGATAGTTTTGATTGATCTCTGATGTCCATTCAAATTGCTGTTTTTTATACCTGAATGTCTTGAAGTCTGTATTGAGCCCAGGCACATTTTTTACCCATTGAAGGAAAGGTTTAAAAATAATAATGTATCATTACATGTAACCTATGCATGTAAAGGTAAAACAAATATTTCATATTAGACATAATATTTCAGAAGTAAGGATTGAAGGGCCAACTGTCTTATTTTTGTAGAAACATGAAAACCATTCATTGGTTCTTGAAGGGGTTAAGCCTAAAGAAGCTAAAAAAGACTCGCATCCGCCTATCAAATAGGTTTTCTGTATATAGCCTTCACCTCATGAAATTAACGGACCGAAGACGAAACTTGAAGCTCTGTTAAAGTAAAAAAACGTTTTTGAGATATTTTAAATTCTTTTATGACACATTAAAACTGAATACGACGTATATCGCAACTTCAGCTACAAGTAAATAAATCATATACCTTGCGTATCTGAACACATCATTATCGTAAGCGCTTTTCTTACTTCTGAATGTCCATGCAAATAAACCTAAAACAGTTAAGGCTAAGATCACTTCAACTATTGTTAATGGAGACATTTTTATCACTTCCATCGACATTTCCATCCATAGTATCTCAACTCTATTGCAAGAGATGCTGCATTAACTTTCATCCCAGATGCATTATGCAGATAATTCATATTGCTTAGTTTTGATATATGTAAAGATGACACCATTCAAACATTGGCGGGCTATATTACCATAACTACCAATCATTTTTTTACAACACATTTACCAAAAGACGTTGCACTAGCAACCTGAAACCCAGACTTCTGAAAAGAAGAGTCCGACGCGATCAACTCTTTCAATTTCAAAGCAGCAGAGTCACCCGCCAGAACTTTTGCATCAAACAGTTCATTTTTTTAATCACATATCCTTCAACAGTCTTCTTTAATTAAAACTTTAATACTTTCTCAACTTACTTTTCTGAATAATACCATAACGGAATAGCTTTTTACCTAGGATAATGTATTTGACATATAGATTACCATAAAATGCGTTATGACATCCTTTGATATTGAAAAATAGTAAAAAAGATACATTTTAATAAGATGAATATCTTTACTTCAGACCTAGTGATTGTAATGTAAGAGGGTTTCTTTTTTACGTAGTAATGTTTTGCAGCTGAAACTGGACTTGAAGCCGGCCGGAAAAATACCAGCCGTATAATGATTGAAGTAATTCCAACTGAGAGAAGGGATATGTTTTAAAGTTTAAATACGAAAATATGTTTTATAGAAGAGGAAACGGTTGTTTGGTATAATTATCATAGAAAAAACAAACCAATGAGGGGGTTACTATGAAAAGAACCGAACAAAGATTACAAGCTATAGACGAACTAACTAAACAAAAGTTTCCCGCTATCTGTTAAAGAGGTTTGTTTAAAATCTTCAAGTACAGCAGAAGGTCATCTTGACCGGTTTCGTAAAAAGGGGCTTGTTGATTGGGAAGAGGGTAAGCCAAGAACATTCATTTATTACGTAAAGAAAAGCCGCCATTTGAATAATTGGTGGCTTTGTTGTTCTTATTTCGGTTCAATGTTTATCATGGTATGCTGGGAAACAAAGCAAGAAGTTTGTAGAAAACATGGGTTTCTCTATAAGCTGAGGACACCCTAAACAAGAAAGGTGTCCTTTGCTTTTGAAACAACATTTAGCAAATCATTCAGTATTATTCTGATATTCTTTCAATAGTTGGCATACCAGCAATTGGTGGAATAGAAGACGTCCACATTTTTGAAAATACATTTAATTTTTCACCTATTTCATAATGATCATCTATAGAAATAGGAACTCTTAAAATTTTCCCTTGAGCAGCAAGCTCCCACCAATTATTTTGGTAAAGGAGTGCCTCCTCTTTTGTAGGTGTATCTGCAACAATCATATATTTGTTATCTACTGAGATCACATACCCTGTAAAAGGGATCTGTTCTTGTTTTTGAACAGAAGAGATTGGGGAAGAATGATTTACCCCTTCTTTCGACTCCGCGAATGCTGGAACCCCGCCTAAAGTTAATCCACATCCCAGAGCTAAAGTTGTTGCGACTGTCGCAAGTTTTTGTTTTGTTGAAATCATATGTATAGCCTCCTTTTGTATTTTGCTACACTTATACATTTCTAAATTGGAAATTTAATCCCTTTATAAATTGTATTATTTAACAAATATGTCACAATTTCTTCTGTTTTGTCAGATTTTAAGTAGGCACTAGAAACCTCAATCTTACCTGTTTTTTTGTTTGTGGTTGTTCCAAGTTCATTTTTAAAAGTGAGTCCCATGTTGAGAAGAATTTTCCATTGTTTTAATATTTGTTTTAATCCGTTTCATTCTTCGGTGAAATCTTCACGATTTTTAATCAGCTGCAAGACTTGGGGGAACAGAGGTCAAAACCAGGGACAAGGACAACTTAAATAGTAAACAACGCCCATTTTTTATGTAATTCCCCCTATGGTAAATATAGTTTTACAACACCACTTTATCTTTTTCAATAAATTTAGAACACAGACTAATATTCCATTTAGCTTTGCAGATTGGATGGGCTTCGCTACTACTGGTTGAGGGGATAACGAAATGTGAGGGAACAAGTTCTCCTCACAGCCGCTTGCCAGAATATGAAGAAGATTGCCAGACACCTAGCGAAGCTAAGCTAGGGGTGTGGGAGGCATTATTCAATCAAATCCATTCAACATACATATGTTACAAACAAAAAAACTTGTAGAAAAACATAGGTTTCTCTACAAGTTGAGGACTTTCTCATCAAGAAAGTCCTTTTATCGGTTCATTTATTGAACTCCCTGGCCTTTTAACTCACGCTGTACATCTAAGTCGGCAGCTTCTCTGCTGAACTTTGGAAGTGTAATGAAGTAAAAAAGGAAGACGAGTAAAATAATAATGCCCATTCCGTAATAAATATATGAAATGTTCGTGACGAGCTTTGGAAAAATGACCGCAATCAGACCTAAGGTCATGGATTGGGCAAACATCGTGAGCGGATCAACCCAGCCTGACACACGTCCCATCAGGCGAGGATGGACGATTCTTGGCATCCAGCCGCCAATGACAATGTTGATTGGCCCGATGCACGTTCCAATGACAAATGATGTGACATAAAATAACCACAATGTATGGGTAGAACCAAGTACAAAAATGAGAATGCCTGCAATCAGAATCGGAATCGACATCAGATATTGCATCTTCACTTTTTTAGCGAGGACTGTGCCAATTCCACTTCCAACAAGAAGTCCTGCACCGATCGCAATTGTGAAAAAGGATGTATGCAATTCAAAGTCATCTGGCGACAGACCATATTTCATTGTAAACATCGGCAGAACTGCAAATGCGCCATTAACAAGACCAAAAACAAAAAATCCAAAAATTAAGGAAGCCAGTAATTTATTTTTTAAAATATAAATAATGCCTTCTTTAAAATCCTTTAGAGAAGTTTTAATGGTCATACTTCTCCAGCCTGCTTGTCCATTTGGCTGACGCGCTTCAATTGGAATGTTGCATGATCGAATCAAAATACCTGAAATCATAAAACTAACCAAATCAATGGTAATGGCACCATGAAGTCCAATGGTCTTATACATAATGGCACCTAGTCCAACACCAAATACCATAAACAGGCTAAATAGCATTTGATTTAAGCCAGCAGCTTTTGCATATTGATCTTTATTTAAGATGGCCTGAACGAGAGAGGCTTCAGCTGGATAGAAGAACTTCGTAATGGCACTTCGTATAAACAAGATCAAGAAAATAAGAGGCAGTGAATGAAAATAAATGACGATAAATAAAACAATCGTCAGCCCAGCTCGTATCCAATCACAATTCTCTGCGACTTTTTTACGATCAAAACGGTCTGCGACCACACCCACCATAAAAAAGACAAAGATCGTAGGCAGTGAATACATTAACTCTGCCAATGTGGCGTAGGCGGGCTGATGACTAAAATGGTCGAGCAAATAAAAGGCAAACGCCATATTGCCTACCGTTGTCCCCATTTGCGAGGCAAGTGCTGCAAAAAAGAGACGAACAAAATTTCTGTTTTTAAAGATATCCATAAATACGCTCCTTAACCTGAAGATCCCACTTTATATCATATAAAATTTTAACCATTCATACAATTGATTTCTCCTACTGGCTAATGGTCACAGGTGTTCCATTCGGAACGAGTGAAGCAAGTTCGATGACATTCTGATTATACATGCGAATGCACCCTCTAGAAACAGCTTTACCAATTGAAGACGGGTTATTCGTCCCGTGGATGCCGTAATGAACTTTCGAAAGGCTCAGCCAATAGGCGCCAAAGGGACCTCCTGGGTTTGGCTGTCTGTTGACAATATAATAAGAACCTGTCGGTGTCATATTTAATATTCTTCCTGTTCCAATCGGGTACGAGCGTATGAGCTGTGATCCAGAAAATAGAACGAGACGTTTCGTTGAAATTGAAACAGATATGCGGTAAGGGATCGTGCTAGGATCGGGTAACCCGGGAATGATAATGACCTCATTTTGTTCTGGCTCACGAGATTGAAGTGACGGATTTGCAGCCTTTAAGGCATCTGTCGTTGTTCGAAAATCAAGCGCTATAGAAGCAAGTGTTTCTCCACTTTTCACCGTATATCGTAGCACCAAGGACACTCCTTTTGCTTAAATATACCCGTCACCAGATATATGATATGGACGGAATCAGGGCCCATTAAGGTTTCTCCTAACATTTGTCATGAGAAATATCTTTGTTTATACATATGCAAGAGCATGATATTTGATATATCTCCTATATGGTGCAGGAAAGGGAAATCATGGTATGATAGAAAAATAATGAATGAATAGTCATTCAAATTGTACAAAGGGGGACAAAAATATGACGAAGCAAACAGTAATTGTCACAGGAGGATCTAACGGAATGGGGAAAGCGATGGCTACCCATTTGGCACTTGGGGAGTGGAATGTCGTGATTACAGGAAGAACAGAAGAAACGCTGGAAAAGACCACAAGTGAGATTAAGCAGAAAGGCGGTTCTGTAGCTTATTTTCAAATGGATGTGCGAAATCCAGAGGATGCTGATCAAATGGTGAAGTTTGCGGTTGATACATTTGGCGATGTGGATGCCCTCATAAACAATGCGGCGGGGAACTTTTTAGTTCCGACAGAAAAACTGTCTCCTAACGGCTGGAAGGCTGTCATTGATATTGTCTTAAATGGTACATTTTTTTGCAGCCATGCAGTCGGCAATTACTGGATTCGACAAAAGAAAAGAGGAAGTATGATTAATATGGTGGCGACTTATGCATGGGGTGCTGGTGTAGGTGTGGCTCATTCAGCAGCAGCAAAGGCAGGCGTTCTGTCTCTTACGCGAACGCTTGCAGTGGAATGGGGAAAGCAATATCGAATTCGTGTCAATGCCATCGCTCCAGGGCCAATCGAGAGAACAGGCGGTGCTGATAAACTATGGGAATCCGAAGAGGCAGCGCAAAGAACATTAGACAGTATCCCTCTTGGCAGACTTGGTACACCAGAGGAAATTGCAGAGCTTGCGAGCTTTTTATTATCTGAACATGCTTCGTATATTAACGGAGATTGTATCACAATGGATGGGGGTCAATGGCTCAACCAGTCCCCATTTTGAATGACCGCGTAAGACCTGCTTTTGATGTGGTATAATCACACAAAGAGAGAAGCAGGTGATGAAAATGGTCGATCCATTGGATATTTTAACGAATATTGAAGATGTTTTACCGCACTATCAAGCGATCTTCAGTGCGGAAGAACAAAAAGTGATAGGCTATGAGATTCTAGGAAGAATGAAGCTTGAGTCTGAAACGGTTAGTCTAGGCTCCTTCTTTACGGATTCATCTATTCCTGACGAATATAAACTGGAAGTAGATCAAAAAGTACTTAGTCAAGCATTAACTCTCTTCACAACAGCGGATGAAGATTTGCTCATTTTTATTAATCATGATGCCAATGTCCTCATGTTGGATCATGGCGAAAGTTTTTTAGAACTTTTAAAGGAATATGAAGGAAGGGGCATTCAGCTTAACCGGTTTGTCATTGAATTTACTGAACATACATTTAGCGGTGACATTGAACAGCTTTACCATACGTTGACGTATTATCGTACATATGGGATTAAAATCGCCGTATCGAATATCGGAAAAGAATGCAGTAACCTTGACCGGATTGCCCTGCTTTCACCCGATCTGTTAAAAATTGATTTAGAGGCCTTAAAGGCTTTGTCTCCTTCACCTTCCTATGAATATGTCTTGTACAGCATTTCATTGCTTGCGAGAAAAATAGGGGCTGCCCTAATTTATGAAGACATTGAAGCGAATTTCCAACTGCAATATGCATGGAGAAATGGAGGGAGATATTTTCAAGGGTTCTACCTTCACGAGCCTACGGCGGAATTAATTGACCGCAACAAACGAAAAGATCAGCTTAGAGAAGAATTTCAGCAATTTATTGCTCATGAGAAAAAGAAACTTCAATCTGTCTACGAACATTCTGAAACATTTTATAAACGAATTCATCAAGCTGTCACGACCTTAAAAAAATCATGCAACACAAATAATGAACTCATACAAAAGCTGTCATTAGAACTAACCGATTGCAGTTTTCGGATTTATATGTGTAATGAGGAAGGGTTTCAAATTACTGGAAACGTATTTAAGAAAGAAAAGGAATGGCTGTTTCAGCCGGAGTATGTAGAGAAAAACTGGAGCTGGCGGCCTTATTTCCTATCAAATATTCTCCAAATGAGAATTAGCGGGAAAGGATTTTTTAGTGATATTTACAGTGATTTAGAAACTGGAGAGCGGATACGAACGTTTTCCTATCCATTAGAGGGAGATATGTATTTGTTTATAGATCTTCCGTATGCCTATCTATATGAGCAAGATGGATTGATTTAAAAGCAGTCTTAACGGCTGCTTTTTTTAATAGAAAAAAGAAATAAAAAATAGTTGACAATGAAACTGATAATCATTATCATTTAGTTATAGAGAGAAGCTACTCTCTGTTCCCCAATCCCTCTATCAGATCAAGATCCAAAAAACTTGGCGCTACCCCCGCCAAGTTTTTTTTGTACTTTAATCTTTCTCTTCATGCATAGGACATCCCAAATCCTCCATACATCTTAAATGATGATAGTTAGACGGTAGGAGGGAACATCATGATCAAACGCGACAAACGGCTGCTGATTGATTTACCAAGGCCAGATCACCCAGATGCAAATGGTGCTGCTGCTGTGCAAGAATTACTCGGTGGGAAATTCGGTGAAATGTCCACTTTAAATAATTACATGTTTCAATCCTTTAACTTTAGAGGGAAACGAAAACTCAAACCATTTTATGACCTCGTAGCAAGTATTACAGCTGAAGAATTCGGTCATGTCGAGCTTGTGACCACAGCTGTGAATCTGATGATTACGGGAACCACCCATGGAGGAGATCCAGATACGACACCGATGAAAGCGGCTGTCGATAAACGAAATACGCAGCATTTTATTCAAACGGCTCAAACAGCTTATCCGTTTGATTCAATGGCAAAACCTTGGACAGGAGAGAATGTGTTCTCAAGTGGTAACCTGATTCTTGATCTTCTTCATAATTTCTTTCTTGAATGCGGGGCTCGTACGCATAAGATGCGCGTATATGAAATGACGGATCATCCTACAGCAAGAGAGATGATCGGTTATTTACTTGTCAGAGGCGGTGTGCATGTCGTGGCGTATGCAAAAGCGCTTGAGGTGGCCACTGGAGTAGATATAGGGAAGATGCTGCCGATTCCAAACCTCGACAATAAATACTTTGACTCTGCGAGAAAGTTTGAAGATCAAAACATTCATACAAAGCTGTATACATTTAGTGATACAGATTATAAAGATATCAATAAGATTTGGAAAGGGAGCCACCCGATTGATGGAAAGCCGCTGACAGTCATTGAGGGTACCCCGAAAGGTGCACCTGTACCAGATTATAGAGAATTGCCGGAAGAATTTGCGCCAGGCATTTCAAAAGAGGATTTTGACGAAATTGCCAAACGGCTCACGAGATCTGCCGGTTTATAAAAACATGGTGCATGATATCAGAAAAAAGACTCAAATAGAAAAACAGATTCTTTTTCTTTTTTTGAATTCAAGAGGAAAAATATCATCTGAGAACACTTTATGGTATGATGCTTTGTAGGACTTGTGTATAATCAATATGGGTTCATCTTGAGTTGTTTTTTTGAAAGGAGTCTTTTTTTAGAATGTCACAATTAATGGGTATCATTACAAGGCTGCAAAGTCTTCAAGAGACAGCAGAAACTGCAAACGAGCCAGCACAGCGCTATTTCGAAGTGAATGGTGAGAAAATCTGTAGTGTTAAGTATTTCGAAAAGAATCAAACGTTTGAATTGACTGTTTTTCAACAAGGGGATAAGCCAAACACTTTCCCATTTGACAACATTGATATGATTTCGATTGAGATTTTTGATCTTCTACAATCCTAAGCTGAATCGTATGAAATGTTTTTTCTAAGAATTCCTTGGTTTATTACAGCAATATACACTTGTTCATAGGCGATGTACAAATAGAAGATGATCAATCAGCGCATTTTTCGGATAAGAAACCATTAAAAAGGAGTTCCTTTCTGTGAGTGATTCTTTTTTCTACAATCTTTCTGAAGATCATTTAGCGTTTTCTGATGTCGTCATGAGAATGAAAGACTTTATTCGAAAAGACCCTAGATCTGTCTATGTGCTGTCAATTGGCACGGACTCACAGGTCAATCAGAATGTCACAAAGTTTATGACTGCGATTCATCTTCACCGTATGGGCAAAGGAGCCTGGGGCTGCCTGACACAACAAGTGGTCAGTAGAGCTGTGCAAAGTCTTAGAGAAAAAATTTCATTAGAGACAGCATTTAGCCAAAAGGTATGTGCAGACATCCTTGACGGACCTTTAACGGAACTGATGGATTTGCTTCTTCCGTTTGCTGAGGAAGGGGCAGACCTCCGTTTTGAAGCCCATCTTGATATTGGGAAAAACGGAAGTACGAAAGAGCTGATTCAGGAAATGACCGGAATGATCACAGCTATGGGAATTGAAGCAAAAATAAAGCCCGACTCATATGCAGCATTTTGCTATGCCAATCGATACACAAAATAAAATTTCCGTCAATTTTCTTCAAACCTTGTCGAAACGTGCGGTTGACGATTCGATTCTAGTTCCTTATTCTAGCTGTATAGAGAGGAAGCAGACATTCAAAAGCCTGCTAATCAATATAAAAGCATATATGAAACAGGGGGCCTGATGTTGAATGAGCGTCATCGAAAATCGTTTTAATGAAGAAGAGAAAAAGCTATTATTAAACGTATTGCTGAATCAGGAATATGCTGTCGAATTACTAAGCAGTGAGATCAATGATATAGAATGTGGAACAAAAAATGTCGATGACAATACGTATAAGCAATTGATCACATTGTATGACAGAGTAAGGTTTGAGAATTAATATCGGTTTAACATTCTATTAGATACTCGAGGCTGAGTATCTTTTTTATGCAGAAAAAAATCTTTCGACAAATTTCGTTTTAGTTTATGCTTAATAGTAAAGGGGAATGAATGATTGATGATCGAGAGAAAAGGGGTCGAGGAATATGATCGAGATCGAACCGACTCAATTACTTGAGTCAACAGTAGCAGAGCATATGATTGATGCAGATAAAGTGGCACATGTTCAAATTGGAAATAATCTTGAGCACGCTCTATTGGTCCTGACAAAAACAGGATATACAGCAATACCTGTTTTAGATGCTTCTTATCATCTTCATGGGTTAATTGGAACGAATATGATCATGGATAAAATCTTTGGTTTAGAACGAATTGAATTCGAGAAACTGGACCAATTAAAGGTAGAAGAGGTCATGTTAACAGATATTCCAAGACTCAAAACGACTGATCCTGTACTAAAAGGTGTTCACGCTGTGACGAATAATGGATTTGTTTGTGTAGAAAATGAAGAGCAAGTATTTGAAGGAATTTTTACTCGACGTGTAGTATTAAAACGCTTAAATGAGGTCATTCATTCCGCGAAAAAATGAGCTGTAGCCCAGCTTATTTTTTTTGCCTTCATAAGCTGAAATTTATATAATGAACATATAGAATAAGAAAAACTTATAAAGAGATAAGGGAGGACGCCCATGCAGCTTCAAGAGTTACATATGCTTGTTGTGCTAAGTGAAGAATTGAATATGAGAAAGGCTTCGGAGCGGCTCTTTGTATCTCAGCCTGCATTATCTCAAAGATTGCAAACGATTGAAAAGGAATGGGGAACAAAAATTTTTTTTCGTTCACAAAAAGGGCTGACAGTGACTTCAGCAGGCGAACAGATTATTCAATTTGCTAAAGAGGTCACGACTGAGCAGGATCGAGTGAGAGAGAGAATTGATGAGCTTGAAGGGGACATTCACGGTACACTCAAGCTTGCAGTTGCGTCCATTATTGGACAGCACTGGCTGCCGAAAGTGTTAAAGCGGTATGTCGAAAAATATCCAAATGCCAAAGTGTCATTGGTCACCGGCTGGAGTAGTGAAATGCTCAAAAGTTTGTATGAAGACCACGTGCACATTGGGATTATTCGCGGAAACCCTGATTGGAAAGGGACAAAGGAATATTTGATGACAGATCATTTATATTTAGTCGATTCCGTAATCAAGGATGTGGGTGAGTTAATCAAGACAGAACGGCCATTTATCCAGTTTAAAAGTGACAGCACCTATTATCAGGAAATCCAGCACTGGTGGCATCAAAAGTTTAAAGTGTCACCAAAGCAGACCATTCTTGTGGATCAAATTGAGACATGTAAACAAATGGCTTATCATGGAATTGGCTATGCCATTTTGCCTTCTGTCACCTTGTATGACCATGAAAAAAGTGTTCATAAAACCCCGCTCGTTGACGTAAATGGAGAGCAAATCGGACGTGACACATGGCTTTTAGGATATGAAGCGTCCTTTCAATTAAAACAGGTTCAAGCATTTGTTGGTGTGGTGAAAGAAATGCTTGAAAGTGAGGCAGTGTAAGTACCTTCTTCAAATAGGAGGTGCATTTTTATAGGATTAATGAACGTTCTTGGGTGATTTGACATGAAGCAGTGACCTAATTTATTTACCTATGAAAGTACTTAAAGATTTTCATTGTAGGAGAGAGGAATTTTCATCATATTATGAATATTTTTTGGCAAACAATTTGTTCAACTTCACCAACAAGAAACGGAATAAAGGTACCCGCTTGTTTTATATGCAAATGCGCAGTCAATTCTTTCACTTGTCATTAAAACTCTCCTTTGGTACAGTAATGAAGTATAAATTAAGAGGAGGACATACATACATGAAACAAATGGACGCTAATGAAATTATTTCATTTATTCAAAATAGTACAAAATCAACACCTGTCAAAGTCTATATTAAAGGCGACTTAGAAGGTATTGAATTTGGTGAACATGCAAAGACTTTCATCACGGGCAACACAGGAGTTGTCTTTGGTGAGTGGAGCGAAATTCAAGAAGCTCTAGCATCAAACGAAGACAAGATTAAAGATGTTGTCGTAGAAAATGACCGCCGTAATTCTGCGATCCCTATGTTAGATTTGAAAAACATTAAAGCGCGTATTGAACCAGGTGCAATCATTCGGGATCAAGTTGAAATCGGTGATAATGCAGTGATCATGATGGGGGCTTCTATAAATATCGGTTCAGTCATCGGTGAAGGTACAATGATTGACATGAACGTGGTTCTTGGTGGCCGTGCAACAGTAGGGAAGAACTGTCATATCGGTGCTGGATCTGTTCTTGCTGGCGTCATTGAGCCGCCATCTGCTAAACCAGTCGTAGTAGAAGATGATGTTGTTATCGGTGCGAACGCTGTTGTTTTAGAAGGCGTAACAATTGGTAAAGGTGCGGTTGTAGCAGCTGGCGCAATCGTTGTCAACGATGTGGATCCTTACACAGTTGTAGCAGGTACACCTGCAAAGAAAATCAAAGACATTGATGAAAAAACAAAAGGTAAGACAGAAATTAAACAAGAACTGCGTCAGCTTTAATTATATAATTTGCAGATGTAGACATAGACGTGGATGATATTTCCACGTCTTATTCGTATAGAGGAAAGGAAGCGAGTTCACTTGTTAAATCGTGAGCAATTGATATCCATTCGAAGAGATTTGCACAAAATTCCTGAGCTTGGTTTTCAAGAGTTTAAAACGCAAGCGTATCTCATCAAACATCTCGACACATATCCAAAAGATCGAATAGAGATTGAAACATGGCGGACTGGGCTGTTTGTGAAAGTGAAGGGGATAAGTCCCTCGCGCGTATTTGCTTATCGTGCAGATATGGACGGCCTATCCATTCCTGAGGAAACTGGGTATCCATTTCAATCTGTGCATGAAGGAAAAATGCATGCGTGTGGACACGACCTTCATATGACCATTGCCCTTGGCATTATTGATCATTTCGTTCATCAGCCAATAAAAGAAGAATTACTATTTATTTTTCAACCGGCAGAAGAAGGACCAGGCGGAGCGGAACCAATGCTTACAAGTGACGTCCTGAAAAAGTGGACCCCAGAGTTTATTACAGCGCTGCATATTGCACCTGAGTATCCTGTTGGAACGATTGCAACAAAGCCGGGTCTATTGTTTGCCAATACGAGTGAACTTGTAATCGATTTAGAAGGAAAAGGTGGACATGCTGCTTATCCTCATTTAGCGAATGACATGGTGGTTGCTGCAAGTGCACTTGTAGGTCAGTTGCAATCAGTCATTTCACGTAATGTCGATCCTCTTGATAGTGCGGTGATTACGGTGGGCACGATTACTGGAGGAACTGCTCAAAATATCATTGCTCAGCACGCAAAACTCGATGGAACCATTCGTACGCTCTCACCAGAGTCTATGGAAAAGGTGAGAAAGCGAATTGAAGCACTCGCAAAGGGAATTGAAGTCGGCTATGAGTGCAAAGCGACAGTACGTTATCCTTCATCCTATTACGAAGTGGACAATTCAAAGGATCTGACAGAGGAATTTATGTCCTATGTAGCCGAAGAAGGACTGGCGAATGTGATTGAATGTAGAGAAGCCATGACAGGAGAAGATTTCGGCTACATGCTGAAAAAGTATCCTGGGTTCATGTTTTGGTTAGGTGTAGATTCAGAATATGGTCTGCATCATGCAGAACTGAAACCTGATGAAAAGGCCATCGAAACGGCAGTGAGCGTCATGACGGCTTATTTTAAAAAGCAAGCGGGTGAATGAATAATCGATAAACCTCCTGTACACCTTATGAACAGGAGGTGTTCTTGATTATGACAAGAATTGGTGTAGAACCATCTTTATCTGATGTAGAAGAACTTTTGAAGCAAAAAGGGTATGACGTGGTACGTATTCAAAATGAACAGCAAATGGATCAGTGCGACTGCTATGTAGTAACAGGACTAGATTCAAATGTTCTTGGTATGTCAAACACAGAGACAAAGGCATCCGTCATTAAAGCGTCAGGTATGACCGCTGATGAGGTTTGTCAAGAAGTAGAACAGCGTGTTCAATAAGGTAAGCAAAAGAGAACCGGAAGATGATGATCCCGGTTCTTTTTGACCTTTATCTAAATCAAATACTTCTTTCATCCTTTTGCGCAGAATTCGTTCCACCCGCCATTGCTCCAAAGTTTCTGTTTTCGCAATGATACGCAGCACGGAGGAAGAGGAACCGAACGCATAACATTAGCAATTAATTTTAGAAAAATCATACTGATATAGAGGATGATGGAAATTCAAAAAGAGAAGCTAATCATTTGTTCCTTTATGCAAGACATGTTAAACTTTTGTTAGTTGAAGTAAGAGATTGTGATTAGTCTTTAATTAAATTTATTATTAATTAATATTGACTAAAAATCGCTTAAGTATTATAATTGTACTTGTGAAGTTATTAACTAAATGAGAATTTCATCTTTTGATTCTCATTTTATATACAGCTAAGAAGTCTGTATAAAGATATTATTTTATGGAGGGATTTACATATGGCAGAGCGTTTTGTAGGAAAACAAGCTCCACGTTTTGAAATGGAAGCAGTACTTGCTAACAAAGAATTTGGTAAAGTAAGTTTAGAGGAAAACATGAAGAATGACAAATGGACAGTTCTTTTCTTCTATCCAATGGATTTCACATTTGTTTGCCCAACTGAAATTACGGCAATGAGTGACCGTTATGATGAGTTCAAAGACTTAGATGCAGAAATCATTGGTGTATCTACTGATACAATCCATACGCATCTTGCTTGGATCAACACAGATCGTAAAGACAATGGTCTAGGTGAATTAAAATACCCACTAGCTGCTGATACAAACCACACAGTATCAAGAGAGTATGGTGTTTTAATTGAAGAAGAAGGAATTGCACTTCGCGGATTATTCATCATTAATCCAGAAGGCGAACTTCAATATCAAACAGTATTCCACAACAATATCGGTCGTGATGTAGATGAGACATTACGTGTTCTTCAAGCATTACAAACTGGCGGACTTTGCCCAGCGAACTGGAAACCTGGTCAAAAAACACTTTAATTGATAACTGCAGAAACAGGAGGGTCTAACTGATGTTAGACCTTTTTGTTTCGACACATACAATGGATGGAGGCGCTTAATAATGAAATTACGTCAACCAATGCCAGAACTAACTGGTGCAAAAGAATGGTTAAATGGAGAAGTATCAAGAGAAGAACTGATTGGCGATAAACCTACATTGATTCATTTCTGGTCAGTTAGCTGTCATCTTTGTAAAGAGGCGATGCCACAAGTTAATCAATTCCGTGATGAATACAAGGATCAATTAAACGTTGTAGCTGTACATATGCCGCGCTCAGAGGATGATTTGGACCTAGATAAAATAAAAGAGGTTGCCAATGAACATGAAATCACACAGCCAATCTTTGTGGACAGTGAGCATCAATTAACGGAAGCCTTTGAGAACGAATACGTACCAGCATATTATGTGTTTGATAAAACAGGTGCTTTACGTCACTTCCAAGCTGGTGGAAGTGGTATGAAAATGCTTGAAAAACGAGTGAATCGAGTTCTTTCTGAGTCTGAAAAGACTGTAGAATAGGGCTTTTACCCCCATGAATGGGGGTTTAGATTGTTGACAAAGGGCTAAAATGATCTTTATTTTAGCCCTTTGTCTTCTTTTCAGCGTGATTGAAAACCTTTGAAGTCTAGGAAGGACGAGTACTGGAGCGGAGCAAATTTTAGATTCGTGAGCACCGGCACGCAGGGCTGACAACGAATGCGAGGGTTTGTCTATACGCTGTACCCCCATGAATGGGGGTTTTTCATATTCAAAAATAGGATACATATTGCACTGAATGGGATTTTATTGTTGGTGTTATGCTTAAGAAAAAAGAAAGTGAGGGATTACATTAAAAAATATTCGTGATGTAAAAAGGTATTATGACCTATTTACATTTTTGTTTTGAAATGAAAATGTAAAAAAATCAACCTTTACTCTTTAGAACGTTTTTGCACAAAAGAAATTTCATTTTGATAAATAACTATATAAATCAAGTATTTTAAGTGTTTATTCAAATTTTTTACAATATTTTAAGTCTTGATTAAAGCCTGTATTGGCAACGAATGGTTGCCTATTTTTCGTATTTGACAAAAAAATAGTTAAAAATACCTATCTGTTAGCAAACTGTAAAATGATAAAAAATAGTTGATAAAATTAGTTTTCTAATCTAATATTTACTATAGAGTATTTTTTAATATGATGAGGGGGAAATCCATTGTTTAATGAGAGGGAAGCGTTACGTTTAAGATTGGAACAATTAAACGAGGCAGAAGTGAAGGTCATTCGTGAATATCAAATCGAACGAGATGCGATTTATGCAAAATTAAGAGAATTAGACCGTCAAGGAACAGGACTAGTGACAGATACAAAAAAAGAAGTGCGTACAGAGAGAAATACGGATTCATTGCCTGTTTTAGCTGAGCTAGCTGCACAAGAAATGAGAAGCTATCAACAGCCGACGCAATCGCAATCAGCCACTACATCTTCTTTAGGAACAAGTCATCTAAGCGGTGCACCTGTAGGTATTCCTGAAGTATCTACAAGACGCAGAAGAGGAACAGCTCGACCTGGTTCCAAGGCAGCTAAGCTCCGTGAAGCGGCGATCAAAACGTTAAAGCGTCATAATGCGGCGATTAAGAGCTCAGAGCTTCAAAAAGAGATTGAAAAAGAGAGCGGTCTTGAAATCCCCAATATGACAACGTTTATGCAAAGCTTAATAAAAATGTATCCTGAAGTGAAGAAGCCTTATCGCGGACAGTATATTTTAGAAGGTGACATTCAAACAGAAGACGAATAAAAAATAAACTGCTAGGCGTAAAAGCCAGCAGTTTTTTATTTCTTACAAGAGCAGATCACTTATTTTGATCAACTGTATAGACAATTCGTCGCTCCTTAGGCATGTCATCACGCTGCTTTTTAAATCCGTCGATTTTGACTGTCATGACCTCTCCATTTCGCTGCACTGCGTCGACTTGTGCCTGGAGTGTTTGTACTTGTTCGTTCAGTTTCTTCAAAATAGGTTCAATTTCTTCTGTAGTTTGCAGAATGCGATCTCGTGAGAATGGCTGGGGATTTGTTTGAACTGACTGGTCAATATCAGCAAAGTGAGATGCGATCCATTCCTCGCTTTCTGCTAACTGTTTTTGATAGCTTGTGAGCGTTTCATAAAAAATGGTTTCTTTTGCTTTTTCAATTTGCAGTAATTTTTCTTGTGTTTCATAAAAGCGCTGCTGAAGATTTCGAACGCCTTCCTGTAATAAATGTAGCTCTGCGTTTTTATCCCCTATTGTTTGCTGTAGCCTTTTAACAACAGTAGATAACGAATTACCTTTTTTTTCCTCTTTTGAAAGCCTCTTGTCTTGATCCAGTAACCGTTCGTTTAATTGTTGAGAGATTTCCTTATATTTTACAACCTTCAAATGCAATCGATGCTTTTCTTCTGTTTCTTTTCTTTTTTGATAGGTTTCCTTTTGCAGCATTTCATGGAGAAGGACGATTTTATGTAATAATTCTGATTTGCTATAGGAGAGATCCTGTATTTTAGAGGCTGCATCTTCTTGGTAAATGGTCATTTCTACCAATTTTTGTTTTAATTGAGTGAAATTCTTTTTCATCTCATGATATTCTTGAGTTAACTTCTTATTTTTAGAATACGTATACGTGGACTGTAAATCTGAAATCATTTGTTGATATTTGGCAGTTTCAGCTTTTAAGTATAAATTTTCTTGAGATAGATCATGGAATAGGGGAGAAGCATAGCGGCTTTTCATAGGTAGACCCTCCTTATTCATGTTACAAATAACGTATGCAAAATGAGTGTGGTTAGAACAACCATGTATAAGGAGGATGAGATGGTGAGTGTAGTGAATGTCATTTTAGCTGGAGGAGCTTCTAAACGTTTTGGAGAGCCAAAAGCAAGTCATTTGTATCAGGGAAAACCACTATATGAGCGTGTCAAAAAGCAGCTTTTGGAGGGGCAAATCATCATCATCAGTCATCCAGAGCTAGTGCCTTTTTTCAAAGCAAGAGGTGAACAAGATGTCTGGTTAGATGATGAAAAGGTCCGCGGGTGCGGTCCGCTTGCAGGCATGTATACTGCTATGAAAAAAAAAGAAGCGGACTGGTATTTGGTGACTGCATGTGACATGCCTTTCATTCGAAAAGAGACAGCGCGGACATTATCGTCCTATTGCAAGGAGCATGTAGATGCCGTTGTCCCGTTTGTGCAGGGAAGGTTACAGCCTTTGTTTGCACTTTATCACCGCCGCTGCTTTCCGATTATTCACGCGTGTTTAAAAGAGAATCAACTAGCCATCAAAGAACTTCTTCAAAAGCTTAACATGCACGTTGTGCTAGAAGACGAATTGGCCGTGACATCAAAGGAATTTCACAATATCAATAAAAGAAGCGATTTACCTGAAAACGGTATGATATGATACATAAAAACGATGAGGAGAGAACAACATTGAAGGAGCGATATTCAAGACAAATCTTGTTCCCTCCGGTAGGGGAAAAAGGCCAGCATGCGTTGGCTAAAAGTCATGTCCTGATTGTTGGAGCAGGTGCACTGGGAACTGCCTCAGCCGAAGGGCTCGCTAGGTCTGGGGTCGGCACTTTGACGATTGTGGATCGTGATTATGTGGAGTACTCAAATTTACAGCGGCAGCAGCTTTATACGGAACAGGATGCAAAGGCACATGTACCAAAAGCAATTGCGTCGAAAAAACGTCTCCAAGAGATTAATCGTGAAGTGACCATACACGCTTTCATTGAAGATGTAGATGCTGAGCGGTTAAGACCTTTATTTCACAAAGCGGATATCGTTATTGATGCGACAGATAATTTCGAGACGAGGATGGTGATGAATGATTTATCTATAGAAACGAATACTCCTTGGATATATGGAGCCTGTGTGAGCAGTCAGGGGATGTATATGACCATTTTGCCAAATAAAACACCGTGTTTATCATGTGTATTTACGACAATGCCAGTTGGTGGTCTAAATTGTGAGACAGCGGGTATTATTTCACCTGCAGTTCAAATAGTTTCTGCTTATCAGCAAACAGAGGCACTAAAATATTTAACAGGGCATGAGGAGCAAATAGAGCGGAAGTTTGTCAGCTTTGATGTCTGGCAGTCAACATCTTTTAAAATGGATTTATCTCGTATTAAGCAGCAGGACTGTCCATCTTGCGGCATGAAAAGAACCTATCCGTATTTATGTGATCAGCATAAAAAAACGACGGTCCTTTGCGGACGAGACACCGTACAAATCGTGTCAAAGGATTTAGCGAACCTTTCATTTCAGCATTTGAAAGAGCAGCTGTCCTCTATTTGTGAGGTAGAAGCGAACGACTTTTTAATCCATGTACGCTATGAAACTTACCGGATTGTCTGCTTCAAAGGAGGACGTGCACTAATCCATGGAACAAATGATGAAAAAGTAGCAAATTCAATACTAGCAAGACTGCTGGGTATATAGGAGTGAGATGTGATGGAAAGACGGCAGGCAATTCCAGTAAAAGAGGCAATAAAGAAAGTCCACCAATATCGAAGATACGGTGAAGTAGAATGGATTCCTTTAAAGGATAGCCTTGAGAGGTTTATTGCAGAGGATATGTTGGCAGACCATGATGTTCCTGCCTTTGATCGTTCTCCGTATGATGGCTTTGCACTTCGGGCTGAAGATACAAAAGAAGCATCAAGCGAGCAGCCGATTGAATTTGAGGTCATTGATCATATTGGTGCAGGAATGGTTTCAACAAAAACCATCGGCCCCTTTCAAGCCATTCGTATCATGACAGGAGCAAAGATTCCGGATGGAGCAAATGTTGTCATCATGATTGAACTGACTAGGACCTTTGAAAAAAATGGAAAATATTTTATGTCGTTAAAAAGGCCGCTTCAAAAGGGGGATAACATTTCTCGTCAAGGAGAAGAGACCTTCAAAGGGAAAGTGATGGTCAAAAAAGGAACAAAAGTGACTCCAGGCGTCATTGCCTTATTGGCGACATTCGGCTATGCGGTTGTACCAGTTGTAAAAAAGCCGGTCATCGGTATCATCTCAACAGGCACAGAGCTTCTTCAAGTAAGTGATGCAATGGTGGACGGTAAAATTAGAAACAGTAATCTCAGTATGGTCTACGCACAGGTTCTGGTTACTGGAGGAGAGCCGCTTGATTTAGGGGGTGTATCCGATGATTTCGATCAAAGCTATGAAGCAGTAAAAGTAGCCTTGAGCAAGGTAGACATGCTTATCACAACAGGCGGTGTGTCGGTCGGGGATTTTGACTTTCTGCCTGCCATTTATAAAAAGCTTGGTGCAGAGGTTTTGTTTAATAAAGTCGCCATGAGACCAGGAAGTGTGACAACCGTTGCTGCACTGCCAAATGGTCAATTGCTGTTTGGGCTGTCAGGAAATCCAGCTGCCTGTTTTGTTGGCTTTGAATTACTTGTGAAACCTATCGTGTATAGATGGTGCTTAAAAGAAAATCCATATCCTGCTTTTGCCGAGGCGAAGCTGACACATGATTTTCCAAAAGCCAATCCATTCACTCGTTTTGTCAGGGCATCACTTCAGTTCACTGGTAGTCAGCTGAGTGCGACGCCAACAGGTCTTGATAAATCAAGTGCGGTAACATCGGTTGCTGATGCTGACTGTTTCATCGTTTTGCCTGGGGGAACAAGAGGGTTTCAAGCAGGTGATCAGGTCGTTGTCCTGCTGTTTCAGTACGAAGGCGGTGGCTCTAAATGCTGGATGATAAATTAAACATGTTACAAGTGGTCGGCTATCAAAACAGCGGCAAGACCATGTTGATTGAAAAATTATGTCAGCTAGCTGATCATGAGCAGCTTAAGCTAGGCTGCTTTAAGCATCATGGGCATGGTGGGAAACCGGATAGACTTTTCAAAGAAAAAGATACCAATCGCTATGTTCAAGCGGGTGCATTTGCCGCTGGTGTAGAGGGAGAAGGCGAATTCCATTTTTCGATGCAGCACATGACGTTAGAGCAATTGCTCAAACTGTGTCAACATCTTCCGTTAGATGCCATCCTCATCGAGGGATATAAACAGGCGCCTTATCGCAAAATCATTTGCGTAAAGAATGAGAAGGAGCTCATCAACCTTTCAACACTTTCTCACATACAAGCAGCAGTTTATTTTTCTAACGTATTTCAGCTAACCGAGAATTACTCATTTCCTGTATTTTCAGCGTCTGATAAGCGTGGGACTACATTTGCTTTTAACTTATTGAAGGGAGGAGCCTCACATGAATGAACTTTTTAAAATAACAATAGAGCCGATTAATGTGAATGAATTGATTCAGCATGTGACTAGACGAAAAGCAGGGGCTATTACGACTTTTATCGGGACGGTAAGAGAGTGGACAAATGGAAAAAAAACATTGCGTTTAACCTATGAAGCATACATTCCAATGGCCGAAAGCATGCTTAGTCAAATTGAACAAGAAATAAAGAAGCGGTGGCCTGATACTAAAGTCGCCATTATGCATCGTATTGGGATGCTTGAGATATCTGACATTGCTGTCGCGATAGCCATTTCGGCTCCTCATAGGAAAGCAGCTTATGAAGCAAATGAATATGCCATTGAACGAATCAAAGAAATTGTTCCAATTTGGAAAAAAGAGTACTGGGAAGATGGAGAGGCATGGATCGGTGATCAGCTTGAAACGGTTTCTTATCCAGAAGGAAAACCGAGTGCTCTTCAACTTAGCAAGAAAGAAGGTGATCGGCATAATTAGTGTATTATTGTTCGCCAGCCTTGCTGAGAAGGCCGGTAAACAACAAATCATCATTCAAAAAGATCAAACAACGGTTGATGAGATTATAATAGAATTACAGGAGGTATATGGCGTCGATGCTGCACAAAACGTGATGGTTGCAGTCAACGAAATATATACGAGGGGAAAAGCTGAAGTGCGTAGCGGGGACACTGTTGCACTCATTCCTCCTGTAAGTGGTGGATAATAGATATTAGAGGATTTGGTTATGGCTAGCGGCTGTAACCAATTTTTTTATGTGTGAAAAGCTTGTAGAGGTACTTGGGTGTGATCTTCATAAATAAAACATCCCCTTCGTGCCTTTGAAATATGGGGATCGAGCTGTTTAATAAGATCATACAATTCGCTAATTCGTCTCACATTGAAATCTGTTCTAGCTTGAAGCTGTTCTTTTAATTCTTTTGTGCTCACAATGCTTCCCTTTTTCTCTTTAATAATATCTACACACCTTGCAGCGTAGTATATTTTGTCATTAGAGGGGCTACTTTCTTTCATATCAAGTAATTTGAGCTCATGATAAATCAGTTCCCTTTCCTTTCGAAAGTATTGCCATGCTTCTTGTTCCTTTTCATAAAGTAAAATCAATTGCATTTTCAATTTTTCTCTTAACATTCACTTGACTCCATTTCCACTATCATTTAACTTACCTCTATTTTACATTATATGAAAAAATAACTTTTGATCAAGTAAAATCCTTTTATTTTTATTTTTTTAATATGAAAGTATTGATGCTAAAGGCTTATTTGTTCTATGGGAGAAACCAATGGTAGGCTTATAAAGTCGGGAATTGTAGAAATTACTAGGCTTATTTTAACAAAAAAATGTTGTGTCTAACTGAGGCCATCCGAATCCAAAGGAAAAGCATATTTATTTCCAAATGCATTTATTTAATGAATAAAATGTTTTTAGGTAAGTAAAATCAATACTTTTTAATATGAATATGGTCGGATCATGGTGTCCTTTGGAAAAAGTGATTCATAAAAATAGAATAATAGATACAAGCCTCCTTCAATGAAAATAACAAATGATCTATCACTTATTGGCAATCTTTTGATAAAATAGAAAGAACAAGAGCTTGAATAGCCTTTTGCATATCTCGTGTGACATAGAGAGGATGACAATTGATGAAAGAAAAAATTCAAAAGCCCACGATTATAGGAGTGAGCATAAGGCCGGCCGAGCATCTGAGAAGAGTGTGGGAAAACCCGGTCGTTTGGTGGCCTTTATGCTGCGTGCTTGTTTTAACAGTCATCGTCACTTATTTATCTGAGCTGGTGAATGCAGAAATGTGGACAGAATTAAGCTTCCCATTACAAGCTGTGTATGTGGTGACACTAATGGGCCTTATACTGGGGATTGTCATCAATGCTGCCATATATAAGCTCATCGTATTTTTAGCAAAAGGTGATGCATCGTTTCAGCAACTTTTTTCAGCAGTTCTGTTTATCACACCAATCACGATCATTGGGACAATTATTTCTCATTTGGCAGTTATTCTTTTTCATGTTTCAAAAGAGATAACTGTCACATCATTAAACGCACTTATGCGACTCCCTGATCAATGGCATTTCGTGTTAGCCAATATTGATCTATTTGTGATCTGGAGTCTCATTTTAACAGGCTTTTTATTCATCCAAGTCGGTCGAATATCGAAGAAAACAGCTTGGATCATTGTAGGAGTCTTTTATATACTTTCTTTAATTTTTCAATATTTAGGAACCACAATCAACATGTCAGTAAGCTGGAGGTAGAATGTATTTATGAGAAAGAAAATCATCATTGGGTCCATTTTTATTATTGTGATTGGTCTATTTATTGGATTTAACATTGCAAAAAACCAGTCAAAACCTGCTTCTACAGCAGCATTTAAAACAATCAAACTCAAGCCAAAAGAAGTAACATCTACGGTAATGACACCTGGAAGCCTTTCTTTCTCGGAGGAGCAATTCATTTACGTAGAAGAGGAAAAGGGGAAGCTGAATGAGATTGCAGTAAAAGAAGGGCAAAAGGTAAAGACTGGAACGCTGCTACTTACATATGAAAATAAGGAACTGGAGCTTGAAGAGCAGCAGCAAGCACTAGCGGCTGAAACAAGTACATTAAAACTCGAACAATTGCGAAATAGACTCGGCGAATTAGATGAAACAAAAGCAGGCGAGCCGAGCTCTCATTCCAAAAACGAACGAGATCAGCTTGAATTAGAATTAAAGGCAGCTGAATTAGAGCAAAAGCAAGCCGAGCTTAACAAAGAAAAAGTAAAGGCACAAATAGAAGATTTAACGATACATAGTAAAATTGAAGGGACAGTGATATCGATTGAGCGAGAGGCTGTCGCAGGTAAGTTAGAAGAGAGACAGCCGCTCATACATATTGGCAATGAGAAAAAAATGATCGTGCGAGGCTTGGTCTCTGAGTATGACGCCATAAAAGTTAAAAAGAAACAAAAAGTAAGGGTGACGTCTGATGTCATTCACGGTAAGAGTTGGCAAGGAGTCGTTAAGAAAGTGGGCGCTGTTCCAGCTCAAGCAGCATCAGAAACGACTACGGGAGATCAAAGCGTTCAATATCCTGTTGAAATTGAAATAAAGGGAAAAAACCCTGATGCAAAACCAGGCTTTAAAATGATCATGGAAATTGAAACAGACAAGCGCCAAGCGCAAACCGTTCCTGACTCAGCAATAAAAAAAGAGGATGGTGAACAATACGTATATATTGTGGAAAAGAATATATTAAAAAAAGTAAAGGTAGAGCTTGGAGAAACGACAGGGAATGATCTTGAAGTAACAAAAGGATTAACCAAAGAAGATCAAATCATCGTAAATCCATCAGATGATATGTATGATGGAATGGAAGTGAATGCTGAATGATTCAGCTTTCAAATGTCACTAAAAGCTATGAGGTAGCACAAGAAACTTTTGATGTATTAAGTGAGATTGACCTTGTCATTGGAAAGGGAGAGTATATGTCGATCATGGGGCCGTCTGGCTCTGGGAAGTCGACGTTAATGAATATCATCGGCTGTTTAGATCGCCCAACCTTAGGACAATATCATTTTCAAGGAGCAGAGCTGTCAGCAGCAAAGGATCAAGAACTTGCAGTGATTCGAAATCAATCCATTGGGTTTGTTTTTCAACAATTTCATTTGCTGCCTAGATTAAATGCGAGGCGAAATGTTGAACTTCCGATGATTTACGCTGGTATCAGTCAAAAGGAAAGAAAAGAACGTGCGGAAATTGCACTTGAAAAGGTTGGTTTGACTGATCGAATGAAACATATGCCAAGCGAGTTGTCAGGAGGTCAAAAGCAAAGGGTGGCCATTGCACGTGCAATTGTCAATGAGCCTCAGCTCATCTTAGCAGATGAACCAACAGGTGCTCTTGACTCAAAAACAAGTTTCTCAATTATGGAACAGTTTACACAGCTAAATGAGGAAGGGACGACGGTTGTTCTCGTCACTCATGAAGAAGAAATTGCTGCGTATACAAACCGAACGATAGTTGTGAGAGATGGCCGCCTAGTTGAAGATAGATTGAAGCAAGGAGACGCTATGAATGAAACTCTTTGAAAATATCAAAATAGCGCTGAATTCTGTTTTAGCTCATAAATTACGTTCAATTTTAACGATGCTAGGGATTATAATTGGTGTTGGGTCGGTGATTGCAGTCGTTGCCATCGGTCAAGGCGGTGAGCAAATGTTGAAAGAATCGATTTCAGGGCCAAACAATACCATTGATATGACGTATACGCCTTCTGATGAAGAGTTAAATGCAAATCCAAACGCCTTATTTGAAGCCTCATTTACTGAAGAAGACATACAAAGCATTAAGACGATGAACGGGGTAAAACAGGTCGCCTCCTCAACTGCACAAGGGATGCAATTGAGGTTTCAAGATACAACAGTTGATGCTACAGTAAACGGTATTAATGAAGGTTATACGAATGTACATTCATTACGAATAGCAGAAGGACAAGATTTACGGGATATTGATTTTAGAAGTGGCAGAAGGGCCGCTATTATTTCAGAAGGTCTAAAAAAAGAACTTTTTAACGGACAAAAGGCAATAGGTGAAATGATATGGATGAACGGACAGCCAGTTGAAGTCATCGGAGTTTTAGCAAAACAAAAAGGACTACTTTCATTTCATATGAATGAAATATATGTGCCATTTGCTATGCTCACTGCCACATTTGGTTTAAATAAATACGATAAGTTGTCTATTCAAGTCACACACGCTGATCAAATGAAAGAAGTAGGAAAGAATGCTGCTGCACGTTTAAATGAAAATCACCATACAGAAGATGCTTACGAAATGATCAATATGGAAGAAATCGCTGCAGGCATCGGTCAAATTACGTCTGTCATGACAACAATTATTGGCTCGATTGCTGGTATCTCATTACTTGTCGGCGGCATCGGTGTCATGAACATTATGCTCGTTTCTGTGACAGAGAGGACAAGGGAAATCGGTATTCGAAAGGCGCTTGGCGCAACCAGGGCTCAAATACTCGTTCAGTTTTTAATCGAGTCTGTCGTTTTAACACTCATCGGTGGGCTGATGGGGATCGCACTTGGTTTAGGTGGTGCCTCGCTTGTATCCCTCTTTGCTGGCTGGCCATCTCTTGTGTCGTGGCAAGTGGTGTGCGGAGGTGTGCTGTTTAGTATGCTCATTGGTATTATTTTTGGCTTAATTCCTGCGAATAAAGCAGCAAGACTTGATCCTATTGAATCCCTCAGATATGAATAATCATGAAGCCCATCTTTCCAAGATACTGACAATAAGAAAAAGAGATTACATATAGTGTATCTTCGCCATTCATCAACCCACCTGAAGCTTTTATGCAAACAGCATAAAAGCTTTTTTTAGTTGAAATGAATGAAATGAAAAATGATAGAAATGCTAATATCATGACTTTCATCTCAATGTCACATATTTTTCAGTTTACAAATGGTACATATAAAGGTAAGATGACCATTGTGAAAGATTTTGATAATTTTTGAATGCATTTGATCGTTTTGTATTGATAATGTTGAAAAAAGCGATTACAATAAAGATGCGCGCAAAATGAATACGTTTTCAAAAGGGGGTGTTTTTAATGTTAACACCAGAAAGACATCAACTCATTATTGACTACTTAGAAGAGAATGGTGTCATCAAAATACAGGACTTAACGATTATGACGGATGCTTCTGAGTCTACAATCAGAAGAGATTTATCAGCTCTTGAAGAAAAAGGCTTTCTGAAAAGAGTTCACGGAGGAGCGGCCAAAATATCTAGTATTCGTCTTGAACCCGATGTATTTGAGAAATCTGCCAAAAACCTTCATCAAAAGTCATTGGTTGCAGAGGCAGCTGCGTCTCTTTTAAAACAAGGGGATTGTATTTATTTAGATGCTGGTACGACGACACAGCAAATGATTGAATATATAGATCCAGATCAAGATATTGTTGTGGTGACAAACGGTGTGATGCACATTGAAGTACTCATGAGAAAAGGGATTTCTTTTTACCTGATAGGGGGATCAGTGAAACATCGAACAGGAGCCATGGTGGGGGCCGCAGCTTTAACAGCTATGGAAAATTACCGTTTTGACAAAAGCTTTGTTGGGACGAACGGCATTCATCCCGAGGCGGGGTTTACAACACCTGATCCAGAGGAAGCACTCATAAAAAAAAGAGCCATGAAGCAGGCGAAGAAAACCTATATCTTATCAGATGCCTCAAAGTTTGGCGAAATATCGTTTTCAGCCTTTGCTAGTTTACAGGAAGCCACCATTATCACAAACGACGCAAAAGAGGATTTATTCGATAATTACCATGAAAAAACGGTTATAAAGGTAGTGAAAACATGATTTATACAGTTACTTTAAACCCATCAGTTGATTACATCGTACACGTGGAGAATTTTGCTGTCGGCAGCTTGAATCGTTCAACCTATGACAAAAAATATCCAGGTGGTAAAGGAATCAATGTCTCAAGGCTTTTAAAACGTCACGGTGTTGAATCAAAAGCACTTGGATTCATTGGCGGATTTACAGGTAAATATATTCAAGACTTTTTACAAAATGAACAATTACAAACAGCCTTTCATGAGATGTCGGAAGATACACGAATTAATGTGAAATTAAAAACAGGTGAAGAAACGGAAATCAACGGGCTCGGTCCAAGTATTACTGAAAATCAATTTGAGTCGTTTCTATCCCAATTTACTTCATTGACTGAAGGAGATGTAGTTGTATTAGCAGGCAGCATTCCTTCCTCATTGCCTCATAACACATATGAACGTATTGCAGAGGTTTGCGTCCAACATGGCGTAGGTGTTGTGCTTGATATTTCAGGTGAAGCCTTAAAAAAGGCTGCAGACATGAAACCGTTCTTAATGAAACCAAACCATCACGAGTTAGGTGAGATGTTTGAGACAAGCATTTCATCAGCTGAAGAAGCCATCCCTTATGGGAAAAAGCTGTTAGAACAAGGTGCTGAGCATGTCGTCGTATCCATGGCAGGAGATGGAGCCCTTTTATTTTGTCAAGAAGGAATCTATCAGTCAAATGTTCCAAAGGGCACGCTCATCAACTCAGTTGGTGCTGGGGATTCAGTCGTTGCAGGGTTTTTAGCAGGTGTTTCTAAAGGTCTTTCCATCGAAGAATCATTTAAGCTCGGCGTCACATCAGGAAGTGCTACAGCATTTTCTGAGGAACTTGGCACAAAAGAGCTAGTCGACACACTATTACCACAAGTAAAAGTCACACGTATTTAAAGGAGGAGTCATCATGAAAATCACAGAACTACTCACGAAGCATACGATTAAGCTTCAATTAGATAGCCAGCAGAAAGAAGCAGTTATTGAAGAGCTGGTGACTGTATTAGATACAGCAGGCAAATTAAATGATAAAGAAGGCTACAAAGAAGCTGTCATCAATCGTGAAAAACAGAGCTCTACAGGGATTGGCGAAGGAATTGCCATCCCTCACGCTAAAACAGCAAGTGTGAAAGAGCCTGCCATTGCATTTGGCCGCTCTACTGCTGGTGTAGACTATGAATCACTAGATGGACAGCCAAGTTATCTTGTCTTTATGATTGCAGCCACTGAAGGCGCAAACAACACGCATTTAGAAGCACTTTCTCGTTTATCCACACTTCTCATGCGTGAAGAAATTCGAAAGCAGCTGCTTGAAGCGGCTACTGAAGATGAAATCATCGACATCATCAATACGCATGATCAAGACGATGAAGAAGAAGTAAAAAAAGAATCAGCTATAGAAGGAAAGACTGCTAAAATCTTAGTGGTGACAGCTTGTCCAACAGGTATTGCACATACATTTATGGCAGCAGATGCGTTAAAAGAAAAAGCAAAAGAAATGGGCGTAGACATTAAAGTTGAGACAAACGGCTCTAGCGGAATTAAGCATGCTCTGACAGCAAAGGAAATTGAAGAAGCAACAGCCATCATTGTGGCAGCTGACAAGCAAGTTGAAATGGAACGCTTTAAAGGCAAGCATGTCATTGAAGTCCCTGTTACAGCTGGAATTCGTCGTCCGCAGGAACTGATCGAAAAAGCGATCAATCAAGATGCGCCGATTTATAAAGGCTCAGGCAGCGGTTCTTCAAAAGATCAAAATGAATTGTCTGGTAAAAGAAGTGGATTTTATAAGCATTTAATGAGCGGTGTGAGCAACATGCTTCCATTTGTTGTCGGAGGCGGTATCCTCGTTGCAATTTCATTCTTCTGGGGAATTAACTCAGCCGATCCAAATGATCCTTCCTTTAATTCATTTGCCGCTGTGTTAAAAGGAATTGGCGGTGATAATGCACTTGCCTTAATCGTTGCTGTGTTAGCTGGATTTATTGCGATGAGCATTGCAGACCGTCCAGGTTTTGCACCAGGGATGGTCGGTGGATTTATGGCCTCTGCTGCGGGGGCGGGATTCTTAGGCGGACTGATTGCTGGTTTCCTTGCTGGTTACATCGTGGTGCTATTGACAAAAGTATTCATATTTGTCCCTCAGTCACTTGATGGCATTAAACCTGTTCTGCTTTATCCGTTGTTCAGTATTTTCTTCACAGGTATTATCATGCATTATGTTGTCAACACACCAGTTAAAATGGTGATGGACGGATTAACACATTGGCTTGAATCACTAGGTACTGGAAACCTTGTATTAATGGGAATTATTTTAGGTGGAATGATGGCGATTGATATGGGTGGTCCAATTAACAAAGCTGCTTATACATTTGGTCTTGCTATGATCGCTGCAGGAAACTATGCACCGCATGCAGCAATTATGGCAGGCGGAATGGTGCCACCACTAGGTATTGCCCTGGCTACAACGATCTTTAGAAATAAATTCTCAAAACGTGACCGCGAAGCAGGTATTACATGCTATTTCATGGGAGCTGCTTTCATCACTGAAGGGGCAATTCCGTTTGCAGCGGCAGATCCTCTGCGGGTGATTCCTTCAGCCGTTATTGGCGCAGCAGTCGCTGGTGGACTAACGGAATTCTTTAGAGTCACGCTTCCTGCACCGCACGGCGGACTATTCGTTTTATGGGTAACAAACCATCCAGTTCTTTATATCATCAGCATCTTAATCGGTGCCGTTGTAACAGCGCTTTTACTTGGTATTTTGAAAAAACCGGTCAAACAAGAAGCGTAATTAGATGAGAAGCATCGTGAAACGGTGCTTCTTTTTGTTTAATCATCAGCAATTTAGGAAAAAATATCTAATTGAACGGCTGTCTTGTGAATTTTTAAATGACATGTGATAAAGTAAAGTTATTCAATTCACGTTTCAAGTCTTTTAGCAGAAAGTCTTAGGAGGAAGCAATATTTTGAACGAAGAAAACAAACAAAACGAAAATGACATTCAATCTGAAGCGAAGCAAGTCAAAACAGAGAAGAAAAGCTCTCTGTTTGAATGGGTTAAAGCCATTTTGATTGCACTTGCACTCGTCTTGCTCATCCGTACGTTTATTTTTGAGCCGTATGTGGTGGAAGGGGAGTCAATGGATCCAACCCTTCATGATGGGGAAAAGTTGTTTGTAAACAAAACCATTAACTATTTCGGTGGTGTCAAACGTGGAGATATCGTCATTATTAATGGAAAAGATGGTCAGAAAATTCATTATGTGAAACGATTGATCGGCCTTCCAGGAGACACGATTGCAATGAAGGATGACACCCTTTACATTAATGGTAAAAAAGTAGACGAACCTTATTTAAAAGAAAACAAGGCGCATGCGAAAGAGTATGAGGTGCATTTGACAGGAGATTTTGGTCCAGTGAAAGTACCGAAAAATAATTACTTTGTGATGGGAGATAACAGACTTAATTCCATGGACAGCCGAAATGGACTCGGACTCATTGAAAAGGATCGCATTGTCGGGACATCAGAATTTGTTTTCTTCCCATTTGGCGACATTCGACAAACACAATAAATGCACCCTTCTCCTGAGAAGGGTCGTTTTTAATTTGGCGTGAGCACCGTGACAATAATTACAATGGCTAAAACAGAAGCGAACACGGACCCTGTAATGGCTAACACGGATTGAAACAAACCGATCTTCTGATTTTCTTTTCCTCGCTTTTTTAAAAAGCGTTTTGAAAAGATGTGGACCAGTGTGTAATGAGGACAAGCCCAATATAAAGGCCAAAGTCCTTCGCGTTAAAGCCTGTTGCAGATAAATAAATGCCCATAAAAAAAATCAATAAACAGTATTCCATGAGTGTGAGTAATCTCAAATCGTACGAACTCCTTCAACTAATCATTCTCGCTTATTATACCATAATGGAAAAAAGCCTCTGTTCTTAGAGAGAGACGTTTCTATCAATCGTTATTCATGTTATACTTCATAATGATGAATGAGTGATGGAGGATTAATAAATGATTGCAGTGAATAATGTTAGTTTGCGCTTTGCTGATCGTAAACTATTTGAAGAAGTAAATATTAAATTCACTCCTGGTAACTGCTACGGATTAATTGGTGCCAACGGAGCTGGTAAATCAACGTTCTTAAAAATCCTATCTGGAGAAATCGAGGCTCAAACTGGTGATGTTCATATGAGTCCTGGTGAACGTTTAGCGATTTTAAAACAGAACCACTTTGAATACGAAGAGTTTGAAGTGTTAAAGGTCGTTATCATGGGTCATAAACGTCTATATGATGTGATGCAGGAAAAAGATGCGATCTATATGAAACCTGATTTCTCGGATGAGGATGGGATACGTGCAGCGGAGCTTGAAGGTGAGTTCGCTGAGTTAAACGGCTGGGAAGCAGAAAGTGAAGCAGCGATCCTATTAAAAGGTCTTGGCATTCCAGAAAGCCTTCAGTCGAAGAAAATGTCTGAGCTCGGCGGTTCTGAAAAGGTAAAAGTGCTATTAGCCCAAGCTTTATTCGGTAAACCTGACGTTCTTCTTCTAGATGAGCCAACGAACCACTTGGACTTACAAGCGATTCAGTGGCTGGAAGAATTCCTCATTAACTTTGAAAATACCGTTATCGTCGTATCGCATGATCGTCACTTCTTAAACAAAGTATGTACTCATATTGCGGATCTTGACTTCGGAAAAATCCAAATATATGTCGGAAACTATGATTTTTGGTATGAGTCTAGCCAGCTAGCGCTGAAACTAAGCCAAGAAGCAAACAAGAAAAAAGAAGAACAAATTAAGCAGCTCCAAGAGTTCGTTGCTCGGTTCAGTGCGAATGCTTCTAAATCGAAGCAAGCGACGTCAAGAAAGAAATTGCTTGATAAAATCTCTCTAGATGATATTAAGCCATCTTCACGTAAGTACCCGTATGTTCATTTTGCGCCAGAGCGTGAGATAGGGAATGATGTCCTTCAAGTAGAAGGCCTATCCAAAACAATCGATGGCGTGAAAGTACTTGATAACGTCAGCTTTATCATGAATCGGGAAGATAAAATTGCGTTCTTAAGTCGTAATGAGCTCGCTGTGTCTACTTTATTTAAAATCCTTGCTGGTGAGATGGAGCCAGACAGCGGGATGTTTAAATGGGGCGTCACAACATCTCAAGCCTTTTTCCCGAAAGACAATAGTGAATACTTTGAAGGAAGCGACTTAGATCTTGTTGATTGGCTTCGCCAATATTCTCCTAATGATCAAAGTGAAAGCTTCTTACGCGGATTCTTAGGTCGAATGCTTTTCTCTGGGGAAGAAGTAAAGAAAAAGGCAAGTGTCCTATCAGGAGGAGAAAAGGTTCGTTGTATGCTTTCAAAAATGATGCTGTCTGGAGCGAATATTTTACTGTTAGATGAGCCGACGAATCACTTAGATCTTGAGTCGATCACAGCGCTGAATAACGGTTTAATGAGCTTTAAAGGGGCAATGCTCTTCTCATCTCATGACCATCAGTTTGTTGAAACAGTCGCAAACCGTATTATTGAAGTAACGCCAAGTGGCATTGTCGATAAACAAACAACATATGATGAGTTTTTAGCAGATCAAGACATTCAAAAAAGACTTCATGAGCTTTATGGTTAATAATGAAGAAAAGACATCCACATGTCATGTCTCAGGGTGTAGACAAACGCTCGCATTCGTTGTCAGCCCTGCGTGCCGGTGCTCACGAATCTAAAATTCGCTCGTCCTTCCTAGACTTCAAAGGTTTTCAATCACGCTGAAAAGAAGACAAAGGGCTAAAATAAAGATTATTTTAGCCCTTTGTCAACAATCTAAGACATCCACATGTGATGTCTTTTTCATTTAAAAAGCCCAGTTTCCATTTCGGAAGATCGGTTCACGTTTACCATCTTTTGTGATCCCATCTATATTCATTTCCTTCGAACCAATCATGAAATCGACGTGTGTAATGCTGCTGTTGACACCAGCTGCTTCTAATTCCTCACGTTTCATCTCTTTTCCGCCTTCAATATTAAACGCATAACCGCTGCCGATGGCAAGGTGGTTCGATGCATTTTCATCGTAAAGTGTATTGTAATAGAGAATATTCGAGTTTGAAATTAGTGAATCATCTGGTACGAGGGCGACTTCGCCTAAATAATGAGAGCCTTCATCTGTTTCAACCAGCGATGTTAAAATGTCTTCGCCTTCTTTTGCTTTTATATCAACAATACGGCCATTTTCAAAGGTTAAAGTAAATCCATTAATGATATTTCCGGCATAACTGAGTGGCTTTGTGCTTGATACAATACCGTTCACACTGTCTTTTTTAGGCACGGTAAACACTTCTTCTGTCGGCATATTGGCCATGAAAGATACGCCGCGCTCACTCACACTGCCAGCACCTACCCAAATATGCTGCTCTGGAAGCTCAATCGTTAAGTCTGTACCTGGTGCTTCATAGTGCAGTTTGTGGTAGTGACGCTCATTTAATAATTTTACTTTTTCATTTAGTGACTCATCATGCTTCTTCCAAGCTTCAACAGGATCTGGCTGATCAGCGCGAGCAACTTTAAAAATTTGGTCCCATAATAAAGCGACAGCTTCTTCATCTGCATGCTCTGGGAATATCTTTTTCGCCCAATCTTTTGATGCAGCACCTACGACCGTCCAAGCGACTTTGTCCGATTGAACGTATTGACGATATGTATGAAGTGCTGAACCAGCAGCCTTTTGCTGTGAAGCAATTTTTTTCGAGTCAATGCCTCGCAGAAGGTCAGGGCTTTCTGACAAGATGGTAATAAAGGTGCCACCTCGTTTTGCGATGGTTTCCATCATTTGAGATTCCCATTCAGGAAATTGCTGAAAAACATCTTGTGGTGCATGTTCATATTTTAAACGTGTAAGTACACCATCACTCCAGCGGATATGTACGTTTTTCGCCCCGCGCTCATAGGCGTGTTTTGCCACAAGACGAACAAGGTCAACAGACTCAGTAAATGCAGATACGACCACTTCTTGTCCTTTTTGAACATTCACACCGACTTCAACGATGGTCTTTGCATATTGATCTAGTTGTTTTTCGAATGAACTCATAAAAAACCCTCCTTTAGTCATGTTCATCATATCAGATTTATGACTGAAAAGGAAAATTGGGAATCTCTCTAAAGCAAATGAAAAAAGCCGCTTTCGTGCGGCTTTTTAGCGGTCCAGTTGTTTCACAGGCTGTGCATTAGAAGGGGGCATATGTGAAAACGACAGGCTCATTCCTCCTAAAATAATACCGGTTAGAATGACTGTGACAACCACCCGTTTACCTAAATCAAGTAACATGTTCTTCCTCCTTCACGTTTATCCATTTCACGATATGATCGAAATGATGAAAAAAGAAGTAGAAAAAGAAGATTATTTTAACGTTTTTTGCAATTTGTCGATAACTTCTAATGAACGACCCGTTCCAATGGCTACAGATTCAAGTGGATTTGCCGCAATATGAACTGGAACAACAATTTCTTGGGAGAGCCATTCTTGAATCCCATTTAAAAGAGCACCGCCGCCGGTTAAAATCACGCCGCGGTCTACGATATCGCCACTCAGTTCTGGAGGGCTGTCCTCTAACGTGGCACGAATCGCCTCTAAAATATGGAGAAGTGATTCTCTCATGGCGTCTTGAATTTCATGAGATTCAAGTGTAATCGTTTTTGGAAGACCTGTGACAAGATCCCGTCCACGCACCTCTAATGATTCAGGATCATGCTCAATAAGTCCATAACCAATCTCTATTTTCACCTGCTCAGCTGTCCGCTCTCCAATCAGTAGATTGTATTTCTTTCTCACAAACGTAATGATATCTTCATCCAGCTGATCTCCGCCAATACGAATGGAATGACAAGAGACAACACCGCCAAATGAAATGATTGCCACTTCTGTTGTTCCCCCGCCAATATCTACAATGACGTTCGCAACAGGCTCGTCTACTGGTAGATCAGCGCCGATTGCAGCTGCGACAGGTTCTTCAATTAAATGCACATGCTTTGCCCCGCAATTCTTCACAGCATCGCTGATCGCGTGGCGTTCGACAGCTGTTGAACCAGAAGGTGTGCATACAACCACGGTCGGCTTTCTATAGGTAAACCCAATATTTTTCCCTGCTTTTTTCATGATTTGTTTGAGTAAATCTGTTGTCATATCATAATCAGCGATGACACCGTCTTTCATCGGGCGAAGTGCCACAATTTTTCCAGGTGTTTTCCCAATCATCGCTTTTGCTTCTGCGCCGACTGCAAGCACAGTCTTTGTTTCTGTATCTACTGCAACAACGGAAGGTTCATTTAGAATAATTCCCTTGTTTTTACTATAAACCAATATGTTAGCTGTTCCTAAATCAATTCCAATTTCGGCATGTTGAAACATGTTTTCACCCAATCTCTATTTTTACTGTTTTAATCAATTTACATTTAAAAGTTCAAAGGATAGAGGTCATTTGTGGGGGTTTGTGATGATCTTGAAATGAATCTGTAAAATTGAAGTCTCATTTTGACAATCACAATAAATTTTCCCTTTGTTTTTTCTTTTATGGAAAAATTTTTTAAGTAGAAGAAACCTTTTGAGAGCCTCTTACGTCTACGATATATCAATTGGTGAAAAACAGATTGATCTTGAGCTAACGAAAGAAAGAGGGAACGAAATTGAAATCTATCGGAGTCGTAAGAAAAGTAGATGAACTAGGGCGTATTGTCATGCCAATCGAACTGAGAAGAGCACTTGATATCGCAATTAAAGACAGTATGGAATTTTTTATAAATGGAGAGAAAATCGTCTTGAAAAAATATCAGCCTCAAGGCGTTTGTCTCATGACTGGTGAAATTACTTCTAAGAATCAGCAATATGGAAATGGTCAAATCACATTAAGCGCTGAAGGCGCAGAACGACTGCTAAAAGAGCTTCAAGAAGCCCTTGAGCAGTAAATAAAAATAGCCTGCTCTCTTCCTTTGGCTGAGAACAGGCTATTTTTTCTGAAAAGTTTCTTAAAAATGCCGCATCACCCTCAAAAATCAAGTGGAAAATGGTACAATTGACAAAGAATCTCAGGGCGGAAGGTGGAATCATTTGAACAAAACATACCAAGTGCGGATCGTGTTATCTGCTCTTGCATTTATCTTAATTTTAAGCTGGGATTTCTTTTATTATCTAGGCGGCTATCACATTAATTGGCCGTTCGATCTAGCCTTCACTGTCGTTGTTTTAGCTGGTATTTGGATCTTCTCAGGCTATGTGGACCGGTTAAATTTACTTGTGTCGGATTTAAACAAAAGAGAGAAAGAAGCTCATGAACTGACAGAGCGGCTGAATCGAATTACAGATAACTTGCAAGAAATCGTCTTTGAAACAAATGAAAAGGGTCAAATCGTATTCTTAAATCAAGCATGGAAACAAATGACGGGTTACGACATAGAGGAATGTCTTGGGACGATGTACAATCAGTACTTTAATCAGGAAGAGCATGTCGTACAGCATTTGTTATCTGTTATAAAAGAGCATAAGGATGAGGGGCGAGTTGAACTGCAGCTTCTCCATAAAGACGGAAAGAAGGTATGGGGTGACGTTCATTATAAGCTCTACTTTGATGAGCAGCATCAGTTTACTGGTGGCATTGGAACAGTTGCTGATATCACGAAACAAAAGCAGGCAAAGCTCGAGCTTGAAAGATCTAATCAGCAATTGCAAATGCAGGCACAAAAGCTAGCGGTTGCAGGACAAATAGCTGCTGGGATTGCCCATGAAGTCAGAAATCCACTCACATCAGTCAACGGATTTTTGCAGCTGATGAAAACACAATATCCCGAAAGAACCGATTATTTTGACATTATCTTTTCAGAAATTAAACGGATTGATTTTGTTTTAAGTGAGTTGCTTGTGTTAGCAAAGCCTCAATCGGTCAACTTCCAAGAAGTACAGCTTCATGAGCTGTTAGAACAGGTCATTACCCTTTTAAAAACAAATGCAGTTCTTTCTAATATTGATCTCAAGCAGCCATTTAAAAAGCAGGATGCTGGGGTTATCTTAGCAGACGCCAATCAAATGAAGCAGTTATTCATTAATTTAATTAAAAATGCCATTGAAGCGATGCCTGAGGGGGGCTGCATATACATATCAACAGAAAAAATGATGAATGAATGGGAAATTACCATTCAAGATGAAGGAAAAGGGATGTCTGAAGAGGATATTCAGAAAATATATGACCCGTTCTTCTCAACCAAAAAAGAAGGGACAGGACTTGGTCTGACCATATGTGCGACGATTTTAAAGGATCATCACGGAAGAATGGATGTATCTAGTGAGCTAGGAAAAGGCACAGCCTTTCATATTTATTTACCTGTGTATCAAAAGAGTAGACAGAAGCAAGGCGAAAGGACTTGATTTGTGATGACGATGAAGACTTTATTTGTATATGGAACGCTTTTAAACATGAAGAGCATCACGAGGCGTATTTGACGTTAATAAGATAGACGAGCTAGAGGAGGGTGATGACATGCAGGAAATAGATGTCATGACTGATCATTGGTGCGACCTCATGGATTACGAGCGGATATGGTAGAAGACGGGGGAGAAACTGAGGGTGTTCTATATGAGGTGCCCTTTGATAGGTATTTGTACAAACGAGAGGGCGTATATGAGGGCACATATCTTCCAGCTTTTGTCGATGTCAAAATAGGTAATCAAATATATGACGACGGCTTAACTTTTCTCGTCTTACAAAAAAGTGAAGAAATCGCTCGGCCAGGTCATTATCGTATCGAGATAGAAAAAGGAGCAGACCTCTATTTAAGTGAGGCGTTTCCGTAAAAAAATTCGTTTTCTATGGATTCATTAATCAAATCATAGTAAAATGCATGGTAAGTGATATAAAAGGAGTCAGAACATGAAAAAGGAATATGCAGTCATTGGTCTTGGACGGTTTGGAGGAAGTATTTGCAAGGCGCTGAGTGAAGAAGGACTTGAAGTAATGGCCATGGATATGAATGAAGACCGAGTGAACGAATACGCTAAAATTGCGTCACATGCGGTGATCGGTGATTCAACGGATGAATCGGTTTTAAAAAATCTAGGGATTCGCAATTTTGATCATGTCATCGTCGCTATTGGAGAGAATATTCAGGCAAGTATTTTAACAACCATTATGCTGAAAGAGCTTGGCGTCAAAATGGTTACAGTGAAAGCACAAAATGACTATCATGAAAAGGTACTCAACAAAATTGGGGCGGATCGCATTGTTCATCCAGAGCGAGATATGGGCAAACGGATTGCACATAAAATCATTTCCAACAATGTGCTGGATTATTTAGAGTTGTCAGATGAGTATAGTCTCATTGAAATCGTTGCAAACACCAGACTTGCAGGGCATACTCTTTTGGATCTCGATATTAGAGCGAGATACGGCATCAATATTGTGGCGATTAAGCGTGGGAAAGAAGTCATTGTTTCACCGTTAGCTGATGAAATGATACAAAAAGAGGATGTTCTCATCGTCATTGGATCAGTAGCAGATATTGGACGCTTTGAAAAACGAGAAATGCAGAACGAAAATTAAGCACTCCGAAAAGGGGTGTTTTTTATATGAATGTGTACATAACAAATGGACAGTAAAGGGTGAGAAAGAAAGTGAAAGGAGTTTATTTTTTTAGAAAAAGGAATGAAAAGAGCAAAAGTGATCAGCAACATTTTTCATGTAATTATCACATATTGAGAAATAAAAATCAGCCCTTTTATAAGGTTGATTGTCTCTAAATGTCATTGACTGGGCAAACAGATTCGTTTACGATAAGAAACATTATATTGTTAACTTGGAGGAGGCAGTGTCGTTGGATAAGGAGTTTTTAAGACGTCAAATTGAGGTAGCTGCAAAGAGAAAAAAGGCAGCCCTAGTGATTAAACATGCGAAGGTGATGGACGTGTTTAACCAGGAATGGATAGAAGCTGATGTCGCTGTTGAAAATGGAAAAATAGTGGGAATTGGAGAGTGCGAGGGAGAGCGGGAGCTAGATGCAGCTGGCCAAATGCTTGTACCTGGTTTTATTGATGGTCACGTTCATATCGAGTCCTCAATGGTCACCCCTGTTGAATTCTCCAAAGCTGTCGTTCCTCACGGTGTGACAAGTGTCGTAACAGACCCGCATGAAATTGCCAATGTTTCAGGTATTGCAGGAATTCGTTTTATGATGGAAGAAGCAAGAAAAGCTGCCTTAAATATATATTTCATGCTGCCATCCTGTGTGCCAGCAGTCAGTTTTGAACGATCAGGTGCTACTCTAAAAGCGAAAGATTTAAAGCCTCTTTATCAAGAGAAGGAGGTTCTTGGTCTTGCCGAGGTCATGGATTATGTCGGGGTGGAGCAGGCGGAAGAAGATATGCTTCAAAAACTGCTTGATGCTCAAAAAGAGAATAAATTGATTGATGGACATTTGGCAGGCTTAACGGACCGATTAATTAACGTGTACCGGACAGCCAATGTGCAAACAGATCATGAGGTGACAACGGCTCAGGAGGCCCTTGAACGTGTAAAACGCGGCATGTATGTCATGCTGAGAGAAGGGTCTGTCGCCAAAAACGTGAGAAACGTTTTACCCGCTGTTAACGAGAAGAATGCGAGACGCTTTTTCTTTTGTACCGATGATAAACATCTAGATGAATTAATGGCTCAAGGAAGTATTGATGAACAAGTACGTATGTCCATCAAAGAAGGATTGAATCCCTTCTTAGCGTATCAAATGGGGAGTTTAAACGCAGCAGAGTGTTTTGGCCTTAAAACAAAGGGAGCGATTGCACCAGGCTTTGACGCGGATTTTATGCTCATTTCTAACCTGCAAGAAGTAGATATCACAAGCGTCTTTATTGCAGGACAGTTGGTCTCCCAGCATGGGGAATATCAGCTAAGTGTAGAAAAAATTGCACCGAGTTCTGTATTATTGCAATCTGTACACGCTGTGGATGTTCAAGGTCAAGATCTTGCACTGCCTATGACAGCCCATCAAAAGATGAACGTCATTCGGATTATTCCGAATCAGCTTGAAACAAAATTAGAACAAGTATTTCCTTCAGAAATCAATGGACAATTTACTAGTGATATAGAAAGAGATTTATTAAAAATGGTGCTTGTAGAACGTCATCAAGGTCTATCTGAAATGGGGATAGGGATTGTCAGTGGGTTCGGCTTAGAAAAGGGTGCCATTGCAACAACTGTAGCGCATGATTCTCATCATTTAATTGCTGTCGGCACAAATGATGATGATATGACGAAAGCCATTGAGACGTTAAAAGAAGCTGGTGGTGGTTTGACCGTTGTAAAAGATGGACAGCCTCTTCATACGCTTCCATTACCGATCTCTGGTCTATTATCAGATCAACCCGCACATGTGGTAAAAGAAAGCCTTCATGCACTCCATGAAGTGTTAAAAGAAACGGGTTTCGATTTAGACTTTAATCCATTTTTGACGTTATCCTTTTTGGCACTTCCAGTCATTCCGGATGTAAAAATGACGACAAAGGGATTGTTTGATGTCAGAAGCTTTCAGCATCTTCCCATTCAATCATAAAATGAAGAAAGAAGCCGCATTCTCAGGTATCTTCGTATATGTGGTTTCTTTAAATATTGACGAAAAAAAGAGACACAGCCTAAGGGCGTGTGTCTCTTTTTTTATTACACTTCCATAATAATCGGTAAGATCATTGGGCGGCGTCTTGTTTTTTCATAAAGGAAAGGTGCAAGAGTGTCAGTAATTTCGTTCTTAATTTCTGACCATTGTGTCGTCTTGCGTTCCATTACTTTTTCAAGATGCTTTGAAATTAAATCCTGTGCGTCATTAATGAGATCTCCAGATTCTCTCATGTAGACAAAGCCTCTTGAGATTAAATCAGGACCAGCAGAAATTTTGAATTCTTTCATGTCCATGCTGACGACAACAATGACAAGACCTTCTTCTGAAAGAATGCGGCGGTCTCTTAATACGATGTTGCCGATATCGCCAATACCGCTTCCGTCGATATATACGTTGCCTGATGGAATTTTGCCAGCGACACTTGCTTCGTCACCTTTCAGTGCAAGCACTTCACCGTTATCCATGATAAAGCAGTTTTCCTCAGGAATTCCGCAATCATTCGCAAGTTTAATATGCGTTTTTTGCATGCGATATTCACCGTGAATCGGCATGAAGAATTTTGGTTTAATCAAACGGAGCATCAGCTTTTGCTCTTCCTGTCCACCGTGACCCGATGTATGAATATTATTCAGTGAGCCATGAATGACCTCAGCACCAGCACGATAAAGCTGGTTAATGGTACGGCTTACGCTAATATTATTACCTGGGATCGGAGAAGATGAGAACACAACAGTGTCTCCAAGATTAATGGAAATCTGGCGGTGTGTACCGTTGGCAATTCGGGAAAGAGCTGCCATCGGTTCACCTTGGCTACCAGTACAAAGAATGGTGACTTTGTTTGCTGGAAGACGATTGATTTCATTATGTTCAATGAACGTGTTTTTTGGACATTTAATATAGCCGAGTTCTTGTCCAATATCAATTGCAGACTCCATACTACGTCCGAATACAGCTACCTTTCGGCCGTTGGCGACAGCAGACTCAATCACCTGCTGAAGTCTGTGAATGTTGGATGCAAAAGTTGCAAAGATGATACGTCCATCTACTTTTCTGAAGATGTCATCAATACTTTCACCTACGCGTCTTTCAGACATCGTAAATTCTGGGATTTCACTGTTTGTACTGTCAGATAAAAGACAAAGAACGCCTTCTTTACCGATCTCAGCCATTTTCGTTAAATTGGCAGGCTCGCCAACAGGGGTAAAGTCAAACTTGAAATCACCTGTATGTACGATGTTACCTGGAGGTGTCTTAACGACAATTCCATAAGAATCTGGAATACTGTGCGTCGTTCTAAAGAAAGACACAGCTGTTTTCCTAAATTTAATGATATCTTCTTCTTCAAAAATGTGTAGCTTCGTTTGTCTTAGTAGACCATGCTCTTCCAATTTGTTACGAAGTAGGCCGATTGCGAGTTTGCCTCCGTAAACTGGAATATTTACTTGCTTGAGAAGGTAAGGGATACCGCCGATGTGGTCTTCATGTCCGTGAGTAATGAAAAGACCTTTGATTTTATCTTCGTTTTTAACTAAATACGTATAGTCAGGGATGACGTAATCAATCCCAAGAAGCTCATCTTCAGGGAACTTAATACCAGCATCAATTAAAATGATTTCATCTTGAAATTGAACGCCATACGTGTTTTTACCGATCTCGCCTAATCCGCCTAGCGCAAAAACTGCCGCCTGATCGTTTTTAACAAATTTCATTCCTCTCATAGCTCCAATACTTTAAAATTTTCACTTTCTCGTTCATAGTCTAAAAAAGCACCGTCTACAGGCTGAATGAATTCAATATTGTAGTTATGTTTTTTCAACTTTTCGCGTACGTCTCTTTCAGAAACCGCCTCAACGTATAGTGAATCTGTGTTTTCTCTTACAGGTACCTCCGTAGTACTTGCTTGAAAGAATACCTTATATATCATCCAAATCTCTCCTTAAATACCGTATGTTACACTCGCTTATTCTATTATATTAAAAAAACGCGCATAAGAAAAGTCTCAGAGAAAAAAGTACCTTCAGCAAATGTACGGAAGATCCTTTTAAGCAATCGATTTTTTACGAAGCATGTCCTTCCATTGTCTTCGAATTTTCTTACGCAGACGACGAAGCATCACAGGTCGCCTCCTTTCAGTATGAGGTTAAGGTTATATGAAACAGCGAATTCCGTTCTCTCTTTATACTTGTATTATATGATGTTTCCATTAAATGTTACATGGTTATATGTGGGAAATGGGCTTTTAAAAGGAAGTGGTTTCGTCAGCGGGAATCTTTCTGTATGATGAAGGGGATAGGGTATACATAACGAGAGACAGGTGACGAGATATGAATAAAAAAATTATCTTCTTTGATATCGACGGAACTTTATATGATCATGATAAAAAAATACCTCAATCAACGAAGCGAGCTGTTCGTTTATTAAAAGAAAAAGGGCATCATCTATTCATTGCATCCGGCCGTTCGCCTTTTCTGATTCAACCTATTTTAGAAGAATTAGCGCTTGACTCATTTATTGCTTATAACGGTCAATATGTCATGTATGAAGGACAAGTCATTTACCGTAACCCGCTCAAACAGAAGCTGATGGAGCAAATATACGAGACTGCGGATGATCATGATCACCCGCTTGTTTTTATGGGGGAAGAAACGATGAAGGCCTCTGTCCCGAATCATCCGTTTATCCATGAAGGGATCGGAACCTTAAAAGCAGAGCATCCCGAGCATGATTTGTCTTTCTTTAAAGAAAATGAGATTTATCAGATGCTTCTATTCTGTAAGGCAGAAGAGGAAAATCAATATGAGGCACTCCGTAAAGGGATTGACCTTGTCAGATGGCACGAGCTGTCAACAGACGTCTTGCCAAAAGGCGGATCAAAAGCCGAAGGAATTAAAAGAGTCATTGAAAGACTGCCTTACGATCAAAAGGATACGGTTGCTTTTGGAGACGGACTGAACGATAGAGAAATGATTTCGTTTGTTGGAACAGGCGTTGCCATGGGAAATGCCGTGAGTGAATTAAAAGCATTGGCTGATTTTGTGACGAAACGAGTGGATGAGGACGGCATATTCCATGCAGTAACCGAATTAGGCTTCATTGAAGAATGAAAAAAGAAGACCCGTTGATTGTTGGGTCTTCTTTTCATTAAGATTTGCCAATCGCAACAGCATTGTCTGGCTCGGCGAATGGCCGATCCTTTTCAATATGATCATAAAACATAATGCCATTTAAATGGTCAATTTCATGCTGAAAGACGATAGCTGGGAATCCCTTTAAGCGGATATCAATGTATTCGCCTTCAAGCGTTGAGGCCTTGACCCTGATCTTTTCGTAACGCGGGACAAATCCAGGGATGGACTTATCAACAGATAAGCAGCCTTCTCCAGTAGCTAAATAAGCTCTTTTGACTGAATGACTGACAATACGAGGATTGAAAAGAGCATAGCTGTATAGATGACCGTCCTCATCCTCACAGTGAACAGCAATCATTCGTTTACTAATATTGATTTGCGGAGCTGCTAGTCCAACGCCGGGTCTTAGTCCATATTTTTCAGCAATGTCTTCATCCTGACTATTTTTGACAAATTCGATCATGTCAGCTAGTTGCTGTTTATCCCGCTCTGTTGGCGGGAGTTCGACCGCTTCAGCGGTTTGTCTTAGGACGGGATGCCCGTCTCGTACGATATCATCCATGGTAATCACAAAACTTCACTCCTATTTCCTTTGTATGTAAAGTATATAAAATGATACACAACATATGCAATGAAATAAAGAAGACCGGTCGTCAGAGACCGGTCAGAGGTTTAGAGAGCCATTAGCAGCAGCCACCACCGCCGCCGCCTAAGAATGCTGCGCCTACAATGATCAATAGGATGAAAAGGACGACGATTAAAGCGAATGTACGTCCACCACCATATCCGTATCCACCACCATAACTTGGATAGCAGCAGCCACCGCCGTATCCATATCCGTAACCGCCGTATCCACCATACATACTTCCATGACTAAAATTAGACATACTTTTGACCTCCTTTGGAAATACACTCGGCCTCTCAGAAGTAAAGGCGAAGCGTGTAATATAAACTATGTATGAATACACTATTTGTATAGTCATGAGCCTATGGCATGAAAAAAATCTTCTTCAGCCTACTCTCTTTCCTTGTCACAAAAGACGATAGAAATTATAGTGGTATGTGGAGATGTAAAGGGGGACCCTGGAATGAGACAGGTGAATAGAAGCAGCAAAGCACGTGCTACTTTGGCGGGGATATGTGTCCTTGTTTTGGCCGGCTGCGGAGGGCAAAGTCCGCTCAAGGACATGCAAGATGCCATGACGAAAATGAGTGAAAAAGAGGCCTTATTTGAAAAAGAGCAAGATACATTGCAAAGGTATGAAAAAAAAGAGCAGCAGCTGTATTCTAAGATGGTTCAGACAACGAAGGACCATACAAAAACAGTATCAAGTTATTCTGACCAGGCATTAGCATCGGCAACGAAGCGTGAAGAACATTTGAAAACAGAAAAAGACAGTATGGATCAATCGAAAAAAGAATTTCAATCTGTAAAGGAGTCTGCCGGGCGGATAAAAGATGCAGCATTAAAAGATCAAGCAGATCAAACGGTGAAATTAATCGAGAAGAGATATGCGTCATACGATCAGCTATACCGTGAGTATCAAAAGGCGCTGAAACTAGATCAGCTTTTGTATCAATCCTTAAAAAAGAAAGATAAAGGATACGAGGATCTGAAATCCAAGCTGAAGACAGTGAATCGTTCTTACAGCAAAGTCAGAAAAGAAAGCAAGAAGTTCAATCAATATACAGACCAATTGAATGAGCATAAAAAGGCTTTATACAAAGCAGCAGATAAAGAGGCGAAAAATAGCTGAAAAGAAGACAAAGGGCTAAAATAAAGATCACTTTAGCCCTTTGTCAACAATCTAAAAGAGCTGAAAACAGCTCTTCTTTTATTTTTCGACAAAAACAAACATTTGCTATTGTAGTACAGTAGCAAAGTCTATACTATTACAGTTTTTGCTGTTTGTTAAACAGATTGATACAGTTCTCTATAAAAAGTAAAGCGAATACATTTATTTAAATAAAGCCGTTAAATCAATTGACGGACTATTTTTCTTGTTGTAAACTATTCTTTGTTAACAGAAGTTGTATTAGTTTTTTGTGAACTATCATTAATACAGTTGAAGAACTCAAAAGCGAGCGATCGTCCGATGTTTCGACAACGATCTTTGTGGCTATTATATACAGGAGTCATATGAGTATTTTGGGTTATCCTAATCTGTATGTATAAATGGATTCACGACAAATTGACTGTTAAAAGAAAGGAAGAGGTGACTTTAGAATGGCTGCAAAAACAAAAAAAGCAATTGTTGATAGCAAAAAGCAATTTGATGCCATCAAAAAGCAGTTTGAAACATTTCAAATTTTAAACGAAAAAGGCGAAGTCGTAAACGAAGTGGCAATGCCGGATCTTTCAGATGACCAATTAAAAGAATTAATGCGCCGTATGGTGTTTACACGAGTATTAGATCAACGTTCAATTTCATTGAACCGTCAAGGACGTCTAGGTTTCTACGCACCAACAGCTGGACAAGAAGCTTCTCAACTTGCAACTCACTTTGCACTTGAGAAAGAAGATTTCATTCTACCGGGATATCGTGATGTACCACAATTAATCTGGCATGGTCTTCCACTAACAAAAGCTTTCTTGTTCTCTCGTGGACATTTTGTTGGTAACCAAATGCCTGAAGATGTGAATGCACTTTCCCCTCAAATCATTATTGGTGCACAAATCATCCAAGCTGCTGGTGTAGCTCTTGGATTGAAAAAACGCGGTAAAAAAGCTGTTGCAATCACTTACACTGGTGATGGTGGAGCTTCACAAGGTGATTTCTATGAAGGCATTAACTTTGCAGGAGCTTACAAAGCCCCAGCGATTTTTGTTGTCCAAAACAACAGATATGCGATCTCTACGCCTGTTGAAAAGCAATCTGCTGCTCAAACGATTGCACAAAAAGCAGCAGGAGCTGGTATTGTCGGCGTACAAGTTGACGGTATGGATGCATTAGCTGTATATGCAGCGACTGCTGAAGCTCGTGAGCGTGCTGTAAATGGTGAAGGTCCAACATTAATCGAAACTCTTACATTTCGTTACGGCCCACATACAATGGCTGGTGACGATCCAACAAGATATCGTACAAAAGAAGATGAAAACGAGTGGGAGCAAAAAGATCCATTAGTTCGCTACCGCAAATTCTTGGAAAACAAAGGCCTATGGTCTGAAGAAGAAGAGAATAAAGTCATCGAAGATGCAAAAGAACAAATCAAACAAGCAATCAAAGAAGCTGACGAACAGCCTAAGCAAAAAGTCACTGACTTGATTGAAAACATGTACGAAGTTCAACCATACAACCTAGTTGAACAGCTTGAAATTTACAAACAGAAGGAGTCGAAGTAAGCCATGGCGCAAATGACAATGATTCAAGCGATCACTGATGCGTTACGCACAGAACTGAAAAATGACGAAAACGTTCTCGTTTTCGGAGAAGACGTTGGTGTAAACGGCGGCGTATTCCGTGCGACTGAAGGATTGCAAAAAGAGTTTGGTGAGGATCGCGTATTCGATACTCCACTTGCTGAATCTGGTATTGGCGGTCTTGCAATTGGCCTTGGACTACAAGAATTCCGCCCAGTAATGGAAATTCAATTCTTCGGATTCGTTTACGAAGTATTAGATTCTGTTTCTGGACAAATGGCTCGAATGCGTTACCGTTCTGGCGGACGCTGGCATTCTCCAGTGACAATCCGTTCTCCATTCGGTGGAGGGGTTCATACACCTGAGCTTCACGCGGACAGCTTAGAAGGTCTTATCGCACAACAGCCTGGTATCAAGGTTGTTATTCCTTCAACACCTTACGATGCAAAAGGACTATTAATTTCTGCAATTCGCGACAACGATCCAGTTGTGTTCCTTGAGCATATGAAACTTTATCGCTCTTTCCGTCAGGAAGTTCCTGAAGAAGAGTACACAATTGAAATCGGTAAAGCTGACGTGAAACGTGAAGGTTCTGACCTTTCTATTATCACTTACGGTGCAATGGTTCACGAATCACTTAAAGCTGCTGAAGAACTTGAAAAAGAAGGCGTTTCTGCTGAAGTGATCGATCTTCGTACAGTCAGCCCGCTTGATATTGAAACAATCATCGCTTCTGTGGAAAAAACAGGTCGTGCGATCGTTGTTCAAGAAGCACAAAAACAAGCGGGTATTGCTGCAAACGTAGTAGCTGAAATTAATGATAGAGCAATCCTTAGCCTGGAAGCACCAATACTTCGTGTAGCTGCACCGGATACTGTATTTGCTTTCTCTCAAGCTGAAAGCGTATGGCTTCCAAACCATAAAGATGTACTTGAAACAGCTAAGAAAGTTCTTGAATTTTAATTAAATGATAGTGGGGGAAAAGAATTTATTTCTCTTCCCCTTTATCAATTTACATGATGGTGTAATGATTACACAAAAAGGGTTCAATAAAATCTAGGAGGCGAAAAACAGTGGCATTTGAATTTAAACTTCCGGACATCGGAGAAGGTATCCACGAAGGTGAGATCGTTAAGTGGTTTGTAAAACCAAACGACGAAATCAATGAAGATGACGTTTTAGCAGAGGTACAAAATGATAAAGCAGTTGTAGAAATTCCTTCACCTGTTAAAGGAAAAGTATTAGAATTAAAAGTTGAAGAGGGAACAGTTGCAACTGTAGGACAAACAATCATTACGTTTGATGCACCTGGTTACGAAAATCTTCAATTTAAAGGCAGCGAAGAAGAAGGCGAAGCGAAAACTGAAGCTCAAGTACAAGGTACTGCTGAAGCTGGTAACGAGCCTGAAAAGAAAGAAGTGGCTCAAGAAGAAGCGGCAGCAGCAACTGGTGCTGGCGCACAAGAGCAAGTAGATGCCGATCCAAACAAACGCATCATCGCTATGCCTTCTGTACGTAAATATGCTCGTGAAAAAGGAGTTGAAATTTACAAAGTTGCAGGTACTGGTAAACATGGCCGTGTCTTAAAAGAAGATATCGACAGCTTCGTTAATGGTGGTTCTGCAAGTCAAGAAGCAGCACCTCAAGCAGCTGAAAGTGTGAAAGAAGAAGCAGCTCCAAAAGCGGCAGCAGCTCCAGTTCTAGAAGGAGAATTCCCAGAAACTCGCGAGAAAATGAGCGGAATCCGCAAAGCAATCGCGAAAGCAATGGTGAACTCTAAGCATACAGCTCCTCACGTAACATTAATGGATGAAGTTGATGTAACAAACCTTGTTGCACATCGTAAACAATTCAAACAAGTTGCAGCTGATCAAGGAATCAAGTTAACTTACTTGCCTTACGTTGTAAAAGCTCTAACTTCTGCTTTGAAAAAGTACCCAGTACTTAACACTTCTATTGATGATAAAACAGATGAAGTTGTGCAAAAGCATTACTACAACATCGGAATTGCAGCTGATACAGAAAAAGGCTTGCTTGTTCCAGTTGTGAAAAATGCAGATCGCAAAGCAATTTTCGAAGTATCTAACGAAATCAATGAGCTTGCAACAAAAGCACGTGATGGTAAATTGGCTCCGGCTGAAATGAAAGGTGCATCTTGCACAATCACTAACATCGGTTCTGCTGGTGGACAATGGTTTACGCCAGTCATTAACCACCCTGAAGTAGCGATCCTTGGTATTGGCCGTATCGCTGAAAAAGCGGTTGTTCGTGATGGCGAAATCGTTGCAGCTCCAGTCTTAGCTCTTTCCCTAAGCTTTGACCATCGTATGATTGATGGAGCTACTGCGCAAAATGCCCTTAACCACATCAAGCGTTTATTGAATGATCCACAATTAATTTTAATGGAGGCGTAATGTTATGGTAGTAGGAGATTTCCCAATCGAAACAGATACTCTTGTCATCGGTGCAGGTCCTGGTGGATATGTAGCTGCTATTCGTGCTGCACAGCTTGGACAAAAAGTAACAATTGTTGAAAAAGGTACGCTTGGCGGTGTATGTCTAAACGTCGGCTGTATCCCTTCAAAAGCGTTAATCAATGCTGGCCATCGTTTCGAACATGTAAAGCATTCTGAAGACATGGGTATCAAAGCTGAAAACGTAACAGTTGACTTTACAAAAGTTCAAGAGTGGAAAGCTTCTGTTGTTAACAAATTAACAGGTGGAGTTCAAGGTCTTCTAAAAGGAAATAAAGTCGACATCGTAAAAGGTGAAGCTTATTTCGTAGACAGCAACTCTGTACGTGTCATGGATGAAAATTCAGCACAAACTTACACGTTCAAAAACGCAATTCTTGCAACTGGATCTCGTCCAATTGAATTGCCTACATTTAAATACACTGATCGTGTGATCAACTCAACTGGTGCTTTGGCACTTAAAGAAGTACCTAAAAAGTTAGTTGTGATCGGAGGTGGATACATTGGTACTGAGCTTGGAACGGCTTATGCAAACTTTGGAACTGAAGTTATCATCCTTGAAGGTGGAGACGAAATCCTTCCAGGCTTTGAAAAGCAAATGAGCTCTTTGGTGAAACGTAACCTCAAGAAAAAAGGAAACGTTGAAATCCATACAAACGCCCTTGCAAAAGGCGTTGAAGAAACATCTGATGGTGTTACTGTTACTTTCGAAGTAAAAGGTGAAGAAAAAACAGTTGATGCAGACTACGTTCTTGTAACAGTTGGTCGTCGTCCAAATACGGATGAGCTTGGCCTTGAGCAAGTTGGTGTTGAATTGACAGATCGCGGAGTTGTTAAAACTGACAAACAATGCCGTACAAGCGTATCGAACATCTATGCAATTGGTGATATCGTTGATGGACCACCACTTGCACACAAAGCTTCTTACGAAGGTAAAATTGCAGCTGAAGCAATCGCTGGAGAGCAAGCTGAAATTGATTACCTTGGTATTCCTGCTGTTGTATTCACTGAGCCAGAACTTGCAACTGTTGGATACACTGAAGCAGAAGCAAAAGAAGAAGGAATCGAAATCGTTGCAGCCAAATTTCCATTCGCAGCAAACGGACGTGCACTTTCTCTTGACGCAACTGATGGCTTCATGAAAATCATCACTCGGAAAGAGGATGGTCTAGTCATCGGTGCACAAATTGCGGGTGTTGGGGCTTCTGATATGATTTCAGAGCTTAGCCTTGCAATTGAAGCTGGCGTGACTGCTGAAGATATCGCAATGACAATTCACGCTCACCCAACACTAGGAGAAATCACAATGGAAACGGCTGAAGTAGCAATTGGAAGCCCAATCCATATCGTAAAATAATAAACCTATCAAATTTTTAGAAAGTATTCTTCCTTATGAATGAAGTGACCCCTGTCAAGTAGACAGTGTTAAAAAGACACTAAGCAGCCTGAGTCCTGTATTGATATGGGCTCAGGCTGTTTGATATAAATATATAAGTGGAAGGCACATTTCATTAATTTGTATTCATACGGTCTAATGCATGACATAAGGGCGATAAGATATCCTTTTTACTTCGGACATTTCCCTCAACCTTCACAATGACTTTATCATTATTGACAAGTAAAATAGCCGGTAACTCGTCTACTTCATTTTTCCAACCTTTACGATCCTCTTTCACAATCATCTTTGACATTTCCTTTGGGTACTGATTTTTTAAATCGAGCACTGCATCATAATAAGGACTTTCTTTATCAAGGTTTTCTGCATCAGTAAAAAAGAGAATCCTCGGTTTTTGAATATGATGGAGTTGGTCTGTCTGATTCGGTATGATATACGCAAATGAGCATGAACTAAATACAAAGAGCATAGGGAATATAATGAGAAGTGTCCTCATAAAATTCAATCTATTCACCTCAAAATCCTTTGGGGTTGTACCAACATTTTTAGGAGCTGATTCTTTGTTAGCCAATCTAGTGTATCACGTCCGTTTTCACAATCTTCAATTGTTACTCAATTGTTATAGAATTGATATGAAGCAAAATACAATTGAAACGTTCCCTCAATATGATGAGGAAAAAGCATATATTTATAAAAAATGATTAAATGTGTCATACAATTAACCGTTGACAACTTAAATATGACATCATATTATAGAGATAAGAAATACATTAAACGTTTTCAAACTATGAGTGAAGAAAAGGGGAATGTACGTGTACGTGGGTACAATTATTTGTCAAGATTGCAATGAAACCATTGATCAATTTGAGAATGAAAAAGTGACAACGCTTTATGGAACGTGTGGTCACTGTCATTGCTGTGATGAAGCCTCTGAATAAATAAAAAAGCATGCAGCTCCCTACGGGGCTGCATGCTTCTTTTATAAAATTGTTTTTTGCTCTTTAATGACAAGAATCATCTCTAACGTTGAATCTTCAGGTCCTTGAACAGGGAGACCTATTTCGATATTTTTAAAGATATACGATATGTTTTCTTCTGTGATGATTTCACCTGGTATAAAAATCGGAATGCCTGGCGGGTACACCATGATAAACTCTGCAATAATGCGGCCAGCCGCTTCTTTAAATGGAATCACTTCCGTTATGGCGTAAAAAGCGTCACGAGGCGTCATGGCAAGTGATGGGATCTCAGGCAGTAAAACTTCCGTGACCGCTTGTTTGTTGCCTTCACGTGTAGAGGTTACTGCAATTTCTTTCATAGCCGTCACAAGCGTATCAATTGTCTCGTCAGAATCGCCAGGCGTCACGATACATAGAATGTTGTATAGGTCAGAGAGTTCCACTTCAATTCGGTGGCTTTCTCTGAGCCAATTTTCCACATCATGGCCATTTAGTCCAAGATCTTTAATCGAAATAATTAATTTCGTTGGATCGTAATCGTAAGTAGAAGCTGAGCCGAGTATCTCCTGACCAATACAGGTTATGCCGTCAATTTGATTCAAACGGCTTCTTGCTGATTCAGCTAAACGAATCGCTTCATCTACGAGTGCCTTTCCTTCAGTGGCTAATCGTTTTCTAGCAACATCAAGTGATGCTAACAGCAAATAAGAAGTGGACGTTGTCGTCAGCATGCTCAAAATTGATTGTACACGATCCTTTGAAACAAGCCCTTCCTTCATATTTAAAATAGAGCTCTGGGTGAGGGAGCCGCCAAGTTTATGGACACTTGTTGCCGCCATATCAGCACCTGCTTGCATCGCAGACAGCGGAAGCTCATCGTGAAAATGAATATGTACACCATGTGCTTCATCAACAAGGACAGGCACATCAAATGAATGAGCAATCTCTACGATCGTTTTTAAATCAGCTGAAATGCCAAAATACGTAGGGTTAATTACAAGCAAACCCTTTGCATCTGGATGCTCGGTTAGCGCTTTTTTGGCTGACTCTGGTGTAATGCCGTGAGAAATGCCAAGCTCTTTGTCGATTTCTGGGTGGATAAAAACAGGAATTGCACCAGAGAATACAATAGCCGACATAATCGACTTATGAACGTTACGTGGAACAATAATTTTATCTCCTGGTCCGCATACGGTCATCACCATTGTCATGATCGCGCCGCTTGTTCCTTGGATGGAGAAAAACGTATGGTCAGCACCGAATGCTTCTGCTGCTAACTCTTGTGCTTCTTTTATCATCCCTCGAGGCGAATGTAAATCATCAAGAGGTTCTATATTAATGAGGTCAATGCTTAATGCATTGTCTCCAATGAATGCTCTAAATTCAGGATCCATTCCAGCTCCTTTCTTATGGCCTGGAATGTGAAATTGAACTGGATTGGTTGAAGCATGTTTTTTTAGTCCAGTAAATAAGGGTGTATCATGTTGTGACAATTGCATTCCCACCTTCATCGAAATACCTGCTCTTATTTTCCCAATAACAGCAGATTTCATTGCATAAAACAAAAGAATTATATTATGAACTGATCGGAATGTAAAGCATAAAATCGATCGGTTTCTGATAGATTAGATGCTATAATAAAAGTTCAAAAAGAAAAGTGAGGGACAGAAATGGAATATCAATATCCACTGGATGTCGACTGGACAACAGAGGAAAAAATGGCGGTCATTTCGTTTTTTCAGGCCGTTGAAAAAGCATATGAAAAAGGAATTGCCAAACAGGAAGTGTTAGATGCGTATAAACGATTTAAAGAGGTTGTGCCATCGAAAGCAGAGGAAAAGACGCATTGTGCGGCGTTTGAAAAAGGAAGCGGGTATTCTCCTTATCGCACAGTGACAAGCGCAAGAGAGGCAGTAGAAACAGCGATCATACGTATGTAAAAAAACGAGCCAATCTGAAGTGCACCCCAAATATTAGACACAGTCTAACATTTGGAGGTGCTTTTCTTTTGGCTAAATTTACAATTGAAGATAAAATCAAAGCGGTAAAACGATACCTCATTGACCGTGAGAGCTTGCTTAGAATTGCAAAACAGATTGGCGTGAACAAAAGTATACTTCAATATT
>NZ_JAIVLB010000006.1 GCF_020524495.1 Bacillus stratosphericus | reverse complement strand
TGGATAACTCACTCTTGTCCCCATAGAAAAAACACCTCCATGTTTTATTTCGGATCACAACGGTCCGTTTTCAAACTTGAAGGTGTTTTTTATTTGTCTCATCTTAGGGGGTCAGTCCCCTGGGCTGTGCTTTTCTTTATGCTTCAGCAGTCATTGATTCTAGTTTTTCTTTCAGCCGATCAAGTGTTTTTTTACTTGATTGGATAAGGGATTTAGGGAAATCTTCGCCCTCGCCATATTCAACACCATGCGGATAATAGTGTTTTCCAAGTAAAGGTGTTAGTAGCTGAATGCGTGCCTTTTTGGAACCGACATCTCCTTCAGTGGCGTAGCCAGAAATGCGTAAATAAAATGTTCCCTCGACCATGCTATACTTCCTGTCGAACGTCACACGCTCATAATCCCATTGATCGGCTCGTACAAATCCTTCACTTTCCATGATGAAATCCAATTTATTTAAGTCAGATGATACCTTTTCAATCCCTGTACCTTCAAACTTCACCCAAAACCCCTCCTTTTAAAAATTCCCTTTACTGACAATCATAGTATGAAAGCGTTAAACTTTCAACTGTGAAAGGTATGTTCTTTTATAAGCTGGTTATAGTAATAAAGAAAAAATAACGGATGGAGGAATCAACGTGAAAACGAAAAAAATCAAAGAGATTATGACAAAAAAAGTGGTGACTTGCCAAAAGAACGACAATGCCTACGAAGCGGCAGTGAAAATGAGAGATGCTGACATCGGCGCCATTCCAGTGGTTGACGGAGATCAACTCGTTGGAATTTTGACAGACCGTGACCTTGTACTCAGAGGTATTGCTGAAAAAAAGCCAAACTCACAAGAAGTTGGCGCGCTCATGACGAAGGAAGTACTGACAGCTGAAGAAGATGCGACGCTTGAAGAGATTGTCCGGTTGATGTCAGAGCATCAGCTCCGCCGTATTCCCATTGTAAAAAGCGGAGCATTAACGGGTATCGTAGCTCTTGGAGATTTATCAGTTGAAGATTTGTCAAATGATCGTGCGGGGGATGCGCTTACTGAAATCTCTCAACAAGATCAAGATCATGGACAAGGATTTCTTCACTAAGAGGGGCATATTTTAAATTCGTGTTAAATAGGCTGTATTGTCGTTGATAAATGGAGCAAGTTTTGTTTAAATGACAATAGAAGGTACTTTTGTGCCTTGCCAATTTAACGGAGGTGTTTATTTGAAAACTGTGCTCAAAACACTCTTCATCCTCCTGATTATATCCGGAACGTACGTTCTGTTCATTCAATATGGATCTTCACCAGAAAAAGATAACAGCAATGAACCGAAGGTGTCTAATGAAGAAACATCTAGCGATAAGCCGATTAACATCCCAAAAAAGGGCCTCATGTCCTTTATGGGAAAATCATCAAACGAAGTGCTTAAACAGCTGGGGGAACCAGATCGCATTGATCCTTCAGCATATGATTATGACTGGTGGATTTACAATCAATCGAAGAAGCACTATATTCAAGTAGGGGTAAAAGATAGTCAAGTGGTCACCTTGTTTGCAACAGGAGACGGGCTCAATGTGGAACCGTTTAAAATCGGTCAAGCCACAAGTAAAGTATTTAAAAAAACACAAATCGCTCCTTACATTCATGTAGAGGATAAGCAAAATTCATTTCGCTTTGAATTCTCAGAAGATGATATGAATACAAGGCCAACGGTGAAAGTGGGAGATGATGTCTATGTTCAGCTCTACATGGATAAGTTTGAAAGCACCCTTTCAAGTATCAGGGTCTTTAATGCGGATACATTTGTGAAACAAAAGCCTTATGAAGTCGTCTATCGAGGTCAATTGATAGAACCTGAAACGATATCAGGAGAAAAATGGAAAGAAATCCAAGCTTCTAGTCAAAAACAAATTTTTGATATGACCAATATTATCCGCCATAAGTACAATCTTCCAACCTTAAAGTGGGACGATGAAACCTCCGAGGTGGCATTCATGCATAGTGAGGACATGAAAGAGAATCATTATTTCTCCCACGAATCTAAAAAATACGGTACGCTGAAAGACAGATTAGAAAGGGGAGAGGTTACATTTCAGCTCGCAGGTGAAAACATTGCTTACAACTATGTAGATGGACCAGCAGCTGTAGAAGGCTGGCTTAATAGCGAAGGTCACCGGAAGGCGTTATTAAATAAAGATTACACGCACCTTGGCGTAGGTGTGAAAGAAAAATATTATACGCAAAACTTCATCAAGAAAACATCTTAAAACAAAGCCGCAAATGCGGCTGTTTTTTTGTAAAAAAGGGGCTCACCAAAACAAATATTGGTGTATATAGTATAGTAGGCATTTGTATGGGGGGTGAGGATATGACAAACAAGCAAAAGCAAACATCCATTGATGAATTTAAACAATTTGTCAAACGCCATCCGAAATTAATTCAAGAAGTGCAGACGCAAGAAAAAAGCTGGCAAACTCTATATGAGAATTGGGTTATGTTTGGTGAGGAAGATGAGATGTGGTCTCCTTACAGGCAAACGCAATCTGAAGAAGTAAAAGAAGAAAAAGCCTCTAAGCACAGTGAACCGGGAAAAGCAGATTTTGTGTCTAAAATGGTTTCTGCTGTGAAAAAAATGGACGCTGATCAAATGAATGAGCAGATTAACAAAATGAGCCAGTCTATTTCCTCTTTACAAAGCTTACTTGGCCAATTTTCATCAAATGGCTCAAAGAAGGGTTCGTCTGGAGGCAGTCAGCACCCATTCTCCTTCAGGAAAGATTAATTGAAAGGGGATGCTTTTGGTGCGGAGAGAAGTACAGGAGTTTGTCATGGCAGAAGAGGATCGAATCAAATTCATTAGACAACGTCCTCTCTGGTACAGACAGCTGACTCGACATCCTGAAAATCTATCTTCCTTTGAATTAGATAAAATGAACTTTTACGAAAAAACCATTCCTCATCGTGTGAGTCAGTTAAGCAATAGTGTCCAAATGGCCGAAATGATGATTCAAATGTTCCAAGCAATGCGCAATCAAAATGGAGCCGAATGAGGCTTTTTTGAGTTGATTAAGATGTCTAGTTCATGAGCATCCTATGAAAGTAGACGAAAGGAGAATCAGAAGATGAAATGGATTCTGTCAATATGCGCATTGCTTTTTCTTGTGACCGGGTGTCAAAGTCAACATGAACAAGAGGAAGTGATCAAGCAAGAACCAGCAGTACAAGTGATGCAGCAAGCCCAAATTGAAATAAAGCAGCAAGGCTTTTTAAAATACAAAGTGCAGGGATCAGCTGTCTATATAGAAAGTACGCTTCAAGATTTCCATCTTGAGCCTTCACTTGGAAAAAAGAATAAGAAGGCGGGATACTTCACAGTATATGTAGATGGGAAGCGTGCGGACAATGAGTATACTGCTGCATTTGTGGTCAAGCACCTTTCAAAAGGAAAGCATAAAGTGACCGTTGTGCTGAATTCCCGTCACCCTGAATATAAACAGAAAAGAGAAACATTGGATGTATTTGTTACGTAAAAGGATTTTCTGATCAATAGGTTTCGTGGTAAACTATGATTGGAGGTGCAACATTTATGTATGCGACAATCGAATCTGTGGAGCTCCAAGAGGAAGCAAATCAATTGGCTGCCATGATTCTTCAGTCGGAGGAGGCTGAACATTACCGAAACTGCTTTAAGCGTCTCCAGCAAGACGAAGAAGCCCAACAAATTATTGCCCATTTTACAAAAGTAAAAGAGCAATATGAGGGTGTGCAGCGGTTCGGCAAATACCATCCAGACTATAGAACGACCACAAAGGAAATGCGTGAGGTCAAAAGAAAGCTAGATCTTCACGATACAGTGGTTGATTTCAAGAAAGCAGAAACAGCGATTCAATGCATTTTAGATGAGATTAGTATTGAATTCGGTCAAGCTGTATCAGCATATATTAAAGTTCCAACAGGGAACCCATATTTTGATGGTCTATCATCATGCGGCGGGGGCTGTCAATCAGGAGGCAGCTGTGGCTGTAAAGTATCTTAACGAGACTTGAACGTCTCGTCTTTTCCATATTGGCTGAAAAGAATTAAAAACGGCAGGTGAAAAGATGGAAACCAAACGTCAAGGCATGGTTGTTTGGCTGCATTCGTTAAAGCAGTCAAATGCGCTAAGGAAATTTGGGAATGTTCACTATATTTCAAGGAAAATGAAATATGCAGTGATCTATTGTAATATGAATGAGCTCGACCGCCACATGGCAAAGCTAAGCTCATTACCATTTGTGAAACGTGTTGAGCCTTCATATAAGCCCTTTATTAAATTAGAGTACGAATCCAAATTGGACAAAGCAAAAGAGTATGATTATAAGGTGGGCTTTTAAAGCCACAAAAAAATCCCCACGGCATCACCCGCGGGGTCCTTCTATTCTTAATGTTTCATTAAGGAGAAGGCAAAGGGAGAGGAGAAACCGGAGGAAGAACTTATGGGGAAACGTAAGTCTTCTCCGCGGTTGGCACAGCACCACATCAGATGCTGTTACAAGTAGTATGACCCCTTAGCCTGTCATGTATACATATAAAATGATGAAAATCTACGCATTGTCCCATGTGGAGTGGATGTGGTAAGATAATGTTGGAATTTTTGTCATAAGACAATGATCATAGATGCAAGCAGAAAAAGTGGTGGGAAAATGAGAGTCATCTCTGGAACGAGAAAACGCCGTACGCTCAAAGCGGTACCAGGTCAATCAACAAGACCGACAACAGATAAAGTAAAGGAATCTATTTTTAATATGATTGGCCCGTATTTTGATGGTGGATGGGCTCTTGATTTATTTGCAGGAAGCGGTGGTTTAGGAATTGAAGCTCTTTCTAGAGGATTCGATCATTGCATATTCATTGATCGAGATATGAAGGCGATTCAGACGATTAAAGAAAACTTGAGTCAACTGTTGCTGATGGATCAAAGTGAAGTATTTCAAAATGATGCCCAGCGTGCATTAGCAGCCATTGTGAAGCGAGGAGAATCGTTTCAAGCCATCTTCCTTGATCCGCCCTATCAAGATCAAAAGCTGAAAGCACTTCTTGATATGATTGATGAGCACTCCCTATTAGCAGATGATGGCGTGATTGTTTGTGAGCACGATAAAGACGTCATGTTGCCAAATGAAACTGGACAGCTCCACATATCAAGGCAGGAACTGTACCGATTGACTGGCATTACGATCTATAGAAAGCGGGGAAATGAAGCATGGGAAATATAGCCGTTTGTCCAGGTAGCTTCGATCCAGTCACATTGGGCCATTTAGATATTATCAAAAGAGGAGCAAATATTTTTGATGAAGTGTATGTATGTGTATTAAATAACTCCTCAAAAAAACCGTTATTTACAGTTGAAGAACGTTGCGAACTCATTCGGCAAGCGACAAAGGATTTGCCAAACATCAAAGTTGAATCCTTTCATGGACTGCTTGTCGATTATGCGAAACAGAAAGAAGCCAAAGTGATTTTACGTGGACTAAGAGCTGTGACGGACTTTGAATATGAGATGCAAGGTACATCGATGAACAAAGTCTTAAATGATGAAATTGAAACGTTCTTCATGATGACCAATAATCAATACTCCTTCTTAAGCTCAAGCATTGTCAAAGAAGTAGCGAAGTATCATGGATCAGTCAAAGAGCTTGTACCAAAAGAGGTAGAAGAAGCGCTGAAAGAAAAATTTAATGAATGAGTGCAATCGTGCACTCATTCATTTTTTAGTTTCTGATAGTATAAAGCAATATACACGATCAGGCTGAACAAGGTGATTAAAGGACCAGCTTGCACAAGCTGATTCCACAACACACTGCTGAACATGACGACTTGATGGCTTGTTTCAAATGTTCCTGCCGGAAGAACCATGTCTGACCGAGATACATAAAGCGGTTCGAATAATAAAAACGCAAAGAAAGATGCATAAATCCCGTGAAGCAAACGGGCGAAGAAAAACGGTTTAAAGCGTATATCTGTTGCGGCTAAAATGCCGGCTACCTGGGCTTGAACGGAGAACCCACTAAATCCTAAAATAAAGCTGACAACAATTGTTTTGGCGAGAAGTATAACCTCTTGTGAGCCTGTTAACTGACTTCCTAAAGTGATTTCAAATAAACCGGCAATCATGGCTAGATCTAATTCTGGTGGAAGGTGCATCGTTTGCAGCATAAATCCGATGCCTATGGAGAGAAGATCTGTCACATGAACAACGGACAACATTTTACTAAAGACAGAGAATAAGATAATAAATCCGCCTATCATAAAGAGTGTTTGTACTGACGACATGACAGCATCGCTTAAAATTTGGCCGAGCGGTCTTTTCTCTGCGAGCCTTGCTGTATGAAGGGCATTGAATGCCTCTTTAAAAGGTGGAAATAAAAATCCCTTTCGGCTTCTAAGATGCGCATCATGCCGTGCTTTATACCCGCGCATCGTCACACCGACAGCAAGGTTTCCTAAATAATGTGCACAGGCTAAGACAATCCCTAAAGCTGGGTGATGAAAAAAACCAACAGCCACCGCTCCAAAAATAAACAATGGATTCGATGAATTCGTAAACGAAACAAGGCGTTCTGCTTCGATTCTCGTCAGCTGTCCTTCCTGTCTGAGCCTTGTCGTCAATTTAGCGCCAGAGGGGAAGCCTGAGGCCATTCCCATAGCCAATACAAATCCGCCTACACCAGGCACTCGAAAGATGGGGCGCATAAATGGTTCTAATAACACCCCGACGAATCTGACAATCCCGAAACTAATTAATAGCTCGGACAAAATAAAAAAAGGCAGCAATGATGGAAATACAACCTCCCACCACATTGCAAGTCCATTTTTTGATGCTTGCAAAGAGGCTTGTGGATGTGTAATCACAGTGGCGGTTAAAAAGATAAAAAAAGCAGCGATGAACATAGTGTTCCATTTTTTCATGAAGATTTCGCCCCTTGCCGTTATGATCTATTGGCGAGCTCGTGATCAAAGAAAAAGAAAGAAATTAGCCGAGCCTGTCTTCTATTACTATACGAGCAGAAGGGGCATGTTTAGACCTATAGATTCGTATATATGCATAGAAAGAGGAGGTTGGATTTTCATGAAGCGACCGATCATCGGGCTTGCGCTAGGCTCCGGGGGTGCTAGGGGAATGGCGCATATCGGAGTTTTATCTAGTCTTGAAAAACAAGGAATTCAGGTGGATATGATTGCGGGAAGCAGTATTGGCGCACTTGTTGGCAGCTTTTATGCGGCAGGACAAGACGTAGAAAAAATGAAAAAACTTGCACTTGTCTTCAGAAGAAAGTATTATGCTGACTATACACTGCCAAAAATCGGTCTTTTAAAAGGGAATCGAATTTTGCAGCTGATCCACACGTTTACATATGGAAAAAAAATCGAGGAATTGCGAATGCCACTTGCGATTGTTGCTTGTGATTTACAGACAGGAGAAAAGCTTGTGTTTAAAGAAGGCTCTGTCTCGCAAGCAGTCAGAGCGAGCATTAGCATTCCAGGCGTGTTTGTTCCGCACGAAATAGGAGGCAGGCAATTGGTAGATGGAGCGGTTGTTGACCGCATTCCTGTTTCAGTTTTAAAAGAAATGGGTGCAGACCTCATTATCGCCTCTGATGTATCAAGAGTGAAAAAAACAGAAAAGGCGACGAGATTATCGGATGTCATTATGCAAAGTTTGGACATCCTTCAAAATGAATTGGTTCGTCATCAAACCATTCACGCAGATCTCATGATCAGGCCGAAGCTTGAAACATTTAGCTCTAGCGCGTTTACTCAAGTTCAAGAAATGATTGAAGCAGGTGAACTCGCAGCAGATCAACTAAAAGTTAAACTGAAAGATGTCATTGATAAATGGGAGTGTTAATCGAATGAAAAAAATGAATATTCGCTGGCTTAGCTTTTTTGTAGTTGTCCTTGTATTATTTGGCTTAACTTTTGTCAAACTGCCGTATTACGTGACAAAGCCGGGTGATGCAACAGAGATTGCTCCGCACATTAAAGTGGACGGAGGGTATGGTGAGAAGGGCAGCTTCTCGCTGATGACCATTAAAGTAGGTCCAGCCAATCCATATACGTATTTGCTTGCTAAAATGAACAAGTATGACGAGATTGTCCCAGAAGAAAACATTAAAGCAGACGGAGAATCAGATGAAGATTATATGAAACGACAGCTTCAGCTGATGAAAAGCTCTCAAGAAAATGCGATGATAGCAGCGTATACAAAAGCAGGGAAAAAAGTGGATTATACGTTTAACGGGGTATATGCAAGTTACGTGATGAAAGGCATGCCTGCATACGGAAAAATTGAAGTGGGCGATCGGATTAAAAATGTTGACGGCAAGACCTATGATTCTGCTGATAAAATGGTTTCGTATATCAGCAGCAAAAAAGCAGGTACATCTGTCCGCTTTGTACTCGAACGTAATGGGAAAGAGGTCACAAAGCAAGTGACCTTAAAACCATTTAAAGAGGAGCCAAAAAGGGTGGGAATTGGCGTATCATTGTATACAGACCGTCATGTAAAAGTATCACCTTCTATTAAAGTAGATATTGAAAATATCGGTGGCCCATCGGCAGGTTTAATGATGTCGCTTGAAATGTATAATCAGCTGACAAAAGAAGACGAAACTCACGGCTATGCGATTGCGGGGACTGGAACGATTGATGCTGATGGTACGGTTGGACCAATTGGCGGAATTGATCAAAAGGTCGTTGCCGCCGATAAAGCAGGGAAAGACATATTCTTTGCACCAAACGATAAAGGTGATCCTAACTCAGACTACAAAAATGCAGTCAAAACAGCAAAAGATATTAAAAGTGATATGAAAATTGTCCCTGTTGATACGATGCAAGATGCACTGAATTATGTAAACAAATTAAAAGAGAAAGCATCATAATAAAAGAGCAGCCCTCGTCAAGGCTGCTCTTTTTTATCGAGATTGAAAGAGACCAGTAACTTCATCATATCGAATTGGTGATGTTTTAAATTCTGCTTCCGTTAAGTCCGTTTGCATTGGCTCGCAGATGGGAAGGCTGAAGACGCGAGCAGCGCGAATGTCAACATCAAGTGCGGGATGTGAAAAGGAAGACAGTTTACTCACGAGCGGAACATCCAATTCTTTTTTTACAAGTGACAAATATTGCTGCCCTTTCTTTGACATACCGAGTAAACGAATGTAGGGCGCTGTTTTCTCTTCAATTAGCTCATGCATTGTCTTTTTCTTTACTCTCATTAAAAGGTGCGTATTCATTCGCTGTAACCTTGTCCATGTATATCGTTTTGTTTTCACGTGTGATAGATATTCCTCATAGGAAGATGCGTGTGTGATCGCTTTTTGCATACGGTGTTCAATGCCTTCTTCAATTTCGTATATCTCCTCTAGTTCGGCCATATCCATTGTGTGAAAGACATGTTTTAAGAAACGAAAATAGGCTTCTTGTGTATGTAAAAGACCGTATGAAGATTGATAGGCCTGTAATTGCTTTAAAGTAGCGGCCGTAAGGTAAGGTGTAGCCGCTTCAAAAGAGCTGTGCTCTTTTAAGGCTTTTCGAATACTTGTTGCGCTTGCGATTTTCTGGTTTTCAGGAAGTTCTTCATCATGGTAATCAGATGCAATTCTTTGAGAGGTAAAGGGCTGCAAGTGAGGAAATCTCTCTAAGATGGCCTTTACATAATGGAAGCCTAAGATGTTATTCGGTTTCGACAGGTCCAGTAAATGCCCAGGATAAATGGCCTCTTGAAACGCAGTGGCTGCTGCTGCCGGATAACTAAGACCTTCTTTTACCCTCTTTTTTGTTAAAAAGTCAATCTCTGCTTTTTTCTCATGCCAAGCGTGTGCTGTGCGCTCAAATGCCGTGATGTCCCCATCCTCGCTTCCGAAAAAAAGAGAGCGGCATTTTAAAGCATCTAGGATAGACACAGCGCCACCTGCAAAAGTTTCTGCCTTTTGTACCGCGTATATGTATGGAAGCTCACACACAATGTCTACACCGTTTTGCAGTGCCATTTTTGTACGTGCCCATTTTGAGACGATTGCAGGTTCTCCGCGCTGAAGGAAGGAACCGCTCATAACGGCAATGGCAACATCTGAGGAGGTTTGTTTTTTTGCCTGACGAACATGATAGGCATGTCCATAATGAAATGGATTGTACTCTACAACGACTCCCACTGCTTTCATTATATGCTCCGCCTTTCTTGCTATGGTTAAATGGTCTATGCTACAGTAGCATAAGGGAAAAATGAAGCCCATTTTTTTCAGTGTAGGCATTTAAGGAACTGATGTCAAACAACCCTCTGACATCACGAAGGACTGTAAAGAAAAAATATTGACAAATAGCATGATGAAAGCTATAATCATGTTTGTTGCTCTTAGAGGTGATACAATTGAAATGGACAGTTTATCAGTTACATCAAAAAGCCAAAAACAGCTTCGATTTTCATGAGACGGTTGACTTAAATGAACTTACTAGCCTTCATTCAGATATACGTCGTATTTCACCAGTAGAGGTGAAAGGGACTGGAGTGATCGAATCAAAGCAAGTCGCATTTTACTTAACCATCACAGGTGAAATGACATTGCCTTGTTCAAGAACGCTTGTTGATGTAAATTATCCATTTGCGATCTCAACAAAAGAACTATTTGTACTTCATAAGACAGACGATATAGAAGATGAAGACGTTTCCGTTGTGGAAGACGATATTATCGACTTAACGCCTATAGTCAAGGAAGAAATTCTTCTTGAAGTGCCGATGCAAATCTTTTGCGACCAAACAGACGTAAAAGGTGCTGCACCACAAGAAGGGAATGACTGGGCTGTCATTTCGGAAGATGCACATCAAAACCGAATTGATCCGCGTCTGGAAGGCTTGAAGAAGCTATTAGAAGAAAATAATGAATCTTAACTCTTTAAGGAGGTGGGAATAATGGCTGTACCTTTTAGAAGAACTTCTAAAATGAAAAAAAGATTGCGTCGTACGCATTTCAAACTACAAGTACCTGGTATGGTAGCTTGCCCAGAATGCGGTGAAATGAAAATTTCTCATCGTGTTTGCAAATCTTGCGGAACATACAAAGGCAAAGACGTAAAAAGCAACTAATCAATAAAAAAGCGTGAGGGAATCTTCCCTTGCGTTTTTTTTATTTGTCTATTTTTTAGGTTTATGTCCTGTAAATAGTCTATCTACTCTAGTAAGCGCATATGATGTGGTATTCAGATTCAGGGGGGATGATCAATTGACGATTACAAGGCAGGACGCATGGACACAAGATGAAGATTTACTGTTAGCAGAAGTCGTCTTAAGGCATATTCGAGATGGCGGGACCCAGCTTTCCGCATTTGAGGAGGTCGGGAAAGCACTGTCGAGAACAGCTGCAGCATGTGGATTCAGGTGGAATTCTTACGTCCGAAAACAGTATCAAGCAGGAATTGAGCTGGCGAAAAAGCAGCGGAAAGAATTGCGTAAAAAGATCGGTATCCATTCCTCAGGTTTACCACAGCAGGCGTTAACAATAGAGGAGAAGACATCTTCAGATCAAGCTGAATTGACCCTTCGAGAAGTGATTCAGTTTTTAGAGCAGCTTGAGAAAGAACCGTCTGGTCCAGCTTATTTATGCGAGGAGCTAAAGGATGCACACCATCAATTAAAGTTGCTCACAGAAGAAAATGAACACTTGAAGCGTCAATTGAAAATGACAGAAGAAGATTACCGGGCACTCATTGGTATTGTTGAAAGAGTCAAACAGAATATCAGCTTAAAAGACTATGCAAAATAAGAAAACGCCCCTCGCAGATGAAAGGAGGGGCGTTTTTTGTCATCAACCGTTAAGCTGACTCTCCTGTTTTCTTTTGGATATGCGCAGGCTCCCAAATGAGTGGATTTTCACCTTTATCGCGTTCCATATCATATTTCACCGCTTCAAAGCCCATTTTATCCCAAAAACCAGCAGATTTGACGCGTGGATTTGTACGAATTGGCAGTCCGAAAGATTTTGCGAATTCAACAAGTGCTTCTCCATATCCTTTACGCTGATACCCAGGGAGCACTTCTAGCTTCCACAGCTCTAAATAATCATGATTATGGTCAAAATACGTAGTCGTCGAGCCATCAACTTGATATAAGCTCATACGTGCCACAAGCTTATCTCCAAAGTAAATCCCGTAAAATGGAGAATTGCTGTCATTTTCAATCATATTACTTTCAAGGTCTTCAAGCATTGAAAGTTCTTGAATGCCATATTCCTTAAATTGTTTAAATTCCTCTAATGTTTTGTAATTAATTAGAAGACGCTTTACTTGTGTCATGTGATCTTCCCCCTTACACACAATAATGTCGACAGTGATGTCGTTGAAGGCGTTTTCACCCCATCCGCCTAAAAAAGTTTTTACACTTATTATTATAGTTTTTAAATTAAAAAAATTCAATCATGCTGCGCTTTCTGCTTTTTGCATCATGACATATAACTGGTAAAATAGTTGATATGATGAAGTAAACAGAAAAAGGGAAGTGCGGCAGTTGAAAATTGGAATCATTGGCGGGGGTGCGATTGGTCTGCTTTGTGCCAGTTATTTATCACAGCACCATGACATCACCCTATTTACAAGAAGAAAAGAACAGGCAGAAGAAATTCGAGCGTCAGGAATTGAACGAACGGTGAGAGGAGAAACGTTTCGAGCAATAGTCGATGCACAGACAGGGGTAACAGGAATATTTGATTTACTCATTGTGACGGTGAAATATCATCAACTGCAAGATGTATTGGGTGAACTATCGACATTACCTCGTCAGCGGATTTTATTTTTACAGAACGGGATGGCCCATCTATTAGACTTAAAGAATTGGGAAGTGGCCCATCAATTATATATAGGGGTGGTAGAGCATGGCGCGATGAAGATGTCAGATCATGCAGTTAACCATACAGGCATTGGTGTAATTAAATGGGGGGCATTTCATCATGAGGCAACAGCAGATATTAGTGATGAATTGAATGAAGTATCAACTCACTTTCAAATGGTCTACACAGCTAAATGGAAAAAGGTGCTGGAGGAAAAACTGCTTGTCAATGTCTGTATAAATCCACTGACGGCTTTATTGCATGTGAAAAATGGGGAGCTGATCTCAAATCCATCATATGAATACATGATGCGATGTGCATTTGATGAGGCGGTTTCTATTCTAGATAGTACTGAGAAAGATCGGCTCTGGGCCCATGTAATCTCTATATGTGATAAAACGGCTGCCAATCATTCATCGATGGTTCAAGATGTCGTGAAAGGACGCCAAACGGAAAGAAAAGCCATCGTTGGCTATCTTTTGGAAAAGGCTCAAGCTCAAGGGATTCATGCCCCGCATCTTACTTTCTTCAATAGAATCTTGGAAGTATTGGAAAAAAAGCAAACAAAATCTTTTGAGTGAGCTCATTTACATGCTATACTTTTTTCGGGAAACTAACTATTTATTGAAGAAAGGAAGTTCTAAACATGCAATTGACTGAACTTTCCATCCGAAGTCAGAATTTATTCATACGTGATTATATAGAAGAAAAAAAAGAGATGACGGCTTTTTTTGATTATAATATACATTCTGAGCATACATGGAAAAAGAGATACGACGATCTCATGGAAAGGAGCTTCCCTCGTGAGGCTTTAGCCGATTATATGAGTGCATATCATGCAAAGTTTGAATCGGCAGCTATGAGGTATAACATTGAAAAGATTCGTGATGAACGGAGTGTCATGGTGGTTGGAGGGCAGCAGGCAGGCCTATTAACAGGGCCGCTTTATACCATACATAAAATCATTTCGATAATTAAGTTTGCAAAAGAAAAAGAGTCAGAGCTTGGAGTTCCTGTGATTCCGGTCTTTTGGGTAGCTGGGGAAGATCATGACGTAGACGAAATAAATGCTGTGTATACGTCTGGCGAAAAAGGTCCAGTCAAACAAAAGCTGCCCTTACATAGCGTAAAAAAAACTGCTGCGAAAAGAACACCGCTGGATCAAGAGAAAACAGAGAAATGGCTTCGTGATGTATTTTCAACCTATGAGGAATCTGCTTACACAAATGACTTGCTTGATCAACTTCTTCGATGTTTACGCAAATCAGAAACGTTTACTGATTTCTTTGAATGGATTGTTTCCGAGCTTTTTGAAGAAGATGGGCTGCTGCTATTTAATTCAGGAGACTTAGGGGTCAAACCACTTGAGCGTATGTTATTCAAGCACATTGTACAGACAAATGATGCGATCACAACTCGCTTACATGAAACGCAGGCTGCCATGAAGAAAGCGGGGTATCATCCAATTATTGAAGCTGGTGACCACCAGGCAAACCTGTTTTACGAATATGATGAGGAGCGTTTCCTGATTGAAAAAGAGCAGCAACAGTTTTCTGTATCAGAAGTGGGTCTTACTTGGACAAAGGAAGAGCTTTTGCAGGAAGTCGAGGAGCACCCAGAGCGGTTTAGCAACAATGTGGTGACGCGCCCATTGATGCAGGAAACTCTCCTCCCAACACTAGCTTTTATGGCAGGTCACGGTGAAGTGAACTATTGGGGAGAGCTAAAAGGAATCGTTGAGCACTTTGAGTTAAAGATGGCACCTGTTCTTCCAAGACTTCATGTGACCATTCTTGAAAGGCACATTGACAAGAAACTGCCGATGAGAGAGCTGTCGGTAGAAGAAGTGCTGACAAATGGAGTGAAAGAAAAGAAGGACGCGCACTTTCAGCAAAGTCTTCCAGACAGCTTCGTTCAATCGGTTTATCATGCGAAACGTGAATTAGCGATTGTTCATGAGGCGATGAGACAAGAAGCGTTAGAGATTGAACCGAGCTTTGAGCAGATGCTGGATAAAAATGCCCAATTTATTGAAGACCAACTTCAATTTGTCTATCATAAGGTCGCTCAGCGTGTTGAAGAGAAGGAAGGATATATCCTTCGCGACTTTGAACGGATTGAAAATAGTTTAAAACCTCTTGACGCACCACAAGAAAGAATTTGGAATATCATGTATTTTTTAAACAAATATGGTCCAGAATTCTTCAAAACATTCAAAAATCTGCCATTTTCATTTCGAAACAAGCAACAAATTGTCAAACTTTGAAATAAAGTTTTAATGAACCCTGAATAGTTCAGGGTTTTTTTTTATGTAGAAACAGTGTAAAATAAGTTTTGTGGAGAGAAGTGGTGGATAGTGGAGAGTAAGGGTGAGAAAGTGGGGCTCTGAATCATGTTCATGGGTGAATACCAACATACGATTGATATAAAAGGGCGCATGATCATCCCTGCTAAATTTAGAGATGGTCTCGGAGAACAGTTTGTGCTGACGAGAGGGCTTGATCAATGTTTATTTGGCTACCCTATGAGTGAGTGGAAACTAATCGAAGAGAAGCTCAAAGCACTTCCGCTAACGAAAAAAGATGCACGTGCGTTTACCCGGTTTTTCTTCTCTGGCGCAGTCGAATGCGAGCTGGACAAGCAGGGACGCATAAATATCGCATCAAACCTACTCCAATATGCAAAACTCGAAAAAGAATGTGTGGTCATCGGCGTTTCAAATCGAATTGAGTTGTGGAGTAAGTCGATCTGGGAACAATATACAGAAGAGCAAGAAGATTCATTTGCTGAAATTGCTGAAAACATGATTGGATTTGATATATAATAATCCCTTGTGCAGCAAGCTTTCTACACATTCATTTTTATTTGAAAAAGGTGGGACCATAACATCATGTTTCAACATGAGACAGTATTATTAAAAGAAACAGTTGACGGTTTAAATGTCAAAGAAGACGGTACTTATGTGGACTGCACGCTAGGTGGCGCAGGTCATAGCTCATACTTACTATCTCAATTATCAGAAAAAGGTACATTTATTGGATTTGACCAAGACGACGCTGCACTGGATCATGCACGAAAGAAGCTCGCGGATGCAAAAGCGAACATTCTTTTCATAAAAAGCAACTTCCTATATTTAAAAGAACGCCTGAATGAACAAGGCATAACAAGCGTAGACGGTGTGATTTTTGATCTTGGGGTTTCATCTCCTCAGCTCGACACCCCAGAGAGAGGTTTTAGTTATCATCATGATGCACCTCTTGACATGCGAATGGATCAATCAGCTGCATTGTCAGCTAAACAAGTGGTGAATGAATGGCCATTTGAAGATCTAATTCGGATTTTCTACAAATATGGGGAAGAAAAATTCAGCAAGCAAATCGCACGCAAAATTGAAGAAGCTAGAAAAAAAGCGCTAATTGAAACAACTGGTCAACTTGTAGACATTATCAAAGAAGGAATTCCTGCACCTGCAAGACGAACTGGCGGACATCCAGCGAAAAGGGTGTTTCAAGCGATCCGAATTGCCGTAAATGACGAATTGAAAGTATTTGAAGAAGCACTAGAACAAGCAGTAGAGTTACTCAATCCGAAGGGGAGAATTTCTGTCATTACATTCCATTCACTTGAAGATCGGATATGTAAAAGTACATTTAAAGAGATGTCTTCTCTTCCAGAACTTCCGCACGGACTACCAGTGATTCCAGAAGGACTTGAACCAAAACTGAAGCTGATCACAAGAAAACCGATCGTCGCATCAGAACAAGAGCTGGAACATAACAACCGTGCCCGTTCAGCGAAGCTCCGAATTGCAGAAAAAAAGTAAACGACACCATAGATGATAATAAAAAGGAGGTTTCTTATGAGTAATTTGGCTTACCAAAGAGAAGTAAAGCAATATCAAACAGAGCAGCAAGGCCAATCGGTTGTCATTAGAAGAAGAGGTCCTATTACTCTTGGTGAAAAAATCTTATTTGTCATGTTTGTCATGGCTCTTATGTGCAGCTCCATTCTCATCATTTCTAAAGCCTTTGCTGTCTATCACACAAATATCGAAGTGCAGAAATTAGAACAGCAAGTGTCATTAGAATCGAAAAAGATTACAGAGCTACAAAAGGAAAAAGACCTGCTGAGTGAACCAGAGAGAATTATTGAAGCCGCTAAAAAAGCAGGCTTAAGCATATCGAAAGATGTTAAGAAGGTCGATTAACATGGCGATGCCCAAAAAGAATAAAATGATGAACAGAGGCGCGGCAATTGCGAGTATTTGCTTCGCCCTGTTTTTCTTTATCATCCTTGCACGTTTTATTTATATTCAGATTACTGGAACGGTTGATGGACAAGTGTTAGCCGCAAAGGCAAATGAACAATATCAATCGAAGAAAACACTTGAAGCCAAAAGAGGATCAATATTAGACCGAAATGGAAAAGTAATTGCAGAGGATACATCTGTTTATAAGCTCATTGCGATCATGAGCAAGAAAATGACGGTGGATCCAAAGCATCCGATGCATGTCGTCGACAAAGAAAAGACAGCAAAAGAGCTGTCAAAAGTAATTGATATGAGCGAAAGTGAAATTTTAAAGCGTCTGAATACAAAGGATGCGTTCCAAGTCGAGTTTGGCAGAGCCGGGAAGGATATTAGTTTTTCAGCAAAGGAAAAAATTGAGAAGCTAAAGCTTCCTGGGATCGCCTTTGAAAAAGATACAAAGCGGTATTATCCAAACGGCATGTTTGCTTCTAACTTAATCGGTTATGCTAGATTAGATGAAGCAACCAAGGACATGTCAGGTGCGATGGGTCTTGAAAAGGCGCTGAATAAATATTTAAAAGAAAAAGACGGCTATGTTACGTATAATAGTGACAGAAGCGGTTGGGCTCTTCCAAATAGCAAAGAAGACATTGTCGCCCCGAAGGATGGGAAAAACGTCACGTTAACGATCGATCAAAAAATTCAGGCGTTTCTTGAAGAAAGTATGACGCAGGTCGCTAAAAAATATAAGCCGAAGAAAATCATTGCAACAGTCGTTGATCCGAAAACTGGAAAAGTTCTCGCTATGGGACAGCGGCCAAGTTTTAATTTAAATGAACTCGACATTACGAATTATAACAATGATGTCATTTCATATGCGTTTGAGCCTGGTTCAACGATGAAAATCTTTACACTCGCTGCAGCGATCCAAGAAGGGGTATACCAAGGAAGTGACAATTATCAATCTGGTACTTATAGAGTAGGCGGCGACCTTGTAAGAGACCACAACAACGGAAATGGCTGGGGGGAAATTGATTTTCATGAAGGTGTTCTTCGTTCGTCAAACGTGGCCTTTGCGAAGCTGGCAAAGGAAAAGTTAGGCTTCACGCGATACGAACAATACTTGCAAAAATTCCATTTTCATGACAAAACGGGAATAGACTTGCCGAACGAAGCGTCTAGTAAAATCAATTACAGATATGAATATGACAAAGCATCGACTGCTTATGGTCAAGCGTCCGCCATTACACCAATTCAACAAATTAAAGCAGCTACAGCTATTGCAAACGGCGGAACGATGATGAAGCCATATGTAATCGACCATATTACAGACCCGAACACAAATAAAACGATCTTGCAGCACGAACCAACAGTGGCTGGAAAACCGATTTCTTCTGATACAGCCATGCAAGTTCGTGACATTTTAGGTGAGGTTGTTTCATCGAAAATTGGTACAGGTCAGCCGTATCAAATCAAAGGCTTTGACGTCGCTGGAAAAACAGGAACAGGACAAATTGGCGGGGCCGGCGGTTACCTCCAAGGCAGAAACGATTACGTTTTTTCGTTTATGGGTATGGCGCCAAAGGATGATCCGAAGCTACTTGTTTATGTGGCCGTACAACAGCCTCAGTTATCTGAAACACAAACAGGCTCTGCCCCAGTTTCGGAAATCTTTAACCCTGTTATGAAAAATAGTCTGCTCTATTTAAATATCGCACCAACGAAAACAGGCGATAAAACATCAGGCGAACAAAAGGTAAAACAAGAAACAATGCCTTCATTCCTAGATTTAGAAGTGAAGCAGGCAGAAACCGAAGCCAAAAATAAAAACTTAACTCCTGTTGTCATTGGCGATGGTCTATCCATTAAACGCCAGTGGCCGAGTGCAGGCTCTGAATTCTCTGAAAGCCAGAAAGTCTTTTTGAAAACAGCAGGAAAAACCATTAAGATGCCTGATATGACGGGCTGGTCCAGAAGGGAAGTACTTCAATATGCGTCCATTTCCGGTGTGCATATAGAAACAAATGGTCAAGGATATGCTGTCAAACAAAGTGTGAAAAGTGGAGCAAAGATTTCAGATAAAGTCGTCACTGTGACTTTTAAAAGCCCAAATTAAATGCAAAACCTAGCAAATCGTTGCTAGGTTTTTTCTTTTGTTGTGTAGGGAGACACTTAGACCGTTCTATAAAAGGACGGGCCTGCATATCATGGAAACAAGCCATATGTAAGGAGTGAACCGGGCGTGCGAGTGTCAAGTGTAACAGTGAGAAAACGATTGCTTTTCGTGCTGCTGTTTGGGGTGATCATTTTTTTTATTATAGATACTAGATTAGGTTATGTACAGTTTATTATGGGCGAAAAGCTGACAAGCTTAGCAAAAGATTCATGGAGCCGTAACCTCCCATTTGAACCCGAACGAGGGGATATTTTGGACCGGAATGGGGTAGAGCTTGCAACGAACAAAAGTGCTCCATCCATTTTGGCTGTGCCTCGCCAAATTAAAGACCCAGCAGAAACAAGCAAGAAACTAGCGGCCGTGCTTAATATGTCTGAGGAGAAAGCGTACAAGCACGTTACCAAGAAAACATCAATAGAGCGAATTTCTCCAGAGGGTAGAAAAGTATCTCATGAAAAAGCCAAAGAAGTGAGAAAGCTTGATTTAGATGGGATTTATGTAGCAGAAGACAGTATCAGACATTATCCATTTGGAAGCTTCTTATCACATGTATTAGGTTTTGCTGGAATTGATAATCAAGGCTTACTTGGACTGGAAGCTTACTATGATGATGACCTAAAAGGTGAAAAAGGATCTGTGAAATTCTATTCTGATGCAAAAGGACAAAAAATGCCAGATGAAGCAGATGATTATACACCGCCTAAAGATGGTCTTGATATGAAATTAACGGTCGATTCTAAAGTACAAACCATCATTGAACGAGAATTAGACAATGCACAGGCAAAATATAATCCAGATGGCATGATCGCCATTGCAATGAACCCGAAAAATGGTGAAGTGCTAGGAATGTCAAGCAGACCTGATTTTGATCCAGCTGACTATCAATCAGTTGATCCGAAAGTGTTTAACCGGAATTTACCGGTTTGGAGCACATATGAGCCGGGATCGACGTTTAAAATCATTACACTCGCAGCAGCATTAGAAGAAAATAAAGTAAATTTAAAACGCGACCATTTTTTTGACAGCGGATCTGTGACAGTGGATGGAGCAAGACTCAGATGCTGGAAAAAAGGCGGGCATGGATCACAGTCATTTTTAGAAGTGGTTCAAAACTCCTGTAACCCAGGATTTGTAGAGTTAGGTGAGCGTCTTGGAAAAGATAAATTATTTTCCTATATTAAAAATTTTGGCTTTGGACAAAAAACTGGAATCGACCTTCAAGGAGAAGGGAGAGGTATTTTGTTCCCTCTTGATCGTGTAGGTCCTGTAGAGCAGGCAACAACTGCCTTTGGTCAAGGTGTATCCGTAACACCGATTCAGCAAGTAGCCGCAGTGGCTGCAGCGGTAAATGGTGGAACGCTTTACACACCTTATATTGCAAAAGAATGGATGGATCCGACCACAAAAGAGGTAGTGAAAAAGCAATCACCTATTGCTAAGAAGAAAGTGATTTCAAATGAGACCTCAAAAGAAATCAGATATGCACTTGAAAGTGTAGTAGCTCAAGGTACTGGGCGAAATGCATTTGTTGAAGGGTATCGGGTTGGTGGGAAAACCGGAACAGCACAGAAGGTAAAAGACGGTAAGTATATGGAAAATAACCACATTGTGTCATTTATCGGATTTGCCCCTGCTGATGATCCGAGCATCGTTGTATATGTAGCCGTTGATAACCCAAAGGGCACGATCCAATTTGGTGGTACAGTAACAGCACCAATCGTCGGCCATATTATGCGCGATAGCCTGCCTGAGATGGGTGTAAAAAAAAGAACAGGACAAATTGAAAAGAAGTACCAGTGGCTGGACACAAAAACCATTGAGATACCGAATCTTGTAGGGGGATCTGTTTCTGACCTTGAATCACTCCTCATTAACTTAAAGATCGATGCGTCAGGAACTGGCAGTAAAGTTGTGAAGCAATCGCCTGCTGCCGGTACAAAAGTAAAAGAAGGCTCCACGATCAGACTATACTTAAACGACGAATAATAAAGAATGAACAGAGGGTAGCCGCACTCATTCGGCTACTTCTTTCTGTTGAAAGGGATGGACAGTTTTAAAAAATGAGCATAAAGTGTGTTTTTTCCAAGAGAAACTTAAGGAATTCGCTGGATGTATCCTTTTTTTTACGATAAAATATAGACTGTGTGTTTTTTTCACAAGACATGCACGTGAACGAATTTGAGAGGTTTGATATGAAATGAAATTACAGGAACTCCTTACATACTTTAAAAATGAAAACAACGAATCAATAAACGAAAATCCCGATATCACTTCCATTGAAATGGATTCAAGAGAGGTAAAAAAAGGGAGCCTTTTTGTCTGTATAAAAGGCTATACAGTAGATGGACATGATTACGCTGAAAAAGCGGTGAAAAGCGGAGCTGCTGCTATTGTAGCAGAACACCCTCTTAACATAACAGATGTACCAGTCATTATTGTGAAACACTCTCAAAGAGCACTTGCAAGAATAGCTGATGCGTTTTACAGGCAGCCATCGCATAAACTAAATCTAATAGGTATCACTGGAACAAACGGGAAAACCTCAACAACACACATGATAGAGCAAATGATGAGAAAAGCCGATAAGAAAACAGGCTTAATTGGTACGATGTATATGAAGGTGAACGATGAAATCCTTGAAGTCAAAAATACAACACCAGAGAGTGTCACCCTTCAAAAAACCTTTAAACAGATGCTTGATCGAGATGTAGACACAGCTATTATGGAAGTATCATCACATGCATTGCATCTTGGCCGGGTTCATGGATGTGATTATGATATTGCCGTTTTCACAAATCTTACGCAAGATCATCTAGACTACCACAATACAATGGAAGAATACAAACACGCGAAAAGCTTGCTATTCTCCCAGCTAGGAAGTGCCTTTCAGCATGATAAGCCAAAGCATGCCATTTTAAATGCCGATGATGAAGCTTCAAGTTATTTTGAGAAAGTCACAGGTGCTGAAATCATGACTTATGGCTTAGAGCAAGAAGCAGATGTGATGGCAAAGAATATTCAAATTAAGCCAAAGGGAACACAATTTGATTTGATCACACCAATTGGCACAAAAAATGTGACAGTTGCCCTCATTGGGAAGTTCAATGTGTATAATATCCTGGCTTGTGTATCAGTAGGCATTGTATCCGGCTTATCATTTAATATGATCGTCAGTGCAATTGAAGAACTGGAGGGAATCAAAGGAAGATTTGAACTTGTGAACTGTGATCAAGACTTCCCTGTCATCATTGACTATGCGCACACACCTGACAGCTTAGAAAATGTACTCACAACGTGTAGAGAATTAACAGAAGGTAGAATTTTCTGCGTGATAGGATGCGGTGGGGACCGTGATAAAACAAAGCGCCCACAAATGGCCCAAATCGCTGTGAAATATGCAGATGAGCCCGTATTTACATCAGACAACCCAAGAAGTGAAGATCCAACAGCTATTCTCAAAGACATGGAAAATGGAGTGCCAGAAGCATATTATCATAGCATTGTGAATCGTAAACAAGCGATCTTTTTTGCGATTGCCAATGCCAACAAAGGCGATACAGTCTTAATAGCGGGAAAAGGCCACGAGACGTACCAAATTATTGGCGATCAAGTCTACGACTTTGATGATGCAAAGGTTGCAGTGGACGCTATTTTAGATCTAAACAAATCTTAAAATGATGAAAAGAGTGTAATGTAATGGAGCATTTTGTACAAAAACAACATATGAAAGACACGAATGAATATCATAAAAATGAATGCTATTTTCTGATGGAAAACGGCTTTGGAAATTCGGAAGGAGTAAAGAACGATGCTTGAACAGGTAATATTGTTTACAATTATAATGGGATTTTTAATCAGTGTTCTTTTATCCCCGATTTTTATTCCGTTTTTAAGAAGGCTTAAATTTGGCCAGAGTATTAGAGAAGAAGGCCCACAGTCTCACCAAAAGAAATCAGGTACCCCAACAATGGGTGGAATTATGATTATCTTTTCTATCACGATTACAACGATTGTGATGATCAACAAATTCTCTGAAATTAGTCCAGAAATGTTTTTACTTCTATTTGTCACACTTGGCTATGGTTTATTAGGATTTTTAGATGATTATATTAAAGTAGCGATGAAGCGGAATCTTGGATTAACGTCAAAACAGAAATTGGTCGGTCAAATTGTGATTGCCGTGGTATTTTATGCAGTCTTCCATTATTATCAGTTTGCAACTACGATACGCATTCCAGGCACGGATGTGAGCTTTGATTTAGGATGGGCTTACTTTATCCTCGTTATTTTCATGCTTGTCGGTGGTTCTAATGCGGTGAACTTAACGGATGGACTTGATGGTCTATTATCTGGAACAGCTGCTATTGCTTTCGGAGCTTTTGCAATACTGGCTTGGAATCAATCTCAATATGATGTGGCAATCTTTTCTGTCGCTGTCGCTGGAGCCGTCCTTGGTTTCCTTGTCTTTAATGCGCACCCTGCAAAAGTATTTATGGGTGATACAGGATCCCTGGCTTTAGGCGGTGCCATTGTAGCGATTTCGATCTTAACGAAACTTGAAATTTTACTCGTCATTATTGGAGGAGTATTTGTTGTTGAAACGTTATCCGTTATTCTTCAAGTCATCTCCTTTAAAACAACTGGAAAAAGAATCTTTAAGATGAGCCCGCTTCACCATCACTATGAGTTAGTTGGCTGGTCTGAGTGGAGAGTGGTTGTCACCTTCTGGACAGCTGGTTTATTGCTTGCTGTTTTAGGAATTTACATCGAGGTGTGGTTATAATTGAATAAGATGCAAATGTTAAAAAACGAACATGTACTAGTACTAGGTCTTGCAAAAAGCGGATATGCGGCAGCCTCAATTCTTCACGAATACGGAGTAAATGTAACGGTAAATGATCAAAAATCGTTTGAAGAAAATGAGCCTGCTCAGCTACTTTCTGAAAAGGGGATTGATGTCATTTGTGGCTCTCATCCTCTTCGTATGTTCGATGATAAAGAAATTACGGTTTTAATTAAAAACCCTGGAATTCCTTATGAGAATGTGATGGTCCAAGAGGCGATTCGCCGCCAAATTCCAGTTTGGACTGAAATAGAATTAGCTTATTATTTGACCTCATCTCCTTTTATTGGAATAACCGGATCGAATGGAAAAACCACTACCACCACATTGATTTATGAAATGCTCAAAAAAGATAGTCAAAAAACGCTAGTAGCAGGTAATATTGGAACGGTTGCAAGTGAAGTCGCTGCAAATGCAGAAGATGATGAATGGATCGTTACTGAGCTCTCTTCCTTTCAATTAATGGGAACAGTTGAATTCAGACCCAAAATCAGCTTAATATTAAATATTTTTGACGCACATTTAGACTATCACCACACTCGTGAAGAATACGAAAAAGCAAAGCAGAAAGTGTACGCACATCAACATGAAAATGACATAGCTGTAATAAATTTAGATGATCCATCTGTCGTCAAATTAGCAGAAGGATCAAAAGCGAAAAAAATGTTTTTTTCGGTAAAAGAGCCAGTAAAATATGGAGCTTTTATAAAAGATGGTGCTATCTACTATATGAATGAACATGTCATCGACTTGAAGGATGTTGTCCTTCCTGGTGAGCATAACCTAGAAAATATTCTGGCAGCCATTTGTGTTGTGAAAAATGCAGGCTGTTCAAATGAAGCGATTGTCCACGTTCTCACAACATTTAGTGGAGTAAAGCATCGTTTGCAGTTTGTGGATACGATTCAAAGTAGAAAATTTTATAACGATAGTAAAGCGACAAATATACTTGCTACAAGTAAAGCATTATCAGCCTTCGAACAGCCGACCATTTTACTAGTGGGCGGACTAGATCGAGGCAATGAATTTGATGAATTAAAACCTTTTATGAATAATGTGAAAGGAATTATCACATTTGGTGAGACTGCACCTAAGTTTGTGAAGCTTGGTGAAGAGCTGGGAATACATCACGTAAAACATGTCGATAATGTTGAACAAGCAGTACCTGCGGCGTTTAGCATATCTGAAGAAGAAGACGTGATTTTATTGTCTCCAGCTTGTGCAAGCTGGGATCAACATAAAACATTTGAAGAACGTGGAGACATGTTTGTAAACGCCGTGCATATGCTTAAATAAGGGCTTGTCTCTCATATGACTGACAGCCCAAATGAAATTATGCTTGGGGTGTCGGTCTCTTGACGAATAAGAAAACTTCTCCGGATTTTTTGCTTGTTGTCATTACGTTACTTTTATTGACGATTGGTTTAATTATGGTGTACAGTGCAAGTGCTGTGTGGGCATCGTATAAATTTGATGATTCGTTTTATTTTGCAAAAAGACAGCTTTTGTTTGCTGGAATCGGAGTTATCGCGATGTTTTTCATTATGCGAGTCGATTATTGGACGTGGCGGACTTGGTCAAAGATATTGATTGCTTTTTGTTTTCTTCTCCTATTGCTCGTACTCATTCCTGGGATCGGTATGGAGAGAAATGGATCAAGAAGCTGGATCGGTGTCGGTGCGTTTAGTATTCAGCCCTCTGAATTTATGAAGCTTGCGATGATTGCGTTTCTTGCAAAATTCTTATCTGAAAAGCAAAAGAATATCACGTCTTTCCGTAAAGGCTTTGCGCCAGCGTTAGGCATTGTATTTTCTGCATTTGCCATCATTATGCTGCAACCAGATTTGGGTACAGGAACGGTAATGGTTGGAACCTGTATTATTATGATATTTGTTTCAGGTGCGAGAATTGCTCACTTTATCTTTCTCGGTCTTTTAGGGCTTAGCGGATTTACTGCACTTGTTTTATCAGCACCCTATCGAATAAAACGAATCACTTCTTATTTAAATCCTTGGGAGGATCCACTAGGCAGCGGGTTTCAAATTATCCAATCCTTATACGCTGTTGGTCCAGGCGGTTTGTTTGGAATGGGTCTTGGTCAAAGTAGACAAAAATTCTTCTATTTGCCTGAGCCTCAAACGGACTTTATCTTTGCGATATTGTCTGAAGAACTCGGCTTTATAGGCGGATCGCTCATTTTGTTACTCTTTAGTGTTCTGTTATGGAGAGGCATACGAATAGCACTTGGAGCACCAGACTTATACGGAAGTTTCTTAGCAGTAGGCATCATTTCAATGGTTGCTATTCAAGTAATGATTAATATCGCAGTTGTCACTGGTCTTATCCCTGTGACAGGTATCACGCTCCCATTCTTAAGTTATGGAGGCTCATCACTGACATTAATGCTGATGGCCATTGGCGTGCTTTTGAATGTAAGCAGGTACGCTAGATACTAATGTGCTGCTAGTTCATCAAACCATATAGACTTTTATTTTGCAAAAGTATAAAAAAATGATTTGAAGAGTGAAAATGGCAGTTTCTGTTTCGAAAACATGATGTTTGACTCTTCTTTACAGGTTTTGACGGAGCCCTGTTGTTTAAAACAGGGTTTATACTTTGTTCAGAGCAAAAAAAAATTGAGGGGAAATGGTATAATGCGTATAGTTATTAGTGGAGGCGGAACAGGCGGACATATTTATCCGGCGCTAGCTTTTATTAAAGAAGTGAAAAGACTGCATCCTGATGTGGAATTTTTATATATTGGTACTGAGAATGGGCTTGAAAAGAAAATTGTAGAAAGAGAAAATATACCTTTTAAGTCAATTGAAATTTCAGGTTTTAAAAGAAAGCTTTCCTTTGATAATGTAAAAACGGTGATGAGATTCCTAAAGGGAGTTCAAAAAAGCAAAGCTTATTTAAAAGAGTTTAAGCCAGATGCTGTCATTGGAACAGGAGGCTATGTATGTGGTCCTGTCGTTTATGCGGCTTCTAAGCTGAAAATACCGACCATTATTCACGAACAAAATAGCCTGCCTGGTATCACCAATAAGTTTCTGGCGAGATATGTTAATAAGGTAGCCATCTGCTTTGAAGAAGCAAAGGAACATTTTCCTTCTGAAAAGGTTGTTTTTACGGGAAACCCAAGAGCCTCTGAAGTCGTCTCTATTAAAGAGGGGAAATCCCTTAAAGAGTTCGGGCTGGATGAGAAGAAAAAAACGGTTCTCATTTTTGGCGGGAGCAGAGGTGCAGCTCCAATCAATCAAGCAGTGATTGACATGCAAGATGAATTAAAGGCAAAGAACTACCAGCTTTTATATATTACAGGTGAGGTTCATTATGAAAAAGTGCTGAACGAATTAAAAGAAAAAAGTGCAGCACCGAATATGATCACAAAGCCTTTCTTGCATCAAATGCCGGAGTATTTAAAATCAATTGATGTCATTGTTGCAAGAGCAGGAGCGACAACGATTGCTGAAGTCACAGCTCTTGGAATACCGACTATTTTCATTCCAAGTCCATACGTGACGGCAAATCATCAGGAAATCAATGCGAGATCACTTGAAAAGCATGATGCTGCTATCGTATTAAGAGAATCAGAGCTTTCAGGAAATCGATTGTTGCATGCAATTGATGAAGTTGCTGGTAATGAAGAGAAACTAAACCAAATGAGCCGTTTAACGAAAGAACTCGGAGTTCCAGATGCGGCCACACGTTTATATAATGTGTTAAAAGAAATTGTGACTAGATGAGTGAATGATAATAGGTAAAGCGGAGGGTAATATGGAGAACTTGAAGAATGAATTATTAGAAGCGCAGGTTGGTAAAGTGCTTGAAAATGAGCCGCTTGCAAATCATACGACTATGAAAATTGGTGGGCCAGCAGATCTATTGGTTATCCCAAAAGATGTTAACGCAGTCAAAACGATTATGGATCATGTAAAAAAACAGCATGCGAATTGGACGGTCATTGGGAGAGGGTCTAATTTACTTGTACTTGATAAAGGAATTCGTGGTGTGGTTTTGAAGTTAGGTGCAGGACTGGATCATTTAACTGTTCATGAAGAAGAAATTACAGTTGGCGGCGGATATTCTATTGTACGACTTGCAACTTCTCTTAGTAAGCAGGGTCTTTCAGGATTGGAATTTGCAGCCGGTATCCCGGGATCGATTGGTGGTGCTGTTTATATGAATGCAGGGGCACATGGGTCAGATATCAGTAACATTCTTGTGAAAGCTAGAATCTTATTTGAAGATGGAAGTATTGAATGGTTAACGAATGAGCAAATGAACTTTAGCTATCGAACTTCTGTACTTCAAAAAGAACGACCAGGCATTGTCCTTGAAGCAGTGTTCAAGCTCAAACAGAATGATCGCAAGAAAATTACAAAAAAAATGCAGCAAAATAAAGACTATCGCAAGGAAACACAGCCCTATAATCGACCTTGTGCAGGCAGTATTTTTCGGAATCCATTACCTGAATATGCAGGACAGCTTGTAGAAAAGGCGAATTTAAAAGGATATCAGATTGGTGGAGCAAGAATTTCTGATATGCATGGAAACTTTATTGTCAACGCTGGTGGCGCAACGGCTCAAGATGTGTTGGACTTAATTCAGTACATTCAAAACAAAATTAAAGAAGACTACAATGTGGATATGCATACAGAAGTAGAGATTATTGGTGAAGCAAATTAAAAGCTAGTTTTTATGAATGATGGCATCGCAGGCAAACAAACGGCATTCTTTCATGCCGTTTGTTTTCTAATCAAAATGAGATAAGCATTGACCCAAAGGTGTGGACAAGCAGCTTTGAATGAGGTGAAGAGTATATATGCGGCCTGATCATGAAAATGAAAAGATCGTCAATATAGAAGAGCGAATTCCTAAAATTAAAGAACAAAGAAAGCAGAAAGCGAATCGGAGACTGATTTCTTTTATTCTGTTGTTTTTTATCATGGTTTTAATCATTATTTATTTGCAAACACCTATTAGTAAAGTTTCTTCTTTAACCATTACGGGTAACGAGCATTTATCAACAAAACAGCTTGCTAATCTTTCACAAATTAAAGAAGGCGAGACAGAGTTTTGGAATTTAAATAAAGATGTAACAGCAGATCATATTAAGCAAAATCAACTAATTAAAAGTGTCACTATTAAAAAACATTTTCCTAATAAGGTCAGTATTGATGTAAAGGAATATTCAAACATTGCGTATCTTCAAAAGGGAAATCTATATTATGAGCTTCTTGAAAATGGGACAACTTTACCAGATGAAGTAACGCCAAGTCAGGCAGGACCTATTTTTGTCGATTGGGACAATAAAGAGAAATTGAAGCAAACAGTTAGATCTTTGAATAAACTGCCAGTCTCTATTCAGGAACTCATCTCAGAAGCGTATTATGTGCCAACAAGTTCAAATCAGTGGCTTGTGAAATTTTATATGAATGATGGAAACACTGTAATCGCATCAATTAAAACATTCGCCGATAAAATGAAAACCTATCCAGCCATTGTTAAAGAACTTTCCTCATCTGAGAAAGGCATTATTCATATGGAAGTAGCGACGTATTTTGAAGCTTTCAAGTCTAGAAAAAAGGAAGATGAACATTGAGAGGCAAAACAGTGATATTCTCAATTGTGATGCTTGTTCTTGGGTTTCTGATTTCTTTTTCATATCAATATACCAAGCAACATCAGGCAGATGTCAATCGAACAGAACAATGGAAAAAAGAATATTCATTGAAAAGTCAGCAGACAAAGCAAGAAAAGGAAAATCAGAAACTCGAAAAAGAACTATATAACCTTCAAACAAAGGTTCAAGCGATAGAGTCCAGTTTAAAGAATGAAAAAGAGCAGTATTTTAATGTTTTGGAAGATGTTGAAAAATATAGAATGTTTACTGGGGAAATAGGTGTAAAAGGGAAAGGAATAAAAGTATCTCTTGAAGATGCATCTTATATCCCGAGTGGAAAAAATGTAAATAATTACATTGTTCATGAGAGCCACATTTTTCATGTGATAAACGAATTGTTTATATCAGGGGCATCTGCTGTATCGATTAATGGACAAAGAATTACACACCAATCATCCATACATTGTAACGGCCCAGTTGTCACAGTTGATGGAGTTCAGCATCCAGCGCCTTTTGTCATATCTGCTATCGGTGATCCTGCTGTATTAATACCTGCTTTAAATATTGTAGGTGGGGTGGTTGATCAACTGACAAGTGATCACATTTCAATGACAATTGAAAAAAAGGATATTCGCATGAATCCTCTTTTAAGAAACAAAGATTAAAAGTGAAAAGGTGAGTGGTGTTGAGGAAAAAAAAGCCTTTACTTAGTTTGACTGCTTTGATGGTGATATTTGGCGTGATGGTCTCCATCCAATTTAACTCATTAAAAAAGCCTGAAATTCGTGATACTCGCGATGTTTGGGAATTAAGAGAGGATTTATCCGCTTCCAAAAATAAAGAATTGGATTTGTTGAAAGAGATTGATAAATATGACGAGATGCTGAAAAAGTATGGTAAGCAAGAAGATCAATCAAAAGAAGCACAACTAACAAAAACGTTAAAGGATTTAAAAGAAAAGGCTGGTTTTACAGAGGTAGTGGGGGAAGGAATTGAAGTTGAAATCACTCAGCTCTTTTCCAAGGATCTGACCGGAGAAGAAGTCAAAAATATTCCTCCTGACCTTTTCAAAAAATTAATAAACGAAGCCAATATGTTTGGGGCGAAACATATCTCTATTAATGGCCACAGAGTAATTAATACAAGTGTCATTCGAGATATTAATGGTACAACGAAAATGGATGGCTACAGCTTAGATGGAGATGTCGTCACTATTAAGATGATTAGCCAGCAGGCCGACAAATTGTATAGCCGTTTAAATGTAACAGATATTGGCGATTTGTTCGCTCAAGAAAATTTCAGCTTGAGTATTAGTCAGCCGAAGAAAAAAATTCACTTAAAAGCATATGACGGTGCAATTCAATTAAACGAATTGAAGCCTCTTGACGATGTAAAGGAGGGAAAATCTTAATGTGGCTTCCTGTACTTGGTTTAATTATAGGAGTTGCGATCGGTTTCTTAACTAATTTTACGATACCGAATGAGTATTCTAACTATCTTTCCCTTGCTGTGCTTGCTGCGCTTGATACTTTGGTTGGTGGAATTCGAGCACATCTGCAAGGGGCATACGATGAACTCGTGTTTGTATCAGGCTTCTTCTTTAATATTATACTAGCAATAAGTTTAGCTTTTCTGGGCGTCCATCTTGGTGTAGACTTGTATTTAGTCGGAATGTTTGCGTTCGGCGTTAGGTTGTTTCAAAATATAGCAGTTATTCGAAGAATTCTACTAACTAAATGGACAATTTCTAGAGAAAAAAAGAAAAAAAGTGAGTCATAAAAAAGGATATACATATGATGTAACGAATATTTTCAGTAATCCTAATAAAAAATGTTGATTTTTTAAGTTCTGTTACACACTTGTAAAAACACATTCATTGTATTGTTGTTCAGCAAATAATAGAATAGAAAGTATTGATATGTGAGGAGGTGCCATAGAATGAACAACAATGAAATTTACGTCAGCCTTGACATCGGTACATCCAATATAAAAGTCATCGTCGGAGAAATGGCGGATGATTCGCTTAACATTATAGGTGTTGGAAATGTCCCTTCAGAGGGGTTAAAAAAAGGATCGATTGTTGATATAGATGAGACAGTTCATTCTATTAGACAAGCATTTGAACAGGCTGAGAGAATGGTAGGTTTTCCTTTACAAAAGGCGATTGTTGGAATTAACGGGAACCACATTCATATTCAGAATACGAGCGGCGTGGTCGCAGTTTCTAGTGAAAACAAAGAAATACATGCTGAAGATGTAAGACGTGTCTTAGATGCTGCTCAGGTAGTATCTATTCCTCAAGAACATCTCGTAGTAGACGTCATCCCAAGGCAATTTATTGTCGACGGAAGAGATGAGATTACAGATCCCAAAAAAATGCTTGGCGTTCGACTAGAGGTGGACGGATCGTTAATTACAGGTTCTAAAACGATTCTACATAACTGGCTCCGATGTGTAGAGCGAGCTGGAATTGAAATTATGGATATTTGCCTGCAGTCACTCGCATCGGGCTCAGCAGCATTATCGAAAGATGAAAAAAATCTAGGGGTAGCTCTTGTCGATATTGGCGGCGGATCTACAACGATTTCAGTATTTGAAAACGGGCATCTCTATTCTACTCACAGTATCCCCTTGGGCGGAGAGAACATTACAAAAGATTTGTCTATAGGATTGAGAACTTCAACGGAAGAAGCTGAACGAATCAAAAAACAATTTGGACATGCGTTCTATGATGAGGCATCGTCTGAGGAAACATTTGAAGTTTCCGTCATTGGTACCGACCAAAAACAGACGTATACACAACTTGAAGCGGTCAATATCATTGAGGCACGGTTGGAAGAAATCCTGTTGTTTGTGGCAGAAGAGTTAAGAAATATGGGTGTCCATGATTTGCCTGGCGGTTTTGTTCTAACAGGTGGACAGGCGGCCATACCTGGTATCCTTTCACTTTCACAAACGGTCTTACAAAACAATGTAAGAATTGCAAGTCCTAATTATATTGGGGTGAGAGAGCCTCAATATATGACAGGAGTGGGTCTGATCCATTTTGCTTATCGCAATGCAAAAATTCAGGGCAGACAGGTTGGATTCCAAATGCCGGATGAGGCGTTTTATGAAGTAGGCACATCTATGGAGCCGGTTTCTTCTACACCACAAATAAAAGAAGCGCAGCCAAGACCGAAAGTAAAACAAAAAGCACAACAAGAGACAAATAAAAAACAGGGCAAAATGAAAAAACTATTTAATATGTTCTGGGAATAGAATTAGATTTTTGACGGATTAGGAGGATTCAGCATGTTGGAGTTTGAAACAAATATAGACGGCCTAGCATCAATCAAAGTAATCGGAGTAGGTGGAGGCGGAAATAACGCTGTCAACCGAATGATCGAAAATGACGTACAGGGTGTCGATTTTATTGCAGTGAATACAGATGCACAGGCATTAAACTTATCAAAAGCAGAAACGAAAATGCAAATCGGTGCTAAGCTGACAAGAGGGCTTGGAGCAGGTGCGAATCCTGAGGTCGGTAAAAAGGCTGCTGAGGAAAGCAAGGAACAAATTGAAGAAGTATTAAAAGGAGCTGACATGGTTTTTGTTACAGCTGGTATGGGCGGTGGAACTGGTACCGGTGCTGCACCTGTTATTGCAAAAATCGCAAAAGATTCAGGGGCTTTGACAGTTGGAGTAGTCACTCGCCCTTTCACATTTGAAGGAAGAAAGCGGCAGCTTCAAGCAGTTGAAGGAATTGCTTCTATGAAAGAAGCTGTTGATACCTTAATCGTGATTCCAAACGATCGTTTACTTGAAATCGTTGATAAAAACACACCGATGCTTGAAGCGTTCCGTGCAGCGGATAACGTGTTAAGACAAGGTGTACAAGGAATTTCTGATTTAATTGCAACACCAGGTTTGATTAACCTTGACTTTGCTGATGTGAAAACAATCATGTCCAATAAAGGTTCAGCTCTTATGGGCATTGGTGTGGCAACAGGTGAAAACCGTGCGGCTGAAGCAGCGAAAAAAGCGATTTCTTCACCACTTCTTGAAACGGCGATTGACGGAGCACAAGGCGTTATCATGAATATTACGGGTGGTACAAACCTAAGTCTTTATGAGGTACAAGAAGCAGCTGATATTGTTGCATCTGCATCTGATGAAGATGTAAACATGATTTTCGGGTCTGTCATTAATGATAACTTGAAGGATGAAATTGTGGTGACAGTAATCGCAACTGGATTTATTGAGCAAGAGCCAGAAGTGACAAAACCACAAAGAAATCCATTAGCACAAGGATTACAGCAAAATCAATCCATTCCTCAAAAGCGCGAATTCAAACGTGAGGAACATCAGCAAACATCATCTCAGCCAAGACAAAATACACAATCAACCGATGATACGCTGGATATCCCAACGTTCTTGCGTAACCGCAACAAAAGCTAATTGAGCATAGCTCATCCCCTTTCATTGGAAGGGGATTTTTTAATGTTTAAAAGTATAAAGTGGCCTGTTGTTTTTTTGATCGGAAAGTCTTAAATATGTGAGAGTCACTCAATCTATTATATGTATTTTGACTTATACATATTAATACAAAAAATCATTTTTGGATTCCTTTGCAAAAAACGACAAAATGATGAACTTTGTTTGACTACATTAAATAGAACACCATGAATCTTGTCATGAGCAAAAGGGAAGAGGGGGATGAGGATTATACTCTGCTTTATCATTTGGGGATGAGGGATTTTATTAAAAGTGAAGTTTCGTAAAACCGCCGTCTATCGTTTTATGAGTGTTTTGATGATTGGTACGTTAACGATGACAAGCTTTGGGATGGTTTCAATCAAATTCGACTTCCACCTCATTTAGGGGGAAGCCGTTTCTTCTAAGAAACAAAAGCAAAGATTTCATCTAGTTTAATGAAACAGTTTCAACAGGAAGACAAGGTCACCTTCCTAGTCAAAATGATAAAGGTGCAACGAAATAATCAAAGCCGGTAAAGATTGTCATCGATCAAACAGCACCAACTTTGACCATTGATACACTGAAAAATGGAGAAAAATCAAATAGAGAATTGCTCACTTTGGAAGGAAAAGTAGCGGACGATCATCTTGATAAAGTCAAAGTCCATGGGAAGAAGGCTACAATGAAAGATGGGAAGTATTCCGCAAGAGTGCTGTTTAAGAACGGAAGAATACGAAGTGATAGCGAAAGATGTAACAGGAAACTAACGACTAGAAAAGTTGACATCGATGTTCATGAGGCACCTGACATTTCTGAGCTGACCCCAAAAACAGATGTCAAGCTATCATCAGGAGAATCTGTTAAGATTCATTTAAAAGCAGGAAAAAGCTAGAGGCAACCTTTGTCATGCCCCTGACACGCGCTAGATCAAAGCTCCAAAAAACAAAAAAGCTGAATAAGCTTGAAGTAGCAGAAGGAACATATAAAGGATACTGTACGGCTACATCTACCGCAGAAGCAAAAGGCGTGCTGATTGAAGTCATTGTGCGACATGATTATGGAAATGTCACAAGACAAAAGGCATCAGGAACAGTAAACATTAATGAGAAGTAACCATCAACAAAAGACACGACTCTTTGGAGCGTGTCTTTTTAGTACCGAACACTGCACCCAATTCTCTCACTCTCATTCCTCGACAAAAACAATAACAATCCATCAAAAGTTCTCCATCATCCCCAACAAGAATTGACAGACTTCCTTGTGATGACTGTTTTATACTGGTACAAACAAGTGCAAGTACTGCTTTTGATTCTTTGGTTCAGATGAAAGGAGCAGAAGGTGGTCATTTATTTAGACGTAATTGGGCTGTTAAACTTTTGTTTTGATCTCTTGCTTCTCTTACTCACTGCATTTATTCTCAAACGAGAAGTGAAAAAATGGCGATATATGTTAGGAGCTCTGATTGGATCGAGTATGGTTCTCTTGCTCTTTACACCATTTGCGATGTTTGCGTCACACCCTTTAGGCAAGCTACTCTTTTCTGTCTTGATCGTGATTGCAACCTTTGGTTTTCAAAGATTTCGTTCCTTTTTTCAAAACTTGTTTGTTTTTTATTTTGTCACATTTTTAATGGGAGGAGGCATGATCGGGGTTCATTCGTTTTTGCAAACAAATACAATCATTCAAGACGGACTGTTTATTTCACAAAATGATGGATTTGGTGATCCCGTTAGCTGGTTTTTCGTTTTAACTGGCTTTCCAGCCATTTGGCTGTTTTCAAAGAAAAGATTAGGAGAGGTTGGTGTGAAAAAAAGACAGTATGATGAACAAGTACTTGTGGAGATACACATTGATGGAGAGACCATTCGCTTAAATGGACTCGTTGATTCTGGCAATCGTCTGTATGATCCTATGACAAAAACACCTGTTATGATCGTTCAGCTTGATCAGCTAACGTCTATTTGCGGGGAGCCGTTTTTAGAGCTGATGAAACAGTGTCATCCTGTTGAAGTGATGCAGAAGCTTGATGATCGTTTTCCACTGCTCGATCGTTTAAGACTTGTTCCATATCGTGCCGTCGGTCATGATCACGGGTTTCTACTATGTTTAAAGCCAGATACTGTCGTCATTTATTCAAAAACGCATATCATCGAACCATCGAAGTGTTTTGTTGGGATGAGCCTCGGAGGCTTATCAGTAGATCAGGAATTTCAATCCATCATTCATCCAGATATGTTAGACGGGAAAATCATACAAGGGGTGTCGTAGTTTTTTGGTGATGTCTTTTATCTTACGAGGTCAATTTGACATTTAGAAGGGAGAAGAAGATGAAAAAATTAAAATTTAAACTCACTTACTACTGGTATAAACTTCTCATGAAGCTAGGTCTAAAGAGTGATGAAATTTATTATATTGGTGGAAGTGAAGCACTGCCGACTCCTTTATCAAAGGATGAAGAACAAGAACTGCTTGTCAAATTACCGAAGGGTGATCAAACAGCAAGGGCTATTCTTATCGAAAGAAACTTGCGATTAGTGGTCTATATTGCAAGGAAATTTGAAAACACTGGTATTAATATTGAGGATTTAATTAGTATAGGAACGATAGGACTGATCAAGGCAGTCAACACATTTAATCCGGAAAAAAAGATCAAGCTTGCGACATATGCCTCAAGGTGTATTGAAAATGAGATTTTGATGTACCTGCGCCGAAATAATAAAATCCGTTCAGAAGTATCGTTTGATGAGCCGCTCAACATTGATTGGGACGGGAATGAACTGCTTTTGTCAGATGTACTTGGAACAGATGATGATATTATCACCAGGGATATTGAAGCAAATGTAGATAAAAAATTACTGAAAAAAGCGTTAGAGCAATTAAATGACCGTGAAAAGCAGATCATGGAACTCAGGTTCGGCTTAGTTGGCGGTGAAGAAAAAACGCAAAAAGATGTCGCTGACATGCTAGGTATTTCACAGTCCTATATTTCAAGACTCGAAAAAAGAATTATTAAACGATTGCAAAAAGAATTTAATAAAATGGTCTAAAAAAATTTTTTGAAAGCTCTTTCCCTGTGCTGTCAAAGGGATCATCATTTTTTCACATGTTTCTCGTCATAGCTCGTGCATATTTTTCCATCCCAAGGAGATACTGTACTTTGTACAACAGCTCCTGTAGGGAGGGAAAAAAGTGTCCAAAAATAAAGTGGAAATCTGCGGAGTCGACACCTCCAAACTGCCTGTTCTGAAAAACGAAGAGATGAGAAAATTGTTCAGACAGCTGCAAGATGAAGGTGACGATACAGCGAGAGAAAAGCTAGTCAATGGCAATTTGCGGTTGGTCTTAAGTGTGATTCAGCGTTTTAACAACAGAGGCGAGTATGTTGATGATCTTTTCCAAGTAGGATGTATCGGATTAATGAAATCAATTGATAATTTTGATTTAAGCCACAATGTCAGATTTTCAACTTATGCGGTTCCTATGATCATAGGAGAAATACGTCGATACTTGCGTGATAACAACCCGATTCGGGTGTCTCGTTCACTTAGAGATATTGCCTACAAGGCACTCCAAGTCCGAGAGAGGCTAATTAGTGAGACAAGCAAGGAGCCGACGGCAGAAGACATTGCCAAAGTGCTAGAAGTACCTCATGAGGAAATTGTCTTTGCCCTAGATGCGATTCAAGATCCTGTTTCTTTGTTTGAACCGATCTATAATGACGGAGGAGATCCGATTTATGTGATGGATCAAATTAGTGATGAACGGAACAAAGACACACAATGGGTGGAAGAATTGGCCTTAAAAGAGGGAATGCGCAGATTAAATGATCGAGAAAAAATGATTCTTCGAAAACGCTTCTTCCAAGGCAAAACACAAATGGAAGTCGCTGAAGAAATCGGGATTTCTCAAGCACAAGTATCAAGGCTTGAAAAAGCAGCCATCAAACAAATGAATAAAAACATTTTTTAAAGCCGCCACTTGATGTGCGGCTTTTTTCATTCTTCTAGAGAACACGCCTCTAGTATTGACTCTGTTATTTTTTTCATTTAATCTGTTTCTAACAAATGTTATTTCATATATCATTTGTTAAGGAACACATAAACGGAAAGAAGGGTTATTATGACATTCCATGATGAAAAAAGGGTGCTTATTAAGGTTGCGCATATGTATTATGAAGAAGGCGCCACCCAATCTAAAATTGCAGAAGCTGTGGGGGTTAGCCGTTCGCTCATATCGAAATATTTGGCAAAAGCACGGGAAGCAGGAATCGTGGAAATCATTATTCATGATGAAGTCAATCAACAATACGGGTCGTTAGAAAGAAAAATAGAGCGAAAATATGGGCTACGAGAAGTCGTATGTGTTGAATCTCTCAGTCAAGAAGCAACAAAAAGTCGAATCGGAGCTGCGGCTGCGGGTTTTTTATTAAAAGTTATGAAGGATGGACAAGTCATCGGCTTTTCATCAGGAACAACTTTACATGAAATGGCGAAAGCGCTTACGTCTGTTCAGCACTTTCCATCCGTTACATTTGTTCCGCTTGTCGGAGGGGTTGGGAATGAAGATGTTGATATCCATGCCAATTATATTATTGCGAGATGTACAGAAGCACTCAAGTCAAAATGTGAATTTTTACATGTTCCTGTCATGCTTGATACGAAAGAAGCGAAGGAAGTATTGATTAGACAGCCATCAATAAAAAAAGTCATTGAGCTAGGAGAATCATCAAATATTGCCGTTGTCGGAATAGGCGGGGTTCCGCAGCATTCAACGATGGTGAAATCTTACATGACAAACGGCGAGGGGGATATACTCCAAATGAAGGATGTGGCCGGTGACATTTGCTACAATTTTATTGATTATAAAGGAGAAATTTATCCGCATCCATGGAACGACCAGGTGATGGGCATAAGCCCGCAAAAGCTGAAAGAAATTCCGCTTGTCATTGGTGTCGCTGGAGGAGAAGCAAAAATAGAAGCCATCCGAGCGGTATTAGAGGGTGGATTAATTCATGTATTAATTACGGATGAACGAACTGGAGATGCCTTATTAAAGTAACTACCTAATATGATAGGTAGTTTTTTAAGTCTTTAGACTCAAAAAGAATGAAAATTCCATCTATTTTAGCTTGACACAAAGTTGACACATCATATAAACTGAATTCATAACAAATGGTAAATAAAATAACAAATGTTACAATAAATCGATTTTTGTTAATTTTAATAACATTTGTTAAAAGTTTCAGATTTTTTCTAGCAATCTATTGTAAAGCATAAAAAACTGAAAGGATGATTTAGATGTCAATCTATCAACAGTTGATAGCACGAGAACGCAGTGCCGACCCGATCAAAGTAGGGATTATCGGCGCAGGCCAAATGGGATTTGGACTCATCTCACAAATTTCTAAAATTCCAGGCATGATTGTAGCAGGTGTCTGTGATATTCAGCTTGATGCAGCAGAGAAGGCAGCGAATTTTTACAAGCAGCATACAAAGCCTCATCAAATGGTTGTCACAAATGATTACAGAGAAGTGATTCAATCAGATGGCGTGGAAGTTGTTGTGGATGCAACAGGTGTTCCAGAGGTCGGAGCTAACATTTCTTTGGAAGCGCTTAATTCAAAAAAACATCTCGTTCTTTTAAATGTGGAGGTCGATATTACAATTGGTTTGGTGATGCATAAATTATTCACGAATACAGGACTTGTTTACTCTGGATCAGCTGGAGATGAACCAGCCGCAACGCTAGAATTATATGAATTTGCGAAAACAATGGGGCTTGAAGTATTAGTTGCTGGGAAAGGTAAAAACAACCCATTCTTCCCAGAAGCGAATCCAGATACGTGTAAAGTAGAGGCAGATAGTAAACATATGAGTACGCATATGTTGGCTGCGTTCCAGGACGGAACAAAAACAATGGCAGAAATGAACTTATTGAGTAATGCGACAGGGCTTTTGCCAGATAAAGTGGGCATGCACGGAGTAGAAGCGAATTTAGAGAATGTAGCAGATAAATTGAATCAAAAACAACAGGGCGGCGTGCTGGATAACTTCGGAGTTGTTGAATATGTAAATGGACTTGCACCAGGCGTCTTTGTCATCGTCAAAAGTGAGCTTGAGCCAGTAGATGAAGAGCTTCGCTACTTAAAAGTTGGAAAAGGTCCTCACTACACGCTTTATCGTCCGTTCCACTTAGCGAGTCTTGAAACACCAGTTACCATCGCAAAAGCGGTCTTACAGCATGATTCTTCCATCCATCCAATTGGTGTACCAGTTTCAGAAACGGTAGCCGTTGCGAAAAGAGATATTAAAGCAGGCGAAACACTTGACGGAATTGGTGGTTACTCTGTAAGAGGTGTACTTGTAACGCATCAAGACATGAAAACAAACGGTCACATTCCAATTGGCTTAATCAGCGGGAAAGTGGTTGCAAAAAAAGACATTAAATTAGGACAATTCCTATCTCATGATGATGTAGAACTTGATTCAAACACAACGGTCTGGAAGCTGCGTTCATTACAAGATCATCTATTTCAATCATAAGGACGTGAGGCTATGGAAAAATTAGCAATCGTACTTTGTATCATTCTCATTGTGCAGTATGGCTTACCTTTTTTTCAAATCAAGTACTACCGTAAAAGCATGGATACACTCATTGATGACTACAAAGGGAAGAAAGGCTATCACTTGTTTTCAGGAATGGAGCGGCGCAAATTTGGTCCTGGGGCCATTGCGCTCATCATTGTGGATGAATCGTATATCATTCAAAAATGTCATGTGCTTGGCGGGGTCTCGATTTTGTCTAAATTTAAGGAAGTCCCTTCATATGAAGGCAAGCATGTAGGTGCTGTGCTAGATGAGCACCATATGATGAAGCAAACATTGAATAAACGCAAAAAAGGATCAGCTGTCATACAAGCACTCTCAATGGCAGCTGAGCAGGCACTTGTCTCGATTTCGAAAAAAATATAACAAATGTGAACTAAAGAAAGGGGAGATAAAACATGGAATGGATTCAATGGTTTGGGGAGCACTTTATCGGAATGTTTGAAGCCGGCGGAAAGCAATTCATGGGTCTTGTCACAGGTATCGTTCCAACGCTTGTTGTGTTGCTTACTTTCACCTATGCTGTGATGAAGTTTATTGGAGAAGAGCGAGTGAATAGAGCGATCCAGTTTGCAGCAAAATATACCATTTTACGCTATACGTTAATGCCGATCTTATCCGTTCTTATTTTGACAAACCCAATGGCTTATACGTTTGGCCGCTTCTTACCTGAAAAACAAAAACCAGCATTCTATGATTCAGCTGTTTCATTTGTTCATCCGGTGACATCACTGTTTCCGTATGCTAACGCAGGAGAACTGTTTGTCTACCTAGGAATTGCTAATGGGATTAAAGAAGCTGGATATTCAATGTCAGAGCTTGCTGTTCGTTACTTTTTAGTTGGGATCGTCGTCATTTTACTTCGAGGAATCATTACTGAATGGATTACAAAATACTTAGCAGGAAAAATGAAAGCGGATTCATAATAGAGGAGGGTTAGACATGACAAACCACAAAGTATTTGTTGCAAAAGGTGCTGGCGGATGGGGAACTGGCTTAGAGCTTGAACCAAACAGTAAAAGAAGAAAGGTCGTTTCCATTACAGGGGGAGGTATTCACCCAGTTGCACGTAAAATCGCGGAAATGACAGGGACAGAAGCATGTGATGGCTTTAAAAATTCCATTCCAGAAGATGAAATGATGTGTGTTGTCATTGACTGCGGAGGAACTGCACGAATTGGACTTTATCCGATGAAGCGTATTCCAACTGTAGATGTTTTGGCATCCTCTCCTTCTGGACCGCTTGCAAAACATATTACAGAGGATATCTTCGTATCAGGAGTGACAGAAAAAGATATTTCCTATGCGGAAGAATCAGATGGCGAGGCGAAACCAGAAGGTCAAGAAAGCAGTGAGTCCATTGACAAAGAGAATTTTAAAGAAACGTATTCAAAGCTAAAACAGGAAAATATCGAGCGTCAGGAAAAAGGTGATTTCCTCATGAGATTCTCAAGAGGAATAGGGAAAGTAACTGGCACGTTCTATCAAGCAGGTCGTGATTCTGTTGATATGCTTTTGAAAAACATCATCCCATTCATGGCATTTGTCAGTATGTTAATAGGAATTATCAATTATACAAAAATCGGGGATTTAATTGCTCATTTCCTATCACCTTTGGCGGGATCTTTATGGGGGCTCTTACTGCTCGTTGTTGTGTGTACATTGCCATTTCTATCACCTGTCTTAGGACCTGGAGCAGTCATTGCGCAAGTCATCGGTGTACTCATTGGTAGTCAAATTGCACTAGGTAACATTCCGCCTCAATTTGCACTTCCTGCACTATTTGCTATCAACGGTCAAGTAGGGTGTGACTTCATTCCAGTTGGGCTATCACTTGGTGAAGCGAAGCCGGAAACGGTACAATATGGGGTACCAGCTGTTTTGTATAGCCGTCTCATTACAGGGATTCTATCTGTTATGATCGCATATGTTGCCAGCTTCGGTATGTATTAAACGTCTTAAAGGAGGAATCGAGATACATGATCACACAATCTGTTGTAAAAGAAATTGGGATATTAGTACCGCAGTTTAAAGAAGAAAAGCTGATTGTTTTATTTGGACCAGCAGCACCGCAGGAATTAAAAGACATGTCCGTTATTCATGAGTTCGAACATATAGAAGAAGAGCCGCTCAAACTAGGAGGAACCATTCGAGTCGGAGACCAAACTTACACGATCACAGCACTTGGCAAAAAAGCAAATGACAACTTTAAAGAGCTTGGTCATATTTCGATTTACTTTCAAGAGCCGTTTGATGATGTATTACCGGGAGCTGTCTTTGCATCCCCGCATACGTATCCTGATATAACAGAAGGCGTACGTATAGAAATCTCTTAAGAGATCAGAAAAGCTGTTCCTAAAAAGGAGTAGCTTTTTTTTATGTAAGGTTTACCGAAATGAGCATTTGCCGATATGCTGTAGACTTTCATTATTTGTATATTCAGAATTTTTACCATGGGAAAATCACTTGACTTGAAGGATGTTTCTTGAAAAAGAATTGGGAAATGGCTACGTCATTCTGTCTCTGTCGACTGGGAGGTGAAAAAGCAGGAACACTGGATGCTTTGTGGATTAAATGGTGCGGGGAAAACCGCTTTATTAAATGTGCTGTGCTCGTATTACTTTCCAACGTCAGGTGAGATGACAGTGTTAGGGCAGTTTTTTGTAAAGGGGAGGACAAAGCAGATGATGACAAGCGACTTGCTTTTTTCCTTTTTTGAATGTCCTGTTGAAGTCATGTGGGGGAATGGATGTCCTCACTTATGTAAATTGTAGATAAGAGAAACTATTGGTCTGCATCCCTGCTTTTCCATCATACACATTATAGTAGAAAACGAAAGGCGGGGAAGGATAGATGATCAGTATTTCTGAATTTCAAATTAAGGATGTTGTCGATGTGTCCAGCGGGAAAAAACTAGGCACAATTGGTGACATAGATATTAATGTCACGAGCGGTAAAATACAAGCGATTATTATAGGCGGTACAGGTAAAATGATGGGATTTTTCGGAAAAGAAGAGGAAATGATCGTCCCATGGCGAAATATAGTAAAAATTGGCGAAGATGTGATACTTGTCCGGTTATCTTCTTAATTCATACCAACCCTCTATCGAAATTTCCTTATTAACCTTCTCTCCACTCTCAGCAAATGTCTTTTTCGGGTAAAAAGATTACGTTTTCATATCAATTTGAAAAAAATCCTGTAGAAAGGGCACATTTGAGTGTAATATTTAATGAATTCCACTAACTGTCTATGCATGTCTTGTGGTAAAATAGGAGCGATATAAAGAGAGATGAATGAAAGGTGGGAGGCAGCTTTGACATACAAATATGACCCCTTTCAGCAGAAATCACCTTATGCAATGACCATTCATGATTGGACGAACATGACATGTTCTGGTAAAGAGGTATTAGCCGGATTTACGACAAAAAATGGGGGCTTTAGCCTTTCTCCATATCAATCAATGAATACTGGACTCCATGTAGGAGATGATGCTTCTAGTGTCAAAATGAATCGTCAAGTCATAGCAGATGCGAATGCTGTGCCGCTCTCTGATTGGGTGTTTGCTGACCAAACACACGAGGACCGTATAATGAAAGTCACCAAAGAGCAAAGAGGAAGAGGAAGTCTTCATTATCATGAGGCACTGCCTGGAACCGACGGCTTATATACCTCTGAACTAAACATGATGCTCGCTCTTTGCTTCGCTGACTGTGTTCCGCTTTATTTTCTAGCTCCGCAAAATGGATTGATTGGAACGGCTCATGCCGGCTGGAAAGGAACCGTCAAGCAAATTGGCGCAAAAATGATTGGTTTATGGTGCAGTAAGGAAGGCGCCAAGGTCGATCATATACAAGTGGTCATTGGACCATCAATTGGCAGCTGCTGCTACATAGTAGATGATGTTGTCATAGATCAAGTAAAAAAGCTTCCTTTTTCAACAGATTATGTGTATTCCGAGATTTCGCTAGGACAATACAAAATTGATTTGAAAACATTAAACAAAAACGTATTGCTTCATGTAGGAATAAAAGAAGAAAACATACATGTCAGTTCGATGTGCACAAGCTGCAGCGATCAGCTTTTCTTCTCACACCGGCGTGATCAAGGGAAAACAGGACGTATGATGTCTTTTGTCGGGTTTAAGGAGGCATAATAATTGCAATTGAATGTACGAGAGAATTTCAGACAAATAAATGAACAAATTAACGAAGCATGTAAAAGAGTAGGTAGAAATCCAGCAGAGATATCGGTCGTCGCTGTGACAAAATATGTCTCGATTGAACGAGCACTAGAAGCCAAGGAAGCTGGAATTTTGCACTTTGGTGAAAACCGTGACAAAGGGTTATTTGAAAAACAAGCAGCGATAACTGATGAAAACATTAGCTGGCATTTCATCGGCAGTCTACAGACGCGAAAAGTGAAATCTGTCATTCAGACAATTGACTATTTACATTCGCTTGACAGAATGTCCCTTGCGAATGAAATTGAAAAAAGAGCGGATCACACCGTTTGCTGTTTTGTACAGGTGAACACCTCTCTTGAGGAGTCAAAACACGGCTTACAAAGCGAAGACGTGACTCCATTTGTCAAACAGCTCGCAGATTTCAAACATATTGAAATTGCTGGCCTGATGACAATGGCTCCATTCACAGATGATCAGGCTGTGATTCGAAACTGTTTTAAAACATTAAAAAGCCTTCAAGAAGAGGTGAAACATCTTAACCAAGTAAATGCACCTTGTGAGCATTTATCGATGGGCATGTCAAACGATTTTGAAATCGCAATTGAAGAAGGTGCGACATTTGTTCGGATTGGCTCTTCACTTGTTGGAAATGAAACAGGAGGTGCGTGACATGAGCATAAAAAATAAGTTTAAAAGCTTTTTCACACTCGATGACGAAGAGTATGAGTACGAATACATTGATGAAGAAAGAGAACCAGCTCAAGAAGAAAAAGGAACAAAAGACAAAGCGGCATTTCAAGAGCGTCCGCAGACAGGAAAACAAAATGTCGTCAGCTTGCAAAGCATGCAGAAATCCTCTAAAGTGGTGTTAAGTGAGCCGCGGGTTTATGCAGAGGCGCAAGAGATTGCAGACCATATTAAAAACAGGCGTGCAGTCGTCGTAAATTTGCAGCGCATTCAGCATGATCAAGCAAAGCGAATTATTGACTTCTTAAGCGGAACGGTTTATGCAATCGGTGGAGACATTCAACGTATTGGCTCGAATATATTTCTCTGCACACCTGATAATGTGGATGTATCTGGCACAATATCAGAGTTATTAACAGAGGAAGAACCTCAGAGGTGGTAAATCAAAGTGATTCTATATTACATTTTTAAGATTTTACAGAGTGCATTAACGATTTATTCATTCGCGATTATTATTTACATCTTTATGTCATGGGTGCCTTCTGCAAGAGAAACAACGATTGGCCGATTTTTGGCATCCATTTGTGAACCGTATTTAGAACCATTTCGTAAAATTATTCCGCCAATTGGCATGATTGACATCTCGCCAATTGTGGCATTGCTTGTGATCCGTTTTGCCTCAGATTATGGATTAAGAGGTCTTTATCAGATGATTTCCGGAATCATGTAAACAGGCTGCCGGGCTTGGCAACTGCCAGGCTCTTTTACATAAAAGGGGAACAAAATGAGCGATATTTATCAACATTTTAGAAAAGACGAACAGCCATTTGTCGATCAAGTGTTTGACTGGAAAAAAATTGCACTGGATCAATATCGTTTGAAATTAACAGACTTTCTTAATCCGCGTGAGCAGTTTCTTACCCATTCCGTGATCAAGCATTCTAATGATCTCGGGATCATGTTTTTTGGCGGGTATGAGGAAGCGGAGCGCAAAAGAGCCCTGATCTATCCCGATTATTTAGAACCGTCTATTCGGGATTCTGAGCTGTCTTATTTTCAGGTGAACTATGCGAAAAAGTTTATTTCCATTGAACACCCGAAGCTCCTTGGCTCACTTATTGGGACAGGCTTGAAGCGACAAAAATTCGGTGATCTGTTATTTTCAGAGGACGCTGTGCAGTTTATTTGTACAAGCGATGTAGCCGATTTTGTTCAAGTGCAGCTGACACATGTCGGCAGAGCATCCGTTTCATTAGAGGAAATTAGCCAGGCGGATTTAAAGCCAGTCATCAGCAAGATCGATATCAAAGAAGATACCATTTCTTCATTGCGACTTGACGCTGTATGTGCCGCAGTCAGCCGGCAATCTCGGCAAAAAGCACAGCTTTTAGTCAAAAATGGCCTTGTAAAAGTAAACTGGAAAGTCACTGAGGACCCTTCCTTCACGATTGGCGAAGGCGATCAGCTTTCATTGCGGGGATATGGCCGCTTTAACTTAAAAACAATTGATGGGAAGACAAAAAAAGATAAATTTAAAGTAACATTTGAGCTTCTGACATAACGAACTTGAATCTGGAGGTGGCGAGGTTGCCATTAACACCTAATGATATTCATAATAAAACGTTCACAAAAAGTTTTCGTGGCTATGACGAAGATGAAGTAAATGAGTTTTTAAGCCAAGTACGTAAAGATTACGAGATCGTGCTTCGTAAAAAAAACGAACTTGAAGACAAAGTCAACGAGCTTGATGAAAGACTAGGTCATTTTGCGACAATTGAAGAAACATTAAACAAATCGATTCTTGTTGCACAGGAAGCAGCTGAAGACGTGAAACGTCATTCTGACAAAGAAGCGAAATTGATTATTCGTGAGGCAGAAAAAAATGCAGACCGTATTATCAACGAAGCGCTATCAAAATCAAGAAAAATTGCGATGGAAATCGAAGAGCTGAAGAAACAATCGAAGGTCTTTAGAACTCGTTTCCAAATGCTCATCGAAGCTCAGCTTGATCTTCTGAAAAATGATGATTGGGATCATTTGCTGGAATATGAAGTTGACGCTGTCTTTGACGAAAAAGAATAAGCGCATCATCTTGACATGATGTGCTCATGTTGCATATAATACCATCATAAATTAACAAGAGATAAACGTTTGATAGGGACACTCGCAGTTGTTGTATGTGTAATAAAGCGAATCAGGGATGGTGGAAGCCTGAAATTACGAAGCGCTGCAATGAGATCACCCCTTTAGTTCCTTTTCTGAAATGAATCAGTAAGAAAAGGCGTCTGATCACGTTACGATTTTAGAGTGGATAAGCGACTGTTTCATATCGCTTGTCTAAAAGGGTGGTACCGCGAGATAAGCCTTCTCGTCCCTTAGGGATGAGAGGGCTTTTTTTATTGTTTTTTTTAATACGAATTTGCATATGGAGGAATGGGTATGAACTACAAAGACACCTTATTAATGCCAAAAACAGAATTCCTGATGAGAGGGAATTTGCCAAACAAAGAGCCTGAAATTCAAGAGCAGTGGGCAGAAAAAGATATCTATCAAATGGTCTTAGAGCGGACAAAAGGACGCCCTACTTTTATTTTGCATGATGGACCTCCATATGCGAATGGTGACATTCATATGGGACACGCACTCAATAAAATTTTGAAAGATTTTATTGTCCGTTTTAAATCAATGAACGGGTTCCATGCACCATACGTACCGGGCTGGGATACACACGGTTTACCTATCGAAACAGCGCTCACTAAAAATAAAAAAGTGAAACGAAAAGAAATGTCTACAGCAGAATTCCGCAAACGATGCGAAGAGTATGCTTGGAAACAAATCGAAGGTCAGCGCAATCAGTTCAAACGATTAGGCGTAAGAGCAGACTGGGACAATCCATATGTGACATTAAAGCCTGAATACGAAGCGCAGCAAATTCTTGTCTTTGGTGAAATGGCGAAAAGAGGCTATATTTACAAAGGGCTAAAGCCTGTTAACTGGTCACCTTCAAGTGAATCAGCACTAGCAGAAGCGGAAATTGAATATAAAGACAAGCGCTCACCATCCATCTACGTATCATTTAAAGTGAAAGATGGGAAAGGCTTACTTAAAAATGGTGAACAATTCATCATCTGGACAACAACACCTTGGACGATTCCTGCAAACGTTGGTATCTGTGTTCATCCAAACCTAGAGTACAGTGTGCTCAAAGTCGGAGTTGAGCGATATGTCGTCGCATCTGAGCTAGTTGAACAAGTGGTAAAAACAATTGGCTTTGATGAATACGAAGTCGTGAAAACACTAAAAGGAAAAGAATTAGACAATATCGTGGCAGAGCATCCAATTTACGGTAGAGATTCTCTCATTATGCTCGGCGACCACGTGACAACTGATGCAGGAACAGGCTGTGTTCACACAGCACCAGGTCACGGGGAAGATGACTTTATTGTCAGTATGAAATACGGTCTTGATGTGTTATGTCCAGTAGATGAAAAGGGTGTCATGACAGAAGAAGCGTCTGGTTTTGAAGGGCTAATCTACGAGGATGCTAATAAAGCCATCACGGAACAGCTTGAAGCAAAAGGCGCACTGAAAAAGCTCGACTTTATCACACACTCCTACCCGCATGACTGGAGAACGAAAAAGCCAACAATTTATCGTGCGACCGCTCAGTGGTTTGCTTCCATTAAAGATTTCAGGGAAGCTTTATTAGACAATATTAAAAAAACGAAATGGATGCCAGCATGGGGTGAAACACGCCTATTTAATATGGTGCGTGACAGAGGTGACTGGTGCATTTCAAGACAGCGTGTATGGGGCGTACCAATTCCGGTTTTTTATGCGGAAAATGGTGAGCAAATTATCACAGATGAAACGATTCAGCACGTATCTCAATTATTTAGAGAACACGGTTCAAATATTTGGTTTGAAAAAGAAGCAAAGGAATTATTGCCAGACGGCTTTACGCATCCAGGTAGTCCAAATGGCGAATTCACAAAAGAACAAGACATCATGGATGTATGGTTTGATTCAGGCTCTTCTCACCAAGCCGTTTTAGAAGAAAGAGATGACCTTGTCCGTCCAGCAGACCTTTACCTTGAAGGCTCTGACCAATATCGCGGCTGGTTTAACTCATCATTATCAACAGCGGTTGCTATCACTGGAAAAGCACCATATAAAGGTGTCCTAAGCCATGGCTTCACGCTTGATAAAGAAGGGCGCAAGATGAGTAAATCATTAGGCAATACGATTGATCCGACGAAGGTGGCTAAGCAGCTAGGTGCGGAGATTCTTAGACTATGGGTGTCCTCTGTTAACTATCAAGCCGATCACCCAGTATCTGATGATATTTTAAAACAAGTAGCAGAAGTATATCGTAAAATTCGTAACACCTTCCGCTTCCTGCATGGTAACTTATTTGACTTTGATCCAGCTGTCAATACAGTGCCAGTAGAAGAGCTTCGTGAAGTGGATCAATATATCTTGATCAAATTAAACAAATTGATTGATAAAGTGAAAAAAGCATTTGATGATTATGAATTTGCTGTCGTGTATCATGCAATTCACAATTTCTGTACGATTGAGCTAAGCTCATTCTATCTCGACTTTGCAAAAGATGTGGTGTACATTGAGCATGCTGATCATCCGGACCGCCGCAGCATGCAAACTGTTTTCTACGAAACAATAATGGCGTTAGTGAAGCTGACTGCACCAATTCTTCCGCACACAGCTGATGAATTATGGAGTCACTTAAGCTTTGTTGAAGAGCCAAGTGTTCAGTTAACAGATATGCCAAAAGGTGTAACAGTTCCTCAAGCAGAAGCGACAGAAACGAAGTTCGACCGCTTTATGGAAGTACGTGATGATGTTCTTAAAGCACTAGAAAATGCGCGTAACGAGAAAGTCATTGGACGTTCACTTGAAGCAAGTGTGACGATTTATGCGACAGATGAAGTAAAAGACCTTCTTGCATCCATTAAAGAAGATGTCAAGCAGCTTTTTATCATATCAGAATTAACGGTAGAAGATGAGCAGAATGCAGATGCATCAGCGCATGAATACACATCAGGACGTATTGTTGTTCAAAAAGCAGAAGGAGAACTGTGCGAACGTTCTCGCATTATTTCAAAAGATGTTGGTGCAAATCCAAAATACCCAACATTGTCGCTTAAAAATGCTGAAATCGTGGAGAAATATTACCAGAATTAACAGTGTGACAACACCAACTAGCGCCCCGCAATACGTGGGGCGTTTTTTATTTAAGAAAATGACAGTGTTTAGAACGAAAGGAAAAATCTTATGGCTTTAAAGTGAACAGTCGTGGCAACAATATGATTATCAAGACAGGGCAGGAGTTGAAATAGCGACATGAATGGCGATCTAGACACGATTTACATGGAACTCCTTCAAATGAAAGAAGAACTGCAATCCAAATTGTTTGAATATGCATCATTTCGTTCACCCGCTGAACATATCACATTAAATCAAGCGAAAACGACAACGATTCTTTATCACATAAAAGAAGAGCTGCAAGATGTTTCACTCGCTATTGCAAAAATAGAGCAAGGAACCTATGGCATATGTGAGATAACAGGTCACACAATTCCGTTTGAACAAATGCGTATTCTTCCTACAGCCCGCACAACTGACGACTTTTTATATTATAAGCAATACGAGAAAAAAACATTCACCCCTTATCCTAATGAATCAAATGATTCTCATTTTGAAGCCTTCCACATGTAGGGAGGTTTTTGTCTGTCAATGAAAGTTTCTTTACTCCTTCCTGTTTTCTTGATAAAATGCTTAAAGATCAAAGTATGAAGATGGAGGAACGTGTGTGTTCTATTACATAATCGCATTCGTTATAATTTGTTTAGATCAATTAACAAAATGGCTCATTGTCAAAAATATGATACTTGGAGATTCTATTCCAGTAATTGATGGATTTTTTTATATTACGTCTCACCGAAATTCAGGAGCCGCCTGGGGCATTCTCCAAGGGCAAATGTGGTTTTTCTATGTGATTACACTCGTTGTTATTACGGGAATTATCTATTACTTGCAAAAGCATGGACAAAAGGATAAGCTGCTTGGTGTAGCGTTAGCCTTAATGCTTGGCGGAGCGATTGGAAACTTTATCGACCGCATTTTCCGTCAGGAAGTGGTTGATTTCGCTCACTTCGTATTTTGGGATTATCATTACCCGATTTTTAACATTGCAGATTCTTCTTTATGTGTAGGGGTTATTCTCCTCTTCATTCAAATGCTGTTAGATGGAAAGAAAAATAAGGAGTCAACTACATGAATCAAATAAACATTGCCGTTTCAGAAGAACATACGAGTGAACGGCTTGATAAATTTTTAAGCACGACAAAACCAGAATGGTCAAGAACCCAAGTCCAGCAGTGGGTCAAGGACGGGCAGATCGAAGTAAATGGGAAGCAAGTAAAAGCCAATTATAAAGTCCAGGCTGAAGATCAAATCAAAGTGGAGATTCCAGATCCAGAAGCACTTGATGTAGAAGCAGAACCGATGGATCTTGATATTTATTATGAGGATGAAGACGTACTAGTGGTGAATAAACCACGAGGTATGGTCGTTCATCCAGCACCAGGTCATGTGTCAGGAACGCTTGTCAATGGTCTCATGGCACATTGCAATGACTTATCAGGCATTAATGGCGTCATGAGACCTGGAATTGTCCACCGGATTGATAAGGATACGTCTGGTCTCTTAATGGTTGCTAAAAATGATGTGGCGCACGAATCACTCGTCAATCAATTGGTTGCCAAGAGTGTGACAAGAAAATACACCGCAGTTGTCCATGGCATCATCCAGCATGATACAGGAACAATTGACGCACCAATTGGTAGAGACAAAAAAGACCGCCAAAGCATGACCGTTACAAAAGGAAACGCAAAGCAGGCGGTCACTCATTTTGACGTGATTGAACGCTTTCAAGATTTCACCCTTGTAGAATGCCGTCTTGAAACAGGAAGAACACACCAAATTCGTGTCCATATGAAATATATTGGCTATCCTCTTGCAGGAGACCCGAAATATGGTCCAAGAAAAACAGTCGATTTCAATGGACAGCTGCTGCATGCAGGGGTTTTAGGATTTGATCATCCTAGAACAGGAGAATACATGGAGTTCACAGCACCAATTCCAGCTGATATGCAAACTTTTATCGATTCGTTAAGAAATAACGATTGACAGGCAGTTCTTTTTCTGAAATAATAAACGAAGAAATGGAGATTCTTTAAAACAGTCCAGAGAGGCTGAGAAGGATAACGGATTCATTTGTACACGTGTATGCACAAATGAAAGCCCCTCTCTGCCCTTTGCAGAAGGGGCTTTTTATTTGTCAAAAAGAGGTGTGAAAGATGGAACAAAAAGCAGTCATTCTTGATGAACAAGCGATAAGACGAGCGCTTACCCGAATTGCACATGAAATGATTGAGCGCAACAAAGGGATGAAGGATGTCATCCTTGCGGGAATCAAGACAAGAGGCATTCATCTTGCAAAGCGCCTTGCAGAGCGCATCGAGCAAATTGAAGGAAATCCAGTTACTGTAGGTGAACTTGATATTACACTATACCGTGATGACCTGACAAAAAAGACAGACAATCAAGACCCGCTTGTAAAGGGTGCAGACATCCCAGCTGATATTAATGACAAAACACTGATTGTCGTGGATGATGTTCTGTTCACGGGAAGAACCGTAAGAGCAGCAATGGATGCGCTCGTGGATGTAGGCAGACCGTCTTCCATTCAGCTTGCTGTTCTAGTCGATCGAGGACACCGTGAGTTGCCCATTCGAGCGGATTATATTGGGAAAAATATTCCGACATCAAAAGCAGAAAAGGTCATGGTTCAGCTCGTTGAAGTAGATCAAAACGATCTTGTCGCTATATATGAAAAATAACCTTTTTAAATGCATTCCAGAGAGTTTGCAAAGAGGACAATAACAGAGACACCACTCACACGGCTACATGGCGTGTATGGTTTTTCTAGGCCAGCCTCTTTGCGCATACTCGCAAAGAGGCTTTTTTAATGAAAAAGGACACATCTAGGAGGAAAAATCATGAGTCAGCAAAAAGCCAATTTAGGCATTCGAGATATCCCAAAACCGTTCACATGGCTATCACTTAGCCTCCAGCATTTGTTTGCCATGTTTGGTGCGACCATTCTTGTACCAAAAATCATTGACATGAGTCCAGCCGTTGCGCTCATCTCAAGTGGTGTTGGAACCATTGTTTACTTAATCATCACTAGAGGACAAATTCCGGCGTATCTTGGATCGTCCTTTGCCTTTATCGCCCCCATACTGAATGTCAAAGCCTCAGGTGGCCCAGGAGCTGCAATGGTTGGTGCCTTCATGGCGGGTGTGGCTTATGCCCTCATTGCATTATTCATTAAATGGTTAGGCACAGGCTGGCTGATGAAGCTTCTGCCGCCGGTCGTTGTCGGACCAGTTATTATGGTTATTGGACTCGGATTAGCTGGAACAGCTGTCAACATGGCAATGTATGTTGATCCGAATGCGACTGAGCTTGTTTACAGCCTAAAGCACTTAATGGTAGCCGGCTTTACACTGGCTGTCACCATTATCAGCATGATTTTTCTCAGAGGGTTCCTTAGCCTGATTCCAGTATTAATCGGTATTATCAGCGGCTATCTCTTTGCCTTAACACAAGGCATCGTGAATTTCCAGCCGGTCATTGACGCAAAATGGTTTGCTGTACCAGAATTTGTCGTACCATTTGTCGACTATACACCTGCTGTCACCTTGAGCATTCTCACAGTGATGGTGCCGGTTGCCTTTGTGACCATGTCTGAGCACATTGGCCACCAAGTGGTATTAAGCAAGGTCGTAGGGCAAGATTTTATTCAAAAGCCAGGACTTCACCGCTCCATTTTAGGAGACAGTGCGGCGACCATCTTCGCTTCACTCATTGGCGGACCACCAACAACGACTTATGGGGAGAACATTGGCGTACTTGCCATCACCAGAGTGTTTAGTATCTTCGTCATCGCAGGAGCAGCAGTGTTTGCGATCTGCTTCGGCTTTGTTGGGAAAATTTCAGCATTAATCAGTACAGTTCCGTCCGCAGTCATGGGAGGTGTTTCGTTCCTTCTCTTTGGAATCATTGCCTCGAGCGGCCTGAGAATCCTGATTGATCATAAAGTGAACTTTGAAGAAAAGCGCAATCTCATTATCGCATCTGTCATCTTAGTTATTGGAATTGGCGGGGCATTCATTGAGGTGAAACAAATCAATCTCACATTATCCGGAATGGCATTCGCTGCGATTACGGGCGTCCTGTTAAACCTGATGCTACCGCATCAAAAGGTAGAGGGAGACGAGTCAAATGAATCGAATACAGAAAACCTTTTAAAATAAGTCCAGTGAGGCTGACAAGGGTTCTAAAATGAGCAGAATGTGCTGCTGCTTCTTTTGGAGAACCCTAAGCTGCCAAGGCTTAGGGTTTTTTTGAACCTGAAAGTGATGAAAAACTAGAGGGGGAAGAAAAATGAATGATCTATCGACAATGAGCAGTTTGTCTAAGGAAGAGATTTTACAGCTAATTGAGGAAGCAGCTGCGCTGAAAAATGGGAAACAGGAACATGGATTGGCAGGAGAATTTGTGGCGAACCTTTTCTTTGAACCAAGTACAAGAACACGCTTTAGCTTCGAAGTAGCGGAAAAGAAGCTTGGAATGAATGTGCTTAGCCTAGATGCGGCAAGTACCTCTGTTCAAAAGGGAGAGACGCTTTACGATACTGTTAAAACGCTAGAATCCATAGGAGTCAAGGCTTGTGTCATCCGGGACAGCACCGACGAATATTACAACGAGCTAATTGGGAAGGTAGGGATTCCAATCATCAATGCTGGAGATGGATGCGGACAGCACCCTACACAATCACTGCTTGACCTAATGACGATCTTCGAAGAGTTTGGCGGTTTTGAAGGCTTAACGATTTCGATTCATGGAGATATCAAACATAGCCGGGTGGCAAGGTCGAATGCTGAGGTCCTCTCAAGACTAGGAGCAACAGTGCTCTTTTCAGGACCAACTTCCTTCCTAGTTAAACAAAACCCTCACGGAACGTATGTCGAAGTTGATGAAGCCATCAAACGCTCTGATGTGGTGATGCTGCTGAGAATTCAGCATGAAAGGCATACAGAAAAGATGGGCAGTGAGGATTACTTATCTACCTATGGATTAACAGTAGATAGGGCAAGCAAAATGAAAGAACGAGCCATTATTATGCATCCAGCACCTGTGAACAGAGGTGTTGAAATCGATGATTCTTTAGTGGAATCAAAGCAGTCAAGGATTTTCAAACAAATGGAAAATGGTGTGTATATCCGAATGGCTGTTTTAAAAAGAGCTTTTCAAAATAGCAGACTACATCAAAAAGGGAGAGATTCTGTCTATGTCATATCTCATTAAAAACGGTTTTATCTTAACAAGCACAGGGAAAAGAGTGCAGCAGGATATTAGGGTAGAAGGAGAAGTGATTCAAGCAATTGGTCACTTAGAAAGAGAAGACGGAGAAGAGGTCATTGATGCAGCAGGGCTATTTGTGTCACCAGGTTTGATTGATCTGCATGTGCATTTAAGAGAGCCAGGCGGAGAGAAAAAGGAAACCATTGAAACAGGTTCTAAGGCAGCGGCAAGAGGCGGGTATACGACGATTGCTGCTATGCCTAATACACGACCAGTTCCAGATACAAAAGAGCAAATGGAATGGCTCATGAATCGAATCGAAGAGACCTCATCTGTAAGAGTGCTGCCATACGCCTCTATTACCACTAGACAAATTGGAGAAGAAATGACGGACTTTGCAGCGTTAAAAGAAGCAGGTGCCTTTGCCTTTACGGATGACGGAGTTGGCATCCAAACAGCGGGTATGATGTACGAATCCATGAAAAAGGCAGCTAGCCTTGATCAAGCGATTGTGGCGCACTGTGAAGATAACTCGCTTATTTACCGAGGGTGCGTTCATGAAGGGGAATTTTCACAAGTAAATGGGTTAAACGGAATACCGTCCATTTGTGAATCGGTGCATATTGCAAGAGATGTTCTCTTAGCAGAAGCAGCGAACTGTCATTATCATGTATGTCATATCAGTACGAAAGAATCTGTGCGAGTCGTTCGTGATGCAAAAAAAGCAGGCATTCGTGTGACGGCTGAGGTTTCGCCCCATCATTTGCTTTTATGTGATACGGACATCCCGGGTCTTGATACAAACTATAAAATGAACCCGCCGCTAAGAGGGATAGAGGATCGCGAGGCACTCATCGAGGGACTTTTAGATGGCACGATTGATTTCATCGCGACAGACCATGCGCCGCATACAGAAGAAGAAAAACATGAAACGATGCAGCGTGCACCTTTTGGGATTGTAGGCCTTGAAACAGCCTTCCCGCTTCTGTACACACGCTTTGTGAAAACAGGCGAATGGACTTTAAAAGAACTCGTTGATTATATGACCATCAAACCAGCAAAAGCCTTTTCTCTTCCATACGGAAAGCTAGAAGAGGGCCAAGTAGCTGATATCACACTGATTGATTTAAACAAAGAAATGGAAATCGATAAAAAAAGCTTCTTATCTAAAGGACAAAATACACCGTTTGACAAATTGACTGTATCAGGATGGCCGGTCATGACACTTGCATCTGGGAAAGTCGTTTATGAAGAGGGGAGACTAGTAAAATGAAGAGACGCTTAGTGCTAGAAAACGGAACAGTATTCGAAGGGACAGGCTTTGGCAGCTTAAAAGCGTCAGTCGGAGAAGTCGTCTTTAACACAGGGATGACGGGCTATCAAGAGATTTTGTCTGACCCATCATACTGCGGACAAATTGTCACACTCACTTACCCGCTTATCGGCAACTATGGCATTAACCGTGATGATTTTGAATCGATCACACCGTTTGTGAAAGGGCTGATTGTGAAAGAGCTTTGTGAAAAGCCCTCAAACTGGCGCTCTTCATATTCACTCGATGAATACTTAAAAATGAAAAACATTCCGGGTCTTAGCGGAATCGACACACGAAAGCTGACAAGAATGATTCGAAGTGCAGGGGCATTAAGAGGGGCTTTTGCAGGACCGGGTGAACAAGTGGATGATGTTGTGCGCCGCCTTCAAACGATGCAGATGCCAACAGATCAAGTGAGTCAAGTATCTGTGAAAAATGCGTACCCAAGCCCAGGAAGAGGAAAAAGAATTGTGCTTGTGGATTTCGGCATGAAGCACGGCATTTTGCGCGAGCTCAATAAGCGTGACTGTGATGTCGTTGTGGTGCCATACAATATCACTGCAGATGAAGTGCTGCAGTTAAAGCCTGACGGCATCATGCTTTCAAACGGACCTGGGGACCCAGTCGATGTACCAGAAGCGGTTGAAATGATTAAACAGCTCATTGGAAAGGTACCACTCTTTGGTATTTGTTTAGGACACCAGTTATTCGCTCTTGCTTGCGGTGCTAGTACAGAAAAAATGAAGTTTGGCCATAGAGGATCAAATCACCCAGTCAAAGAACTAGCCACTGGAAAGGTGACCTTGACGTCTCAAAACCATGGCTACACGGTAAGTGCGATTAACGAAGACTTACTCGAAGTCACTCATATTGCACTAAATGACAATACGGTTGAAGGATTAAAGCATAAAGAAGCACCAGCATTCACTGTACAGTATCACCCAGAAGCGTCACCTGGTCCAGAAGATGCCAATTACTTATTTGATCAATTCATGGAAATGATTCATACGACTGAGAAAGAAGGGGAAGAAGTATGCCAAAACGCTTAGACATCAAAAAGATTTTAGTTATCGGATCAGGTCCCATCATCATCGGTCAGGCAGCGGAGTTTGACTATGCAGGCACACAGGCTTGCTTAGCACTAAAAGAAGAGGGCTATGAAGTCGTTCTTGTCAATTCCAATCCTGCGACGATCATGACAGATACAGAAATGGCGGACAAGGTATACATTGAACCACTGACACCAGAATTTTTAACACGAATCATTCGAAAAGAACGTCCTGATGCGATCTTACCTACACTTGGCGGACAAACTGGGCTGAACCTTGCCGTTGAATTATCAGACCTTGGCGTATTAGCTGAATGCGGCGTTGAAGTACTTGGAACAAAGCTCTCAGCTATTCAAAAAGCAGAGGACAGAGATTTATTCCGTAATCTGATGAACGAACTAAATGAACCTGTACCAGAAAGTGAAATCATTCATAATCTTGAAGAAGCGATGGCGTTTACGAATCAAATCGGCTTCCCTGTCATTGTAAGACCAGCCTATACATTAGGCGGAACGGGCGGCGGAATTTGTACAAACGAGCAAGAACTGAAAGAAATCGTCGAGAACGGTCTTAAGCTAAGCCCGGTCACACAATGCTTACTTGAAAAGAGTATTGCAGGCTTTAAAGAAATTGAATATGAAGTCATGCGTGACAGTGGTGACCATGCGATCGTTGTTTGCAACATGGAAAACTTTGATCCTGTCGGCATCCACACAGGTGATAGTATTGTCGTTGCGCCAAGCCAAACCTTAAGTGACCGTGAATATCAGCTGCTTCGTAATGTCTCCCTCAAGCTGATCCGCGCACTTGGCATTGAAGGCGGCTGTAACGTACAGCTGGCGCTTGACCCGAGCAGCTTTCAATACTATATCATCGAAGTAAACCCGCGCGTAAGCCGTTCTTCTGCGCTTGCATCTAAAGCGACAGGATATCCAATTGCAAAACTTGCAGCGAAAATTGCTGTCGGCCTAACGCTTGATGAAATGATGAACCCAGTCACAGGTAAAACATATGCCGCTTTCGAGCCAGCACTTGACTATATCGTTTCAAAAATCCCGCGCTGGCCGTTCGATAAATTTGAATCTGCCAACAGACGTCTTGGTACTCAAATGAAAGCAACGGGTGAAGTCATGGCGATCGGCCGTACATTAGAGGAGTCTCTTTTAAAGGCTGTACGCTCACTTGAAGCGGATGTGCATCATATTGAATTAAAAGATGAAGCTGACATCACAAACGAAGTACTCGAAAAGCGAATTATCAAAGCAGGAGACGAGCGACTATTTTATATCGCTGAGGCGCTTAGAAGGGGCTATACAGTCGAACAGATTCATGAATTCTCAAAAATTGATTATTTCTTCCTTCATAAACTAGAAGGCATCATCGCATTTGAAAAGACGTTAAAAGAAAAGAAAGGCAATGTAGACGTATTAAAAGAAGCGAAACATAAAGGTTTCTCAGACATCTATATTAGCCGCGAGTGGAACATGAACGAAGCAGATGTCTATAATCTAAGACAAGAAGCAGGCATCGTTCCAGTTTATAAAATGGTTGATACATGTGCGGCTGAATTTGAATCAGAAACACCATATTTCTACAGCACATATGAAGATGAAAATGAATCAGAACAAACAGACAAGAAAAGTGTCATCGTACTAGGCTCAGGTCCAATCCGAATTGGACAAGGGGTTGAATTTGATTATGCGACCGTCCATTCTGTGTGGGCGATCAAACAAGCAGGGTATGAAGCCATTATTATTAACAACAACCCTGAAACAGTCTCAACAGATTTCAGTATTTCAGATAAACTCTACTTTGAACCACTCACTGTAGAAGATGTGATGCACATCATCGACCTTGAAAAACCAGAAGGTGTCGTCGTTCAGTTTGGCGGACAAACAGCAATCAACTTAGCAGATGAATTATCAAATAGAGGGGTTAAGATTCTTGGGACTTCTCTTGAAGACCTTGACCGGGCGGAAAACCGTGACAAGTTTGAACAAACATTAGAAACACTCGGCGTTCCTCAGCCAAAAGGAAAAACAGCCACTTCTGTGCCAGAGGCCGTATCGATTGCAAATCAGATCGGCTACCCAGTCCTTGTCCGTCCTTCCTATGTGTTAGGCGGTCGGGCGATGGAAATTGTGTACCAAGAAGCCGAGCTCCTTCATTATATGGAGAATGCGGTGAAAGTTAATCCGCAACACCCAGTTTTAATTGACAAGTATTTGACAGGAAAAGAAATTGAAGTAGATGCAGTATCTGACGGAGAAACTGTCGTGATCCCAGGCATTATGGAACATATTGAAAGAGCAGGGGTTCACTCTGGTGACTCCATTGCGGTCTATCCGCCGCAGACATTATCTGAAGACATCAAAGCGAAGATCGCAGAATACACAATGAAACTCGCAAAAGGACTCAACATTATTGGGCTGCTTAACATTCAATTTGTTCTATCAAAAGGAGAAGTGTACGTGCTTGAAGTGAATCCGCGTTCAAGCCGGACGGTCCCATTCCTAAGTAAAATTACGGGCATTCCTATGGCGAATCTAGCAACAAAAGTCATTTTAGGTGACAAGCTCAAAAACTATGGCTATCAAGAAGGACTTCGCGCAGAGCAAGATGGGGTGTACGTGAAAGTCCCAGTCTTCTCTTTTGCAAAACTAAGAAGAGTGGATATTACACTTGGGCCTGAGATGAAATCAACAGGTGAAGTCATGGGGAAAGATGTCACAATCGAAAAAGCCCTCTATAAAGGATTGATTGCATCAGGGATTCAAATTCCAAATGACGGAACGGTTCTCTTGACAGTCGCTGACAAGGATAAAGAAGAAGGACTTGAGATTGCAAGAAGGTTCCATTCCATCGGCTATCATATTTTAGCGACAGAAGGAACAGCTAAATACTTAAAACGAGCATCCATCCCATCAAGTGTTGTCGGCAAAATAGGAGAAGAAGGAAAGAATCTTCTCGATGTCATTCGAAACGGTGAAGCCCAATTTGTCATCAACACACTGACAAAAGGAAAACAGCCGGCAAGAGATGGCTTTAAAATCAGACGTGAATCTGTTGAAAATGGAGTGGCTTGCTTAACGTCACTAGATACGGCAGAAGCCATTTTAAGAGTGCTGGAGAGCATGACATTTAGAGCAGACGAAATGCCAGAAGTGAAAACGAATGCTGAGGTGACAGTAACAATATGAAAAAAGCATACTTGACGGTCGTCTCTAACCGAGAGATCGCTGATCATATTTACGAAATGACATTAAAAGGTGACCTTGTGGAATCATTTCAAACGGCTGGACAGTTTCTTCATATAAAGGTCAGCGAATCCATGACACCGCTACTGAGAAGACCGATCAGTATTGCCAACATTCATGCCGAGAAAAAAGAAGCAACCATCATTTTCCGCGCAGAGGGAGAGGGCACAAAGCTCCTTTCCCAAAAGCGAGCGGGAGAATCAGTTGATGTATTAGGGCCGCTTGGGAACGGATACGATCCTTCAGTCGTTCAGCCCGGGCAGACGGCATTACTGGTCGGTGGAGGAATTGGTGTGCCGCCGCTATATGAGCTATCGAAGCGTTTAAAGAAAAAAGGCGTTATCGTGAAACATGTCCTCGGCTTTCAATCGAAAAAGGACGTATTTTACGAGGAGACATTTCAAGCACTCGGAGATACTTTTATCGCGACTGTTGATGGAACGTACGGTTCAAAAGGCTTCGTGACAAGTGTCATCGAAGAGAAGAACTTAAGCTTTGATGTGCTGCTTTCATGCGGACCGACACCTATGCTAAAAGCACTAAAGGACACATATCCGGATAAGCCAGTCTATATTTCAATGGAAGAACGAATGGGCTGCGGCATTGGTGCATGCTTTGCTTGTGTTTGTCATACCGATCAGCACGAAAAGCCTTACGTCAAAGTTTGTCTTGATGGACCTGTCTTTAAAGCAGGGGAGGTGGCATTGTCATGCTAAGCGTTGAATTACCCGGTTTATCTTTAAAGAACCCAATTATTCCTGCATCAGGATGCTTTGGATTCGGAAGAGAATTTGCTTCATTATATGATTTATCTATGCTTGGCGGCATCATGATCAAAGCCACCACCCTTGAACCGAGATTTGGCAACCCAACACCGAGGGTAGCCGAGACTGGAGCCGGTATGCTGAATGCGATCGGCCTTCAAAACCCAGGTCTGAACGGGGTGCTTGAAAATGAATTGCCTTGGCTTGAACGGTTTGATACACCGATTATTGCAAACGTTGCAGGTTCGCAGGTTGATGATTATGTCGAAGTAGCAAAACAAATCAGTCAAGCAAAGAATGTCCATGCCCTCGAACTGAATATCTCCTGTCCGAATGTCAAAACAGGCGGGATCGCATTTGGTACGGATCAGCAGATGGCCGCGACATTGACAAAAGAGGTCAAGGAAGTCTCTTCCGTTCCTGTCTATGTGAAACTGTCTCCTAATGTAGCCAATATTGTTGAGATTGCTAGAGCGATTGAAGCTGCTGGAGCGGATGGGCTCACTATGATTAACACCTTAATTGGCATGCGTCTTGATTTAAAAACAGGGAAACCCATTTTGGCCAATAAAACAGGCGGATTATCAGGCCCGGCTGTAAAACCTGTCGCAGTTCGAATGGTGCATGAGGTCAGTCAAGCGGTTTCTATTCCGATTATCGGGATGGGAGGGGTGCAAAGTGCTGAAGATGTACTTGAATTTTTATTAGCAGGTGCCAGTGCAGTAGCTGTCGGGACAGCTAATTTTGTGAACCCATTTATTTGCCCAGAAATCATTGAAGAGCTGCCGAATGTGTTAGCGGCTTATGGTTATTCATCTGTAGAGGAATGTATTGGAAGGAGCTGGAAGAATGAAGCACTTGCCCATCATCGCGCTTGATTTTCCATCAGGGCGTGAGGCGCTTGCCTTTTTAGATCCCTTTGAAGGGACACCATTATTTGTGAAGGTCGGCATGGAGCTTTTTTACCAAGAAGGACCTGCTATCCTTGAAACACTGAAAGAAAAAAATTGTCGTATTTTCCTTGACTTGAAGTTACATGACATTCCAACAACGGTGCAAAAAGCAATGAACCGGCTTGCCACGCTTGGCGTTGATATGGTCAATGTGCATGCATCTGGCGGGAAAAGAATGATGCAAACTGCGGTAGAGGGGCTTGAAAGCGGAACGCCTGCTGGACAAAGCAGACCAGTCATTATTGCTGTGACTCAGCTCACAAGTACGTCTGAAGACATCATGAAAAAAGAATTACTCATTGACCGGCCACTGCAAGAGACTGTGCTGCATTACGGGCAAATGGCGTACGAGAGCGGACTCGACGGTGTTGTATGTTCTGTTCATGAGTCAAAATCGCTACATGAGCAAATCTCACCTTCCTTTCTCACTGTGACACCAGGGATTCGTTTAACGAATGATCAAACCGATGACCAAAAGCGTGTGGCGACACCTGCCTTTGCAAAAGAGCAAGGTGTTTCACAAATTGTTGTTGGAAGATCCATCACGAAAGCCGCAAACCCTTTGGAAGCTTATTATCAAATTAAGAAAGAGTGGGAGTGACTGCCGGATGAAAACGAAAATTGCTCAACATCTATTGCAAATCAAAGCTGTCGCATTAAAACCAGACGAACCGTTTACATGGGCTAGCGGCATCAAATCACCGATTTACTGTGACAATCGCCTGACCTTGTCGTACCCAGAAGTGAGACAGGACATTGCTGATGGACTAAAAAATCTGATTCTTACTCATTTCGAGGGAGCGGAGGTGGTCTCAGGTACTGCAACAGCAGGCATTCCGCATGCGGCATTAGCGGCAGACCGTCTGAACGTTCCGATGTGTTATGTCAGAAGTAAGCCAAAGGCACACGGTAAAGGGAATCAAATTGAAGGGGCCGTATCGTTTGGCCAAAAGGTTGTCGTTGTAGAAGACCTCATTTCAACTGGGGGCAGTGTCCTTGAAGTTGTCGCTGCACTTCAAGAAGAAGGCTGTGACGTACTTGGCGTTGTGGCTATTTTCACATACGGACTGCCAAAGGCAGTTGCTGCTTTTCAGAAAAAAAACATTCCATATGTCACACTAACAGACTATGACACACTGATAGAAGTGGCTCTAGAGCTAAAAGCAATCGATCCTTCGGCTATGAATAAATTAAAACGCTGGAGACAAGATCCTTCCTCTGCATCTTGGATGGAAGAAACGGTCTAAAAGCTGTGCCTAGCTGCATAGCTTTTTCATTTGGTTAAAATAGTAAAATAGACTCAAATTCCAATGAAAACTAATCCTATCAATAAAGTCGGGTTGACTTTTATTGGAATTGTGTTAATATTTAATACAAATTAAAACTCTTATCCAGAGAGGTGGAGGGACTGGCCCGATGAAGCCCGGCAACCTGCAATTAGCAAGGTGCTACTTCCTGCAAAATGATTCTGTTTTGAAAGATAAGGAAACCGTAAGCTTCCTCATCTTTCTTTCGGACTGAAAGAAAGTTTTTTTATTTTAACAATGAGGTGGAAGAACAATTGATGTAAGTAGAGAAAAATGAAAAAGTTAGATGAAAGTAGTGCGAGCGATTCAAGATGACGAGTACTCCGGAAGGGGAGAAACAATGTTAACTTATGAAAATTGGCAAGAGCCGTCCATTACGTTTCAAGAGGAAGATTTGTATAAAGAAACCCTATCCGTGCTGAAATGGGCGTACGGTCATTATGGTGATCAACTTGTTTATGCATGCAGTTTTGGCATTGAGGGCATTGTCCTAATCGATTTAATTGCGAAAGTCAAAAAGGATGCGAGAATTGTCTTTTTAGATACAGGTCTACATTTCAAGGAAACATACGACACAATTGATGCAATTATGGAAAGATACTCCGGTTTAGACATCGTGCTGAAAACACCTGAGCTGACGGTTGAACAGCAAAACGAGCAGCATGGTGATAAATTATGGGAAACAAATCCTCAAAGCTGCTGCCATATGCGGAAGGTCATTCCTTTGCAAGGAGCACTATCTGACTTTCCGGCATGGCTTTCTGGCTTAAGAAGAGAGCAATCACCAAAACGAGCTGGTACTAAATTTTTAAATAAGGATGAAAAATTTAAATCAGTGAAAGTATGCCCGCTCATTCATTGGACGTGGAAGGACATATGGAGATATGCGTCTAGAGAGAATCTTCCTTATAATCTGCTTCATGACCAAGGATATCCTAGTATTGGCTGTGCACCATGTACACAGCCTGCCTTCACTGCAGATGATTTGCGTTCTGGAAGATGGTCAGGTACAGCAAAGACAGAGTGCGGATTACATGAGTAAGGGAGCATAATCTATGGAAATCGCCGCAATTTTATTTAGCTTATTCTTTGCTTTAAATATTGGCGCAAGCGGAGCAGCTGCTTCTATGGGGATAGCGTATGGATCGGGTGCCATTCAAAAGCCGATTTATGCACTTAGCGTTTGTGCAGCTGGAATTTTAGCAGGTTCAGTGATTGGCGGAGTTGAGGTCGTCAAAACAATCAGCTCTGGGATTATGCCAGAATCTGTGATTACACTTGAAATCGTTTGTATTATCATTGGCTCCGCTGCATTATCACTCTTCATAGCTAACTTATTGGCCATCCCTTTATCAACGAGTGAGGTCACAGTAGGGGCTGTCGTTGGTGTTGCGGTCGCATATAAAGTATTATATGTGAAATTTATTTTAGTCATTGTGTCATTTTGGGTCATCATTCCAATTGTTGCTTTTGCGTTTACATTTGCTGTGGTCAAAATCATCAAAATGTTCCCTAAACGCCCATTATCAAAAAAAGGCACAGTGGTTTTATCGATCGTGTTAATCATCAGTGGGTTTCTAGAGGCATTTTCAGCTGGGATGAACAACGTTGCAAATGCTGTAGGTCCGCTTGTTTCTTCAGGCGTTTTGTCCATTGGTCAAGGGACACTTTATGGCGGGGCCTTCGTTGCACTAGGTGCTCTTTTTCTTGGTAGAAGAGTACTTGAAACAAACGGAAAGAAAATCACCCGCTATCAAACAGGTGAAGGAATTTTGTTATCTAGTACTGGTGCTGGACTTGTGATCGTCAGCTCTATTTTTGGGTTGCCAGTTCCACTTACCCAAATCACCTCCTCGTCCATTATTGGCCTCGGGATGGCTAAGGATGGACCGAACATTTTCCATAAGCATGTCGTGAAAAAAATGCTGAAGGTCTGGGTTGTGTCACCCTTCTTATCACTTAGCCTATCATATTTGCTGGTAAGCCTTTTCTTAAAAGAAGACTACTATTCAATTTTTATCATGATAAGTGTACTGCTTGCATCACTCGGTGCGTTGAGTCTGATGAAGGCAGTCAAAAATGAAAGCAGCTCTATACATGAACAGGGCGGCGGGATTTAATCTCAAATCCGACTATTAACATCTAATAAATATGAAAATTGAGAGGAAGATGAACAAATGAGTTTAACACCACATGGTGGCGTATTAATTAATCGAATAAATGAAGGATATGATCTCAGCACAGTTGCGAAAGAAATTGAACTGGATGCCATCTCTTTTGCAGACCTTGAACTCATTGCAATTGGTGGGTACAGTCCAATTGAAGGGTTTTTGACAAAAGCAGATTACGAAGCAGTTGTCAGCAGTATGCGACTTGCAAGTGGTGTCGTTTGGTCTCTTCCTATTACGCTGCCAGTTACAAAGGAAAAGGCAGAGGAGATCAATCAAGGTGATATTTTACGTCTATCGTACAATGGAACCGTATACGGGGTCATTGAAGTAGAAGATCAATATACACCAGATAAGGAAAAAGAAGCTGTGAATGTGTATAAAACCGATGACCGGAATCATCCTGGGGTGAAAAAATTATTTGAGCGCGGGGACACGTATATTGGTGGTAAAATTACACTGACGAAACGAAGCGAAAAACCATTCCCTCAGTTTACGTATGAGCCAGAAGAAACAAGAAGACATTTTAAAGAAAACGGATGGAAAACGATTGTTGGTTTCCAAACGAGAAACCCAGTCCACCGTGCCCATGAATATATTCAAAAAACAGCACTAGAAACAGTAGATGGCTTATTTTTAAATCCGCTTGTTGGTGAAACAAAATCCGATGATATTCCAGCAGATGTTAGGATGAAAAGCTATCAAGTGTTATTGAACGGTTATTATCCAAAAGATCGCGTCTTTTTAGGTGTTTTTCCTGCTGCAATGCGTTATGCTGGACCAAAGGAAGCGATATTTCATGCGCTTGTCCGTAAAAATTATGGCTGCACACACTTTATTGTCGGTAGAGATCATGCAGGTGTGGGCGATTATTACGGCACATACGAGGCGCAGGAACTATTTGATCAATTTACGAGTGAAGAGATCGGTATCACCCCTTTAAAATTTGAACATAGCTTCTATTGCAATACATGTGAAGCGATGGCAACGCCAAAAACGTGCCCGCACGATAAAAGCGAGCATGTCATTCTTTCAGGTACCAAGGTTCGAACAATGCTTAGAAACGGTGAATTACCCCCGAGTACGTTCAGCCGAAAAGAAGTCATTGAAACATTAATCAAAGGATTAAAAAAGACGGTATCTTAAAGGAGTGTATGACATGAGTAACGAACATATCGTGTGGCATGATTCATCTATTACAAAAAAAGAATATCAACAGAAAAATAATCATACAAGCGGCATCATTTGGCTCACTGGTCTAAGTGGTTCAGGTAAATCGACGATCGCAAACGCAGCGGCTAGAGAGCTGTTTGAACAGGGCTATCAAGTCACAGTTCTTGATGGAGACAACGTACGACATGGACTCAATAAAGATTTAGGATTTTCAGATGACGATAGAAAAGAGAACATTCGGCGGATAGGAGAAGTGGCGAAACTATTTGTTGCGCAAGGGACAATTGTCATCACTGCCTTTATTTCACCATTTCAAGAAGATCGCCAAATTGTCCGACAATTAGTCGAAGATGGGGAATTTCACGAAGTGTTTTTGAAATGTGATCTCAATGTGTGTGAAGAGCGTGATCCAAAGGGGTTATATAAAAAAGCAAGAAACGGCGAAATTCTATTTTTCACTGGAATTGATTCACCGTACGAAGAACCAGCTTCACCTGAGCTTGTCCTAGATACAGGTGAATTGTCACGCGAGGAATCCAAACAGCACCTTGTTGATTATGTAAAGGAAACGACGAAATAATCGCCTGATGGCAGGGGGAGAAAGCATGATGGGGAAAGTATACATTGTTGGTGCGGGACCGGGTGATCCAGACTTAATTACATTAAAGGCCCATAAAACAATACAGCAGGCAGATGTCATTTTGTATGATCGTCTTGTCAATCAAGAGATTCTCGCCCACGCCAAACCTGAGGCGGAATTGATATATTGTGGAAAGCTGCCAAATCACCATACGATGAGACAGGAAGCCATCAATGAAGCGATTGTTGCTCATGCAAAAGAAGGGAACGTTGTCGTTCGTTTGAAAGGCGGCGACCCCTTTGTATTTGGCCGTGGCGGTGAAGAAATAGAGTGCTTAGCTGAGCACGGTATCATGTATGAGGTCATCCCAGGGATTACATCTGGTATTGCAGCGGCTGCTTATGCGGGTATTCCTGTGACGCATCGTGAATTCAGCTCAAATGTCGCCTTTGTCACAGGACATTATCAAAAGGATGAACAATTTGAAGAAAAGTGGGAGGCGCTGGCAACAGGCATTGATACTCTTGTGATCTATATGGGAGTCAAAAACGTGGAAAGAGTGCAGCGGCTTCTGCTGAAAAATGGACGTAATCCTGACACACCAGCTGCTTTCATTCACTGGGGAACCACTACTAGGCAAAAGACGACTTGCTGCACGGTGGCTACGCTGTCTGAAACAGTTGAAAAAGAAGGAATCGAGCATCCGAGTTTGATTGTTGTAGGAGAAGTTGTTCATTTTCATCAAAAGCTCAGCTGGTTTGAACCTGCACTGGTTGAAAAATGAGATGAAGGGGAAAAACACGTGGATATATCTTGTCTTTTCGTCTGATCAAAATTAAGGAGGGGTCAAATGAAACAAGCTGTACTTTATGTTGGGCATGGAAGCAGGGTAAAAGAAGCACAAGATAAAGCTATTTCTTTTATGAGAAGCTGTATGCCGTTAGTTGAAGCAGATATACAAGAGATTTGTTTTTTAGAGTTGAATGAGCCTTATATAGAAGAAGGGTTTGAAATCTGCGTGAAAAAAGGAGCAACACACATAGCGATAGTCCCGCTCCTCTTATTAACTGCCGTTCATGCGAAATCAGATATCCCAGTCGAGATTGAGAAAGTAAAAAAACGATTCCCCCAAGTCAAGGTGACATACGGAAGACCAATTGGCGTGAATCAAGAAGTCACAAAAGCCGTTGTAGTAAGGATTGAAGAGGCAGGTTATCGAGGTGAGAGAGCAAGGATCCTCTTAGTTGGCCGCGGTAGCTCTGATCCGGATGTGAAGCGGGACGTATTTGGCATTGCAGACGACGTCCGAAGCATGCTGCCTCGTACAGAGGTTCTCCCATGTTTTATTACGGCATGTGAGCCAAATTATCGAGACGTTCTAGCGCAGTTAACGTTAGATGAGCATAAGCCTGTGTATATCATTCCTTACCTTTTGTTTACGGGCATTTTAATGAAAGAGATTGAAAGTGAAGTAGATCAGGCGAGAGAACGGCTTCAGGATGTCCGTTTATGCCGGTATATTGGATTTCATCCCCATGTGAAAGCCGCTTATATGGAACGCGTGAAAGAAACCATTTTAAACAAAGAGGATGTGTTTCGTTTTCAAGGAGAAGGCCATGCTTCCAATCAATCTTGATCTAACTAATAAACAAGTGCTCATCGCTGGCGGCGGATCGGTAGCGGCAAGAAGGGCGAATGCATTAGGTACAGAGTCTTGTAGCGTCACGGTCGTTAGTCCTCACATTTGTGATGAGATGGCGCGTATCATTGATACATATGAGCTGAATTGGAAGGAAAAAAAGGTGAGCGCTGAAGATCTAAAAGGTGCATTCTTCATTGTTGCTGCAACAAACGACCCTGCAGTGAACGAATGGATCACGCAAACAGCGCAGCCTCATCAGCTTGTCAATTGTGTCAGTCAATCAGAGCTCGGTAATGTGATCATGCCAAAGGTTGTCAAAGCAGGAAAAGTGACGATTTCAGTATCAACGAGCGGGGCAAGCCCTACTCGGACAAAGCAGCTGGCTTCAGCGATTGAGAATCTGCTTGAACAAGAAGATGTAGATGCCCTTGATGCCCTCTATGTGGAAAGGAAAACACGACAGAGAAAAAGCCGATAAAATCTTATTTAAGATTTTATCGGCTTTTTTTATGTTCGCAGCTTTAGTACAACATCTTTATCAGGCGTGACAAATAATGTTTGCTGCTGATCATACGTAACAAAGCCAGGCTTTGCTCCGTTTGGTTTTTTCACATGCCGAATGGTCGTATAATCCACAGGGACAGAGCTTGACTCCTGTGCCTTAGAGAAATAGGCAGCAATTTGAGCGGCTTCAAGCAAGGTTTGTTCGTCAGGTGCTTGATGGCGTATGACGACATGTGATCCAGGAATATCCTTTGTGTGCAGCCAAATGTCATCACGAGCAGCAGCCTTTGTGGTCAAATACTCGTTTTGTTTGTTGTTTTTTCCCACCAAAATTGGAATGCCTTGAGAAGATTCATACGTTTCCAGTTGAATGGCCGACGGTTTTTTCTTTTTGGCGTGACGTTTTTGTTTGGGGCGTAAATATTTTCCTTCAACAAGCTCTTCTCTCATTTCCTCTAAATCTTTTGGTGAGGCAGAGGACAGCTGCTGGATCAGCTCTTCAAAATAAATAATTTCTTCATGTGTCCGCTCGATTTGTTCATTTACCGCCTCTACTGCATTTTTTGCCTTTTGATATTTTGTAAAATATGCCTGCGCATTTTCAGAAGGGGTTTTGTTTGTTTTTAGCGGTATCGTGATCTCTCTGCCTTCTTCATCGTAATAATTGATGACAGTCGCTTCTTTATCACCTTTTTTAATGGCATATAAATTGGCTGTTAACAATTCACCATAGAGCTGGTACTTATGTGCCTTTTGGGATTCTTCAAAGGTTCTTTTTAGTTTTTTCAGCTTGTTTTCATTTTTCTTCTTTTCATTCACAACAAACCGTTCCAGGTCAGCCGCCTGCTGTTTGACTCTGTCCCTCTCAGCTTTTCCAAAATAAAAGCGATCAAGCAGCTGGCTAAGAGAATCGAACGTCTTCATGTCGCCACTTACATGCTGAAGTTCTAATAAATAAAAGTACTCTTTGCCATTTTTTCTTGTGAACTGCGGTATAAAGGACTGAGTCCGTATAAGCTGGAACATATCTAGCAGTGTATTTGGAATCGTTTCCTGATTAGCAAGGCCAGCTCTGTGAACGGCTTCCTTTGCAAACAGAGGAGAAACTCCAGAGAATGTGTCGACAATTTGATTGGCAATTTTCCCTTCTTGAAAACGCAAATGCTTTAAAATATCACCCTTCGTCACTTCAAAAGGATTCAATTTTTGCTGTGCGGGCGGCAGAAGGTATTCATGACCTGGCAGCACCGTTCGATAGCTGTTCACGGATGGAGAAAGATGTTTCAGACCGTCAATGATCTGCTGCGTTTCGTCCTCAACAAGAATCAAATTACTGTGCCGGCCCATGATTTCAATATATAGCTTTCGGGTCTGTTCATCGCCAATTTCATTTCGGCTTCGTACGTGAAGCACGATGACCCGGTCAAATCCAACCTGTTCAAAACGTTCAATGAATCCGCCCTCAAGATGCTTTCGCAGGAGCATACAAAACATTGGAGGCTCACTTGGATTATCGTAATGATGCTCAGTGAGCTGCACTCTCGCATAGCTCGGATGAGCCGATAAAAGGAGCTTATGATTTCTCCCGTTTGCTCGGATATGAAAAATGAGCTCGTGCTTATATGGCTGATGTATTTTTGAAATTCTCCCGCCAGTTAAAGTGTCTTGTAATTCATTTGTCATACCGTATGTAAAAATGCCGTCAAATGACATGTTGGATACACCCTCTTCTTTCACACAAATCTACTGAAAGAACCTTACGCTTTCTCGTTCTTTAGGCAGTCTTATTATTATAGCATGATTTAGGACGAGTCTGAATAAACTGGCTTATAGAACACTGCATATGAGAGAGAACAAAAGAGGAGTGGGCGAGGTCAAATGAATTGGCATGAACTGAACCAAACCGATTTATTAAAAACAATGAATACATCGATAGGTGACGGACTGTCAGAAAAAGATGTACAAAAGCGGCTTGAAAAGCACGGGCCAAATGAATTGCAGGAAGGGAAAAAGGCGTCGGCTTTGATCCTCTTTTTAGCACAATTTAAAGACTTTATGGTGTTAATCTTGCTTGCGGCAACGATCATTTCTGCTTTTTTAGGTGAATACATTGATGCTGTGGCGATTATAGCGATTGTTCTCATTAATGGTGTACTCGGCTTTTACCAGGAGCGCCGGGCGGAAAAATCCCTACAAGCGCTAAAGGAATTATCAACTCCGCATGTGTATGCAAGGAGAAACAATGAGTGGGTCAAAATCCCGTCGAAACACCTCGTACCAGGGGATATTGTGAAGTTTTCAAGCGGGGACCGGATTGGGGCAGATATCAGATTACTAGAAACAAAGAGTTTAGAGATCGAAGAATCAGCCCTCACTGGAGAGTCCATCCCAGCGGTCAAACATGCAAGTCCACTTTCACGAGTCCATGTATCGCTTGGAGATTTGACGAACATGGCCTTTATGGGAACGCTTGTCACTAGAGGAAGCGGTGTGGGTATTGTCATCGGTACAGGAATGAATACAGCCATGGGACAAATAGCGGGTATGCTGGATACCGCAGGTAATATGGAAACACCGCTGCAAAGACGTCTCGAACAGCTAGGGAAAATCCTGATTGTTGCTGCTTTATTTTTAACTGTGCTCGTTGTTGTTCTTGGCGTGGTGCAAGGACATGATTTGTATCATATGTTCTTAGCGGGTGTCTCTCTCGCTGTTGCTGCCATTCCAGAAGGACTGCCGGCTATTGTAACCGTCGCACTTTCATTAGGTGTGCAGCGGATGATTAAACAAAAATCAATTGTCAGAAAGCTCCCTGCAGTGGAAACACTCGGCTGCGCCTCTATCATTTGCTCTGACAAAACAGGAACAATGACGCAAAATAAAATGACAGTGACACATGTGTGGGCAGAGGGGAAAACGTGGAATATTTCTGGCACAGGCTATGAGCCGTCTGGTGATTTCACCTTAAATGGAGAACTTGTCCATGTTGACAAACACCCAAGCCTACAAAAGGTTTTATTATATGGAGCGCTTTGTAATACATCGACCATCGTTGAAAAAGATGGGGAGATGAGGCTTGATGGAGATCCAACAGAAGGGGCACTTCTAACCGCAGCGCGTAAAGCGGGGTTTACTGAGCAATTTATAGAAGCAGGGTTTCACGTAGTAGAGGAGTTTCCTTTTGACTCAGAAAGAAAAATGATGTCAGTCGTCATAGAAACCAATGAGAAAGAGCGGTATGTTATTGCAAAAGGTGCGCCAGATGTGCTGATGAACCGTTCAAGTCATATCATGCACGGAGGACGCACAGCCTCTTTCACTCAAACCCATCGACAAGAAACAGAAGCCGCCATTCAAGGCTTAGCAAGGCAAGCACTGAGAACCATAGCCATTGCGTATAAAAAAGTTGGTCTGAAAGAAAAAATCACATCTGTTCAGCAGGCTGAAATGGATTTAACGTTTATCGGGTTAGAGGGCATGATCGATCCACCTCGTCCTGAAGTTAGGCGAGCCATCAAAGAATGCCGGGATGCTGGAATTAAAACCGTTATGATTACAGGAGATCACGTAGAAACAGCCAAAGCCATTGCAAAGGACTTGAGCCTTTTACCAAAGCAAGGAAAGGTGCTTGACGGGAAAGCGTTGGATCAGCTTAGTGACAAAAAGCTTGAGCAAATGGCTGAAAATGTATACGTCTTTGCCCGGGTATCTCCAGAGCATAAGCTGAGAATTGTGAAGGCCTACCAAAAAAATGGCCATATTGTGGCGATGACAGGTGATGGAGTCAATGATGCGCCCGCGATTAAACAGGCAGATATCGGAATATCAATGGGCATCACCGGAACAGACGTAGCCAAAGAAGCTTCCTCCCTCATTTTACTTGATGACAATTTTGCGACCATTAAATCCGCCATTAAAGAGGGACGGAATATTTACGAAAACATTCGCAAATTTGTCCGCTATTTGCTTGCCTCAAATGTTGGAGAAATTTTGGTTATGCTGTTTGCGATGCTCCTTGCGCTTCCGCTTCCTCTCGTTCCCATTCAAATTCTATGGGTAAACCTTGTGACAGACGGTCTACCAGCTATGGCACTTGGAATGGATAAGCCAGAAGGCGATGTGATGAAGAGAAAGCCGCGGAACATGAAAGAGGGAATTTTTGCGAGGGGGCTTGGCTGGAAGGTCATATCAAGGGGCTTCCTCATCGGGCTAGCCACCCTATTAGCATTTATGTTTGTATATTACCGCGATCCAAACGAACTGCAATATGCACAGACTGTCGCATTTAGCACGCTTGTGTTGGCGCAGCTCATTCATGTATTTGACTGCCGCAGTGAACGATCTATTTTTGAACGTAATCCATTTGGGAATATATACTTAATCGGAGCTGTTTTGTCATCTCTTCTTCTGATGTTTGTGGTTATTTATTATCCGCCTCTTCAGCCAATTTTCAAAACGGTGGCAATTGCACCATTTGATTGGCTGCTGATTATCGGTATGTCCGCACTGCCAACTTTTTTACTGGCAGGATCACTTTTGACAAGAAAAAAATAATTCGTTATGGTATAATTTTGAGGTAATAGTGTCTTCTATTACCTTTTTCATTTTATTCTTATGAAAGAATTGGGTGTTTTGACATGATACGCAGTATGACGGGATTCGGCCAAGCGAGTAAAACCGATGAAGAACTGACAGTGTCAGTCGAGCTAAAATCGGTCAATCACCGTTTTAAAGAGGTTCATGCCCGTTTGCCGAGGCCGCTTTTATATTTAGAAGATACATTGAAAAAAATCATTCTTCGTCACGTTCAGCGTGGTAGAATTGAGCTGTTTGTTACGATTGAAGGCGGTAAACTAGCAAGCCGGTCTCTTCAGATTGACTGGTCGCTTCTTGATGAATACATGAAAGCCGCAAAGGACCTCGCGGACCGCTATCACATTTCTGGCATCAAGCATGCACATGACTTACTTGAGCTGGAACATGCCGTTCAGGTAGAAGAGTCGGTCAGCCGAAATGAGCAGCTGGAGCATTTGCTGATAGAAGCCTGTGAAACTGCTGTCGAGGAGCTTTGCTTCATGAGGGAGCAAGAGGGGACATCTCTTCAAAAAGATTGTGAGCTCAGACTATCTGAACTAGAGGCCTATACAGAAGAAATAAAAGAATTTGCACCAGAGGTTGTGAGTCAGTACAAAGAGCGATTGAATCAAAGATTGCAAGAATGGATCGGAGAGGCGCTTGAAGAAAACCGGCTAGTCACAGAGGCTGCCATTTTTGCTGATCGATGTGACATTACGGAAGAGATCACGAGATTAAAAAGTCATTTCCAGCAATTTCAGCAAATCCTGACGCAAGGCGGCGCTGTCGGCCGGAAACTTGACTTTCTTGTACAGGAGCTCAACCGTGAAGTGAACACCATTGGATCAAAAGCGAACCATCACCATTTAACAAAGCTGGTGGTTGAAATGAAAAGTGCTATTGAAAAAATAAAAGAACAAGTGCAAAATATAGAATAGTCATTGTGTATGCTGTTTACAGTGCGTCTCTTTCGGGGAGACTAGAGACGTTTATATTACAGGGGGACGAAAGAAGATGACCATAAAGTTGATCAATATCGGATTTGGAAACATCATTTCAGCGAACCGGATGATTTCGATCGTCAGTCCAGAATCAGCACCGATTAAACGAATGATACAAGACGCAAGAGATCGAGGCATGCTCATAGATGCTACATACGGAAGAAGAACCCGTGCTGTTGTCATTATGGACAGTGACCATGTCATTTTATCTGCCGTTCAGCCTGAGACTGTTGCGCAAAGACTTTCTGTAAAAGAAGAAATCATAGATGAAGGGCAGGGGTAATACGCCATTATGAAAGAAAGAGGACTTTTAATCGTTCTCTCTGGACCTTCGGGAGTTGGAAAAGGAACGGTCAGACAAGCCATTTTCTCCCAAGAAGATACGAAATTTGAATACTCTATTTCTGTGACGACGCGCAAACCGCGTGAAGGTGAAAGAAATGGTGTCGATTATTTTTTTAAAACCAGGGAAGAATTTGAAGATATGATTAAAAACAAAAAGCTGTTAGAATGGGCAGAATATGTAGAGAATTACTACGGTACGCCTGTTGACTATGTTGAACAGACACTAAGCGAAGGAAAAGATGTTTTCCTTGAGATCGAAGTGCAGGGTGCACTTCAAGTAAGAGAGGCATTCCCAGAAGGACTTTTTATCTTCCTTGCACCGCCTAGTCTTTCAGAGCTTCAAAACCGCATCATTACACGTGGTACAGAGTCTGAGGACCTCATTCGAAACCGAATGGCAGCTGCGAAAGAAGAGATTGAAATGATGGATGCTTACGACTATGTCGTTGAAAACGATGATGTCGAGCTTGCTTGTGAAAGAATCAAAGCGATCGTCCTTGCAGAGCACTTGCGAAGAGACAGAGTCGCACCAAGATATAAAAAAATGCTGGGGGTAGAATAAACCATGTTAGATCCTTCAATTGACTCTTTGATGAACAAACTTGATTCAAAATATACGCTTGTGACAGTGTCTGCACGTCGGGCACGTGAAATGCAAATCCTTCAAGATCAACAAATCGAAAATACAAAGTCTTACAAATGTGTAGGGAAAGCACTTGAAGAAATCGACGCTGGTCTTTTGACATTTGAAAAAGAAGATCAAGAATAATCCATCGCTTCTGCAACGCAGATAGGGTACGTTCAAAAAAGTCAAAACTACGATTGGTTTTGACTTTTTTGAATTGTAACCGAATTTGTGAAAGAGGACGTTAAGGGGGACAAACAAATGTTACAGTCAAAAAATATTTTGCTCGGCGTCAGTGGAGGAATTGCCGTATATAAAACAGCAGCACTAACTAGTAAACTCATACAGGCAGGCGCAAATGTAAGAGTGATTATGACGGAGTCTGCCCGTGAGTTTGTGTCTCCGCTCACCTTTCAAGCCCTATCTCGGAATGAGGTCTATGTCGATACGTTTAAAGAGAACAATCCAAAAGTCATTGCACATATTGATGTCGCTGACTGGGCCGATCTCATTCTCGTTGCCCCTGCAACAGCACATACGATTGGAAAAATGGCTGCAGGACTCGCAGATGATATGCTGACAACCACCTTGCTTGCTTCAACAGCACCTGTATGGATCGCACCGGCGATGAATGTGCATATGTATGATCACCCAGCTGTGAAGCGGAACATTCGCACATTATATGAAGATGGATACCGGTTTATTGAGCCCAGTGAAGGCTATTTAGCCTGTGGATACATTGGAAAAGGGAGATTAGAGGAGCCTGAGAAGATCGTTGAGCATATTCGTGCGTTTTTCGAAGAGCCAAAAAGCTTGCCGTTTTCAGGGAAAAAAGTCGTGGTGACAGCAGGTCCTACTCGAGAGGTGATCGATCCTGTCCGTTTCTTTACAAATCGATCTACCGGCAAAATGGGCTATGCCATTGCAGAAGCTGCCCAGCAAATAGGAGCTGATGTGACGCTTATTTCAGGACCTGTTTCTTTGACTGCTCCTGACCATGTAGACGTGGTGCGCGTTGAATCGGCTGAGGACATGTATCAGGCTGCAATAGATGTGTACGAGGAAGCAGACATTGTGATTAAATCAGCAGCAGTTGCCGATTACACCCCTGTAACGAATTATTCTCACAAAATAAAAAAACAGGATGGCGCACTGGAGATTGAATTCATGCGGACAAAAGATATTTTAAAAGAGCTAGGGGAAAGAAAAGAGCATCAAGTGCTTGTCGGTTTTGCAGCTGAAACGCAGGACGTAGAATATTACGCAAAAAAGAAAATCCAATCCAAGCATTTAGATATGATTGTCGCGAACAATGTAACAGCAGAGGGTGCAGGCTTTGGCACGGATACAAATGTAGCTGCAATCATCAAAGCAGACGGAACAAAAAGAGAACTGCCGATGATGAGCAAAAAAGACCTCGCTTTTGAGATATTAAAGGAGGCAAAGCAGCTGTTGCCAGAAGAGCGTGATCGAGCATGATTACTGAAGTCATAGTGGATGTCACGACAAAAGCCGTTGATCGGCCATTTGATTATCGTGTGCCAGATCGGTTCAAAGACCTCGTTAAGGCAGGAATGAGGGTCGTCGTTCCTTTTGGTCCGAGAAAGATTCAAGGGTTTGTGACAAAAGTCAAAGATGTAACAGACGTAAAAACAGGAAACATCAAGGACATTGTGGATTTATTTGATTTATCTCCTGTTCTGACAGATGAGCTATTGGAGCTTTCCCACTGGCTGACGGAAAAAACATTGTCCTATCATAATACGGCTCTTCAATCAATGCTGCCAGCAGCAATGAAGGCCAAATATGAAAAAGAAATTCAGATGTTAGCAGATGAAGAACTTCCGCAGTCATTGAAAGAGCTTTTCGGTCAGCAAGAAAGTATTCTTTACGCTGACATCCCGCCTGAACAACTAAAACAGGTTCAAAAGCATGTCCAAAAAGGCCATCTAGAAATGAGATATCATGTCTCTCAAAAATCTGGAAAGAAAAAGGTTCGTACGCTTCAGGTCGCATTATCAAAAGAAAGGCTTGAAGAAAAGCAACAGCAGCTAAAGAAAAATGCGGTGAAACAAAAAGAATTGCTGTCCTTTTTACTTCATTCGAAGGAGACCACCTTTTTAGCAAAAGACTTACAGCAGCAAACAGGGGTGAGTTCTCAAACGCTAAAAACCTTTATTAAAGAAGGTCTGTTTACAGAAAGCTATGAAGAGATCTATCGAGATCCTTATAAAGACCGAGAGTTTACACAATCTGAATCACTCGATCTCACTACAGAGCAAGCAGAAGCGGCGAAACACATTCATCAAGCAGTGAGTGATCATAAGCACAAAACCTTTCTGCTTCACGGGGTGACAGGTAGCGGGAAAACGGAGATTTATTTACAAACCATTGATCATGTCCTTCAAAAAGGAAAAGAAGCGATCGTATTAGTTCCTGAAATCTCCTTAACCCCTCAAATGGTCCAGCGGTTTAAAGAACGATTTGGCTCAAATGTGGCTGTACTTCATAGCGGATTATCGACAGGGGAAAAATATGATGAATGGCGGAAAATTCACCGCAAGGAAGTCAAGCTTGTCGTAGGGGCAAGATCAGCTATTTTTGCGCCGTTTGAAAATCTAGGAATGATTATCATAGATGAAGAGCATGAATCTTCCTATAAACAAGAAGAAATGCCTCGTTACCATGCCAAGGATGTGGCGATTGAACGAGCAAGACGGCATCAATGTCCAGTAGTATTAGGAAGTGCAACACCATCGCTTGAGTCATATGTGCGTGCCAAAAAAGGTGTGTATACATTGCTAACACTAAAGCACCGCGTAAACCAGCAGCAATTGCCGCACGTGTCGTTAATTGATATGAGAGAAGAATTAAGGAATGGCAACCGGTCCATGTTTTCAGAAGAATTAATGAACCGATTAAAAGAGGTTCTTGAAAGGAAAGAACAAGCTGTCTTATTTTTGAATAAAAGAGGTTATTCATCCTTTGTGATGTGCCGTGATTGCGGATATGTGGAGCAATGTCCTCATTGCGAGATTTCTCTCACCTATCACCGCTATCAAAAACGACTAAAGTGTCATTATTGCGGTCATGAAGCCCCTGTACCCGTTGAATGTCCAGAATGCCATAGTGAACATATTCGCTATTTTGGTACAGGCACGCAGCGTGTTGAAGAAGAGCTCACAAAGGTATTGCCTGAAGCGAGGGTGATCCGAATGGATGTGGATACAACCTCTCGAAAAGGCGCGCATGAAAAGCTTTTAACCTCTTTTGGCAACAAAGAAGCGGATATTTTGCTAGGGACGCAGATGATTGCAAAAGGCCTAGATTTTCCAGATGTCACACTTGTCGGTGTACTGAGTGCGGATACGTCCCTTCATATCCCTGATTTTCGTGCAAGTGAAAAAACATTTCAGCTTCTCACGCAAGTCAGCGGAAGGGCGGGACGTCATGAAAAAGTGGGCTCAGTTATTATTCAATCGTATACGCCTTCGCACTATAGCATTGAATTAACAAAGCACCATGACTATGAAGCCTTTTATGAGCAGGAGATGCTGCATCGTCGTCAGCAGTCCTATCCGCCATTTTACTTTTTGGCAATGGTAACTGTATCACATGAAGAAGCGAAGAAGGCAGCACATGTCGCTGATAGCATTGTTCAGTTCCTGAAAATCAACTGTGCACCGAACACAAGAATCCTTGGACCGGCTGCATCTCCAATCGCTAAGATCAAAGATAGATATCGATATCAATGCGTGATAAAATACAAAAGGGAAAATGAACTGGCAAGTTTATTACGGAAAATACAAGATCATTATCAAAAAGAAATGGAACAAAAACAGTTGATGATTTCAATAGATATGAATCCATATATGATGATGTAAAACGGAGGGCTTTCAGTGGCAGTAAAACCAATAGTCATACATCCTGCAGAAGTGCTTGAACAAAAGACAGCGCTTGTCGATACTTATGATAAAAAGCTCAAAAAACTGCTAGATGATATGTACGATACAATGCTTGAGCTAGATGGAGTGGGACTTGCAGCTCCGCAAATTGGCATCTCAAAAAGAATCGCAGTTGTAGATATAGGAGAAGAATCTGACAGAATTGACTTAGTGAATCCCGAGATTCTTGAAGTGAAAGGAAGCCAAACAGACATTGAAGGCTGCCTGAGCTTTCCATCCTTATACGGCACTGTAGAAAGACCAAGTTATGTGAAGGTGAAAGCCTTTGATAAGAAAGGCAAACCATTTACAATAGAAGCAGAAGGATTTTTAGCAAGAGCATTATTGCACGAAATTGATCATTTAGACGGCGTATTATTCACGTCGAAAATCATTCAAACCTATACAGAAAAAGAACTTGCGGAAATGGAAGGGTGAAGAAAATGGCACGTATTGTATTTATGGGAACCCCTGATTTCTCAGTACCTATGCTAGAAACACTAATTACAGACGGATACGAAGTCGTAGGGGTCGTCACACAGCCAGATCGCCCGAAAGGCAGAAAACGAGTGCTGACACCGCCTCCTGTGAAAGTAGAAGCCCTAAAACATGGCATTCCTGTTTTACAGCCTGAAAAGGTACGTCTTGATGAAGAAATCGATAAAGTGCTTGTGCTAAAGCCGGATTTAATCGTGACAGCAGCATTTGGACAAATTTTGCCAAAAAGATTACTGGATGAGCCTGAATTTGGCTGTATTAATGTTCATGCCTCATTGCTGCCAGAGCTAAGAGGCGGTGCGCCAATCCATTATGCGATCCTACAAGGTAAAAAGAAAACAGGCATAACGATCATGTACATGGTTGAAAAGCTCGATGCAGGTGACATGATTAGCAAAGTAGAAGTAGAAATTGATGAATTAGACAACGTGGGGACATTGCATGATAAATTAAGTATAGCAGGCGCAGCGTTACTAAAGGATACTGTTCCAAACGTTCTAAGTCGATCCATCTCTCCGATCCCGCAAAATGAAGAGGCGGCAACCTATGCACCAAATATTAAGCGAGAGCAAGAAAGATTAGACTGGACAAAACCTGGAGAAGAGCTTTACAACCAAGTTCGCGGCTTAAATCCATGGCCAGTTGCCTATACTGAATGGAACGGTGCTAATTTGAAAATTTGGGAAGCGAAAAAAGTTGCGCTTCAAGTGCAAAGAGAGCCTGGAGAAGTGATCGAGCTTCAAAAACAAGGACCAGTTATTGCGACTGGGAATCAAGGTCTTTTGTTAACAAGTGTACAGCCAGCTGGAAAGAAAAAAATGAGCGGGGAAAACTTCTTAAGAGGCGCAAATATCGAAATTGGACAGAAATTAGGGTTAATGAATGAAGAAAAGTAATGTGAGAGAAATAGCGCTAAACGCTTTAATCAAACTCGAACAAAACCAAGCTTACAGTAATTTGCTTTTGCAGTCAGTCATGAAAGATCAAGAGCTGGCAGATCAGGACAAACCACTGTTAACGGAGCTTGTGTACGGTACACTGCAAAATAAGCTAGCACTTGACTATATGCTGGCTCCCTTTGTGAAAAAACCACAAAAGGTGGCCCCGTGGGTCATGCAGCTATTACGTATGTCCCTTTATCAAATGGTCTACCTTAAAAAAATCCCAGATCGTGCAGCCATCCATGAAGCAGTCGAACTAACGAAAAAGGGCGGGCATAAAGGCATTTCATCACTTGTCAACGGCGTTCTTCGTTCTGTACAAAGAGAAGGCGTTCCGTCTTTTGATGCAATCAAAGAACCGGTAAAGCGACTCTCGATTGAAACAAGCCACCCATTATGGCTCGTAAAGGAGTGGGTTCAAGCTTATGGCTTTGAAGAAGCAGAAAGCATGTGTCGCATTCATTTAGTACCGCCAAAGCAAGCCCTTCGTGTGAATCGAATGAAAACTGATCGAGTGACATTACAGCATGAACTGATGGATGGAGGGATTGAAACAGAGCTTGGCGACTTATCTGAGGATGCACTGAAGCTTATGAAAGGATCCATTGTATCAACTCCTTCCTTTCAAAAAGGCTATGTGACCATTCAAGATGAAAGCTCAATGCTTGTTGCAAGAGCGCTGGACCCTCAACCGGGAGAAACGGTACTTGACGCCTGCGCGGCGCCTGGCGGCAAATCAACACATATCGCAGAGCGAATGAACGATGAGGGGAAAATTGTTTCACTTGATTTACATGAACACAAAGTGAAACTCATTAAACAAGCAGCAAAGCGGCTGAACCTGACTCACATTGAGGCAAAAGCGCTTGATGCAAGGAAAGCAACGGAACATTATAGCGAAGCTTCGTTTGACCGTATACTAATTGATGCACCATGTTCAGGTTTTGGCGTCATCAGAAGAAAACCAGACATGAAATATACAAAGTCTAAAGAAGACTCAGCAAGGCTTGCGACAATTCAGCAAGCGATACTACACGAAGCAGCCCCGCTTCTAAAACCCAGGGGAATCCTTGTATACAGTACATGTACAATGGATCCAATAGAAAATCAACAAGTGATTCATGCGTTTTTACAGAAACACCAAGAATTCGAACCCGATCTATCTCTTAATGAACGGCTGCCTGAGCAGGTTGCTCCGTTTGTTCAAAACGGAAGTGTGCAAATTCTTCCTCATTATTTCGGAACAGATGGTTTCTTTATTTGCAGCATGAGAAAGAAGGGATAAAAAATGACTGAACAAAAACAAAAAGTAAGAAAAGAACTGAAAACAGACATGCCGTCGATCTACTCATTTGAGCTTCATGAAATCAAAGAATGGTTAAAAGAACATGGTGAAAAGCCTTTCCGTGCAACCCAAATTTTTGAGTGGCTTTATGAGAAACGTGTCACATCCTACGATCAAATGTCTAACCTTTCAAAGGCTTTAAGGGAAAAATTAAAGGGCCAATTTGCAATCACCACATTAAAAACAGTGATCAAACAAACATCTCAAGATGGAACGATTAAATTTTTATTTGAACTGCACGACGGCTATACAATTGAAACAGTTCTCATGCGTCATGAATACGGCAACTCTGTTTGTGTCACAACACAGGTCGGCTGTAGAATTGGCTGTACGTTCTGTGCTTCTACACTTGGCGGGTTGAAACGAAACCTTGAAGCAGGTGAGATCGTTGCCCAAGTATTAAAAGTACAGCAGGCACTTGATGAAACAGATGAAAGAGTCAGCTCTGTTGTGATCATGGGAATTGGTGAACCGTTTGATAACTTTGACGAAATGCTTGCATTCCTTAAAATCATTAACCATGACAATGGCTTAAATATTGGCGCGCGTCATATTACGGTTTCTACAAGCGGGATCATTCCAAAGATCTATCAATTTGCCGATGAGCAAATGCAAATCAACTTTGCTGTCTCACTGCATGCACCAAATACAGAGATTAGAAGCCGCCTGATGCCGATCAATAAAGCGTATAAGCTGCCAAAATTAATGGAAGCCATTGAATACTACATTCAAAAAACAGGCAGACGTGTGAGCTTTGAATATGGCCTGTTTGGCGGAGTAAATGATCAAGTTCATCACGCTGAAGAGCTTGCTGACTTATTAAAAGGAATCAAATGCCACGTGAACCTGATTCCGGTGAACTATGTACCGGAGAGAGATTATGTCAGAACACCAAGAGAACAAATCTTCCTATTTGAAAAAACACTGAAAGAACGAGGCGTAAATGTAACGATTAGACGAGAGCAAGGACATGATATTGATGCTGCTTGCGGTCAGCTAAGAGCGAAGGAGCGTCAGGAAGAGACGAGGTGACGAATGTTGATAAGGGCAGCCTTTCAAACCGATACAGGAAAAGTCCGTCAGCATAATGAAGATGATGCAGGTATTTTTGAAGCAAAAGAAGACACACTTCTCGCTGTTGTAGCAGATGGAATGGGAGGTCATCTTGCTGGTGATGTAGCCAGCAAGATGGTAGTCTCTTCATTAAAAGAACACTGGGAGGAAACATCTTCAATTCCAAATAAACCAGCCGATCAAGAAAGCTGGTTAATTTCAAAAATTAGTGAAATTAATGACCAAGTACATGAACATGCGAAAAACAATGAGGCGTGTCAAGGAATGGGAACGACCATTGTTTGTGCGCTTGTTCATTTGCAAACGGTCACTATTGCCCATATTGGAGACAGCCGCTGCTACTTACTAAGAGAAGGAGTGCTAACCCAATTAACGGATGACCACTCGCTTGTCAATGAGCTTGTGAAAACGGGTGAGATCTCAAAAGCAGATGCGGAGTATCATCCAAGAAAAAATGTACTGACAAAAGCCTTAGGCACAGACAAGTACGTTCAAATCGATGCACGTACCTTTGAAGTTGACCTAGGAGATCAAATTTTGCTTTGCTCAGATGGGTTATCGAATAAAATAGAAGAAGAGATATTGGTTCATATTTTAACGCAAACGACTGCACCTGATGAAAAAGTAACAGAGTTAATTCAGACAGCGAATGACAACGGCGGTGAAGATAACATTACAGCAGTACTGTTAGAAATCTCCTCCCAAACAGAGGAGGGTGACAGCAAGTGTTGATCGGAAAAAGGATCAGCGGCCGTTATCATATTCTTCGCGTCATAGGCGGAGGCGGAATGGCAAACGTTTATTTGGCAGAAGATATGATTTTAGATCGCGAAGTAGCGATTAAAATTTTGCGGTTTGACTTTGCAAGTGATGATGATTTAATTAGACGGTTTCGGCGAGAAGCGCAATCAGCGGCAAGTTTAGATCATCCAAATATTGTTAGTATCTACGATGTAGGGGAAGAAGATGACATTTATTATATTGTCATGGAATATGTCGAGGGGATGACGCTGAAGGAATACATACACGCCAACGGACCGCTTCATCCAAAAGAAGCCGTTCGCATCATGGAGCAAATCGTTGCGGCAATGGAAGAAGCCCATGCGAAACAGCTCGTCCATCGGGACATTAAGCCTCACAATATATTAATAGACAACATGGGGAACATCAAAGTGACTGATTTTGGGATTGCTATGGCACTCAGCTCAACGACCATCACCCATACAAATTCTGTCCTAGGCTCCGTGCACTATTTATCTCCAGAACAAGCACGCGGAGGTCTTGCAACGAAAAAATCAGACATCTATTCACTAGGCATTGTGCTTTATGAACTCATCTCAGGATGCATGCCGTTTGAAGGAGAATCAGCTGTCAGTGTGGCGCTAAAGCATTTGCAATCAGAACCGCCATCTGTGAGAAGATGGAATCCTTCTGTTCCACAAAGTGTGGAAAACATCATTTTAAAGGCGATGGCCAAGGATCCATTTTATCGATATGAAGATGCGTCTGAAATGCAAAAAGACTTAAAAACAGCCTTCGACCCTTCGAGACTAAAAGAAAAGCGTTTTGTCATTGAAGAAGATCATGAAGCAACGAAAGCCATCCCAATTATAAAAGATCATCAAGTAGACCAACACAATGAAAAAGCAGCCGTCCATCCGCCTCAAAAACCGAAGAAAAAAGAGAAACAAAAACCGAAAAAGAAACGAAAAAAATGGCCGCGGATTTTGGCGTCGATCTTATTTGTTTTGACAGCTGCAACAATTTTAGCCATCACTGTGTTTCCTGGATTGCTCTTTCCAAAAGATGTTGAGGTCGTCGATGTATCTGGTATGACGTTTGAAAAAGCAGAAGATACCTTGAAAAAAGCCGGATTGACCGTCGTTTCTGGACCCATTGATATAGCAGATGAGAAGGTTGAAAAAGGACTTGTTGTCAAAACAGATCCGAAAATCGGCACAAAGGTAAAAGAAGGAACGGAGATTCAGCTTTATCAAAGTACAGGCAAAGAAAAGACCGAATTACCTGATGTAACAGGCGAAAAGGTTGAGAAGGCAAAAGAATTATTAGAGAAAAAAGGGTTTAAACAGGTCGTCGTGGAGGAAGTGAATGATAATGACACCGAATCAGGGCTTGTCTTGGAACAGAAACCTTCAGCAAATACAGAGCTTGTCGCAGCTGATGAGGAAGTGACTTTGACAGTCAGCATAGGACCTGCCGATATTACATTGCGGGATTTAACGACATATAGTAAACAGGCTGCATCGAATTATTTAGAGGACAATGGACTCAAGCTTGATGAAAAAGAAGCGTATTCTGATGATGTTCCAAAAGGCGAGGTCATGAAGCAGGAACCAAGTGCGGGAACTACTGTCAAAATAGGTGATACAGTCAAGATCACATTTTCACTTGGACCGAAGAAAAAGCCGGCCAAAACAGTGACGGAAAAGATTTCGATCCCATATGAACCAGAAACGGAAGGGCAAGTAATGAATGTCCAAATCTCCATTGACGATGCAGAGCATAGCATTTCTGATTTATATGAAACCTTTAAAATCACTGCACCAACCAAACGAACCATAAAATTTAAAATTGAACCAGGTCAAAAAGGATATTATCAGGTGACGGTTGATGATAAAGTGGTGAGCTCCAAAACGATCGAATATCCTGATGATGAATAAAGGAGGGACTTTATGCCTGAGGGCAAAATTATTAAAGCATTAAGCGGCTTTTATTATGTACTGGATCAGTCTGAAGAAAAAGTGATTCAGTGCAGAGCAAGAGGTATTTTTCGAAAAAACAAAATTACACCTCTTGTTGGAGATTATGTCGTCTATCAAGCAGACAACGATAAGGAAGGCTACTTATTGGAAGTAAAAGAGCGGACAAATGAACTTGTTCGGCCACCTATCAGTAACGTCGCTCAAGCGGTACTTGTGTTCTCAGCGACAGAGCCTACCTTTAGCACATCGCTTTTAGACAGGTTCCTAGTGCTTGTTGAAGCTAATCATATAGAGCCGATTATCTGTATCACAAAAATTGATTTGCTGAAGACAGAGCAAGAGCGTGAAACAATACAAGCATATGCAGAGGACTATCGACAAATTGGATATGACGTACATTTAACCTCTACAATTGTAGGGGACGGAATTGAAAAGCTGATCCCGCATTTTCATAATAAAATCACCGTGTTTGCAGGTCAGTCTGGTGTAGGAAAGTCCTCCCTTTTAAATGCGATGAGCCCTGATTTGGCACTGAAAACAAATGATATTTCATCCCATCTTGGCAGGGGGAAACATACGACAAGACATGTGGAACTCATTCGTACAGCTGAAGGGCTCATTGCAGATACACCCGGCTTTAGCTCACTCGAATTTGCCGGTATCGAAGCGGAAGATTTAGGGCTGTACTTTTTAGAAATCAGAGAGCGGAGTACGGATTGTAAGTTTAGATGCTGTTTACACGTGAAAGAGCCTGGCTGTGCCGTCAAAGATGCGGTAAAGCATGAGCAAATCAGAGAGTATCGCTATCAGCATTATTTAGAGTTTTTAACTGAAATCAAAGACAGAAAGCCGAGGTACTAAATCATGGTTTATATTGCCCCATCCATTCTATCAGCAGATTTCGCCAATTTGGAGAGAGATATCCGTGATGTGGAACAAGGCGGAGCGGATTATATTCATATCGATGTCATGGACGGTCATTTCGTACCGAATATCACATTTGGATCAAATGTAGTAGAGGCGATCAGGCCGCATACAGGTCTTCCGCTGGATGTTCATTTAATGATTGAACAGCCAGACCGGTATATCCCTGCCTTCGCAAAAGCGGGCGCTGACATCATTTCTGTTCATGTTGAGGCGTGTCCGCACTTACACCGGACGATACAGCACATCAAAGAACAAGGTGTAAAAGCAGGGGTCGTCCTCAACCCGCATACACCCGTTTCTCAAATTGAGCATGTATTAGAGGATGTGGACCTGGTGTTATTCATGACGGTGAATCCTGGTTTTGGTGGACAGGCGTTTATTTCATCCGTACTCTCTAAGGTAAAAGAGGTCAAGGTACTTAGTGAACAAAAGGGATTAACCGACTTACTCATTGAAATAGACGGCGGTGTCAATGTAGAAACAGCAAAGAGCTGTAAAGAAGCAGGCGCTAATTTACTTGTGGCCGGCTCAGCGGTATATGGAAAAGACAACCGCGCAGCAGCCATTCAGGCGATTCGAGAAGCGTAAAGAAAGGAACCAAAGTCATTGTGATCTTTGGTTCTTTTTAAATAGAGAGGAGCGTATAACATGAACATACATATTGTAGCCGGCGGTCCTTTTAAATATATCCCGGCCTTTGAACATGAGGCATCAAAGGATGACATTCTCTGGGTCGGTGTAGACCGAGGAACCCTCTTCTTACTAGAGCACGGCATTGTTCCTGCGAGAGCATTTGGTGATTTTGATAGTGTGACAGAAGAAGAGCTTCGCGAGCTAAAAAAGACATTGCCTACCCTGAATGTATTTCAGGCAGAAAAAAATGAAACCGATTTAGAGCTTGCGCTTCATTGGGCCTTGGACCAGCACCCGGCGCATATTCAAATTTACGGCATCACAGGTGGAAGAGCTGATCATTTTCTGGGGAATATCCATCTCCTTTACCAAGGCATTCAGCACAAGCAGAACATCACCCTAGTGGACAAACAAAATATCATTCAGATGTTTGGACCTGGTACATATGAAATCAAACAAGACTCAGACAAAAAATATGTATCGTTTCTTTCCTTTGGTACACCAGTTGAAAAGCTGACATTAAAAGGTTTCAAATATCCACTGAAAAATTGTCATATTGAGCCTGGTTCCACACTATGTATTAGTAACGAACTCATCCACTCAAATGGTACTTTTTCTTTTCATGAAGGCATATTATTAATGGTAAGAAGCAAAGATTGACCAACCTATCAATGTGGATGGCTGATTAAGCTCAATTGTGCTGGTAGCGGTACTTTTAGGAGGGGGACAAAATGAAATTTTATACAATCAAACTGCCTAGATTTCTTGGCGGCATTGTCCGTGCGATGCTTGGTTCATTTAAGAAAGATTAATGAGTAATCTCCTTTATTTCCACATAAAAACGCCTGCTACAATTAACTGTAGCAGGCGTTTACTCTTGCTTATACACGCTCAACTTTACCAGATTTCAAAGCTCGAGCTGATACATATACTCTTTTAGGCTTACCGTTCACTAAAATACGAACTTTTTGAAGGTTCGCGCCCCATGTACGTTTTGTAGAGTTCATTGCGTGAGAACGGTTGTTCCCAGCTTTTGTTTTTCTGCCTGTAATAACGCATTTACGTGCCATTTGTTTCCCTCCTAACTGCGAAAACATCATCATATTCTTCATATACGTACTTAGAGATGCCTCAAGATACTTTAATAATTTACCACAGCTTCAAGGGGTTTGCAAGGATTGTTTACTCCTCTTTCAAGAAAAATACCTTGACAACTTGATAAAAAATCGAGACTAATGATTTCTTTTAAAAAGAAGGGTCTTATAGTAAAATAGTGATAACTCAGGGCAATTTCTCAAAAAGGGGGAACCAATGTGTCCATTGAACTTAGAACGAAATACGGACAAATTGATATATCAAATGAAGTCATTGCAATGGTGGCAGGAGGCGCTGCGATCGATTGCTATGGTATTGTTGGCATGGCGTCCAAAAATCAAATGAAGGACGGCTTGACGGATATTCTCCGCAAAGAGAACTTCAGCCGGGGTGTTCTTGTGCGTCAAAAAGAAGACCGCATTCATATTGATATGTACATCATCGTCAGCTACGGTACAAAAATATCAGAAGTCGCACATAATGTTCAAACGAAAGTCAAATATACGATTCATCACACGATGGGACTTTCTGTTGACTCAGTCAACATTTATGTACAAGGAGTAAAAGTTACGAACCCGTAGTAAGGAGGAACTATATTGTCTATTAGAAATCTTGATGGCCGCTCATTTGCAAAAATGATTCTTGCAGGTGCTCACCATCTTTCTCAAAACGCACAAATTGTTGATGCGTTAAATGTTTTTCCAGTGCCAGACGGAGACACGGGGACAAATATGAATTTGTCGATGACTTCAGGAGCAAAAGCAGTTGAAGAAACAAATACCGATCACATTGGTAAGGTCGGGGTGGCTCTGTCGAAAGGGCTATTGATGGGGGCAAGAGGAAACTCAGGTGTGATCCTGTCTCAGCTCTTCAGAGGTTTCAGCAAAAATATAGAACAAAAAGAGGCGATTGATGCCAAAGAATTTGCCCTTGCCTTACAGGCGGGTGTTGATACAGCATATAAAGCCGTGATGAAACCGATTGAAGGGACGATCTTAACGGTTGCAAAGGATGCAGCAAAGAAAGCGGTTGCTGTTTCAGCGACAGAAGATCAAATTGATCATGTTCTTGAATTAACGATTGAAGAGGCAAAAGCGTCCCTTGATCGAACACCAGATCTGCTACCTGTCTTAAAAGAAGTGGGCGTTGTAGATAGTGGAGGTAAAGGACTTCTATGCGTATATGAAGGTTTCCTTGCTTCGTTAAGAGGGGAAGAGCTCCCTCCTAAAACAGCTTCTTTGCCAACATTAAAAGAACTAGTCAGTGCAGAGCATCATAAAAGTGCACAAAGTCATATGAACACAGAAGATATTGAATTTGGCTATTGTACAGAATTTATGGTGAAATTTGAAGATGACAAACAGTCCTTTGAAGAAAATGCCTTCAGAGAAAACTTAAGCGAATTTGGAGATTCCCTTCTTGTGGTATCTGATGAGACGCTAGCGAAGGTTCATATTCATGCAGAGCAGCCAGGAGAAGTCTTAACATATGCACAGCGCTACGGCAGCTTGATCAATATGAAAATAGAAAACATGAGAGACCAGCATAGCTCGATCGTGAATGAAGAAAAAGATCACTCGTCTGCTGCACCAAAAGCGCCTGCTGCTGAAAAGCAGCGCTTTGGAGTAGTGAGTGTCGCAATGGGAGAAGGAATTGCTGATTTGTTTAAAAGTATCGGGGCTTCCGTCGTCATCGAAGGTGGACAAACGATGAATCCGAGCACTGAAGACATTGTCAAAGCAATTGAAAACATACATGCCGAAACCGTTTTTATCTTACCTAATAATTCTAATATTGTCATGGCAGCTAAACAGGCGGCAACTGTCTCAAGTCGTGAGGTCATAGTGATTCCGACGAAGACCGTACCACAAGGAATGTCGGCAATTCTTTCTCTAAATGAAACAGCTTCAAACAAAGACAACGAAGCAGCAATGTTAGAAGCGATTGATTATGTAAAAAGCGGCCAGATTACCTTTGCAGTGAGAGATACCCAAATAGATGGGATCGACATTGCCAAAGACGATTATATGGGTCTATTCAATGGGAAAATCACTTTAACGGCTAAAAATCAATTGGATGCAGCCAAAGAGCTGTTAAGCCAAATGGTGACAGAAGACGATGAGATTGTCACGATTATTAAAGGAGAAGACGCATCATCTGAGGAGATGGAAGCGTTAGAAGCATTTATTGAGGAAACATTTGAAGATGTAGAAGTTGAAGTCCACGATGGAAGACAGCCGCTTTATTCATATATTTTTGCTGTTGAATAATGAAAGAAGGGCACATAAAGCTCTTCTTCTTCTTTTGCAATTTTTTACGAAGGATTCATCGGTGAAATGAGTTGCGGGAAACAAATGAATCCATTAGTCTAAAGGAAGAAACAAACCAATACGTGAGTGGTTATGAGAGGGGAAGACCTATGAAATTTAGAAGTGTGTTTGATATTATTGGACCCGTTATGATTGGTCCATCAAGTTCGCACACAGCGGGTGCGGCTCGTATAGGAAGAGTGGCTCGTAGCTTATTCGGAAGAGAACCGAAACGAATTGTCGTTTCATTTTATGGTTCTTTTAAAGATACGTATAAAGGGCACGGTACAGATGTAGCCATTATAGGGGGTGTTCTTGACTTTGATACATTTGATGAACGAATCAAAACAGCGATTGATATTGCAAAAAGTAAGGAAATTGACATCGAATTTAAAGAAGAAGATGCAGTACCAGCGCATCCGAATACAGCAAAAGTAGAGATTTCAGATGCGAACGGAAAGCTTGAATTAATCGGGATTTCCATCGGTGGAGGTAAAATTGAAATCACAGAATTAAATGGCTTTGAACTCAGACTTTCAGGAAACCACCCTGCCATTCTTGTGGTTCATAACGATCGCTACGGAACGATTGCGGCAGTCGCCAATGTATTAGCAAAATTCGCTATTAACATCGGTCATATGGAAGTGGCGCGTAAAGATGTCGGGCAAGAGGCATTGATGACAATTGAAGTGGACCAAAATATTGACCCTAATGTCCTTTTAGAGCTTGAAACGCTGCCTAACATTATTCAAGTCACACAAATTGCAGAGTAACAACAAGGAGGTTATGTATGATGTTTAAAAACGTCAAAGAACTCGTGCAGCTTACAGAAGAACGGAATACCTCCATTTCAGAAATTATGATTTCACAAGAAATGGAAGTGACAGGGAAGTCATGCGAAGAGATTTTCTCGCAGATGTATCGCAATTTAGAAGTGATGGAGCAGGCGGTTGAAAACGGACTAAAAGGTGTCAAATCATTATCAGGTTTAACAGGCGGAGATGCCGTAAAACTTCAAGCATATATCGCATCAGGCAAAACATTGTCTGGTCATACCATCTTAGATGCTGTCAGTAAGGCAGTTGCCACAAACGAGGTCAATGCAGCGATGGGTACCATCTGTGCAACACCTACAGCAGGCTCAGCAGGTGTTGTGCCAGGAACGCTGTTTGCAGTAAAAGAAACATTAAAGCCAACAAAGGAACAAATGGTTAGATTCTTATTTACTTCTGGCGCATTTGGTTTTGTTGTGGCAAATAACGCAAGTATCTCTGGTGCAGCAGGCGGCTGTCAGGCAGAGGTAGGCTCAGCATCAGGTATGGCAGCAGCAGCGATTGTAGAAATGGCAGGCGGCACGCCGCAGCAATCGGCTGAAGCAATGGCCATTACACTGAAAAATATGCTTGGTCTTGTTTGCGATCCAGTAGCAGGACTTGTCGAGGTGCCATGTGTGAAACGAAACGCAATGGGTGCCTCAAATGCAATGATTGCAGCAGATATGGCACTTGCCGGCATTACAAGCCGTATTCCATGTGATGAGGTCATTGATGCCATGTATAAAATTGGTCAAACGATGCCAACAGCTCTTCGTGAGACAGCGCAAGGCGGACTCGCTGCAACACCGACAGCAAGAGAGCTTGAAAAGAAGATTTTCGGAGGTGTGACCTCATCTCGTGATACAGAAACTGAAAGATAATGTCTCTGTCCTAAAAGGGATTGGAGAAGAAACAGAAAAAACATTAAACGAACTTGGAATCCATACAGTATCCGATTTACTCGGCTACTTTCCTTATCGATATGATGACTATGAGCTTAGAAACTTAGAAGAAGTAAGGAATGACGAACGTGTCACAGTTGAAGGCAAAGTGCACAGTGAGCCCGTTCTCACCTATTATGGAAAAAAACGAAGCAGGCTGACATTCAGGCTGCTTGTCGGTCGTTTTTTGATTACAGCCATATGCTTCAATCGCCCCTATTTAAAACGGAGTCTTGTTTTAGGTGATACAGTATCAATAACAGGAAAATGGGATAAAAACCGTCAATCCATTATGGTACAGGAATTTAAAAAAGGCACGCGCGAACAAGATGGCAGCATAGAACCTATCTATTCTGTAAAAGAAAATGTGACAGTGAAGATGATGAGACGCTTTGTAAAGCAAGCTCTGTCACTTTATGTAGACAAAGCCGAAGAACCACTGCCAAAGGAGCTTGTATCTGCCTATAAACTCATGTCCTATCAAGACGCATTAAAGACCATTCATCTCCCTGAAACAAGAGACTCGCTCAAGCAAGCCAGACGCCGCTTCGTTTACGAGGAATTTCTGATTTTTCAGCTGAAGATGCAGGCGATTAGAAAGAAAGAACGAGAAAAAACATCAGGCATCCAGCATCCATTTTCAAAAGAGGCTGTCTTTGAATTTGTTCATAACCTGCCTTTCCCGCTCACAAAAGCACAATCAAGAGTTCTTGATGAAATTATGTCCGATATGGTGTCGCCGTATCGCATGAACCGGCTGCTCCAAGGAGATGTTGGATCGGGGAAAACCGCGGTTGCCGCCATTGCGCTTTATGCCGCTCATTTATCCGGTTTTCAAGGTGCACTGATGGTGCCAACAGAAATTTTGGCAGAGCAGCATGCAGATTCACTTTACCAGCTGTTTGAAAAATGGGATTTGAACATTGCTCTATTGACTAGTTCTGTGAAAGGAAAGCACCGCAGAGAATTGCTGGAACGTTTAAAGAAGGGCGAGATTGATGTATTAGTCGGGACGCATGCTCTTATTCAAGATGAAGTAGAATTTCAGCAGCTCGGTCTTGTTATCACAGATGAACAGCACCGGTTTGGTGTGGAACAACGAAAAAAACTGAGAAGTAAAGGGCAGGATCCAGACGTCTTGTTTATGACCGCAACACCAATTCCAAGAACACTCGCAATTACTGTATTTGGAGAAATGGACGTATCTGTCATTGATGAATTGCCAGCCGGACGAAAGCAAATCGAAACGTATTGGGTGAAGCATGACATGCTCGAGAGGATTCTTGTTTTTGTGGATAAAGAGCTGAGAAAGGGAAGACAGGCGTATATTATTTGTCCGCTTATTGAAGAATCAGACAAGCTGGATGTTCAAAATGCGATTGATGTTTATAACATGTTGACGGAGGCGTATCCCGGAAAATGGTCGATTGGCTTAATGCACGGGAAACTCGCTAATGATGAAAAAGATCAGGTGATGAGAGCCTTTACCGCAAATGAAGTCCAAATTCTCGTTTCGACTACAGTCGTTGAAGTTGGGGTAAACGTGCCGAATGCCACCATTATGGTCATTTATGATGCGGACCGCTTCGGACTGTCTCAGCTTCATCAGCTAAGAGGCCGAGTCGGACGCGGGGAGCATCAGTCATTTTGTATTTTAATGGCTGATCCGAAATCAGAGACGGGGAAAGAGCGGATGCGGATCATGTCCGAAACAACCGATGGCTTTGAGCTGTCTGAAAAGGACTTAGAACTTCGAGGGCCTGGCGATTTCTTTGGCAAAAAGCAAAGTGGAATGCCTGAATTTAAAGTGGCAGATATGGTCCATGACTATAGAGCGCTTGAAACCGCTAGAAAAGATGCGGCAGACCTTGTGCAATCTGACTCCTTTTGGACAGAGCCTGAATACAAAGAACTTCGGCAGATGCTAGTAGATAGCGGTGTCCTAGGCGGAGAGAAATTAAGCTGATCAAGAGCTGGAGGAATTTTCTTGTCTTTTTGAAACAAGGATTGATTTATCATCTATGAGATTATATACTACTATTAGTACCTAGTCATAAATGTACGGATGGTGTCTGCATATGAAACTAAATAAAAAAGAACGTCAAAGGCTTCTCCAGCAAACGATCAGCTCGACTCCGTTCATTACTGATGAAGAATTGGCAGGTAAATTCGGTGTAAGCATTCAAACGGTTCGTCTTGATCGTTTGGAGCTGTCAATCCCTGAATTACGCGAAAGAATTAAGCATGTTGCCGAAAAGACATTAGGGGATGAAGTAAAGTCACTTCCGCTGGATGAGGTGATTGGAGAAATGATTGATGTAGAGCTTGATGATCAAGCCATTTCGATTTTTGAAGTGAGAAAAGAACATGTATTTAGCCGTAACCAAATTGCCAGGGGACATCATCTTTTTGCCCAGGCAAATTCGCTTGCAGTTGCCGTCATCGACGATGAACTGGCTTTAACAGCAAAAGCGAATATCAAGTTCACAAGGCAGGTCAAACAAGGCGAAAGAGTTGTCTCAAAAGCCAAAGTAGCCTCACATAATAAAGAAAAAGGCAGAACCGTAGTTGCAGTAAACAGCTATGTGGGTGAGGAAGTTGTCTTCTCAGGTGACTTCGTCATGTATCGCTCAAAACAAAAGTAAAAGGTGGCACATAACATGAGAATTGCAGTCGATGCAATGGGGGGAGATCATTCCCCTAAAGCCATTATTGACGGTGTGCAAAAAAGCTTAGTAGCATTTTCAGATATCGACATTACACTTGTCGGCGATGAAAACAAAATCAAACCATACATAACAAATCATGAGCGCATCACGATTTTAGATGCCAAAGAAATCATTGAACCGACAGATGAGCCAGTACGAGCAGTCAGACGCAAAAAGGATTCATCCATGGTGAAAATGGCGCGAGAAGTTTGCGAAGGAAGAGCGGATGCCTGCATTTCAGCTGGAAATACAGGAGCTCTTATGACAGCAGGACTGTTTATCGTAGGCAGAATCGATGGAATTGACAGGCCAGCACTTGCACCAACTTTGCCAACACTTGATGGCAGCGGATTCTTACTGCTAGATGTCGGCGCAAATGTCGATGCCAAACCCGAACATCTTGTGCAATATGCCGAGATGGGATCTATATACGTAGAGCGTGTCTTTCCGAAAAGTAATCCGCGCGTTGGACTTTTAAATGTAGGGACAGAAGATAAAAAAGGCAACGATTTAACAAAAAAAACCTTTGAATTACTAAAAGCATCAGACTTAAATTTTGTAGGAAATGTCGAGTCTCGTGACTTATTAGAAGGTGTAGCTGATGTCGTAGTAACAGATGGTTTTACAGGGAATATCGCCCTTAAAACGATTGAAGGCACAGCCCTTTCCATATTTAAAATGCTGAAAGAAACATTAACATCCAGCTTCACAGCAAAAATAGCAGCAGGCATGATGAAGCCGAAATTAATGCAGATGAAATCAAAAATGGATTACTCCGAATATGGCGGTGCCGCTTTATTTGGTTTAAAAGCACCTGTCATTAAAGCGCATGGCTCCTCTGATGAAAATGCCATCTTCCATGCAATTCGTCAGGCACGCGATATCGTTGAAAAAGATGTTTCAGCCATCATTTATCAAGAAGTTCAAAAAGAAAACACGAATGAGTCTTAATGGAGGTAGAGCAGCATGAGTAAAATCGCATTTTTATTCCCTGGCCAAGGCTCTCAAAAAATTGGCATGGGGAAAGATTTATTTGACCAAGAAGCAGCATCTAAAGCTGTGTTTGAAGAAGCAGACAAGACCCTCGGTTTTGATTTATCTTCTATGATTTTTGAAGGAGATGCAGAAGAACTGACGCTGACATATAATGCGCAGCCAGCTCTTTTAACGACAAGCATCGCCATCTTAAAGAAATTTGAAGAGAGCGGAATCAAAGCAGATTATGCAGCAGGACACAGTCTTGGTGAATATACAGCTCTTGTTGCAGCAGGCGCTCTTTCGTTTAAAGATGCCGTTTATGCAGTAAAAAAACGCGGCGAATTAATGAATGAAGCCGTTCCAGCAGGAGAAGGCGCTATGGCAGCGATTCTCGGCTTAGACCAAGCGGCACTTTTAGAAGTGACAAAAGAAGTGACAGGAAGCGGTCATCTTGTAGAACTCGCTAACTTAAACTGTTTTGGTCAAATCGTGATCTCTGGTACAGCAAAAGGTGTAGAACTTGCATCAGAGAAAGCGAAAGAAAAGGGCGCAAAACGTGCGATTCCACTTGAAGTGAGCGGGCCTTTCCATTCTGCATTAATGAAACCTGCGGCTGAAAAATTCACAGACGTTTTATCAAAATTAGACATTTCAGATGCCGAGACGCCAGTTATTTCAAACGTAACAGCAGACATCGTGACATCTCGTGATGAAATTGAGACAAAGCTCATTGAACAACTGTATTCTCCAGTTCGTTTTGAAGAAAGTGTGGAACGCCTTATCGATTTAGGTGTGACAACGTTTATTGAAATTGGACCTGGTAAAGTGCTTTCAGGACTTGTAAAGAAGGTCAATCGCCGTCTGACGACTATTTCCGTTTCAGATCAAGAAACAATTGAAGCAGCAATTCAAACATTGAAGGGGGATTCTTGATGCTTACAAATAAAACAGCCATTGTAACAGGTGCATCACGCGGAATTGGCCGCTCCATTGCGATTGATTTAGCGAAAAATGGTGCAAATGTGGTGGTGAACTATTCAGGAAACGAAGTGAAAGCAAATGAAGTAGTGGATGAAATCAAAGCACTTGGTCAACAGGCTTTTGCTGTCAAAGCTGATGTCTCGAATGCTGAAGAAGTACAAGCATTAATGAAACAAACGATTGATACATTTGGTTCAATCGACATTCTTGTGAATAATGCTGGTATTACAAAGGATAACCTGCTCATGAGAATGAAAGAAAATGAATGGGATGATGTCATTAACATAAATTTAAAGGGTGTCTTTAACTGTACAAAAGCCGTGACACGCCAAATGATGAAGCAGCGAAGCGGAAGAATCATCAACTTGGCATCAGTGGTCGGCGTATGCGGAAATCCTGGACAAGCGAACTACGTCGCAGCAAAAGCTGGCGTTATTGGTTTAACGAAAACAACTGCAAAAGAGCTGGCAAGCCGTCATATTACAGTCAATGCAGTAGCACCCGGCTTTATTTCGACAGATATGACAGACAAGCTTGATGACAATGTACAATCAGAAATGTTAAAGCAAATCCCACTCGCACGCTTTGGTGCACCAGAAGATATTAGCAACGTCGTTGTCTTTTTAGCTTCAGAGGGATCAGGTTATATGACAGGCCAAACCATCCAAGTAGATGGCGGAATGGTCATGTCCTAAGAAATATCAAAATTTCGTTATGTTTTCTCTAGTTTTTTAAAAACGAATCAACTATAATACTTTGAGGGGAGGTGAAAGGCAATGGCAGACGTATTAGAGCGTGTATCAAAAATTATTGTAGACCGCCTTGGCGTTGATGAGGCTGACGTGAAAATGGAAGCTTCATTTAAAGAAGATTTAGGCGCTGATTCCCTTGATGTAGTTGAGCTAGTTATGGAACTGGAAGATGAGTTCGATATGGAAATTTCTGACGAAGATGCTGAAAAAATTGCAACAGTCGGTGACGCTGTGAACTACATAAATAGCCAGCAATAAGCGTAACAAAGTCCCGTCTACTATCATGACGGGACTTTGAAAATTTATGTTAGTTTCAACACATTCAGCTGATCAATTGTCAGCCTTTTTCAGATGCTGGGAGCAATGTTTCCTTGCATGTAGAAAGAGAGACTCCATATAATCAGTATCCTTAAAGGCAATTAAGCCTACCTGGAGGTTGCTATGCCAAAACACTATAAAGACAAACAAAAACAGAGCAAGAAACTAGAGCAATTTAGAGAATTCCAGCATCGCATTTCAGTACACTTTAAAAATGAAAAACTTCTCTATCAAGCCTTTACACATTCCTCTTATGTGAATGAGCACCGAAAAAAACCTTACGAGGACAATGAAAGACTTGAATTTTTAGGAGATGCTGTTTTGGAATTGACCATCTCCCAGTTCTTATTTGCGAAATATCCAGCGATGAGCGAGGGAGATTTAACAAAACTGAGAGCGGCGATCGTGTGTGAACCGTCACTTGTGTCACTAGCACATGAGCTGTCCTTCGGAGACCTTGTTCTTTTAGGAAAAGGTGAAGAAATGACAGGTGGTAGAAAGCGGCCAGCACTTTTAGCTGACGTATTCGAGGCGTTTATCGGAGCACTTTATTTAGATCAGGGGCTGGAGCCTGTTGAACAATTCTTAGAAGCCTATGTGTATCCGAAAATTAACGACGGAGCCTTCTCACATGTGATGGATTTTAAAAGCCAACTTCAAGAATTTGTTCAGCGCGATGGAAAAGGTGTGCTAGAATACCGAATCCTGCATGAAAAAGGACCAGCACATAACAGGGAATTTGAAGCAAATGTATCCATTCACGGAGAAGTGCTCGGAATTGGAAACGGCCGCTCTAAAAAAGAAGCAGAACAGCACGCTGCACAGGAAGCACTTGCTAGATTGCAGAAACATCATATGAACCAATAAAATCCCCCTCGTCAATCAGGGGGATTTCACTCTGTTTTCTATCATCTTTTCTCACTTCATATGGTAAGATGATAGTACTTTAAATACATAAGGAGGATCACTCTCATGTTCCTCAAACGCTTAGACGTGATAGGATTCAAATCTTTTGCACAGCGAGTGACCGTGGACTTTGTGAAAGGTGTCACCTCTGTTGTTGGACCAAACGGAAGTGGCAAAAGTAATATTACCGATGCCATCCGCTGGGTACTTGGAGAACAATCAGCAAAAAGCCTCCGCGGAGGAAAAATGGAAGACATCATTTTTGCAGGAAGTGACTCAAGAAAAAGAGTCAACTTAGCAGAGGTGACATTAACGTTAGATAATGAAGATCACTTTTTACCGATCGATTTTCACGAAGTCAGTGTGACAAGAAGGGTGTATCGTTCAGGAGAAAGTGAATTTCTCATAAACAATCAATCTGTTCGCTTAAAGGATATTATCGATCTTTTCATGGATTCAGGCCTTGGCAAGGAAGCTTTTTCTATCATCAGTCAAGGGAAGGTAGAGGAGATTCTATCGAGTAAGGCAGAAGAAAGAAGAAGTATCTTTGAAGAAGCGGCAGGTGTCTTGAAATATAAAACAAGAAAGAAAAAAGCCGAGAATAAACTAATTGAAACGCAGGACAACTTAAACCGGGTGGAAGATATTCTGCATGAATTAGAAGATCAAGTAGAACCATTAAGGATGCAAGCATCGATTGCAAAGGACTATTTACAAAAAAAAGAAGAGCTTGAACATGTAGAAATTGCTTTAACTGTCTATGATATCGAAGTACTTCACGAAAAATGGACAACACTAGGCGAAGCTGTCGAGCGATTCAAACAAGATGAAATGAAGCAGTCCACAGACATTCAAGCAAAAGAAGCCAAAAACGAGGAATCCAGAGACCGAATTCAGGTGCTTGATGAATCGATACATGACCTGCAAGAAGTTCTGCTTTTCACAAGTGAGGAATTAGAAAAGCTTGAAGGGAAAAAAGAAGTTCTAAAAGAACGAAAAAAAAATGCAACAGCAAACCAAAGTCAGTTGGAAGAAGCGCTCGTTCGTTTAACCGAAAAGCAGGCACTATTAACCGAAAAGATTGCCCAACAGAAAATCACACGGGACAGCCTACAAAAAGAAGTGCAGCAGCTAAAAGAAGAAGTGAAAACAAGACAGCATCAACTTTCGCTTCATAGTGAAGATGTAGAAGGTCAAATTGAACAGCTGAAAAGTGACTATTTTGATCTACTCAATGAGCAGGCTTCAATCCGCAATGAACGTAAATTTCTAGAAGAGCAGCAGCGCCAAGCGGCCATGCAGCTACAGCGTCTGACGCAAAATAACCAGAAACACATAGAAGAACGTGTGTCTGTCAAAAAGAAGAAGACGGAAGCTGAGAAGCAGCTTTCAAAACTGGAAGAAGATATTTTGGCTCAGGTGAAACGATTTAAAGAGGCTGAACAAAAGCTTGAGCAAATAAAACGTCAATACGAGAAAAAAGAAACGGCTCTTTACCAAGCCTATCAATATGTACAGCAAGCAAAATCAAAAAAAGAGATGCTTGAATCAATGCAGGAAGACTTCTCCGGCTTTTTCCAAGGAGTCAAAGAGGTCTTAAAGGCAAAGGATCGGTTAGGCGGTATTCACGGTGCCATTGCAGAGCTGATTCAAACCGATCAACAGCACGAGACAGCGATTGAAATTGCGCTAGGTGGAGCCACGCAGCACATAGTTACTGAACATGAAGCAGCAGCCAGACAGGCCATTGGATACTTAAAGCAGCAATCCTTTGGACGTGCTACCTTCCTGCCAATAAACGTGATCAAAGAAAGAACCATTCAGTTTAGAGATGTCCAAATAGCTGAGCAGCATGCTGCATTTATCGGCGTAGCGAGTCATCTCGTTTCCTTTGATGAAAAGTATCAAAAGGTCATTCAAAGCTTGCTTGGAACGGTCCTTATCGTCAGAGACTTAAAAGGCGCAAATGAGCTGGCGAAAATGCTCGGACATCGTTATCGCATCGTGACCCTTGATGGAGATGTCGTTAACCCAGGTGGTTCAATGACTGGGGGCGACGTGAAAAAAAAGAACAACTCCCTCCTCTCAAGAAACCGAGAGATCGAAACATTAACAAAGCAGCTCCTTGAAATGGAAGAAAAAACAACGATCCTTGAAAAAGAAACAAAAGAAACGAAGCAATCAATTGCAGCAAGCGAAACCCAATTAAATGAGTTGCGTCAGCGCGGCGAAACGCTTCGAGAAAAGCAGCAAGAGATGAAAGGGAAACTATATGAATTGCAAGTAGCAGAAAAAAATATTAATTCTCATCTCGAGCTCTATGATCAAGAAAAAGAAGAATTGCAGCAGCGTTCTACTGAACTTGCGAGCAAGGACAAAGAGCAGGTAACCCTTGAAGCTTCTATAGGTGAGAAGTTGACGTCTCTTGATGAAGAGATCAACACGTTAACCAAGCGTAAGCAGACCCAAAGCTCAACGAAAGAAACCATTTCTGCCAAATTAACAGAGCTGAAAATCTCCCTTGCCAAAAAAGAGCAGTCTTTAGCAAATGAACAAGAAAAGCTTTCCAGCTTAACGGCTGAATTAAAAGAGGCTGAAAAGACGATGGTGGAAACAAAAGAAGATCTGTCCCTTTTAACAAGTGAAATGTCATCTAGCTCAAGCGGAGCAGAACAGCTAGAAGAAGCTGCAAAAGAGAAGCTGGAAAATAAAAATAAAACGACAGCGCTCATTTCAGAGCGCCGTAAACAGCGTCTGTCACTTTCTGAAACATTAGAATTTGCTGAACGTGAACTCAAAGAGCAAAAAAGACTTTACAAGCAGATCACCACAATCCTAAAAGATGAAGAGGTTAAGCTGGGCCGAATGGAGGTCGAGCTCGATAACCTCATCGCCTATTTAAATGAAGAATACGCGCTTTCGTTTGAAGGAGCAAAAGAAATGTATCATCTGACCTTAACACCAGATGAAGCAAGAAAACGAGTGAAACTGATCAAACTAGCCATTGAAGAGCTTGGAACAGTGAACTTAGGCAGTATTGATGAGTATGAACGCGTGAATGAACGTTACCTCTTCTTAACAGAACAGCGAAATGATTTGACAGAAGCGAAAAATACGTTATTCCAAGTCATCGAAGAAATGGATCAAGAGATGACAAAGCGCTTCTCTGAGACATTCTCTCAAATCCGTGGGCATTTTGAATCGGTTTTCCAAGCATTATTTGGCGGGGGAAGAGCAGACCTTAAGCTGACAGATTCAAACGATTTATTAAACTCTGGAGTCGATATTGTTGCACAGCCGCCAGGGAAAAAACTGCAAAACCTAAGCCTGCTTTCAGGCGGAGAGAGGGCATTAACAGCGATCGCTTTACTATTCTCTATCTTAAAAGTCAGACCTGTTCCATTCTGTGTGTTAGATGAGGTAGAAGCAGCGCTTGATGAAGCCAATGTCTTCCGCTTTGCACAATATTTAAAGAAATACAGCCAAGAAACGCAGTTCATTGTCATTACTCACCGTAAAGGAACAATGGAAGAAGCAGACGTCTTGTATGGTGTCACAATGCAGGAATCAGGTGTCTCCAAACTTGTATCCGTCAAATTAGAGGAAACGAAAGAGCTTGTTCAGTAATTAAAGGAGGTTTTTGAACCAATGAGCTTTTTTAAGAAATTAAAAGAAAAATTTACGCAGCAAACCGATTCAGTATCAGAAAAGTTTAAAGATGGACTTGAAAAAACGAGAAACTCATTTCAAGGGAAAGTAAACGACCTAATTTCTCGCTACCGTAAGGTCGATGAAGACTTTTTTGAAGAACTAGAAGAAGTTTTAATCGGTGCTGATGTCGGTTTCACAACTGTGATGGAACTGATTGATGAGCTGAAAAAAGAAGTGAAATTAAGAAATATTCAAGATCCAAGTGAAGTACAGGCGGTCATCTCCGAAAAACTTGTTGAAATTTACAATAGCGGAGAGGAACAAATCTCTGAGCTGAATATCAAAAACGGCCGTTTAAATATCATTTTATTTGTCGGCGTCAACGGTGTTGGGAAAACCACGACAATTGGTAAGCTGGCAAACAAGCTGAAAAATGAAGGGAAATCCGTTATTTTAGCAGCAGGTGATACGTTCCGTGCTGGGGCGATTGAGCAGCTTGAAGTATGGGGAGAGCGCTCTGGCGTTCCTGTCGTCAAACAAACAGCAGGCTCTGATCCAGCAGCGGTCATCTATGATGCCGTTCAATCAGCTAAAGCGAAAAAAGCGGATGTCCTCATCTGTGATACTGCAGGAAGACTTCAAAACAAAGTCAATTTGATGAAAGAACTGGAAAAGGTCAAGAGAGTCATTGAGCGCGAAGCCCCAGATGCACCGCACGAAGTACTCCTTGCTCTTGATGCGACGACGGGACAAAACTCCATGGCACAAGCAAAGGAATTCTCCAAAGCCACAAATGTGACAGGGATCGCTTTAACAAAGCTTGACGGCACTGCAAAAGGCGGGATTGTTCTTGCGATTAGAAATGAACTCAACATCCCCGTGAAGCTCGTCGGTTTAGGTGAAAAGGTTGACGACCTACAAGAGTTCGATGCTGAATCGTATGTGTACGGTTTATTTTCAGATGTCATTGATAAAGAAGACTAACAAAAAATGCAGGCTAAGGGGACTGACCCCCGTTTTTGAGACAGGGATCAAAACACCTTTATACAGCCAATTGCCGATAGTTTATCGGTGATTGGTTGTTTAGTTTTGTTTGAATACGAATGTTGTTATAATAATAA